>NZ_NKIS01000019.1:0-51287 GCF_002278815.1 Novosphingobium sp. PASSN1 | reverse complement strand
TGATCCTTGGGAACCAACTCCTCAAGTCTAACCATCTCAAGGGCGGTCTGTTCAGGTTCAGGATGTCTCAACATAACCCTATGAATCACAAACCCCCAGCATCCGCCAGGGGTTTGTCAGCAGTCTGGGGCCCGGCCAATCAATTGGCCGGGCCTTTCTATTTGAGCGCTTTGCGGACGAACATTACCTAGGAACGGTTCGCTGTCATCTCCCGCTGGTTCTCGCGATGGAAGAACATGGCCTGGCTGATTGTCGCCATTACCGTCTCTGGTAGGAAGGGCTTGGTGATTAAATAGGTCGGCTCAAGAGTCTCACCGCTGAGGAGGCGCTCAGGGAAGGCGGTGATGAAAATCGCTGGCACATCGCACATCGTTAGAATGTCGGCCACCGCATCAATCCCCGACGTGCCATCTGCCAAGCGAATATCGGCTAGGACCAGATCTGGTTGGGCTTGTTCGACCAATTGGACGGCTTCACGGCGGGTAGTTGCCACACCGATGACGCGGTGACCAAGGTCTTCCACCAAAGTCTGCAAATGCATGGCGATGATCGACTCATCTTCAATAATAAGGACTTGGCCGATCGATTCTGACTGTATGGCGGCGCGTGCCGTCTGGATTTCTTCGGCAATGTCAACGGCGGATTTCCCGAGCACAAGACCCGCTTCATCATGGCTAAAGCCCTCTACCGCTGTCAGGAGAAGGGCGCTGCGCTCTGGTCGCAACTTCGGGTCAAGTGCGGGCGCGACAGAGGTCCAAACCGCGTGGAACAGTCTGAACAATTCCACCTTCGGCGGATGGGCGGTGGAGATCTGGGTTGGTGCGGCCAAAATGGCCTCTAGCGCCGCGCGAACGCAGGCGTCCCCGCTCACTTGCGAACCGGTCATGGCGCGCGCATAACGGCGCAGGATTGGAAGGTGCGGTCCGAAATTGGCAACTGCTGACATGGAATTCTCCTCAAGGCTTGCTCCGCGACAACGCACATCTTGGAAATAAGTTCCCGTACTATGGAACGATTTGAAACCGGCCGCGTTGGAACCCTATCTGGGGCGGCCTGAAACCTACCCCGACCCTGCTGAAGACTTGTTCGCGCCACCTCGATCCAGCGGGATCGGGATGCGCTTTATCACAGATCGGACCCGCTGCGTGACTCAGTCGCCACCGCCCCTAATTGATCCGCTGAACGACCCTAATACGAATCCATGTGTAGAACTTGGACCAGAGCTTGGCCCAGACCTCATCGACGACCCAATCGTCGCGGGCCTGCGTACCTTATATCGCGAAGTCTTGGCTGAGCCTGTGCCAGACGAGTTCACGGATCTCCTTGCCCAGATTGATGCAGCCCTTGCCGCGACACCCGTCGATCCGGCCGCAGCGCCAAATGTTGAGACTGAAAAAGAGCCAGGCTCATGACCGGCGACCGTTTGCATTTTGCCCGTCGGGGTATTGCCGCCGTGCCGGTGAAGGTCCCTGAGGTCGATGTGGAGCAAGCCCGCGCCCTCGCTGCTGAATTTGCTTCGAAGCTCGTCTTGGTAATCCCCCCGTTACGGGCTTTCGCGCGTGGCCTGTGTGGGCGGGCCGATCTGGCTGATGATTTGGCACAAGAAGCCCTCGCGAAGGCTTGGGCGGCGCGCGCCAGCTATTTGCCTAACACGAACTTCAAGGCTTGGATCTTCACCATCCTGCGCAACCATTATTATTCTTGGTGTCGCAAGCAAAGGCGCGTTGCCCCCTGGGACCCTGATGCCGCAGATAAGCTGTTGGTGTGCGAGCCCGCGCAGCAAGGCCATCTGGCATTAGCCGAGTTAGCCGCAGGTTTGCAGGCTTTGCCGGCTCAACAACGCGAAGCCTTAATCCTCGTCGGTGCTGGTGGATTTGCCTATGAAGAAGCGGCGCAAATCATCGGCTGCGCAGTTGGCACCGTAAAAAGCCGAGTGGCCCGGGGGCGCGCTTTTTTGCGGGACTTTGTCGATAGTCGACAGCGTGACCTCAGCCAAGCCAGACCAACAAGTGCGGAAGCCAGTCAGGCGATTTTAGGTGAACTCCGCCGTCTTGATCCCAACAGTCATTGATGTCGGCACCACGTATTTCCGCTTTCTGGCGCAGGTGGTTTCAAAACCAGTCTTTGCGCAGCCTCTTGCTGGCGGCCGTAGGCGGGGCATTGGTTCCTGTGTTTCTGATCAGCTTTGGGCAGGCTTTTGCGCGGCTAGCCCATGACCGCGAAGTCGTCCAATCCAGTCTGACGGATCAAGTGTCGATTTCGGAAGAACAAGCCCGGCATGTCATTGAAACGGGTCAGCAGGCTTTGGTGCGCTTGGCTGACCGTCTTGATGTCCGGCAAGGAACACCTAAGTGCCGAGAAACTTTAGCGATTGCCTTGGTCGGTATGCCGTTTGTTTCAAATCTCGCTCGGATTGATCCTAAAGGAAAAATCCTATGCTCAGCCCATCCGATCCTTGTCACGGCAGATGTCAGTGATCGAACTTGGTGGAAGGAGCTATCGTCTGGTCCAGCTCTATCGGCCGCTGGTCCCTTAATCGACCGTGCGACTGGTCAGCCCAGTTTGGTCCTTGCGCTTGGCCTGGTGGACCAACAGGGAAATCCAGAGGGCCACATAGCTTTCGGTGTGGATCTAAATCGATTGGAGCAGGACCTCAATCGCCGCATGCTCGACCGACGTGCGCAGTTGACCTTGATCGATGCCAAGGTGCTGGCGAGTGACCCACGTGCGAACGACCCCATTGAAGTTGGCCGCGACAGCCAAGGCCGCACTTGGTCGGCTGCTACACAGGTCCTCGTACCAAAGCATTTGGCCATTCGCTATGCGATGCCAGATGAGGTTTTGTATTCATCGACCTTCTTTCATATGGCGACCGATATCGCCTTGCCATTGATCGCGCTCTTGTTTGCTGGGGCCGCGACGTGGTTTGCGATGGAATATTGGGCCATCCGCCCGATTGAGCGGCTTAGGCGCATTGCTAAGCATTATGGCGCGGGTCTTGTACCGGAAGATCATGTAGGCGACGCGTTCGAGCCGCAGGAATTGCTTGAGCTGCATGAAGAAATGGTCGCCATGGCTGCCCGCGTCGACCTACGGGACCGTCATCTCATTCAAATTGCCAAGCAAAAGGACGCTTTGGTTCGCGAGCTGCATCACCGGGTCAAAAACAATATCCAAGTCGTGTTGAGTTTGTTGAGTTTGCAGGCCCGTCAGCTTGAGACCCCAGAACAGCGCGCGCCCTTGGAACAGGTCCAAGCCCGGGTAACTGCCCTGGCATTGGTTCAGCGTTTGATCGTCGAAAGTGACGATCCAGCACATGCTTCGACCATTGATGTGCAGCTTTTGCTCACAGATCTATGTGCACAAATCCGCCGTAGCTATCCGGTTCAAATGCAACGGATCAAAATCGAGTGTGATTGCGATCCATTGCCGATTGCAACTGACTTGGCCGTGCCCATCTCCATGTTTGTGGTGGAGGCGTTGACCAATGCGATCATTCACGCTTTTCCCGGCGACGCGACTGGGCAGGTCCATGTTTCCTTGCGAGTCGATGCGCAAAAGCTGGTTTGCCTGCAGGTTTGCGATACCGGGGTTGGTTGGGCAGAAACGACTTCCAAGCTTGGTACTGGCCACAGTCTATTGACGGCGTTTGGACGCCAATTGGGCAGCAAGCTGACGCTCTCGCCTTACAATGGCGGCGGGTCTTGCGTCGGGGTCAGCTTCTTACTGACCAGCCTCTGAGCCGATCCGACCTAAGCGAAAAAGGGAACGTATGTTCGAAGCCAGCGTTTGATCTGCATGGCGTGGGCCATGTGGACCCACCTTCACGGAAAGGAAAACCGACATGCTACGTTGGTCGATAAGTTTCTTGATTTTGGCCTTGATTGCAGGGGTGCTGGGTTTTGGCGGCATTGCCAGTGCTTCAGTCGATATTGCCAAGATCCTCTTCTTCGTCTTTGCGGTTCTGTTTCTCATCAGTGCCATTGCAGCTGCCCTTCGGGGCAGGCTGCCGAGCTAGCACGATCCTCCCCTCTCACTTCGAATTGGAATTCAACATGAAGACTCTCACATTTGGCCTAGTCGCCTTGGCAAGTATCTTGGGTGCGTGCACCACGACCGGCAATATGGAACGTAACGCAGGGGCCGGTGCCGCGATTGGTGCGCTCGCCGGGGCGGTCATTGGCAATAATACGGGCAGTGGCGATGCCGGGAATGGCGCTGTCGTTGGTGCCGTCATTGGCGGTACGGCGGGTGCTGTGCGTGGCTATAGCTTGGATCAACGACGCGATGAATGCGCCACAGCTCAGCGTGGACCTACCTACCGGGATCGCAATGGTTCCTATTATTACGTCATCCCCGGTACAAACCGCACATGCTGGTCGCGCAATCAGACGCCGCGCGGTCTGTAAGTCCTATTGCCCCTTCCCTTTCGGGGAGGGGCATCCCTTCAAACTCACTAAAACGATATCCCGCCAAACAGACAACTCCCCCACCAAGGTGAGGGAGTTGGGCCGGTTTGGCTTTTTCTGCTGTTGACGCGCCCCAAAAATTGGCCGCCGCACTCGGGGTGGAATGCGACGGCCAAGACCAAGTAACAAACAGGGGGATCACAGTGGGGACTGTGGTGTTTGATGCTTGGCTCAAGCCCGGTGCGGCATCCAGCTAGAGGACCATGTCGGATGCCGGTGGGCGTGAAGAATTAGTGCTTGGAACGATCTGTCATGTCGCGTGGGCGACCGGATTCCCATTTACTGACCTGCTTTTCAGCCTCTTCTTTGGTGATGCCATAGCGCTCTTGCACGGCACCTTTCAGCTTTTGCAGATCGCCGCTAACGCGCATGAAATCATCGTCGGTCAGCTTGCCCCATTCGGACTTGGCTGCGCCGATGAATTGATCGAATTGGCCTTTGATGGTGTCGTTGTTCATGATCTTCGCCTTTGGTTGGGAGGTATGGATGAAACGCTCTAAGCGGCATCTGGTTCCCGGCTCAGCCCATCTTCATAGCGTGTCTTGGCCATCGACCAGTCTGCCAACTGCCCAAAGAAACCATCGATCCAACCGGCTCTGTCAGAGGCACGATCAAGGTAATAGGCATGCTCCCAGATGTCGCAGACCAGTAAGACGACCAAACTGGGGTCATCCAGAAGTGTCTCGGCATCGCGTGTCAGCTCCAAGCGGACCGCACCTTCATGGTCGGCGACCAGCCAGATCCAGCCAGATCCAACCCTGCTTTTGCCTAAGGCAATGGCGGCGTCGGTGAAGCCCGCGAAATCACCGAACTTGCCATTGATGGCGATCTCGAGACTGCCGTCCGGACGGGTAAGGCCGGCGGCTTGGTGGCAGGTCCAGAAGAAGCCGTGATTGAGGGCTTGACCGGCTTGTTCCAAGAGACCGTGGGCTTCAATGCTGCGGGCAAAGCTGATCACTTCGACGGCCGTTTCGAACTTTTTGGCCATGGGCTCCATCAATCGGTTCGCTCCATCCACATAAGCTTGGTGGTGCTTGCCCAAGTGGACACCCAAAGTTTCGGCCCCAGTGATTGGTACCAAAGCCGTAACCTCGAAGGGCAGCGTGGGCAGGACAAAGGTTCCGGACGATCGGTTGAAGACACCGAAGGATTCATCGGGGGAAAGGGTGTGACCTTCAAGCGACATCGGAGCCTCCAAGTTGGCTCAGAGTTTCGCAAAAGGGCGTGATGCGCGGGTGCGCCTCAGTAAACTCCCAGCGGTCAAAGTCTTGGTCATAGAGTTTTAGAATGGAGTCTGGCGCTAGGTCTTGAGGCGCTTGATCTGGGTGGGTTGCATCGTCGCTTGGCAGTTCGGGCATGCGTGTCTCCTGAGTGTCCCTTTGATCCATCTGATCCAGATTGAGTGGGCGTTGCTCTCGGTTAGGGTTACGCCCCCACCCGCACGAGGTTCCAAAAATATCTGTGTTCGCCTTTCTGAAAGGAACCCTTTTTTCGTGTTGGCGTTGATGGACTGATGCCGGCCTTTGCTGGCGTGATAAGGATCAAGTCCATGCAGCCAGCTCCCCCTGATGCTCCACGTACGACCATTCTGCCAAGCCTCGAGGGGCTATTGCGCTTTCTGCCGCAAACGGCTGAGCCGACCGACCGACGCGTCGCGATTGTTGGCACTTTTCCGCCGCGACGGTGCGGAATCGCAACCTTTACCGCAGACGTCCGGCGCTCTTTAAACCTGTTGGACGGCTGGGCCTGCGACCTTGTTCGCATCTTAGATGACGACGAAGCGCTGACAGAGGAGCCCGCGCTGTATCGTATCCGTCAGCATGTGCAAACCGACTATCGCAAAGCGGCTGATCGCCTCAATCATCTCGGTATCGACGTGGTGTCGATCCAGCATGAATTTGGGATTTTTGGCGGCATTGATGGCGCTTATATTCTCGACCTGATCGACCGTCTGACCGCCCCCGTAGTGATCACCATGCATACGGTGATCGAGACACCAACCCAAGGACAGCGCCATGTGGTCGCCGCCCTTTTGCGGCGTGCCGACCAAGTCATTGTGATGGCCAAGAAGGGCGCGGATTTGCTGAATGACGTCTATGGTGCCGACCCAGCGAAGGTCACTATTTGTCCGCATGGCACGCCAAATCGGCCGTTTGCGCGCCCGGATTCCTTCAAAGCAAGTTTGGGCCTTAGCCCCTATAAAGTGTTATTGACCTTTGGCTTGTTGTCGCCGGGCAAGGGCCTTGAAACCCTCATTGCCGCCATGCCTCAAATTGTCGCCGCCCATCCAGACGCCCTGTATGTCGTCCTCGGTGCAACCCACCCCAACCTCAAGCGGGTGGACGGAGAGGCCTACCGCGATGGTTTGATAAGACTAGCGGAAGATTTGGGCGTTGCGGACCACATCCGTTTTGTGGATGCCTTTGTCGATGATGCGCTTTTGCTGACCTATCTCAGCGCGGCAGACATCTATGTGACACCCTATTTGAACCAAGCCCAAGTCACATCCGGCACGCTGGCTTACGCGATTGCCTTGGGCAAGCCTGTCATATCCACGCCATTTTGGCACGCAACCGAATGGGTGGATGAGACGTGCGGTGCTTTGGTCGATTTTGGTGATTCCGCTGGCTTTGCTGCTGTCATTTCCCGCTTGCTCGAAGACCCCGCACAGCTTCTAGCAGCCGGGCAGTCGGCTTACGCCAAGGGCCGCACGACGATTTGGGAGCGCTCTGCCGAAGCCTATGCCGCCGCGTTTCAAACCGCGATCACCCGGCGTCAAGAACCGCATTTGCCGGCCCCCCGCCTGACAGATCAAAGCCTGCCGTCGCTCCTGGCGGTCCAGCGTGTGACCGACGCCTGCGGGATTATGCAGCATGCTTCCTATGGCATCGACAATCGCGCTCATGGCTATTGTATTGATGATGCGGTTCGCGCGCTTATCCTCATCCAGCGCTTTAGGGAATTAGGTCATAAGAACCATACGCTCGATCATTTAGAACGCACCTATGCAGCCTTTGTCCAACATGCTTGGAATCCGGACACACAGCGCTTCCGAAATTTCATGGGCTATAATCGTACGTGGTTAGAAGCAGAGGGTTCGCCCGACAGCAATGGTCGAACCTTCTGGGCGCTGGGTGAGACAGCTTGCTATGCTGAGCATGAGCAAGTTCGCTTGTGGGCTATCGCTCTTGCAAAAGAAGTAGGGCCATCGGCAGCAACTTTAGGATCGTTGCGAGCCCAGTGCTTCACGATCCTCGGGGCGGTCAGTCTGTTACATGGAGAGCCGCATAATCTGGCAGTCTATGACATGTTGGTGCAGCATGCCGAAGGCCTGATGGCGCGGTTTGAAACCCACAGCGCGCCAACTTGGCAGTGGCTGGAGCCCAGCCTATCCTATGACAACGCCCGCATCCCACAGGCCCTGATCGCAGCTGGCGTTAGTCTCAGCCGACCTGACATGCTGGCTATTGGCCTCAAGACTTTGGCTTGGCTCGACACCATTCAAAAATCTCCCAATGGCTTTTTCCGAGCGGTGGGAAGTTCGACCCCCGCGACCGCATTCGCGCCGCCGCGACTGCTCGACCAACAACCGATTGAGGCCTGTGCGACGATTGATGCGGCCTTAGCTGCTTATGCCGCCACCAAACAGAGCAAGTGGCTGATCATGGCGCAAACCGCCCATGCGTGGTTCTTTGGCGAGAATGATAATGGCCTACCGTTGAGTGATCAGCGGGGCGGCTGTTTTGATGGCTTAACCGAGACAGGTGTCAATCGAAATCAAGGTGCTGAATCGATACTGGCGCTCCAAATGGCAAATTGCGCGATGGCGCGTGTGACAAGTGTTGGGATTAGCCCGCCAGCGCGCCCAATCGGTCTATCCATGTGATCCAATTATTGGAAGGCACCCTTCTTCCCGATCCGTCCTTGGTTGTGATCCGGCCGTTTCACATCGCGCCGGAGCCACGCGATTTGCACCCGACGCAACTGGCGCGGGCACGACGTATCTTTCACACGGTGGCCACGCTCGATCAAGAAACCTGTCTGCGTGCTCTGGCGCATGTGAACGCAGACTTTAAAGGGCGACACTGGGAAACCCGCAGCTTGTTTCTCGATCGCAGCCTTCGGATTTGTGAGGCGATTGCTGGCGATTGCGATACGCTGTCGTCGGCCCATCTGGAGCTGATCGGTGCCTATTTCTGCCTTGAATACGCTTATTGTGCCGCTGCAGTGACCAACCCGTCAATAGTCGCGCACCCCGATCAGACTGGCATGCGCCCTGGAGATTTGCGTTTCATCCTTTCGCTTCGCAACGTGGGGGAGGGGCATATCTCCTCTATTTCGTTTCGGGAAGGGATTTTGACCCGGGATGATACCTTGCAGATCTGGCCACAAACCAGCCCTACGCTGGCGGCCAACTCCATCGGACCTGACGCAGACGGTTTCGTTAATGTGCAGCGGCCGCCAACCGTTCCCATTTCAGCCGCCGTGATCTTCCCGGTCACCAATGCCCAGCGTAATGGACTCGAAGACCTTCGAATGGTGCGGTTTGAGGAGGAGGGGCAACCGTCAGCTTTCCATGGCACCTATACCGCCTATTCAGGATTGGAGGTGCGGTCAGAACTCATGACAACCGCCGACTTTACTGACTTTAAGCTACAACCCATGACCGGTACGGCCGTCACCGGAAAAGGTATGGCCCTATTCCCGCGCCGTATAAATGGGGCTTATGCCATGCTCGGCCGCTATGATGGTGAGAGCCATTTCTACATGCAATCTGACCAATTGCTGCATTGGGACAAGGGCGAGGTGATTGCCAGCCCAAAATATCTTTGGGACCTCGTCCAGACGGGTAATTGCGGATCTCCCATTGAATTGGATGAAGGCTTCTTGGTGCTAACACATGGGGTTGGGGCGATGCGCAAATATGCGATGGGTGCCCTTTTGCTCGACAAGACAAATCCGCGTGTGGTCCTAGGCCGTACGCCTGAACCCATTCTGGTGCCCAGCGATCGGGGCCGCAACGGCTATGTGCCGAATGTAGTCTATGCCTGCGGGGCTCTGCGCAATGGCAGCAAAATCCTACTTCCCTATGGGGTCTCAGATTCTTCCGTGGCCTTTGGCCTAATCGACATCCCAAAACTCCTTGAACAGCTTCACTAAAGTGCGTCGCCGGGAACCTGCAGGCGGCTCGGGCGTTGCCTTTCAGACAGCTTTGACTGCCCGTCGATAAAGGATATTCCCATGTCAATTTTCAATTTTCAAAAAACCTATGCCATTTTACCGCTCTTGGTTCTGACCTTGGGCGCATGCTCCACCACCACCATTGAAGCGCCGAAGCCGCAAGCGGTCACGGTCGTGACAGCAGACCCCATTGTGATGACCGTGCCGGCAACCGGCCCTGGCGATGTCGCGACCGTGGCCGCTGGCTATGGCCAGTTCAACACCTTGCTAGCGGCAGCCAATGCTGCTGGCCTTTATGACCGCCTGACCATGTCGGGCCCGATCACCGTGTTTGCACCGACGGATCAGGCCTTTGCCAATCTGCCAGCTGGCACGTTGGAGAAATTGCTCAAGGTTGAAAATCGTGCCGCTCTGCGCCGTATCGTCTCTTACCATATCGTTAGTGGACGTGTGCCTTCGTCTGGCCTCATGGGCATCACCATGACCAGCCCAACTTTGGAAGGACATTCTGTGGCCATTGACGGTCGCAATGGCGTTCGCGTCAACAATGCGACCGTGGTGCAAGCCGACATTCCGGCGAGCAATGGCGTCATCCACGCCATTGACACCGTTTTGATGCCGGCAGACTTGCCTTATATCCGCTAATCCAAAATGCCCTACCTCTGTGCCCTTCCATGGGCACAGAGGCTGGGCTGCGGCTTAGAATTGCTTCTTCAGGCTGAGCTTATAGCTGCGGCCTTCGGGTTCTAAGAGTCCACTTTGATAGGCTGTTGGAACGAGACCTGCCGAATTCGTGACCTTGCGCTCAGTATCGGTCAGATTATTGATTTCAAACCTGATTTGTGCACCGTTTAAGAAGGGCACCGCCATATTGAGTTGTGGCATCAAATCCGTGGATGCAAAGAGCGATAGGTCCAACGTGGCCTGATCATCGACGAACAGACGCTCCGCACCATATCCCGTCGCGATCTCTCCCTCGCCCTTCCAGACCGCAGCGAGACGTCCGCCAATACCCCGATAATTGAGGCCGCCGTCGAGGGTCAGATGATGTCTGCGCCCCATCTCCGTGTCCAGCGCACCGCCATCCAGCAAATCCAGCTTCACGCCGCTATTTTTCAGGATAAGCGTATCATCCAGTGTGTAGGCGTAATTCAAGCCAATGTTCCAGCGACCCCCAGGGATCTTGGCTGCTTGCATGAGTTGGTTGAAGTCAGGTGGCGTGCCGCCTGGTGGGGGCTTGAATCCGGGCGGTGGCGTAATGCCGGGGGGCAGGCCGCCGGGCAAAGTAGTAGCATCTGGGTTCTCGTCCTGCGCTTTTTGAACCTTCGTGACGATGTCGCGCAGGAATTGCGGGGCTTGGCCAAAGTTGCGGCTATAAGACAGACCAAAGCTCAAAGTCTCGGTCTCGCGATCCCCCAAATTCAGGGCGCGCGTGTCCTGCCCAATCAACGTCCCGGCACTATTGCGCTGATAGCGGCTTGAAAAGGCCGTCTCTGCGGCGCGGGTATTGACCCCGATACTGCCGATGTAATCCTCAGTCTTGTTGCGGGCATAGGTCAAAGACAGATTGAGGCCATCAATTTGAAGCGGTGCAAAGCTGGCCCCCAAGATGAAGTCGCGTTGTTGTTCGGGGAGAAGGGTTCCATTGCCGCCGCGCGTTTCGTCGAGTCTCAGGCTTAGGCCTGTTCGTGCGTCATAGACTGATGCGGATGGGATATTGGTTTGAGGTCCGCCCAATTGCTCAAGGGTTGCAAGCTTCTCGCTGGTACTGTAACGGGTTGTGATCTGTAGCTCATTGGTGGGTGACCAATTGAGACCCGTTCCCCAGCCGCCAGAGCCACCAAAGTCGCTGCTGCTGCCCAGTTCGCCATTGAGCGTGAGAGATAGATCACCAAAGCGGCTTCCAGCTGCCTTTCGGCTTGCCAAAGGGATGGTAAAACTACCGTTTATATCGACTTTGGTGCGGTCGAGGTCGTTTGAGCCCGCAAGTAATCCGCGCGTATAGTCAGACTCCAGCCTTTCGGCGGATGCTTGTGTGCGCACACTAAAGGCTCCCGTTCCCGCCAAAAGACCGGGCACAGGGCCTGCCAGCGTGCCGTCAAAGGATGCGCCTGTTAGCTGTTGATTGGTGCGGTCGCGTGCTCGCCCGTCGGCCCGGTCCGTCCGCGTGGTCTGGTCCTCAGAGAGGGCAGAGACAATTGCGGTCCAGCGGCGGTCTTTCACAACACCTTCCGTTGTCACCGAGGATTTGGCTTTGGTCGTCTCACTGTCGCGCGCTAACCGCGACCCCGTCAGCGACCGGGACAGGATGGACTGGCTTGTCTCTGATTGAGCATCCACACCCATGGTCACATAGCCTTGCTCCCCCAAGCGGGCGACGGACTTACCTACGGCACCGGAGAAGCGATAAGTCTCGGTCTCAGGCAGGATACTCCGTATGCTTGGTATTCCGCCAGGCGACAGAGAAAGGCCAAGATCCTCTTCACTGACGCCGGAGGCTTTCTGGGCATCAAAGCTGAATACGGACCGGCCGTTCGTATCAATCCTCGTGCTGTCGAGGACCAGATCATAGGTCTCGCGTTCAGCATCGGCGGACTGGCCAATGCCACCGGTGATGCCGTTGATTGAAAAGCGGCCGACTAAAATCAGATTGACGACCTTCTGATCGGCTGGGAAGCCGTATCGCAGCGCCACGTCTTCCGGATAGACTTCGACCCGGCGGATCGCGCGAACTGGGATAGCCCGAATCTCACTAAAGTCAGCGACCCGGCGGCCATTGACCAAGAGGATCGGCTTATTGTCGCCGCGTCGAGCGCCGCTTTGCGTTTGGGGCAAGAGCGTCAGCAAGAGCTCGGGCAGGCTCGTTGCGCCGGTTGTGCGGATTTCGAATGTGCCAATCACCAGCTCTGGCTTGACATCGCCGGGTACGCTCTCTGGCAGGCGCGATCCGCGCACGACCACGACCTCCATCGCGGGGTCCGCTTTTGGGGCGTCTGGAACGGACTGGGCGGCGCTAATTTGTGGGAGGCCCAGCGACAAGTAGAGGGCGGTTGAGGCAAGGCAGGCGGTGAGTTTCATAAGACCATCTCTTTTTCTAGGGGAGGGATGGTCTGGTCTTTAGCTCAAGGCATAAAGCGATGTGCGGCAAGGCTTTGTATAGATGTGGCAAAGTATGTCACGGCTGCTGACTGGCTCAAATCCGATCAAAGTCAATGCGCATCAAGGTGCCACTTTCGCCGCTGCGGTTCTTAGCACTTAGCTTGGCTTTGTGCCCTTCGGCGATCGAGCGCACGATGGCCAGCCCTAGCCCAGTACTGCCGTCGGCGCTGCGGGCTTGATCGCCACGCACGAAGGGCTCGCCCGGGGCTGCTAGCACTTCTGTTGGAAGACCCGGTCCCCAATCACCGACTTCGATTGCGGGGGTGGGGTCAAGTGAGACAATGACTTGGACGGGCCCTTCGGTGTGACGCAGGGCGTTGTGGATCAGATTGCGAATGGCACGGACCATATCATTTGACCGCGCCAAAATCCGCGCCTTCGGGTTCTTGGTAATCGTTAGTCGGCTTGCAGATTCCGGGTCGGCATCAATCAAGCCTGCGACGGCCTTTTCAACCAACTCATCGAGATAAGCGATCTGCGTCGGCGCGGTCGCCAAGTCGCTGCGCGCGAGGAATAACGCGTCTTCGACAACTCGTTCAATTTCGCGAACTGACTCGCGCAAGCGATCTCGCGTCTCGTCATCGTCCACCAATTCTAAGCGAATGCGCATGGCTGTCACGGGTGTGCGTAAGTCATGGCCCAAGGCCCAAAGTGTTGCGCGCTGGCGGTCGAGCAATTGGCTGATCCGCTGGGCCATGCGGTTGAAGGCACCAGCGGCGATCCGAAGCTCCAGCGGCCCGCGAACTGGGACTGTTTCGATGCGCTGGCTCTGCCCAATATTTTCGGACGCGGCCGCCAAGGTGGTCAAAGGCTGGGTCATGCGCCCAATCAGGAAGCTGGTGCCAAAGGTGATCAACACGCCCGAGATCAGGGTTGCGATCAGGGCGGCTAGGGGTGGGGGCAGATCAGGCTGGATACGGATCAGAATTGCGAGAGGCTGTTGGTCGCGCGGTGTCAGGATTGCGCCTACCTCTGGCCCGCCCTTTTGGACCTGTTGAAAGAGGTCGCCAAAGGTGAAAGCCGAAATACGCGGTGTAAACACGCGCAAGCTGCTGCCCCCCGAAGTTGCCATGATCTGGCTGGCCAGCAGCGGGGCTTCCTGCCAAGCATTCGGGTCCGGGGTCCAAGTCGCGGCAGGGCGAATGCTGATGGTCTCGTCTAAGCCGACTACTTCGCCGCGCTCAAGCGATGTCACGACAGGTGTCAGGCGCGCTAGCGTTTCGGCATTGACGATCGTGCGGATGATTTCATTGCGGTCGCCAAAAAAGAAGACGACCGTTAGAATATTGGAGAGAACGACCGCCAAAACGGCCAGACCGCCAACTTGCAGAGCAAGTCTAGAACCAATTAGTTTTCGTCCGACCATGTCACGGCCTCCGCAAAGACATAGCCGCCGCCCCAAATGGTTTGAATAAAGCGCGGGTTCTTGGGGTCATCACCCAGCTTTTTGCGCAGACGGGAAATCTGCGTGTCGATCGCCCGTTCGCTAATATCCAAGCCATGGACGCTGGAGAGATCGAGCAACTGATCCCGAGAGAAAGCGATGCCTGGGCGCTGCACGAGGACCTGTAGAAGGCGTGCCTCAGTCGAGGACAACAGCATATGCGCGTCTCCGTCTCGCTGCAGGCGGAATTGCGTCGGGCTAAAGGACCAGTCGCCGAACAGGGCTTTCTTCATGCTGCCCGTCACACTGCCCCGCGGCGGCTGAACGGCGCGTCGGATCACGGCATCAATGCGCGCCAAAAGCTCGCGCGGGTTAAAAGGCTTAGGCAAATAGTCATCCGCCCCGATCTCCAGCCCCACAATGCGGTCCACATCTTCGCCGCGCGCCGAGATCAGAATGACGGGCGGTGACTGGCTGGGGATCAAGGATTTACAAAAGGACAGACCATCTTCGCCCGGCATCATGATATCGAGGACGATCAAATCGAACCGATTTACCTTCATCGCCTCACGCGCTTGCGTAACCGAGTCAGCTGTCGTCACGCGTCGGCCATGACGGCGCAGAAAGGCGCCAAGGCTGTCACGGATTTCGCGATGATCATCCACGATTAGAATGTGGGGGGTCTCAGGCGTAATCATAGGCGCGGGTTCCAAGTGGTGATGTCACATTTCCCCCTTCACCCCAGATCGCCGCCATATTCAATTGCCTTGTCACAGATTGTCACAAAATTGGGCTCAGGCGCCAGAGCCTGTCACCCACGGCTTTGGCCCCTGCGCTAAGCTCTAAAGGTCTTCACATGAAAGGCCTAAACCATGTTTCCATTTTCTGTTACCAAACGTCGCCTCACTGCTACTCTTGTCGTTCCAACAATCCTCTGCCTTATCGCGGCGGCTCCCGTGGTGCCTCCGCCCACGACCAAAACAGCCCCCCATTTGATGGCGGGCCAATGGCAGTTGAGCCAAAGTATGAATCTCGGGCCTGATGCCGATCAGATCCAAACCCGCAAGGCGTGTTATTCGGAAGCGAGTCTCCAAACGGACGCCATGGCTCCTTTCAAACCCGCGCCACCGCAAGGGCGTGAGGCGGTTGCTTGCCAGACCCAGAATGTCATCGTTGAGGGTACTTGGGTGCGCTTTGAAACGCGTTGCGCCATGCCCTTTGGCACCATGGTCACAAGTTGGCAGGGCAATTTCGATGATGAGGACTTTATGGTCGTTGGAAGAGCTCAATTCTTGCGACGCATCATCGAAACCAAGGTGAGCGGTCGGCGCTTAGGGGCCTGTCCCGATTAGGTCGTGTCACAATCAAACCATGCTGGCGAAGAATTGTTTTTCCAGCGGCAACATGGCCGCACCGATGGCACAGGCGTCGACTTTGGTCTCAGACAAGAGGAATTTCGGCAAGGGCCGGGGTTCCTCGCGCCGGGCGTCATCATAAAGTTCGATCATCGGAATAATCTTTTGTGACAGCTCTGCTGGAAGGCGGCCCCCCAGCACAATCGCCTCAGGGTCTAGCAAAGCGGCAATCGACGAGGCAATGAGAGAGAGCGGGTCGCGCGCCCGCTCGATCCATGCGTCAATGCCTGGCCAGTTCACATCAAAGCGCGCCAACATCTCCGAAATGCTCGACATCTCAATGCCCTCTTCGCGGATCGAGGCCAACAGGGTTTCAAGTGTGGGCAGTTCAAACATATTGCGCGGCAAGATAAGACCAATCTCGCCACCATTGCCATGGATACCGCGCAACAGCTGGTGGTTCGAAATGACGCCACCGCCAATACCGGCCGCGATGAAGACATAGACAAAGTTTGCATAGCGTCGGCCGACACCCAATAAACTTTCCCCGATGGCGGCGGCATTGCCATCATTCTCTACCCAAGCAGGCAGCCCAAGCGCTTCGGTGAATAGGTGGTCAATATCCACCATGGCCCAATCGTCTAGCGCTGAAGGTGGATTATAGCGAGCCCGGCCATCGAGACTATAGCCCGATATGCCAACACCAACGCCCAATAAGCGGTCTTTGGCGCGCGGGTGGCGCTTTAGAAATCCGTGTACGGTTTCATCAAGCTGCGCGAACACGGCGCTTCGGCTCATCTTCGGCATTTCGACATAATGATAATCGACGACTTGGCCGGCAAAATCCATCAAAAGGACGGACATCGCATCTGTCATCAGCGCGACACCGAGCGAATAAGCATAGCTTGGCGCGATCTCTAGCTTCAACCGCGGTTGGCCCCGCTTGCCATTGGGAATCCGTCCACCCGATTGGACGGCACCACGCGCCAACAAGCCATTCACCAATCGTGAGACCGTTTGCTGAGAGAGTTCGGTTGCCGTCACAATGTCTGGCTGCGCGGCGCCCTTATTGCGCAGAATATGGCTCAGAATCGCCATTTCGCTGTCAGAGGGCAGCTCAAACTGGTCAGGGGATAGGAACGTCTGCGTCATGGAGATCAGTTTGACGCGAAGTTTATCGGAGCGCAACTCGTCCACCGCTGAATAATACTTGTCATAAGTTATATTCCTGCTAGTCTTAAAACATTCATGAACAGTTGGGGTCTTTGCGGAAACCCAACGACGGGGAGAGAAACAATGAAAACAGCGTCAAAACTGGCGATCGCGTTGGGCGGCGTGTCGCTTTTTGCCTTCGCACCGATGGCTTGGGCCCAGAATCAATCAGCGCCTGCAGCGAGCGATGCACCGGAGAAAGAAGTCGAAGTTGTTATCGTAACGGGGACAAGCCGCAGCCGGGTAGCCTTGGATACCCCGTTGGCCGTAACCCAATTGAACGCGCAAGCCTTGTCGCGCCTGTCGTCGGGTGGCCAAGCCGACATTTTGAACTCAGTGCCAACGATCAAAGCGGATGGCGGCGGCGGTGAAGTTGCTGCCAACATCTTTGTGAAGGGTCTACCTTCGGGCGGCCAGTATCAGTTCACGCCGCTGATGTATGATGGCATCACCGTCCTTTCGAGCTTTGGTCTGAACTCCTCAGCCTATGACGTTTATTACCGCAACGATTTGGGCGTTCAGCGCCTTGAGTTTGTGCGCGGTGGTGTGTCTAACTTGTTTGGACCGGGATCGGTTGCAGGCCTGATCAACTATATTAGCAAAAAAGGTGGCGACAGTTATCAAGGCGTCGCGCAAGTGGAAGTGGCCGAAGAAGGCCGTGTTCGCGGTGACTTTGCTGTCAGCGGGCCAATCAGCGAAAACCTGTTCTATGCAGTTTCTGGCTTCTATCGCAGCGATAAAGGGCCACTGGACACCAATCTTGATACGGTCGGCGGCCAGATTCGCGGTAATCTCGACTATCGCTTTGGCGATGGCAGTGGCTCGGTGACCCTGTCGGGCCAATATATCGACGACCAAGCCCAATTCTATTTGCCGATCCCGCTCAATGGTGCAAGCCGCGAGCGCTTGGTTGGTAATGACGGTCAGATCGTCAATTCCGTCCAGAATGACTTCGGTCCCAGCTTGGGCTTTAAGACCCCAACCGGCAATTTCGTCTCTGAGATCAATGACGGTGTTGCTACCACGGGTGGCCTCGTCGCTTTGTCCTTTGACAAGAGCTTTGGCGATTCTGGTTGGGCCGCCAATGGCCGCATCAAATATAGCGATTATAAGCACAAGTTTGGCTTGTTCTCCGACGGCGATGGCGTGATCAACGTGCCTGAAACCTTGCAAAGCTTCCTGACCAATCGTGGCCTTGGCAGCACGGCCAATGCGAACTTCACCTTCGTCGGCGGTGGCACAGTGGCAGCCAATTCCTTGCTGTTCGCCAACCGCTTTACCGACCGCGTGCGCCCTGCGGAAGACTTCACCACGGAAGTCAATCTGACCAAGGGCTTCGTGACCGGGGCAATGGACCACAGCGTCACTTTGGGGGCTTTCTACGGCAATGCTAGCGCGGGCGACTATAACGTCACCACGACCTATTTGGCAGAACTGAACAACCGCCCTCGCTTGGTCAATCTGGTTGTCACCAATGGTGCCGCTCAAACCATCGTGTCGCGCAATGGTCTTTTGAACGCGGGTGCTGGCTATGTGAATAACCGTCACGAGGCAGAGCGCTATGCGGGCTATTTCGCTGATCAGATCAAGATTGGCGAGAAGTTCAACCTCGACATTGGTTTCCGGGTTGAAAAGCTGATGGGCAACATCAGCCGTGAACGGACGGCCACAGTGGTCACCGATTCTACCACGGCCAATCTGTCGACGGCCCTCCGCGATGTGATTTGGGGTAATGGCGCTTTCACCAAGGGCAAGGTCTCCACCACCGAGTGGGCCGGGGCCATCGGCGGTCTCTATAAGGCAACCGACCGGGTGAGCCTTTATGCCAACTTCTCGCGCGGCTATTTCTTCCCAGAATTGCGCTCGGTGTCGTTCAATAGCTTGTTCCAACCTTCGACCTTCAAGGCCGAAATCATCAATCAGGGCGAAATCGGTCTGAAGATGAATATGAAGCGCGTGTCTTTGACGCTCGCGGGCCTTGCGACCAGCTTGGACAATCGTCGCCAAGTCTTGTTCGTCAATGATGGTGCTGGTGGCTTTACCGAAAAGGTCAATTTGGTTGGTACCGAATCCTATGCGGTCGAAGGTACGATTGACTATAAGATCACCTCGAACTTGCGCTTCAGCGGCAATATGACCCTGCAGTCCAATCAATATAGCGCGTTTGACTCAAACACCGCCTTGATTGGCAAGGATGTCGAGCGCCAGCCAGGGTTCTTGTATAATGCGGGCCTTTATTATGATGATGGCAAGTGGGATGCGTCCCTCTTCACCAATTTCACCGGCTCCAACTATACCTCGTCCAGCAACACGATCCTGTTGGATGAGTGGAATATCGTGAACTTGGACCTCGGCTATACGATGCCAATCGGTAATCAAACCGCGCGCTTCAGCCTCAATGTCTATAATTTGACCGATGAGGATGCGGTGACAGAGGGCTCGCCACGGCAGGACAATAACCAAGCCGCCAATGGTGCATTCTTCGTGGGCCGGCCCGTGCTGCCACGCCGCATCATGGCACGCGTAACCTACAGCTTCTGAAGCTGGTGATCCAAAATGTGCAGGGCTTGGCGCAAGTCCGGCCTTGCACGTTTTCCTTCCAACCGCGACTTTGATCGAAGTCTACTGGCATTTTGCCGGGGCGGAGCACGCGCATCATGACGTATCGCACCATGCTGACTGATTATTTCGCTGCAGCCATTGCCGCCGCAAGCCCTCGGCTTGTATTGCCGCCCGCGTTGCCGAAAGATTTGGTCAGGGGTAAAACCTTCGTTCTGGCCTATGGTAAGGCTGCGGCTGAAATGGCTTTGGTTGCTGCTGAAACCTTGGACGGGCCGGTGACCGGGCTTGCGGTGACGCGTCATGGTCATGGTGTGGATTTAAGTCATACCAAGATTGAATTGATTGAAGCCCGCCACCCGGTTCCAGACGACCATAGTCTGCAAGCCGGAACAAGGATGCTAGAGTTCGCCTCGACAGCAGGTCCGGACGATCGGGTCATTTTTTTGGCGTCTGGCGGTGGGTCGGCCCTTTTGTGTGCGCCAGCTGAAGGCATTACTTTGGCTGAGAAGCAGGCGATGACCGACGCTTTGGTGCGTTCGGGTGCACCTATTCAAGACATAAATCTGGTGCGCCGCCATTTGTCGCGCGTAAAGGGTGGCCGTCTTGGTGCCGTCGCTGGGGCGCGCGGCGCAGAGCTTTTGACCTATGTCATCTCAGATGTGGCGGGTGATGATCCAGCTCTTGTCGCTTCTGGTCCCAGCATTGCGTCGAACTTTTATCCTGAAGGCGCTTTGTCTGTGTTGCTTAAGGCCGGTGTTGAGGTGCCAGAGCATGTCCGCAGCGCGATACACAGCAATCAGCCCGCCACCGTGGTCGATCATCCCGTCAAGGTGCTCGCCACCAATGGAGACGCCTTGGCCGCTGTTGAGAGCCGCGCCCGTGCGGACGGCTGGAACGTGATAGACGCGGGTAAAGCTTTGACGGGCGATGCGGCAACCTGTGGCAAAGCCCATGCTTTGCGGGCCCAGATGTATGCTCGTACACCCGGTCGGCATCTGATGATTTCAGGTGGCGAATTGACGGTCACCAAAGCCCGCAAAGACGGCCAAGGTGGCCCTAATCTTGAGTATTTAGTCGGTCTGATGTCGGCTTTGCCGCACACTGCCAAGATCGAAGCCCTTGCGGGCGATACAGATGGGATTGACGGGACCCAAGACAATGCCGGCGGCTATTTGCACGCATCCTGGGTGCCGCAGAGCGATGCGGTCCATGCCTTGGAGACCAACCGCACCTATCCCCTTGTTGAGCGTTTCGGCGGTCTGATCATGACCGGCCCGACGCGCACCAATGTGAATGATATTCGCCTGATTGCCATTGAAGGAGCTTCCACGTGACGCAGGACCTTTCCCAGCTTGCCCAAGAGATTTTGCGCCGAAATGATCGTGGCGGCTATACCGTCCCAACCCATGGCCTCTACCCCTACCAATGGAATTGGGACTCTGCTTTTGTCGCTTTGGGGTTTGCGGAATTTGACCGAGATCGCGCTTGGCAAGAAATTGAGACGTTGATCTCGGGTCAGTGGGAAGATGGCATGATCCCGCACATCATCTTCCACAAGGATGACCCCGGCTATTTCCCGGGGCCGTCGGTTTGGGCAACAGGTAAAACGCCTGCGACCTCTGGTATCACCCAGCCCCCGGTTCTGGCCACGATTGTCCGCAAGCTCTGGGAAGATGAAGGCGCAGACCCCGCCAACCCCCGCATGCGCGCCCTCTATCAGGCCTGCGTGAAGAGCCACCGCTGGTTTCACACCTACCGCGATCCCTTGGGCAATGGCCTTGTGATGGTGACCCATAATTGGGAGACAGGTCGCGATAATAGCAGCGAGTGGGATGATGCGCTCGCGCGGGTCGATACCTCTGGCGTCGGTACCTACCAGCGTCGCGATACGGGTCATGTCGACGCGGCAATGCGCCCGACAGCTGTTGAATATGACCGCTATGTCGCCATCCTTCAGTTTGGCCGCAAGTCGGGTTGGAACCATCGTGAGATCGCCGACCATGGCCCATTCCGTATGCTGGATGTCGGCATGTCGATGGAATTGTTGCGCGCCAATCGCGACCTATTGGTACTGGCACAGGCCTTGGGCGACACGGCGGTTGTGGCGGAACTTGAAGCTCGTATCACCTTGTCTGAAGCTGGCATGGACTGGCTGTGGCATGAGGAAGTCGGGGCCTATTGTTCGCGTGATGTCACGACAGGGGAAAGCTCTGGCCTTGTGACCAATGCCAGCTTCCTTGCCTTTTATGCGGGCGTGGGCTCACCGGCCCAACGCCGGCGCCTTTTGGCCGCATTGGACCGCATGACCGGAAGTGCCACTTATTTGGTGCCGAGCTTGGAAGCAGGCAGCCGCGCCTACGACCACAAGCGCTATTGGCGCGGACCCATTTGGTTGGTGGTGAGCTATATGGTCGGCCAAGGCCTAGCTGAAGCAGGCCATGAGGATTGGGCGGAGCGCATCCGCACCGACTCTCGTAAGCTAATCGAGCTATCGGGCTTTTATGAGAGTTTTAGCCCAGAGACGGGCGCAGGGTCTGGTGGACCAGACTTTTCTTGGACAGCGGCCATGTGGCTTGCGTGGTGCGGAAAGTGAGGCAGGACATGACCGACAAGCAACTCAAACCCGCCCCGGATAATTATCCTTGGATCTTGATCGCCCTTCTGTGGATGGTGTCATTCCTGAATGCGGCCGACCGCTCCATCCTCAACTCCGTTAAACCCTTATTGCGCGACGCTTTCAGCCTGACAGACGTTCAGCTAGGGATCATCGATACGACCTTTTTCTGGACATATGCCGTCTGCGCCTTTGTGTTTGGCCGGATGGGCGACAGTGTCCGTCGCCGTCATATGATTATTTTCGGGCTGGTCTTTTGGAGTCTGGCGACCGGTATTATGCCGCTGGCGACGGGCTTTGCCATGTTGCTCGGTATGCGGACTTTGGTGGCGATTGGAGAGTCGACCTATTATCCAACTGCAACCGCTCTCATCAGTTCGTGGCATAAGCCAAGCATGCGCAGCCGTGCGCTATCGATCCATCAGACCGCTGTTTTCGCGGGTGGGGGCATTGGCGGCTGGGTGGCGGGTAAGCTGGCCGATCATCACGGCTGGGCCGCGCCCTTCATCGTCTTTGCCGCACTTGGCTTTGTGGTGATGGCCATTCTCTACAAAATGCTGCGGGATGACGCCCCCGGTGTGCCTGTTGTTAAAGACGACAAGCGTGCTGAGCCCATTGGGATTATTTTGAAGAATCCATCCGCCTTGTTGCTCTGCTTTGTTTTCTTTTTGGCAACCTCGGCCTCTTCTGGGGTTTTGAATTGGTGCAACACCTATGCCCATGACGAATTGGGACTGAACCTCGCTGACAGTGCGTTGGTTGGCCCCGTCATGATCACGACGGCAGGCTTCTTCTCGGTCTTGGTTGGCGGCTTTATGGCTGACAAATTTGCAGCCCAGAGCCCGATTGGTCGCTTCAGTGTTTTGGCAATTGGTTTGAGCTTTGCTGCCCTATTCCTTGTGCCATTTCCTTGGGTGTCGAATGCCACGGGTGTGGGGCTTTTGTTGTTTGCAACCAGCTTTGGCAAAGGTTTGTTTGATGGGTGTATCTATGCCGCCATGCATGATGTGATGCCACCAGAGGCGCGGGCAACGGCTGCCGGCCTGATGACCATGCTGGGCTTTATCGGGGCGGGGATCACCAGTTTCGCATTGCCAGCCATGGCGGTCTATACGGGCTTAGCGGCTGGCTTCGCGATGATGGCTGGCCTTTATGCCATCGCCGTAGTCGCGTTGATCTTTGCTCGGCCGATGCTTCGCCAATCGGTCGCGGCGCAAGCTGGTGGTCCCGGCCATGACTAAGTTGATGCAATCAGGCGCGCAGGTCGCCCTTGCCAGCCGCACAATTCCCGCTAGAGGGGGAGCCCGCATGGTTGGCGAACGAAAAAGGGCTGAGGCGTGAGCAAGTTTGGTGGCATTGATGCGGGCGGAACGTCGTGGCGCTGCGCGGTCTTTGAAGACAAAGACACGATCCTCGCGCGGACTTCTTTTCCAACCACCACGCCTGCTGAGACTTTGGCGCGTGCGATCGCCTTCTTTAATGACCATAAGGACAAAGGCTTGGCGGTTAGCCGTATCGGCATTGCCTGTTTTGGACCCTTGGCGGTCAATCCTGCCAGTCCGCGTTGGGGCCATATCCTTGCTACCACCAAGCCGCACTGGTCGGGGACCGATGTTGCCGGGCAAATGGCGGCAGGGACAGGCTGTCCAATCGCGCTGGAGACCGACGTCACCGCAGCGGCCTTTGCAGAACGGGCTTGGGGCGCGGGCCAAGGCTTGGATGATGTGGCTTATGTGACCGTGGGCACAGGTATTGGTGCTGGGATCATTTTGGGCGGCAGAGCGGTTTGGGGCACGATGCATCCCGAAGCAGGCCATATGCGGGCACCCCGGCATCCAGAGGATCTGGCTTTTGCCGGCGTTTGTCCGTTTCATGGCGATTGTATTGAAGGGTTAGCCTCTGCGCCTGCGCTCCTGGCGCGTTGGGGCATGGATGCGTCGCAATTGCCAGATGATCACCCCGCTTGGGACATCGAAGCGCACTATCTGGCACATCTGGCAGCCAATCTGGTGCTGACCACGGCTGTGAAGCGCGTCATTTTTGGTGGCGGCGTAATGGCCCGTGGCGGCCTTGTGGAACGGGTCTCCGCCAAGGCAAAAGCCCTCATTGGCCCGTATGGAACAGCCGCACCCGGCGAAGGTGGTTTTGAGATTGTGGGGGCGGGTCTCGGCCTAGACTCAGGGCTTCTAGGTGCGCTTTGGCTGGCTGAACAGGCACAATCCTAGCGCAAAAGCCGTCATCATCGGCGCATTGCAAGGCGATATCCACGCGTAACTAGCACAAAAAACCTAACTCTGTCAGAGCGTAAGAAACTTTGTGAACTTTTTTATGCAATGGATTGCATTATCGTTCTTGCAATCCATTGCATAGATGGTATCAAAAAGATCAGGCAGGCCGTCAGAGCCTTAGCTATAAACAAACACCGGGAGTTAAGTTATGAAGGTTGCCCAATTCTCTAATTGCGTTTCTGCGATTGCGCTGGTTACTGCGCTCGCGGCAGGTGCGCCTGCGATGGCCCAGCAGGCCGCAGCTGCACCCCAAGAACCCGAAGGTCTGGAAGTCGTCATCGTGACCGCGTCGGGTGGTAATCGCACCCAAATCAACAGCTCGGTCTCCGTGACCACCGTCAATGCGCAGGCGATTGCGGACTTCAAGCCAAGTTCTGAATCAGAATTGCTGCGGATGATCCCCGGTATCCAAGTGGCTGGTACGGCTGGCCCAGGTGGTAACTCCAACATCGCGGTGCGCGGCCTTCCAGTGGCAACGGGTGGTTCGCCTTTCGTGCAGCTCCAAGAAGATGGCCTGCCAACGGTTTTGTTCGGTGACATCCAGTTCGGCAACAATGATTACTGGACCCGCTTTGACGCCAGCGTCGCCAATGTCGAAGGCGTACGCGGTGGCTCGGCCTCCACCTATGCCTCGCAAGCACCAGGTGCGGTCATCAACTACATTTCCAACACTGGCCAACAGCAAGGTGGCTATGCCCAGCTCAGCACCGGTCTTGGCTTTAGCGAAAACCGCTTAGACTTCCGCTATGGTGGCCCCATCAGCGACCAGACCCGCTTCCACGTTGGCGGTTATTACAAGAAGGGCAGCGGCCCATTGGACGCAGGCTATGACGTCAGCAACTCTTACCAAATCAAGGGCAATCTGACCCATGATTTCGCCGACAACAAAGGCTTTGTTCGGGTTCTGGTGAAGATCGCTGACACGCAGGAGCCAAACTATACCGGCTCGCCAGCTCTTGCTTCGATCAATGGTTTGGAAGTCTCCAACATCGAGCCATTCCCCGGCTTTGATGGCCGTGAAGGCTCGAACTATTCGGTCTATAACAAAGACTTCTTGATCTTTAACCGCGATGGCGTGCTCGAGCGCGTCAAAATGGATGGCATCACCACCAAGGCGACCTCCTTGGGCGGTCAGTTGCGCTACAATGTGAATGACAATTGGAGCGTCGATAACAACTTCCGTTGGACGGATATGAGCGGTGGTTTTGCGGCGCCCTTCTTGAACGTCGCAACCCGCGCCAGTGTGATTGGCTCGGTCATCAGCCGTCCAGGTCTGCCCAATGCGACTGTGGCCAGCATCCGCTATGCCGCTGGTCCTAAGGCTGGCCAAGCTTTCACCGACACCTATGTCGACAATAACGTCAATGTTCGCACCAACATCCGCGACATCGGCAGCACGGCAAACGACTTCAAGCTAACCGGCAAATACGATACGGGCTTCGGCGCTGTCACGGCACGGGTTGGCTATTTCTACATGAAGCAGAACATTGCCATGGACTGGCATGTCAACAAGTCGCTGCGTGAACTGAGTGGCAATAACCCATCGCAATTGGATCTCTTTGATGCCGCAGGCAACAAGCTGACCCAAGAAGGTATCTCGGGCTATAACAACAATTGGGGCGATTGCTGCGCCCGCGATTACGACCTCTCTTACACCAACACCGCGCCTTATATCGCGTTGGAATTGGACGCAGAAAAGTTTGCTCTCGACGGCTCGGTCCGCTTTGAATCGGTTGAAGCCAGCGGCAATACCGTTGCTGGTGGCTCTGAATTCTTGGTCAATTCCGGTGGCGTTCAGATCGCAACGATCCGTGCAAATGGTGCTCGCGAAAATCTGAACTACACCCGCGACTATACCTCTTGGTCGTTTGGGGCTTTGTACAAAGTCAACGAAGACACCAGCGTCTTCCTACGTCGCTCGAAAGGTGGCCGTTTCAACGGTGACCGTCAGACCGTCAGCGGCAAGATCAACGCCAATGGCTCGCTCACCCAAGCTGGCCGCACCGCTTCGGTCGACTTTGTGAACCAAGACGAATTGGGCGTGAAGAACCGTGGCGACCTGTTGGGTGGCCGCTACACGCTGGAATTCACCTTGCTGCAAGGCGACTTCAAGCAGAGCACATTTGAATTGTCGGCCACACGTTGCCCCGGCGGTTCGGGTGGTTGCGTGATCGACGCGAAATATGAGTCGAGCGGAGCAGAAGCCTATGCCACCTATCGCAACGGCCCACTCTCGGTCATTGGTAACGCCACCTATTCGAACGCAAAAATCTCGCGTCCAAATGGTAGCGGTGTCTCGGGTCCCTTCACCCGCGCACCCGGCATTCCTGACCTGAGCTTCACCGTCGCAGCCAATTACGACTTCAACGACAAGGTCACCTTGGGCGTCAGCACCACGGGCCAGACCTCGTCGATCGACGATGCTGGCCGTGAATATCCAGGTGGTGCGATCCTGAACGCAACGGCGAAGTACGCAATCAAAGAGAACATCGAACTCAGCCTCTCGGCTTATAACTTGTTCGACAAGTTCGACTTGCGCGGTAATGGTGGTGTGGCAAACGCTGCTGTAAACCCAGTCGTCATCAGTGGTAACCCAGCTTTGGGTCGTACCGTGACGGCAGCGATCCGCTACACCTTCTAAAGCGCGTTTTGATCCTTAAGGATCAAAGTTGCGCGTTAAATCTAAATTGGAGCAACAGCTTATCCGTTCTATCTGGTAAAGATAGAACGGGCGTTGCTCAAAAAGTGAAAGCTGTCGAAGCGGAGGCTTGAAGCCAGACTTGGTTTCCTGCCAATGCTAAGAACGAGATGAGGCTCCCTTCAGGGCAGGGAGCTTGATAGATGGGGCTGATCGCATCTGCTTTCGGCCCCATTTGTTCGACCGAGCTGAAACTCTGGATCAAGGAGGCGTTATGACCCCATCATCAGATCGACGCATCCGCTCCATCGTCATCGTCGGCGGTGGGTCTGCTGGCTGGATGACCGCTGCCGCCTTGGCCAATACCCTCAAGCAGGATTGTGAGATTAAGCTCGTCGAGTCCGAATTGATCGGGACCGTGGGCGTCGGCGAAGCCACCATTCCGCCGATCCGCACCTTCAATGAGATGCTGGGCATTGATGAGCGCGAGTTTGTTGCCAAGACGAAAGGCTCCTTCAAGCTCGGTATTGAGTTTGTGAATTGGGGTCGTCAGGGCAATCGCTATTTCCACCCCTTTGGCCCTCATGGCCGTGCCTTTGATATTGTGGGCCTTCACCATTTCTGGCTGAAAGCACGTGAAGCTGGCGATACAACGTCGTTTGACGATTTCTCCATGGCTTGGTCTTTGGCACAGCGTGGCCGCTTTACGCGCCCCAGCCCAGACCCCCGCCAGGTCATGTCGACGTTCGACTATGCCTATCATTTTGACGCAGGCCTCTATGCGCGCTTGTTGCGGGACTATGCTGAGGCTCGAGGCGTCAAGCGCCATGAAGGTAAAGTCGTCAGCGTCCGTCAACACGGCGAGACCGGCTTTGTCGAAGGCGTTACGCTGGAGAGCGGGCTGGAGCTGACCGGCGATCTCTTCATCGATTGCTCGGGCTTCCGGGGTCTGTTGATCGGCGAAGCGCTCAAAGTCGGCTATCAGGATTGGACCCACTGGCTGCCGTGCGATCGCGCCGTGGCCATGCCATGCGCCAAGGTTGGCGACATGCTGCCCTATACGCGCTCCACCGCCTGCGAGGCCGGTTGGCAGTGGCGCATTCCACTCCAGCACCGCACGGGCAATGGCTATGTCTATTGTAGCAAGTTCATCTCCGACGAAGATGCCGAAGCCTCACTTCGCGCCAATCTGGACGGAGAGGCATTGGCCGGGCCGAACAAGCTGCGCTTTACCACCGGGCGTCGCGACAAGTTTTGGGACAAGAATGTGGTGGCCATTGGCCTGTCCAGTGGTTTCTTAGAGCCGCTTGAATCCACCTCGATCCACTTGATCCAAGCCGGCATTTCAAAGCTGCTTGCCCTCTTCCCACAGCGCGATTTTGATCCGTTGATCGTGGACGAGTACAACCATATCGCGTCGACCGAGTTTGAGCGCATCCGTGACTTCTTGGTCTTGCACTATAAGCTGACGACACGGGATGACAGCCCGTTGTGGCGCTATTGCGCCAGCATGGACATCCCAGACACACTCAAGCTCAAGATTGACCACTTCCGCCGGTATGGGCGTCATATCGCGCGCGATATGGATTTGTTTGGTCAGCCAAGCTGGCTTGCGGTCCATATTGGACAAGGCAATATCCCCCAAGATGTCGACCCCGTGTTTGACTTCCGGGGCATCGATGGCCGCGATTATCTCGGTAAACTGAAAGCCGCGATGGTGGCCAGCGCCGAGCAAGTCTCCAGCCACCAAGCCTTTGTGAACACCCATTGTGCGGCAGAAGGGGCTATTGCCTAAGTGACCTCCCGCCACCTTCATGACCTTTCATTTCGATGACGACCGATCAGGACGAATTCAGCTTGCCTTCTACCCCTTCTCCGAACCTCCTGTCTGATCACAAGCAAGCTTGGCGGCCGAGCTTTTGGCGTGCGTCGCATCTGGCGCAGATTGATTTCGCCAATCTGCCCTGTCCGCGCGTCTTTGGGCAGGACGATGTCCACCATCTCAACCCCGCTTTGACCTTGTGGGACATTTGGCCCGTCCAATTGGACAATGGCGACCTTCTTGAGCTCGACAGCGGCAGCCTGTGGGTGATGTTGTCTGCGCCTCGTCTGCCAGACCCCGATGAGCGTCACAATATGGCGCGGATGCGCTTGCTCTTGAAGTCGGAAGCGGGTTGGCAGGATTGCGGCAATCTGTTGCCCGATGGCTTTTCCCCCGGCAGCCGCGAATGGTCAGGCTCGACAAGGCTTAATCCGGCAACTGGCGAAGTCACGCTTTGGTTTACTGCCGCTGGCCGACGTGGCGAAGCCAAGCCAGACTTTGAGCAGCGCTTGTTCCATGCTGTTGGCACGCTGGACGTAACGGGGGCGCTGCCCTGCGTCACCCAGTGGCGTAACCTGACCCCGACGGTCGCCAATCCCAGCCAATATTATGCTGACCTGTCCATCACCCAAGGCGTGCCCGGTCAAATTAAGGGCTTCCGCGACCCTTATTGGTTCCGTGATCCCCTCGATGGGGCGGGCTATGTGATGTTTACCGCCTCGCGCGCCTCGCATTTGCCCGCTAGTCCCTATGATGGCGTGATTGGGTTAGCCAAGGCGACCGATGTCGACGGGCACCAGATGTTTGAGCTCTTGCCCCCCATTCTCGATGCCTTTGGCCTCGCCAGCGAGATGGAGCGGCCGCATATGTTTGTGCGCGATGGCCTCTATTACGTATTTTGGTCGACCCAATCCCACATCTTTGATGCCCGCTTTGCCAAAGGTCCAACCGGGCTTTTCGGCATGGTTGGACCTTCGCTGTTTGGACCGTTTGAGCCGTTGAATGGTTCAGGCCTTGTGCTTGCCAATCCGCCAGAAGAGCCGCGCCAAGCCTATGCGTGGCAAGTGCTGCCCTCGCTGGAAGTGGTGAGCTTCTTGGACTTCTGGGGCCTCAAGGGTGGCGATATCCACCAAGATTCAGCCCTCAAACAAGCCCAATTCGCAGGCTCAATTGCGCCTTCCAGCCATTTGCGACTGGACGGTGCGAACACCCGTATCATCGACTAAGCTGGCTCGCGAATATCAAACGCCAAGCTTAAGCGTTCACCCGCTTCAATAGGTACCGTCCGGTGCCAATGGGTTGAGGGGAATAGCACGAGTGTCCCCGCTTGAGGGGCCACTTGATGGCTGACGCCAAGCGCGAGATTTAGCTCGGGCGGGCCTTCGCCAAATTGCAAATAGCCCGCAGGCGCCGGGCCCGCATCCGTCGCGCTTGGCATATCGATATGCAAGGCTGAACTGATCCAACCACGGGGATGGGTATGGATGCTATGGAAACCGCCCGCCTTCAACAAGACGGACCAACTGCCCTCAAACAGGATGGGTCGGTCACGCGGCGGGGCTAGCAACGGATGCGCTGTCTGCTGTGAGGGCAGCTCAGCCAGATAGGTCGCCACCGCTTTCACGATCTTGTCGCGCACCAGCTGGATAATCGTGATGGGGCGGAAAAATAGCTGTCGATCAGTCTGCGTACCGCCTTTGACCGATTGCTCAATATAGGGGGCTTGGGCGGTGTGGAGTGCGCGCAACCGGGTGGCCAGTTCGGCAAGCTCTGTCGTATTTAGGTCCAAGTCGATGGCGCGCACATAGTCCGCCGTCATCCCATCGAGCCAGTCTGACAATGGATCATTGAGCAGGCGCCAGCACAAAGACACATAGGGCCAGAACAAGCGGGCGTGGGGTGTTGAAAGATAGGGCTTCGCGCGGGCAAGAGCTGCCTCTGGATTGCCAAGGCGCAGGGCGTGACGGACCCGGCACACATCAAGGCCAGGGTCGGCCCAATCTGCTAAAGCATCAAACAAATCTGGGTCCCGACTTAACGGCCCGCCGCTTTCACTCTCAATTGAGATTCGCGCGACTTCCAACCCTCGACTTGGGCCGAAGGCCTGCCGCGCTGCCTCGACGCTGGCGCGCGCCGCTTCCCACGCCCGTGCGGTCGAGAGGAGATGGATGTGGGCTAGCCGCAGGCTGAGGCTATCGGGCAAAGCCGCAATCGCGCGTTGATAGCTTTCGTCAAAACTCTCCCGCGCGCCAATTGCCACCCGCAAAGTCGCCAAGCTTTTGTGGCCGTCGAGCCATTGGGGATGAAGGGCCAAGGTATCGAGCAGGATGGATTGAGCGCGCTCTGCCTCGCCTTCGGCGGCCAAAGCTGCGGTATAGGTGCGGATCAGCTGCGGATTGGCGGGGTCGAAGTGTAAGGCGCGCTCAAAAGCTGCAACCGCATCGCGGCCTGTCTCAAACCGCACTTGCGCATGGGCAAAGGCGGCGATGGGGTTTGTAGGGTTGTCGGTGACAGCACGCTCTAAAGCCTCAAGCGCGCCCTCCATATCCTGAAGGTCGCGCTGAGCCAGTCCAATCTGTAGCCAATCGATTGCCATCATCCTGCCTAAGCGGGACGCTTATCCCGCACCCACAAGACGCAGACTGCCGCAATCATCAACATGATGCCAGCCATGGTGATCACATGGCGTGGGTCACCGCCCATCAGGGGCTTGTAATAGAAGGGCAGAGTAGCAGCGATCAGAAGCATCGGGATAACAATCATCATGTTGAAAATCCCCATGTAAACGCCCGTGCGCTCTGGCGGCACAGCGCCTGAGAGGATCACAAACGGATTGCCCATGATGCTGGCCCACGCCAATCCGATCCCGATGGCTGGGATGAAGAGGAGGGCCTTGTCGCTGATATGGGGGATGAATAGCATGCCAATACCGCCTAAGGTGAGGCAACATGCGTGCATGATTTCCGGGCCATAGCGCTTGGTAAAGGGCACCATCGCAAAGGCTGCGATAAAGGCGATCCCATTATAAAAGCCGCCAATTTCCCCATTGGTGACCACCGCCATTCGGAAGCCTTCGGACACAGCCTCGGACGTGCCATAGACCGAACGGCCGATTGAATAAATGATATAGCCCCAATAGGCCGCCATCCCGTACCATTGAAACAAACTCATGAGCGCAAGTTTGCGCATCACTTGAGGCATGGTGACAATGGCATCCCAGATTTCGAGGAGCGTCCCTTTCACTGTCAGCGGTTTACTCTTGATATAGGCCAATTCCGCTTCGGTCAGTGGCAGTTCGCGCACCCTGAAAACCGACCAAAGGATCGTGCTGATCGATAAGACCGCCCCAATGGTAAAGGCGACTTTGGTTGTTTCAGGGATATTGTGGGCATCGACGGCATTCACATCAAAGCCCAAAAGATTGATCATGATCGAAGGTGATAGAAAGGCCAGCATTTGCGCCAGACCTGTAAAGGCGCTCTGTGACAGAAAGCCAAATTGGCGTTGATCGGGGTTTAGGCGGTCGCTGACATAGGCCCGATACGGTTCCATCGTGATGTTATTGCCCGCGTCCAAAATCCACAGAAGCGATACCGCCATCAGGATGGACGAACTGAGCGGCATGAAGAACAGGCCGAGCGAGCACATGATCGCCCCAGCGATGAAATAGGGCGTGCGGCGGCCCCATTTGCTGGCGGTGCGGTCACTCATCGCGCCAATAATGGGCTGGACCAAAAGACCTGTTAGCGGACCAGCGAGTTGCAGCAAGGGCAAAGAGGCTTCGTCTGCGCCCAGATAGCTATAGATCGGGCCCATATTGCCCTGTTGCAGGCCAAAGCTGAACTGCAAGCCGAGAAAGCCCAGATTCATTTCCGCAATGCGCCATAGTGGCAGGTGCGGCTTCATCGCCGGTTGAGTCATGTTCTTTCTCCCAAAAATACACCGGCGCTTATGCGCTCTGTTATCGAGGATTAACGCTAACGCAATCGATTGCAAAAGCAAGCGCAAGTTGCAATTGTGACCCATTCGGCTGTTTCAGGGTGGGGAGGTTTAACCGGCGCTCGTGCCGCCGCAGGACTTACGCACGACAAGTTTAGGCAGAAGCGTTGCCGAAGGCGCATCTTCGCCCGCCATGCGTTTGAATAAGAGGTCGACGATGGTCTTGGCGCCCTTGGCGAGGTCTTGTTGTACGCTGGTCAAGGGCGGGGTCGATTGGGCGGCGATGGCAATATCGTCAAAGCCCACGACGCTGACTTGCCCAGGCACATCCATGCCAGCGGCCGCTAGCGCTTGAATGGCGGCTAGGGCGATAATGTCAGAGGTGGCGAAGATGGCATCAAACTCAGTGCCGCTCTCGATCAATTCGCGCGCAGCTTCATAGGCGGTTTCAAACGAGAAATGCGCGGGGATAACAAGGGCAGGGTCTTGCTCAATACCTGCCGCACGCAAGGCCCGCACATAGCCTTCATAACGCAGACTGATCTCGGGCAATTCCAGCATCCCCAAAAACGCAATCCGCTTGCGGCCAAGGCCCAAGAGATGATCCACTGCCCGACGTGCACCACCAATATTATCGGTCCCGACCGAGCAATAGGTCTGTCCGTTCAAATGCCCGCCCCAGACGACCAAGGGATGATAGGATTCAGCGGCTTGATTCAGGGCTTCATGTTGATCGGATTGGCCGACAATCACCAAGCCATCTTGGCGATGGGATTGGATGATCCGATTGAGCCAACCTTCCGACGTGTCGGTGACGCGGCACAGCAGCACTTGATAGCCCCGCGTCGTGATCTCATCGGCCAAACGGCCAAACATCTCAATAAAGAATGGGTCAGAGATCAATTGCCCGACATCATGGCCGAGTGGAAACACCACACCAATCGTCTGGGTTTTGCGCATGCGCAGCGAACGCGCCGATTGATTGATGACATAGCCAGCTTCTGCCGCAATGCGCTGGATCTCGCGGCGCCGATCTTCTGGGATTAGCGGGTTATCGGCCAGCGCTCGCGAAACCGTGGACATAGACACCTTCGCCAAGCGGGCCACATCGGCCATCTTCAAGGGGCCATCATCTGCCACAACACGTCTCCTATTGCGGATGCAAAGTTGTCAAAACTTGCCTGCGCTTTCTGAAACTCGATTTGAAAGCGAATGGTAATTTATGCAACCGATTTCTGCATAAAGGATATACTTAGTTTTGCGCTCTGACTGGAGTGTATTGTTGGCCAGCGTTGTGGCTTCAAAGAAAACTCACCCCTTCACCGGCTTCGCCGGAGCTTCCCCGCGAGCGGGGAAGCGGTCGCCGGCATCAATTGGTACACGCCGCTTCCCCGCTCGCGGGGAAGCTGTCCCGAAGGGACTGAAGGGGCTTTTGGCTCAATTTCTCAGAGGGTCGATTGATCACGCCCCTCACTCCGCCCGCTTCTTGCCATCCACCATGGCGCGGACCAAGTTCTCGCGGTGACCGATTGAGGCAAGCGCGACGCCGCCAATATGCAGGATCACCAGTGCTAAGATCAGGTTTGCGCTGGCCTCATGCAGATCTTCCCACGGGCTATCGTCTTCATCGCTGCGTCCGCGATCTTCGATCTGCAGGACGCTTTGAAAGGCGGCGGGCACGGGCGTGTGGTTTTCCATCGCCATGCCGGTCCCGGCGGTCAAGCTCATGGCGATTAGCAAAGCAATCACCATGAGGCCACCCGGTGGTGAGTGACCGATATGGCGCGTGCCTTTGCCGGTCACCAAATTGGCCAGATAGCGAAAGGCAGCCATGGGTGAGGCGAGGAAGTTTTCAAAGCGTGCATGCTCTGGCCCGGCAATTCCCCAGAACAGGCGGAACACCACATAGCCCGCAACGAAATAGCCCGCTGCTTGATGCAGGGTTTCGGGCTCGCCGCGTGTGATCAAGGCCGTGGCAATAGCGATCAGCAACAGCCAGTGCCCGATGCGGACCAGTGGGTCCCAAACCCTCACCCAATTGGTTTCGGGCTTGGGCTCAGACGCGGCGCTGGGTGAGGGGGCTGCGGCCTCAGTCATGATCGCGCCCGCCATGATCGTCGTTACTTTCCTGCGACTCATCCTCGCCGCGCTCATGACGCGTACGATCTTCGCTGCGGCGCACATCCTCGGTCAGGACTTGGCCAGTCTTGGCGTCGATCACGCGGGATTCGGTACGGCTCTCCTGACGGTCGTCACGGTCGTCCTGATCCCTGTCGCTGATTTGGTTGGTGGGTTGGCTGGTTATTGCATTGGTATTTGTCGTGCTCTTGGCTGGCGACAATTGGCCTGAAGCGACAGCAAATCCTGCGACTGCCAGTGCGGCGACACCAATGCCAAGAGCGATGCGGATAGGGGTTGAAAGGGCCATGTGAAGTCTCCGGTTTGGGTTGTTGATTATCCGACCTTACCCGCCCCTTCCTGACGCCCTGCCGTTCCCAATCGTCAGCAAAGCGTCAGCTTGATGTCAGCGCCAATTCGTTACAGAGGGGTGGTATGAAGCGGATTGGCCCTTTTCTTGTCGTGATCCTTGCCGTGCTGGCTGGCTGTGGGCAGCCGCCGCAAGCGCCTGCGCCTGCGCAACACGAAGGTCCGGTTCAACCGGCAAGCAACAATCTGCCCTTCCTCAAAGTCCAAGCCATCGCCCTTGCCGCCGTGCCGGGAGAAGTCGTGAAAGTGGATTTGGAGAATGAGCATGGTCAAGACGTCTATGAGTTTAAAATCCTTGCGCCGTCAGGCCGCGTGATTGAGTTGGAGATTGCCGCTGCGACGGGCCAAATCCTGAAGCGGGAGGCCGATTGATGCGCGTATTGTTGGTCGAAGATGATCCCGTGATCAGCGCTGCTCTCAAGGTAAGTCTCGAGGCAGCGGGCTTTTTGGTTGAAGCTTGTGGCGATGGAGAACGGGCTTGGGCGCTGGGTAGTGACGAAGACTTCGATGCTGTCATTCTGGATCTGGGCTTGCCGCGATTGGACGGATTGTCTGTCTTGAAGCGTTGGCGGCAAGAAGGCCGTACCATGCCGGTCATTATTTTGTCCGCACGCGGGTCTTGGGCAGAAAAGGTTGAAGGTATTGAGGCGGGGGCCGATGATTATCTCGCCAAGCCGTTTGAGCCGCCAGAGCTCATCGCCCGCTTGCGTGGATTGATCCGCCGGGCCGCTGGACGCACCGGCAATGTGATTACTGCGGGCCGCCTTAGCCTCGATCTGTTTCGCGCCACTGCCACCTATGACGGGGCACAAGTGCGCCTCTCGCCCTTGGAGTTTCGGCTTTTAGACCTACTCGCCAATGCTGGCGGGCGACCCTTATCGGCTGGTGAATTGGGCGAGCATTTGCACGGAACCGACATGCTGGACGCCAATGCGGTCGAAGCCTTGGTGGCGCGCCTTCGCCGCAAGATCGGGTCTGAGACCATCGAGACGCGGCGCGGCTTTGGCTATGTGTTGCGGGACTTAGCCCCATGAGCAAAAGGTCCAACAGCCTCAAGGTCCGGCTGTTTGCTTTGGCCGCGCTGTGGAATGGCTTAGCCTTAGGCTTTTCCTGGGTTGCGCTATCCTTGCTGTTTGAGCGCCATACAGAGCGGCAAGTGAGGGCGGAGTTGATCCGTCAGGGCGAAGCCTTGGTTGCAGGCATGTCCATGGATGCGGCCGGGAAGCCCGTGCTCAGCCAGGCTCTGTATGACCCGCGATTTACCCGCCCTGCCAGCGGCCTTTACTGGTATGTCTCCAGCGAGAAAGGCAATTTACGCTCGCGCTCGCTTTGGGATGGCGCTTGGCCTTCGCTCACGCAGGCCCCGTCTCAAACATGGGAAAGCTTGACGACCAAGGGTCCGTTTGAGCCCGCCATGTTGCGGGTGGCCCGTACCATCCGCCCGGACGCAAAAGGGCCAGAGCTATTGATCGAAGTTGGGCAGGACCATGCTGTTATCACGCAGGCAAGGCAGGATTTTGCCCAAGAACTCGCGCTTTTCCTCTTGCTGCTCTGGTCGGTTTTGACCTTGGCCTCGGTGGTGCAAGTGACCCAGGGCCTACAGCCACTGGCGGCGCTGCGGGCGCGGCTGACGGGTCTGAAAGCCGATTCCAGGGCCCGGCTGGAGTCAGGAGAGCATCCGCAAGAAGTTGGGCCGTTGATCCAGGCGATAAATGCGCTGGCCGATGCGCGAAGTGACGATATGGCCAGAGCCCGCGACCGGGCGCGCGACTTGGCTCATGCGCTGAAGACCCCGCTTACGGCGCTGAAAATGCAAGTGGGCGACCTAGGCGATGCCAAGTCGCAAACGGCCCTGCAGGAAAGTCTGTCGGTCCTCAATATTGCAGTTCAGGCAGAATTGGCGCGTGCCCAATTGGCCCCCGATGCGCGCGGTACGTGTCTGCTAGGACCGGTGATAGAGCGTTTGGTTCGCGTGGTCGGGCGTACCCCTGCCGGTGCCAGCAAGCGGTTTGAGATAGAGGTGGGAGAGGATTGTCTGGTGCCCCTGACCGAGGAAAGCGCCTTTGAAGTGCTGGGCGCGCTTCTGGATAATGCTACCCGCCATGCCAGCCACCTCATCAGAGTTCGCGCCCGTGTCGTAGTTGGTGGCTTGATGGTCTCGGTCGAGGACGATGGGCCGGGCTTGTCGCAGGATCAGAGCCGTCTGGCGCTCGAGCGTGGCGTTCGCCTTGACGAAGCAATTGGCACCCAAGGCCTCGGCCTTGCCATCACGCGCGACCTCATCGTCGCCAGCGGCGGAAATTTGACCTTGGAAACCTCAGAGCTCGGTGGTCTGGCGGTGCGCTTGGGGTGGACGCAAGTCCCTGCCTAGACAGCAAGTTGGTCCCACGTGATGCCGAAGCGCCCGAGGTACTTACGCAGTCGATCGGCATCATTCACGCTCGCCCGCTTGGTTCGGGAGGCAGCAAACAGCTTGCGCCCAGCCTCGGACAGTGACGGGCTGGTCCGGCAGGTGGCGACGACATAGGCCAATTGAACGCGATCAAAGGGGTCTAGGCCATCCAGCTCTTCGGCAGACAAAATGTCGGCCAAATCATCGGTCGGGGTCGTACTGCCTGTCCACACGCGTTGCAGTCGGGTGATCTCAGTGGCGACGACGTCACTATCAATCCGGCCCTTGGGCGAGAAGGTCGCCATCCGCGTGACACTGGCGGCCAAGTCCCGGAAGTTCCCAGACCATGCCGCATCGTGCGACATGGCAAAGGCCAAATAGCGCTCTCGTGCTTCTTTATTGAAGGTCACCCTTGTGCCTTCACGCGCGGCATAATGATCGAGCTCATAGTCGAGATTGGGCGCAATATCTTCGCGTCGCGCGGCGAGGCCCGGTAGCGAAAATGTCCAGAGATTGAGGCGCGCAAAGAGGTCGTCGCGGAACCGGCCCTGCGCGACGCTCTGGGCGAGGTCTCGGTTGGTCCCCGCGATAAGTTGGAAGTCGCTGTGCACTTCCCGGTCGGCCCCAACGGGCAAAAAGCGCTTATCTTCAATAGCGCGCAGGATCATGGCTTGCTCATCCAAGCCCAGTTCGCCAATTTCATCGAGGAACAACAGCCCGCCATCTGCGGCCCGTAACAGCCCCGGACGATCGGCTGATGCGCCCGTGAACGAGCCTCGCTTATGCCCAAACAAGGCCGACATCGCGCTGTCGCCGCGCAAGGTCGCGCAATTGACCTCCACCAAGGGGCCATTGACTTGGTGCTTGAGTTTTTTGAGTTCAAAGATGCGCCGTGCCAATTGGCTTTTGCCTGCCCCGGTCGGCCCCATCAATAGGATAGGGGCACGGGTGCGACTGGCTACCTGTTCAATCTCGTCGATCAGGGTGTTGAAGGTGCGGCTGCGCGTTTCAATGCCCGATTTCAAAAACGACGTGCTTTCAGCACTTTCTTTCGCGAAACGGGTGGCGATGGAATCGTAGCGCGACAAGTCGAGGTCAATCACACTCCAATCGCCTGCAGCATCGGGGATGCCGCGCTTGGGCTGGGTCTGGAGCAAGCGGCCCGGCAGATAGCGCGCTTCTGTCAGCAGATAGAGGCAGATTTGCGCGACGTGCGTGCCGGTCGTGATGTGGATCAGATAATCTTCCGCCTCAGGGTCGAGTTTTTGCGCACGGGCGAAGTCAAGAAGCTTTCCATAAACCTCTTCAAAGTCCCAAGGGTTCTTGAAACTTACGGCGTGGCGCTCGACCGTGGTTTCAGGCGAGACCGAGGCGATGTCGGCGCTGACAAACTCAGCAAGACGCCGATGGGCGGTGTCGTGGATCATCAGGAAGCGGTCGACCCGCAACTCCTCATGCATGCAGATTCCCACCGATGGCCGCCATTTCTGCCAGCGCGCTGGGCCATAGGGGGAGGCGTCGAGGGTCGAGCCAAGAATACTGATGACGGTGATCGGTCTCATGCGCCAAGATTATATATTCTTATATAGAAATATACAAATTGCTTAGGATGAAATTGGCATTTTTTGCTCGCATTGATCAAAATTAAGAAAAAACAGTGTATAAAATCAGTTGGATAAAAACTTTCCTGTGCGACTTGGCACAAGTTGGCACAGGCGTTGCTTTTGTATAGGCGCTGGGTCAGTCAAACAGCTCAGCCCGCAGGAATGGATGGGGCAGCCGGAATGGGCCGGCTGCCCCGGAAGTTCCAAAAAACAGTTTTGCACGAGAGGTCTTTTGCCGCACATTGCGGCCAGACCTCTCTAGAGAAGAGAGAAGGAGAGCTTCGATGAGCGAGGCAGCATTTGAATTTACCGCCGTTGAAGGTGGGGTGCCGATCAAAATGTGGACGCGCGGCGTTCCCGTTGACGATAAGGCACGCGAACAGCTGGCGAGTGCGGCGAAGATGCCCTTCATCTTCAAGCATGTTGCCGCCATGCCCGACGTTCATGTGGGGATTGGGGCCACAGTTGGATCGGTTATTCCGACCAAGGGGGCTGTGATTCCTGCCGCTGTCGGCGTCGACATTGGTTGCGGCATGATGGCGGCGCGAACCTCGCTAATGGCGCATGACTTGCCAGATAATCTGGAGGGCATCCGCCGGGCGATTGAGGTGGCGGTGCCCCATGGTCGGACGGTCGGGCGTGGCGCACGCGATAAGGGCTCGTGGAGCAATCCACCACCTGCCATCGTTGCGGCTTGGGCCAATCTGGTTGAGCGGTTTGACCTGATCTGTGCCAAATACCCACGCTTCAAGAACACCAATCACTTGATGCATCTAGGAACCTTGGGGACCGGCAATCACTTCATTGAATTATGTCTCGATGAAGCGGCGCGGGTGTGGGTGATGTTACACTCTGGATCCCGCGGGGTCGGTAACGCCATTGGCACCTATTTCATCGAATTGGCTAAGCAAGATATGCGCAAGTGGCATATCAACTTGCCCGATGAGGACTTGGCCTATTTCCCGGAGGGGACCGATCATTTCAATGACTATGTTGAAGCGGTTGGTTGGGCGCAAGACTTTGCCGCTTTGAACCGTCGCATGATGATGACCAATGTCATTGCCGCGCTGCGGCGCGAGATCACCAAACCGTTTGAAGCAGAATTGGAGGCGGTTAACTGTCACCACAATTATGTGACGCGGGAAAATCACTTCGGTGAAAATGTCTTGGTGACCCGTAAGGGTGCTGTTCGGGCCGCTAAGGATGTCTTGGGCATCATTCCGGGATCGATGGGGGCCAAAAGCTTCATCGTTCGCGGCCTTGGTAATCCCGAGAGTTTCCATAGCTGCAGCCATGGTGCAGGTCGCGTGATGTCTCGTAACGAGGCCAAGCGGCGTGTCAGCTTGGACGAGCACATTCGTGACACCGAAGGGGTTGAGTGCCGCAAGGACGCAGGCGTGATCGATGAGACGCCGAAGGCCTACAAACCAATCGAAGCCGTGATGGCCGCGCAGGCTGATCTGGTGGAGATTGTCCATACGCTGAAGCAAGTTGTCTGTGTGAAGGGGTAATGCCCTTCACACGGGTTTCAGAGATTTTGGAGGCTCAAATGCAGGCTTGGAAATCGCCCCCTGTGTTTACGGGGAAGCTGTGGATTTGGCAGTATCGCCAGCCAAAACAGGGCTGGCGTGGCTGGCATGTGTCAGCTGACGGGCAAGGCGCGCAAGCTTTCATTGCCTTGATTGATTTTCTTCGTAACGATCATGCTTCCTACCGAACCCTGCCTTTGGAGCCGGTTTCTGAGGCGCTGTTGCACGGAATTGGCTACAATCAAGTCTGTGATCGGCAGGTGTCCAAGCTTCGCGTCGCTTATTCGTCAGAGCTAGCTGGTCTAGAACTGGTCGAAGAAGGCAACCAACTGCTGTTGACGATCGGGGCGGCAGGCTATGTCGACCTGATAGCTTGCCTTCAACGGCTTGCGTGCGGCGAAGGCGATTTCGTGCTTCATACGGATACAAAAAAGGGGCGCATCTGTTGGCACTTTTGGTGGCCACCACTTGTCCAAAACAATGAGATTAAGTGAGTTAAGATGATTAGTATTGATGGGTCGGAAGGTGAAGGCGGCGGGCAAATGGTGCGCAATGCGTGCGCCTTGTCGCTCATCACGGGTGAGCCGTTTCACCTGACCAATATTCGCGCCAAGCGCTCAAAGCCCGGCCTCATGCGTCAGCACGCGACAGCGGTGGAAGCCGCGCGCCACATCTCGGGGTCTGTTTGCGACGGCATCCATGTCGGTGCCACCGAATTGACCTTTCGCCCGGGCAAGATAACGCCGGGCGAATATCAATTCTCAATTGGTACTGCGGGATCCACCGGCCTCGTGTTGCAAACAATCCTCATGCCGCTGATCTTTGCGGATGGCCCCTCGAAATTGGTTCTCGAAGGCGGGACCCACGCGATGGGCGCACCGCCCTTTGAGTTCTTGGAGCGCTGCTTTCTGCCCCTGATCAATCAAATGGGGCCGAAGGTTTCCGCACGTCTGATCCGGCATGGGTTTTACCCCCGTGGTGGTGGGCGGATTGAGATCGATATCGAGCCGGCACCTTTGCGCCCCATCGCATGTCTGGATCGCGGTGCGCTCGTGGATGCAACCTGTGAGGCAAACTTCGCGGGCCTCTCCTTTGATGTGGCGAGACGCCTTCGCGGCCGCGTACAGGCGGCTTTTCCGACTTGGCCAGAAAGTGCCTTCTCGGTTCGAGAGCTGCCAGCCGATCAAGGCCCCGGCGTGATCCTGATGCTGACCGCGCGCTATACCCATGTAACCGAGCTGGTAAGTGGCTTTGGGCAATTGGGCGTCCCGGCTGAACAATTGGGGAAAGTGGCTGCTGCGCGGATGCAAGGCTATCAGGACAGCATCGCCTTCGCTGGGCCACATCTGGCGGATCAATTGATCTTGCCCTTTGTCCTTGCTGGGCGCGGCGCGTTCACGACGGTCAAACCAACCCAGCATTTGCTGACGGCGATGGACCTTGCAACCCGCTTTACGGGGCGGGCGTTTAATCTGACCGACCATGAGGGCGGCGTACATTTGGTGCGGCTTGGTCCCTGAAATAGTTGGCGGCAGGTGCATCAAAGCGCCTGCCTCAGGCCTGTGGCGGCTTTGGCCGCTTCGTCCACGTGCTGACCGCAACAATCACGCAGCCTGCGGCTATGCCTGCGGTCAAATCAAACCAAGCGACCACCAGCAAAGTAACCAGCATTGCGGTCGCCTGGCCGAAAGAGGATTTGGCGACACTGGCGATCTCATGACGCTCGATCATGCCCCATGCCACCACCATCAGTACCCCGGCTAAGGCGGCAAAGGGAATATGGGCGGCCAGCGGCATCAGGGCCAAGAAGGCAATCAGCACAAAGATGGCATGAAGGATGCCTGCAATGGGGCCATGGGCCCCCGCGCGGATATTGGTGGCCGTACGGGCAATTGTCCCCGTGACGCAAAATCCGCCAAATAGTGCCGCCCCCATATTGGCTAGGCCTTGGGCAACCAATTCAGCTTCGGGTCGATGTTGCCTCCCGCCCATCGTGTCCCCCACCGTCGCTGACAAGAGCGATTCAATCGCCCCTAACAAAGCAAAAGATGCGGCAGCTGGCAGAAGCTTCATGATAAAGGCGGGGTCCAATTGGGGTAAGCTCGGGGCAGGCCAAACGCCCTTCAAGGTGCTGAACCGATCACCCAAAGTCTCAATTGGTAGGTGAAAATGCTCCGCCGCAAGGCTTGTCACCACAATGGCCAGCAGCATACCGGGAAAAGCGGGCTTCCAGCGACGCGCCAACAGAATGACCGCCATGGTTGCAATCGCAAGGGCGCAGGCGGCGGGGTTAAAGCTCGCTCGCGCTGAAATCAGTGTGCGGATCTTTTCGGCTAGTTCAGCGGGCTCATGGGAAATCTGTAGCCCCAGAAAGTCATGCAACTGGCTGGCTGCAATGATGATCGCAATGCCAGCTGAAAACCCTAGGACGACCGCTTTAGGGATCAAACGCACAAAGCGGCCGAGACGAAGCGCCCCTGCAAGAACCAAAAAAATGCCCGAGAGAAAGGTCGCCGTGATCAGGCCCGCAACGCCATGCGCCAATACGGTTCCGGCTACGGGCACAATGAAGGCCCCTGCGGGTCCGCCAATTTGATACCGGCTCCCGCCCGTTGCTGAAACAATCAGACCGCCGACAATCGCGGTGATCAAGCCCTTTTCGGGCGGTAGTCCGCACGCAATGGCAATGGCCATCGATAAGGGTAGCGCAACCACAGCCACCGTTGCCCCAGCCAAGGCGTCCTTTCCAAAGGCGTTTAAGCCATAGCCCTCTTTTAGAACGCTGATGAGCTTGGGCTTAAAGGTTCGGGCAGGGTCCGGCGCGACTTCATTCATCTTTTAGCCTCACGCCCCTGCCGCGCGCATGGCTCGGCTGCTCGGGGCCAATGACCTCAACGCCCAGCCGATCAAGTGCGCCCAAGACTTTCATCAGGCTGTCGACCTGCGCCCGCACAATGCCGTCGCTTGCCTCCATGCGTTGGATGGTCGGCAAAGATACCCCAGCTGCTGTTGCCAGATCACTTTGGTCGAGGCCAAGAAGCGCGCGGGCAGCTTTGAGTTGAGCGGAAGTCAGCATGGAGGCCACCTATTTGATGTATGAAGTATCAGTTACTACTGTTCAAACTTGTCTTCTAGCGGCCAGCATGTCAATGAGAGGTGTCTAAAGATTGAAGGAACCGCCCATGACCGCCAGTGACGACGACTATGTCTATGATGAAGCGAGCGGGGAGTGGATGCCGGCCTCCGAATTGGCTGCGCGGACACAGGCGGAAAGCGCTGTCGTGGTGCGCGATGCGGTTGGCAATGTGTTGCAAGACGGCGATGCCGTGGTTCTCGTCAAAGATCTCGATGTGAAGGGGGCTGGGCAAACGTTGCGCCGAGGCACCGTGATCCGTTCGATCCGCCTGACGGGCGATGCGCAGGAAATTGACTGCAAGCACGACACCATTCGCGGCCTCGTGCTGCGTGCGGAATTCGTCCGCAAGCATTAAAGTCTATCGCTGAATTGGCGGGCAAACTTGGTCAATCCGATCGGTCAAGCGACTTTCAAGCGGCTCCGTCGTGCCCTCTTTTGGTCGTTGGTTCAGAAAAAGCGGCGCGAAAAAGGGTGAATCGCAGCGGCCCCCAAATTTTTTTAAAACCTGCCAACCGGCCTCGATACGGGCTTTATAGGTCGTACAAGGCTTCCAAAATAAACCATAAATATTCAAAAAATGTCATAGCATTCTGTTGATTGGTTCGTTTGTTGATTTCAGTTGAAAACATCCATCAACCATTTCCATTACCCAACAATACTGCATTCTCTCTTTTGGTAGGAATTTGTTTACCATGTTTCTCAACGCCGGATTCAGAACTCAATTTTACGCTGGTCTGGTATTCAAAACGAATACACCTCGCTCGTAGCGGGGGACAACCAAGTATGGATGAGGGCTAGAAATGCTCAGCGTAAACACGAATCAAGGCGCTATGGTCGCGCTTCAAACTTTGAATAAGACCAATTCCGACCTCGACAAAACCCAAAACGCGATTTCGACGGGTTTGAAGGTCGCCTCCGCAAAAGATAATGGTGCGATCTGGGCTATCGCCAATAAGATGCGCTCCGACGTTGGTGCCTATGACCGCGTTCGTGAATCGACTGACCGCGCCGCCTCCATCCTCGACACCGGCATTGCGGCTGGTGAGAGCATCATGGAACTTCTGAACGAAATGAAGGGCAAGGCTTTGGCCGGCACCCAAGCTGGTAACTCGGCATCTGCACAGGCAGCGCTTGCCGCCGACTTTGCCCAGCTCCGTGACCAAATCACCAGCGTCATCGCAAACGCTTCATTCGACGGCGCGAACATGATCCAAGGTACGCCGAGCAATGCTGTGTCCTTGGGCGACGCGGCGGGTGGTAACACCATCACGGTCAACGGTGCCAGTTTGGCATTGGGTGGTACGGTTGTGACCGTCGCAGCTGGTAGCGTTCTGACGGACAACACCACTTCGGGCACCGCATTGGGCCTTGTGAACGCATCCATCACCAACTTGGGTACCCAATTGGCAACCTGGGGTGCTGGCGCAAAGCGTTTGGACGTGCACCGCACGTTCATCGGTAAGCTGCAGGACGCATTGAACAACGGGATCGGGGCGATTGCAGACGCCGACCTCGCCAAGGAAAGCGCGAAACTGCAGGCCCTGCAAACCAAGTCTCAGCTTGGCATTCAAGCGCTGTCGATTGCCAACAGCTCGTCGCAGTCGGCTCTGTCGCTGTTCCGCTAAACCGAACAACAAGAAAAAATCTCCTTCTAAATGGGCTCAAGCCGAAAGGCTTGGGCCCTTTTTTGTTTATTGGCACAATAATGAAGCTTTCAGTTGGGCTGTATTCTCCCTTTGAGATCGTTTTGCACCTTTGAATTAGGGGGCACTTGGGCTTGCCCTGTGATCAAATATTGACAATGACTTGGTCTACTCATGGGCATCAACCATGACATAAAGTCATGAGATTTTTTGTAACGAGGTCGTGTGATACGTCTCCGCGACGCCATTCGGCTTTTGGCTTAGAAATTGGATAAAAAGGGGCATAATCCTAGAGGTTTATGACGTTAATTTAATTATCTGGGGGCATTGCCGCCTCATAACGCGCACGTTACCCTCCGGCAAAACGGGGGACTAACATGTTAAAGATTACCGGCCTGACGCATGTCTATAGCAATGGCGTCAAGGCGCTTGATAACATCAATCTGACCATAGCGCCGGGCATGTATGGACTGCTCGGCCCCAATGGTGCTGGCAAATCGACCTTGATGCGCACCATCGCCACGCTGCAAACGCCGACCTCTGGCGCGATTGAGTTTGGTAAGATTGACGTGCTGCAACAGCCCGAACTCTTGCGCGAGACTTTGGGCTATCTGCCGCAAGACTTCGGCGTCTATCCGCGCGTCACCGCCAAAGACATGCTGAACCATATGGCCATCCTAAAGGGCTTTGCTGGCGCTAAAGAGCGCAAGGAAGTCGTTGAAGGCCTATTGAACCAAGTCAATCTTTGGCAGGTGCGCAACAAAGCCATCGCGGGCTTTTCCGGCGGCATGCGGCAGCGGTTTGGGATCGCACAAGCTTTGATTGGTGCCCCCAAGCTGATCATCGTGGACGAACCGACCGCGGGCCTCGACCCTGAAGAGCGCAACCGCTTCTTGAACCTATTGGCCGCGATTGGCGATGAAGTGGTCGTGATCCTCTCCACCCACATCGTGGAAGATGTCGCCGATCTCTGCCCGGCCATGGCCATTCTGGCCGGTGGGAAGATTGTGGCAGAGGGTGCACCCAAAGACCTAACCCACGCGCTGTCGGGGCGGGTATGGCGCAAGACCATTGGGCGCGCCGCGCTCGCGGATTATCAAGCGCGGATGCAAGTCATCTCCTCGCGCCTCTTTGGCGGCGAGACCGTCATTCATGTGTTGGCCGACCAAGAGCCAGAGCCCGGCTTTAATGCCGTCGAAGGGGGGCTGGAAGACGTCTATTTCTCAACCCTCGCCGCTACGCGCGCTGCTGCTTGAGATCGGGACAGACATTATGAAATCCTTGCGCCAATTCCTGTCTGTGGCCGGCTTTGAGTTCGGCTATCAGCTTCGTAACCCGGTACTCTGGGTCAGCTTTACCCTCTTCTTTCTGCTGACGTTCGGGGCCGTCACGGTCGATGAAATCCAGATCGGGGGCACCGGCAATACGAATATCAACTCGCCCTTTGCCATCAATCAAACCATGATGGTGATGGGGATTTTTGCGCTGTTTGCCGTGACAGCCTTTGTCGCCAATTCGGTCACACGCGATGACGAGACCGGCTATGGCCCCATTTTACGTGCCACACGTTTGGGCAAAGCGGCCTATCTGTATGGCCGTTTTGCCGGGTCTTGGCTGGCAGCAGCGGTGGGCTATCTGTCGGTGCCGCTGGCGATCTTGATCGGCTCGCTCATGCCGTGGCTGGATCAAGAGAAGGTCGGGCCGCTGATTTTGGCCCATTATGCCTTTGCTTACTTCATTATCGCCTTGCCGATGTTGTTCGTATTTGGCGCGATGTTGTTTGCCTTTGCTACCGCGACCCGCTCCATGATGGGGGCCTATCTGGGCCTGATCGGCATTTTGGTTGCTTGGGTGACCACGGGCGTCATCTTCGACAAGCCCGACATGAAGGACATTGCCGGCCTATTTGACCCTACTGGCGTCAGCGCCTTGTTCCGCCAGACCGAATATTGGACGGCGGCAGACCGCAACACGCGCCTGCCAGAACTGGTCGGCACATTTCTGCAGAACCGAGCCATCTGGCTCAGCATTGCTTTGGCCTTTCTAGGCCTCTCCTATTTCATCTATCGCCCGGGCGGCAAAGGTGTGAAGGCAGACAAGGCAGCCAAGGCTGGTAAAGCCGTCGTTGGACCAATCGTGGCTACCGCACCCGTCATCGCGCCTGTCCTCACCGGCCAAGTGCGCTTGGCGCAGCTCTGGGCGCGCACCGCGTTTGACGTGAAGGCGGTGATTTTCAGCCCGGCTTTCTTTGTACTATTGGTCTTGGGCCTTTTTAACGCCATGGGCGCCCTTCTCTATGCGGATGAAGTGCGGGGCACCGCGATTGAGCCGGTCACACGCCTGATGGTCGTGGCCTTGCAAGGCTCTTTCTCCATCATCCCCATCATCATTGCCGGCTTTTATGCGGGTGACCTTGTGTGGCGCGACCGCGAGCGCCGCATGGCAGAGATTATCGATTCCACCCCGGTCAGCGATTGGGCCTTTGTCTTCCCAAAAGTCTTGGCGATCTTTCTGGTTCTGTTGGCAACCAATGTCGTCGGCATGCTGGCGGCGATGGGGGTGCAGCTCTTCAAAGGTTACGCAGGCCTTGAACCCGTGGGCTATTTGCTCTGGTGGATTGTTCCGGGCACCATTTCGGGGCTGCAACTCGCTATTTTGGCTGTCTTTTTCCAAGCGCTCTCGCCCAATAAATATGTAGGTTGGGGTTGTCTCTTGGTTTATCTCGTCGCCTCGATCACGCTGGCGAGCATGGGCTTCCAGCACAATCTCTATAATTACGGCGGCAACCCCGGCACACCCTTAAGCGCCTTTAACGGCATGGCGCATTTCTGGATCGGAAAAACGTGGTTTGACCTCTATTGGGGTGCTTTCTGTGTCGTTCTGGTGATCCTATCCTACGGCCTGTGGCGTCGTGGGGCGGAGACACGATTGATGCCGCGGATCAACCGATTCCCACGACGCATGATGGGCGCGACAGGGCTTGTTCTGGCCTCAGCCCTTGCCGCCTTTGCCGGCCTTGGCGGGTGGATTTTTTACAACACCAATGTGCTCAACATCTATCAATCAAGCGTCGCGGGCGAAGAAAGCCTAGCCAATGCCGAAAAGGCTTTGGCCCAATATGAGGAGATGCCAGGCCCAACGATCACGGACGTAAAACTCAACGTCAATCTGCGCCTAAAGGATCGCCAAGCCGATGTGACCGGCAGCTATGTCATCGAAAACCAAACCGGCGCGCCACTGTCACGCATTATTGCCGCGCTGCCCGACAGATCAACAGTAGAACGCGCCAGCCTATCCATCCCCGGCGTGGTCGTTGAAAAGGCTTGGCCGGACTATAATGTGACACTCTACCGGTTTGAGAAGCCGATGGCAGCGGGTGAAAAGCGCATTGTGACGTTTGAAACCACCTATGGCCGTAAGGGCTTCACCAATGGCAGTGGGCAGAGCCGCTTGATCGCCAATGGCACCTTCCTCGATAATTTTGAGTTGACACCCATCCTCGGCGTCTCGCGCGGCAATTGGATGACCGATCGGTCCAAGCGGCGCAAATATGGCCTCGACCCAGACCGTCGCCCCTTTAAATTGGAAGATCCTAAGGGCGATGCACACCATTATTTGCGGCCTGACAGCCATTGGGTGAATGCCGACATCACAGTCAGCACCGATGATGATCAAATTCCCATCGCGCCCGGTTACCAGGTTTCTGAGACCAAGAAGGACGGCCGCATCACGCGTCGTTTTGTAACCGAAGCGCCCATCCACCACTTCTTCTCGATCCAGTCGGCGCGCTATGGTGTAAAGCGCTCGCAAGTCCAAGTGGCGGGAAAGCCTGTCTCGGTGGAATTATACTATCACCCCAATCATACCGCGAACCTAGAGCGGATGGAAAAGGCGGCGCATCGGTCTTTGACCCTGTTCTCCGAGCGCTTCTCGCCCTACCAGTTCCGCCAATTCCGCATTTTGGAATTTCCAGCCTATGCGGCCTTTGCCCAGTCCTTTGCCAACACCGTGCCGTTCAGTGAGGACATTGGCTGGCTGCAGGCCAATCGAGACCCGACGAAGATTGACCTCGTCACCTTCGTCACCGCGCACGAAATCGCACACCAATGGTTTGCCCACCAATTTGTGGGCGGTGACAAACAAGGCTCGACCATGTTGTCAGAAAGCTTCTCTCAATATGGTGCGCTTTTGGTGATGGAAGACATGTTGGGGCCAGATCATGTCCGCCAATTCCTAAAGAATGAGCTCGATTCCTATCTGGGCGCACGCGGCAGCGAAGTGGTGGAAGAATTGCCGCTGATGCGGGGCGAGAACCAAGGCTATATCCATTATAATAAGGGTGCCTTGGTGATGTACTTCCTGCGTAATGAAGTGGGGGAGGCACCAGTCAATGCCGCCATTCGCAAATTGATCGCCCAATTCGCGTTCAAGCCTGCGCCCTATCCTACCAGCGCCCAATTCATCACCTACCTGCGCGCTGAAGTGGGACCCGATCCCGTCAAGCAACAGCTAATCACCGATCTGTTTGAGAAGATCACGCTTTATGATGCCAAAGTGGCGGAAGCGTCTAAGGTCCAATTGCCAGATGGCCGGTGGCAAGTGACGCTGACGGTCGAGGCCAAAAAGCTCTATGCCGATGGCGAAGGCAAAGAGACCGAGGCCCCCATGTCGGAAGCTTGGGAAGTGGGCGTCTTTAATCAAAAGCCCGAAGACAAGGTCTTTACCAAAGCCAATGTTCTGGCGTTTGAACGCCGCCCTATCCGCAGCGGTCGTCAACAATTGGTCCTAACTTTGCCTGCCGTCCCCGAACCGGGCTTTGTCGGCATCGATCCCTATGTGAAGCGGATTGATCGCAACAGCGACGATAATCTTATCGCGATTGAGGCGGCTAAAGCGGGGAAGTGAGGGGGTTAGGAGCGTGCAGATAAAAACTTAAGCGGCATGCGGCAGCCTTGGGGAAGCTGTCCTGAAGGGACTGAAGGGGAACGCGCAACAACAGTTGCGCTTGTCATCGCGATTGCATGCGCAGCTCGTGCTGCGCGGTCCTTTTGATGGGGTTTCTATTTAGAAGCGGTTTTGGTGATCCTTCTGTCTCACCAAACCGCTTTGAATATCGTGATCGGGCGATGTGTCGCGTCAAGTCCAGATTTCTTTCAGAAATCTGCCGCGCAGCGGCGCGAAGCGGACTTGACTCGTCAAATCGCCCACAAACAATTGAGGGTGGCCTTTGGTGCAGGCAGGGCCTGCACCAAAGCCTTCCAGATGGAAACCTACCCCTTCAGTCCCTTCGGGACAGCTTCCCCACCAGTGGGGAAGCGGCGTGTCCCAGCTGCTGCCGCTCTCCCCTCTCCCTCTGGGAGAGGGGCGGGGGTGAGGGCTTACACGCACCCAATCTATAAGGCGGGTTGGCGAGTTTTCATTTGCCCAGAACAAGTAGCTTTTACGCCCTAAAGGCCCTCACCCCCGACCCGTCGACCTACAGGTCGACCCCAGTGGGAGAGGGGAGCGAAAAAACAACACTTATCCCCGCTGAACACCCCTTCAGTCCCTTCGGGACAGCTTCCCCGCTCGCGGGGTTTCGGCGCATGCGCCGATGTCCGCCGAAGCCGCTGAATGGGAACGCGCAGCAAGAGCTGCGCATCGGTACGCGTTGACAGGCGCAGCTCGTGCTGCGCGGTCCTTTGCAGGGACAAATAAAAACTTATCCCCCACCCATCAAACCCCGCATAACTTAAGGCCATCTCCGACGAGAGGGCGTTGTTGCTGCAGCGGCGACACCGGTTGGGGATGGTAAGCGGGATTAATCGAGGTTGAAGTGGCGACCTCGTGTTTCATTGGGATTAGCTGTCCTGATGCCCGAGTGTGCTTGTGCC
>NZ_NKIS01000018.1:0-59017 GCF_002278815.1 Novosphingobium sp. PASSN1 | reverse complement strand
GACCCTAACCGGTCGGGGCTTTTTTCATATGGGAGCTACCCACATGCACATCATCACAAACGTTGCCGCACTGGACGCGGTGACGGACAAAGCCCTGCGCCCTATCCTCGCGCAATACCGCGAACTCTTGGATCTTGCCGCTCTCTTTATCGTCCAGCCGGGCGATACCCTGCACACCCTGCATCAGGCACGCGGCTGGCCGTTTGAGTACTGGGAATTCATCCTCCACCATGCGGGCGGCTTTTTCGAAGCGGTGTTCGTTATCAGCGACGACGGCGCTGGCCATGTGGTCCTCGTTCCTGACCTCCCCTCAATCGACAGCGGCTTGCTTACTCTGTGCAAGGCTCACGCGGTCCCAGCCGTAGAGGTAGATGCCGAAAGCGGATGATCCTCCCGGCGATGCTCTCGCCTGCGCGAATCCATGCGGCTCATGGCTGGCTGATTTCACAGCAAGCCGATTCGTGATTCGCTCATGGGGTTGCAAAATCGGATCGACCGCCACCGGTGGGAATGATCAGCCTGCTCGTCAAGAAGGTAGCGAATGGCACATAAACCTCAGTGACCAGAGTGACTGTGCTGAAAGCCCGTTGGCCTTAGAAAATAAATTTTATCAGGCCACAGTATCGTAACTTCAGAAGTGCCTGTTTTCGTCGATGTCGGCGTGTTGACACCCAAAAAATCTCTGTCACGAAGGCCTCGGTTGCGCCGGTCTAGGCCAAGTAACCGCTGTCCCACCAGTGGGATCGCTCTTTGACATCGTTAAAAGGAGAATACAATGCATTCGCAACTGTTGCGTCGCGCACCCGATATTGCGCGTCACTTCGTCGGCATCTGGAATGACCACGAACAGGCACTGGCCAAGATTGCTCTGCCATACCTTCATCACATCATGGAGGCAGAGCTCGCAGCCGGGGCGATGGCGCCGATGGAACTCGCGGTCAAACTCAGGCGCATGGTGCCAAACCTTCAATGGGGCACCGCGCACCGACTGGTCGATCTATCGTATCCGGCCAGCAATTGACCGTCATCCGGTGGAGGGGATCCGTCCCCTCCGCCACCACTCATGAACCGAAGGAATTGATCATATCTGAAAACATCACTTCAAACCTGCCTACCGAACGGAGTTCGAACTTTGACCCGGCCACCTTTCCCGACAAGCCAAGGGGACCGGGCGGCAAACTACCCGCGACGCTCGACAACTTTGTGCATCTCATGGAAGCGCACGGCATCACGATACGCTTCAACCAGCTCAAGAAGGTTGCGGAAGTTGTTGTGCCCGGCCTGACCGTCACCAACCAGAACCGTGAGGAAGTGACGGCCACCTACCTCGAAAGCCTCATGATCCGTCACGGAATGTCGCCGGTTGATGCGGGACGCTACACTCTCGCCATGGCCGATCGCCATACCTACGACCCGTTTGCCGAATGGATCGACAGCAAGCCTTGGGATGGCACCAGCCGCATGCCCGCTATCTGCGGAACCATCACAACGACCCCGGACTATCCCATGGGCTTCGCCAATGTGCTCATCATGCGCTGGCTGCTGAGCATCGTTGCCGCCACATGCCACGGCCCCGGTTTCCATAGTCGCGGCATTCTCACCCTGCAGGGCGGGCAGGGCATAGGCAAGACCAGTTGGTTTGGCCGCCTCGTTACGCCAACGCAGCTTCGCGAGGATGCCGTCAAACTCGGTCACGGGTGGGATTTCGGGAGCAAGGACTCTCGCCTTTCCGCGCTTGCCCATCGCATCGTGGAGTTTGGTGAACTTGAGGGCTCGCTCCGCAAGGAACTGGCCAGCCTGAAGTCCTTTGTTACTGACCGATCCGACAAGATCAGAGCGCCTTATGCTCGCCGCGCTGCCGACTATCCCCGCACAACCGTGTTCGGTGCGTCGGTGAACGATGACACCTTCCTCAACGATCCCACCGGCAACAGCCGCTTCTGGACCATTGGAGTCGAGACCATTGATTATGGCCACGAGATCGACATGCAGCAGGTCTTTGCCGAACTTAAGGTCCGCCTCCGTGAGGGTGCCAAATGGTGGCTGACACCCGACCAGGAGGCCCAGTTAGCCGAGATCAACGCGCGCCACGAGATCGTCAGCGTGGTTGGCGACAAGATCGCGGCGCAACTGGATACGGACCGTATCGGTGAACAGGGTCTGCCGAAGCTGCGAGCGATCGAGGTGTTGGTAAAGGTCGGCATCGAGCACCCGACCAACCGCCAGCTTAAGGAAGCCAATGTTGCGCTACGCTCGCTGCTGGGCGAGTCCAGACGCATTCGCGGGGCCAACTATTGGGATGTGCCTTTCATGAAGCCGGGCGCTCGCATGCAGGATCTGGAAGTCTACTAATCGGCGCGGGGAAGTGGAAGCGCGCGAAACGACCGGGATCGCACGATCAGGAAAACCGGCATCGCGGAAGTTTTCCGGACTTCTGCTTCCCCCGCCACCACCCTGCCAAAGATATTGAAAAGCAATGATTTAGACCTTGATCTGGGGGTGGCACCCGCTGGTGGGGGGGGGAGGGGGCGGCACGCTCTCAAAATTTCCCTCGCGCGGCCTTTGCGGGGCGCGCCAGCCTGACCGCCAACCCTCGCGCCAACTACCCGAAAACTGCCGTTGTAGCCCCACCGGACGCCGAAACCGCGCCTCCGGTACCTTACCCCTTCGCGGGCCTGGGCGGCGCTCTGCGGCACATCAACGAAAGGAGCATGCAAATGCCAATCGCAAAACTTGATTCCGCCTTCTGCACCACGGCCACCTGTCCGGAAGGCAAAGACAAGATTGACTACTATGATGAAACCCTCGCGGGCCTGATCCTCACGGTCCAGCAGACCGGGCGCAAGACCCTCAGCCTGCGCTACCGCGATGAACACAACCGCCAGCGCCAGTACAAGCTGGGCAACTTTCCCGACATCTCATTCGACAAGGCCAAGCGTGAAGCCCTCAAGGTCCGTTCGCGCGTGGTCGTCGGCGAGAACCCAGCCGAGGAGCGCCATGTCACTCGCCGCATTCCGACGATCGCCGAACTAGCTGAACGCTATCTGGAATACGCCCGCTCCTACAAGCGCAGCGCCGACATCGACGCCCGCTATCTCAAGCACCACCTCATCCCGCGCTTTGGCAAGATGCACCTGGACGAAGTGACGCAGACCGAAGTGGTGGAATGGCTCGACAGCAAGGTGAGGGGCGACGGCTATGCCCAGGCCACAGTTAACCGCTGGCATGTCATCCTGTCGCACATGTACCGTCTGGCGAAGCATTGGGGTGTTCCCGGATCGGAGCGCAATCCGCTGCAAGGTGTGCCGCAGAAGCCTTGTAACAACGAGATCGAGCGCTTCCTGACCTCGGAGGAGGCCGGGCGTCTGCAAGCGGCGGTGGAGGCCAGCGCCAACACACAGCTAAAGTATATCGTCGCGTTGCTGCTGCTCACCGGCTGCCGCAAGCGTGAGCTACTTGACGCCAAGTGGGAGGAGTTCCAGCTCGATCGTCAGATGTGGCGCATTCCGATGCAACGCGCCAAAACATCGAAGACCCGCCATGTCCCCCTGTCAAAGGCGGCAATGGAGGTTCTTGCGCAAGTGCCGCGCTTCGAGGGATGCCCCTACGTTGTGCCCAATCCCGAGACCCTCAAGCCGTTCTGGTCGGTATACCACTGCTGGGACAAGGCGAGGAAGGCGGCGGGCTTGCCGGACGTCAGGATGCACGACCTGCGCCACAGTGCGGCATCCAACCTCGTGAACAGCGGACAGTCGCTCTATGTGGTTGGCACCATTCTCGGGCACGCGCAGACTAAGACCACGGCCAGATACGCCCATCTTGCTTCGGAGACCCTGCTGGCGGCGGCAAACGCTGCGGCGGATCACATGGGCACCGACTGGGCACGTACCGCAAGTTGATCCTTCCCCGGCCATCCCTTTCGTTAGATCGAACTAACGGAAGGGGTGGTTGGGGATTTTCTCCTTCTATTTTTTGCCGCCCCCGGAATCCGGCTCATCGCCGGGAATGGGCGGTGGTTGGTTGGAGCGGGCAGGGGCGTGGCTGGCCAAAGCGTGCTCGCCTTTGGAAACGGCAGGATTCGGAATCCGTCACCGATGGGTGATGGGTGGTTGGTGTCAAAAATTGTGACTTAAAATCAGAAGTTTGCGTTGAAAATTATCAACTTTAAAACCTATATGGTTAAATCTGATGATGCTGGTCAGTGCGCTGATGGGAATCGAGCGGATGCAGGCGGCTTATGCGCACGCCGTTGCGAACGAATACCGCTTCTACAGCTATGGCGATTCGAGTTTGCTGCTGCCGGGGGAATGAGCTGTAAGCTCTTTGCCCCGGTGCGGCCTCAGGCGATCATCGGCAGGTCTGGATAGGCGGGCGCGGGATGGGCGCGCGCTAGGCCGGGCGGTTGCGACTGCCGCTGTTTCGCCAATTCCGTCGTCATCGCAGGAGAAAGCGCCGGTGGCGCTGTTGTAGATGCTCCAGTCACCGGTATCGTGCGCGCCGACAGTGCATAAATACGGTTAGTAGTTCCAAAGTTACGGTGGTTCGACCGGGCCAGTCCTCCAATCCGTCAACGTAGTGCCATACAGAGTTCCGGCCCACGCGATTGACCAAGGGTCTTTACCAAGGGTCGTAGCGTTCATTTCATTTCGGGCGGCTCATCCTGGCGGCACCGGCACACGGCCTATTCAGGCCATCGAGGAGCTTACCTATGGCCATCACTCCCACCTTCACGCTCGTCAACACAGCAGGCATGGACCAGGCCGTGGTCGACCAGTTTCAAGCCGTTACGGCGGCTGCGATCGCCAATTGGGGTGCGGCGCTAGCCGGGGATGCAGCAGTTTCGGTGCGTATCGAGTTTTCTGGCGATACGTCGGGCCACACGTTGGAAGCGCGCTGGGGCAACGGGCTTATCGTGCAGCAGAATACCGATTTCGGCTATGTGATCGGCGGCGCGACCGCCGATCTGCAAGGGGCCGTTGGCCGCCTGGCGACCGATGCCGATATCTGGATCAAGGTCGATCCAGTTTATATCAGCGGCGAGCTGTTTCTCGATGCCACACCGCAGACGCGCGATGATGTGCCGCTTGATCGGACCGACGGACTTTCGGTGGTGATGCAGGCTGTCGGCCACGCGCTCGGCTTCTCAGGCTACTTCAACGAAACCGACAGCACATACGCCTACAATCTCAAGACGGCCTATGATGCCCGGCTGGTGGTGACCAATGGCGCGGTCACCTTCGATGGTCCGAACGTTCGCGCCGTGCTGGGCAATGCCGTACCGCTGACACCGGGCGCCTATCGCGGTTATGGCACGACGGACGGCGATCCGGCCACGAGTGGAGATCTGCTGCTCGGGCTGATGAACGGCGTCGCCTATCACCGCGGATATGGCTACACGATCAGCGACCTGGATCTGGCGTTCATGGCCGATATGGGTATCGGCACGACACGGGATGATATCCTGAACCTTGCCTGGTCTCCCGCGATGCACGGCGGAGCGGGTAACGACACGATCTCAGGCGGCAACTTCGACAATATCCTGACCGGAGACGCCGGCAACGACATCGTTCGGGGGCGTGCGGGTAACGATCGTCTTGAAGGCGGCGCGGACAACGACACGCTCGATGGTGGACGGGGCAACGATGTCATGTTCGGCGGCTCAGGCGACGACACGTATTTCGTCGATGCCGCGGCCGACGAAGTTTACGAGACGCTGACCAGGAAGCCCACCGACGCGAACGATGCTGGCGGCACCGATACCATTTCCAGCAGCGTGGCTTTCAGCTTGGCTGCCCGGAATGGCACCCGCTTTGTTGAGAACCTGACGCTGACCGGCAATGGCGACAGCACTGGAACGGGCAATGGCTTGGCCAACGTCATCACCGGCAACGGGGGCAACAATATGCTTTCCGGCGGCGCTGGCGATGACGTTCTGCGCGGCCTGGGAGGAAACGACAAATTGAGCGGCGGTGATGGCCGCGACACGCTGATCGGTGGTGCGGGGGCGGACCAGTTTGTGTTTGCGGTGCCAGCCACGGAAGCCGCCATGCGCGACCGCATTGCCGATTTCAGCCATGCCGAGGGCGATCTCATCCGGCTGAAGCAGGCCGCGTTTGCCGGGATCGGCCATACCGGTGCGCTGACGGCCGCCGAATTCCATGCCGCAGCGGGTGTGAGCCAGGCCCATGATGCCAGCGACCGGATCATCTACAATACGGCGACAGGCGAACTCTGGTATGATGCCGACGGCACCGGCGCAGCGGCGCAGGCCGTGCAAGTGGCGCTGCTGACCCGGCATCCCGACCTGGTGGCGGGCGATATTCTGATCTTTGCCTGAGCGGGCTAGCCGCGCGTCATTTGTGCGACAATCGGTTCAAAACAGGGCTCTCTTATCCGGCAAACCACCCCCAGACCAGCCGCCCGGTGAGCGCGAGGCTGGCGGTGACGAGCAGCGGGCGGATCAGCGCTGCGCCGTAGCGGGTGGCAAGCCGCGTGCCGATCAGCGCGCCCACCATCGAGCCCAAGCCCATGCACAGGCCCAGCAGCCAGATCACTTGTCCGCCCAATGCAAACACCACGAGGCTGGCGGCATTGCTCGCCAGGTTGAGCAGCTTGGTGAGGCCCGTGGCGCGGGTGAGGCCAAGACCGCGCAAGGCGACGAGCGTGGCGGCGAAGAACTGGCCGGTGCCAGGGCCGAAGAAGCCATCGTAGAAGCCGATCCCGCTGGCGACGGGGAGATAGCCGCGCTCGGTGATGCGCGGCTCGCGCGGGGCGTCGTCCATCCGGGGGGAGAGCAGCGTGTAGAGCGCCGCACCCATCAGCAGCAGCGGGACGACGAGGCGCAGGATGTGCGCATCGAAGTGCTGGATCACCAGCGCGCCCGCGCCCGCGCCAAGGAATGCGGCGGCCGTGGCCGGGAGATTGGGCCTCAGCGCAAACAGCCCGGCGCGGTGATAGCGCGTGGTGGCGACGGTTGCGCCCATCGCCGATTGCAGTTTGTTGGTGCCGAGCATCAGGTGTGGCGGCAGGCCGGCATAGATCATGGCCGGAATGGTGAGCAGCCCGCCGCCGCCCGCGATAGCATCGATGCAGCCTGTCAGCACCGCAAGGCCGGTGAGCGCGGGATAGAGCCAGGGGGCGAGGACGAACGCTTCGTGCATTTGCGCCCCATGGCGTTTGTGCGTAAGGGCCACAAGCTCTGCTGCACCCGAGAACCTCCCGATGACCCGCTTTTCCTTCAGCGTCCACGCCACCGATGGCCGCGCGCGCACCGGTGCGATCACCATGCAGCGCGGCACGATCCGCACGCCAGCGTTCATGCCTGTGGGCACGGCGGGTACGGTCAAGGCCATGAAGGTGGAGGATGTCGCGGCCACCGGGGCGGATATCATCCTCGGCAACACCTACCACCTGATGTTGCGCCCCGGCGCGGAGCGGATGGCGCGGCTGGGCGGGCTGCACCAGTTCATGCGCTGGGACAAACCGATCCTGACCGACAGCGGCGGCTATCAGGTGATGAGCCTTTCGGAACTGCGCAAGATCACCGAGGAAGGCGTGACCTTTGCCAGCCACCTTGATGGATCGCGCCACCTCATCAGCCCCGAACGTTCGATGGAGATCCAGCGGCTGCTGGGCAGCGATATCGTGATGGCGTTCGACGAATGCCCGCGCGCCGATGCCCCGCGCGATGTGATCGCGCGCAGCATGGAAATGTCGATGCGCTGGGCCAAGCGCAGCCGCGACGGCTTCGATGCGGGCGGCGAGCATGCGCAGCGCGCGGCGCTGTTTGGCATCCAGCAAGGCGGGCTGGATGAGCAACTGCGCGGCGAAAGCGCGGATAAGCTGCGGGGCATCGGCTTCGATGGCTATGCCATTGGCGGGCTGGCGGTGGGCGAGGGGCAGGAGGCGATGTTAGCCACGCTCGATTTCGCTCCGGGCCAATTGCCGGAAGATCGCCCGCGCTATCTGATGGGCGTGGGCAAGCCCGACGATCTGGTCGGCGCGGTGGAGCGCGGGGTCGACATGTTCGATTGCGTGCTGCCGACGCGGTCTGGCCGCAACGGGCAGGGCTTCACGTGGGATGGCCCGGTGAACTTGCGCAACGCGCGCCATGCCGAGGATACGGGACCGCTCGATCCGGATTGCACCTGCCCGGTTTGTGCGAAGTACAGCCGCGCCTATCTCCACCACTTGCACAAGAGCGGTGAGATGCTGGGGGCGATGCTGCTGACCGAGCACAACCTTTCATTCTACCAGCAACTGATGGCCGCGATGCGCGCCGCGATTGCCGAAGGGCGGTTTGCGGCCTTCGCGGCAGCTTTCCGCCAAAGGTATCTGGCAAAGCGTTAGAACCAGGCCGATAGTGGGAGGCGGCGGCTCTGGCGGCGATGGGGTGCGCTTTTGCTGCCGGGCAAAACCCGACCAATCCGGGCAATGGGCACCTTAAGGCCAGATTGACGAGCGCGCTGGGACGGATACGAGCGGCGCACCATGTTCGATGTTGATGCTGTTATTACCTGGGTGGATGGATCCGATCCTGCGCTTGCGCGCAAGCGCAATGCCTATCTTTCCGATGCGAAAACGCCGCTGCATGACAACGGGATCAATCCGCATCGCTGGGTGTGCAGTGATGAACTGAACTTTTGCCTGCGCTCCATTGCCAACAACGCGCCGTGGGTGCGGCGCGTGTGGATCGTGACGGACAGCCAAGTCCCTGAAATTGCGCCGCTGCCGGTGGAGTTTGCGCGCAAGATCACCATCGTCGATCATGCGGTGATCTTTGCTGGTTACGCAGAGGCCTTGCCGTCGTTCAATTCGCTTTCCATCGAAACCATGCTCTGGCGCATTCCCGGGCTGGCTGAGCGCTTCCTCTATTTCAACGACGATGTATTCCTGACAGCACCGGTCAGCCGCGACGATTTCTTTGCCGATGACGGACCAGTGCTGCGCGGCAGATGGACCGATCACTCATCGCTCGCCAATTGTTCTGCTTCACGCGATGAGGCTAGTCTGCTTAATCATTTCAATCAGATCAATGCTGCAGCTATGATCGGGTATGAAGCCGATCATGTGTTTGACAGCGCGCATGTGGTCCACCCCATGCAATGTTCGGTCATGGCGGGGCTGTTTGACGCGTTCTCTGAAGAATGTCGGCGCAATGCTGGTTTTCGGTTCCGCGACACGGCGCAATTTCTGCCGCAAAGTCTGCATAACCACGCCTGTCTGGCATTGGGCCGCGCGACCATTCTGGATACGCGCGATTATCTGCATGTGGCTGTCGGTGCGTTGGACCGCTGGTCGGACGAAGATGTTCACGCTTATCTGGGCGGTGCGGAGCGCCATGAAATCAAGTTCCTGTGCGTGAACGATCTGCCCGAAGTGGAGCGCAAGTTTCCCGAGGCGAGGGTGTGGATTGAAGCCGCGATTGCCTGAGGAAGCAGGTGCAGCCAGAGGCCAAACGTAACATTGCAGAGACGCGTTGATCGTGGCGGCAACAAAAAAGGCGGAGGTTTCCCCCCGCCTTTTTCGTGTTCGTTTGTGAACCGCCGGATCAGCGCGAGTAGAACTCGACGACCAGGTTCGGTTCCATCTTCACCGGGTAGGGCACTTCATCCAGCGTGGGCACGCGGACGAAGGTGGCCTTGTCGGCTTCGGCGACGACGTAATCGGGAACGTCACGCTCGGCCAGCGACTGGGCTTCGGCGATGAGCGCCATTTCCTTGGCCTTGGGGCCGAGGGTCAGGATATCGCCGGGGCGCACGCGGCGGCTGGCGATGTTGCACTTCACGCCGTTGACGCGGATGTGGCCGTGGCTGACGATCTGGCGGGCCGCGAAGATCGTCGGCGCGAACTTGGCGCGATAGACGATCATGTCGAGGCGCTGCTCGAGCAGGCCGATCAGGTTCTGGCCGGTATCACCCTTCATGGATGCGGCTTCCTGATAGGTGCGCTTGAACTGCTTTTCGGTGACGTCGCCGTAGTAGCCACGCAGCTTCTGCTTGGCGCGCAGCTGAATGCCGAAGTCCGACACCTTGCTCTTGCGGCGCTGGCCATGCTGGCCGGGGCCATAGGCGCGGCGGTTGACCGAGCTCTTCGGGCGGCCCCAGATATTCTCGCCAAGGCGGCGGTCAATTTTATGCTTTGATGCCTTGCGCTTCGACACAGGCAGTCCTTTCAATTTGCTATGGGGCCTGCGCTGGGCTGGCCCGATGGTGATCCAGCCTTGAGGCCGGGGTTTCGTAGACCCGGAACCGCACCATTGCCCCCTGCGGGGAAATGCGGCCACTGCTTCACCGGGCGTGCAGGGCCAATTGCGAAGGCGCGCCTAGACCAGTGATAGCGGGGAATGTCAAGGCTGTGATTGCCCCTCTCCCCTGAAGGGGGAAGGCTATTTCGGCTCGCGGGGGCCGGGTTTGCGCATCAGCGTGGTCAGCACACCGCGCATCGTGCGCACTTCGAGGTGGTTCCAGCCGGGCTTGGTCAGCATGGTGCGCAAGGTGCGGTGCGTCACGTCTGCCCGGCTGTAGGGTTCGAAATAGCCGCGCGGTTCAAGCAACTGGGTGAAGTGGCCGATCAGACCTTCGAGTTCCTCCTGCGGTGCAGGGGGGAGAAGGGGGTCTTCGGCCGGGGGCTGGGTCAGCCCGGCGGAGGCGTGCTTCGACCATTCATAGGCGCACAGGATTACCGCCTGCGCGAGATTGAGCGAGCCGAATTCGGGATTGATCGGCACGGTGATGATGCTGCGGGCGAGCGCGACATCGTCGGTTTCAAGGCCGGAGCGTTCGGGGCCGAAGACGAAGGCGGTGCCGCCGACCGCGCTGACGGCTTCCCTGGCGGCTTCCTCGGGCGTGAGCACGGGCTTGGTCACGCCGCGCTTGCGCACCGTGGTGGCATAAACATGCGCGCAGTCCGCCACGGCTTCGGCGAGGGTTTCATAGACTTCGGCGTTGGCCAGCACCACATCCGCACCAGCCGCCGCAGGCCCGGCGCTGGGATTGGGCCAGCCATCGCGCGGAGAAACGAGGCGCATGCGGGTCAGCCCGAAGTTCAGCATGGCGCGCGCGGCCTTGCCGATGTTTTCGCCCAGCTGCGGGCGGACGAGGACGATGACGGGCGTGTTGTTCACGATCCGCCCACTTCGCGCACGGTGCTGGCGAATTCCTCGAAATCGCGGGCTTCGGTGAAATCGCGGTAGACGGATGCGAAGCGGATATAGGCGACGCTATCGAGCTGGCGCAGGCCTTCCATCACCATTTCGCCGATCTGGCGGCTTTCCACTTCGGCATCGCCCAGCGTTTCAAGCTGGCGCTGGATGCCCGAAACGAGCCGTTCGATGCGTTCGGCGCTGACCGGGCGCTTGCGGCAGGCGAGCGCGACGGATTGTTCGATCTTGGCGCGATCAAACGGTTCGCGGCGCGGGTCGCGGCCATCGGTGCCGCTTTTGAGGATCATCACTTCCCGCAGTTGCACGCGCTCGAACGTGGTGAAGCGCGCGCCGCAGCCCTCGCACTGACGGCGCCGGCGGATCGAGGTGTTGTCCTCGCTCGGCCGGCTGTCCTTTACCTGGCTTTCTTCATGGGCGCAGAACGGGCAACGCATCAGGCGGTGTTACTTGATCCGCTGCCAGAACGCGTAACCGGCACCAACCGCAAGGCCGAGGGGAAGTGACACGAACGGCAGGAGCGCACCGGCCACCGCGCCGATGCCAGCGCCGACCAGCACTGGCTTGGTCGAAGGGTGCGCCATGCCCTCCTTGGCCATGCCTTCGATTTCAGCCTTGGCGCGCGCGGCCATATCGTCGTTGCCTGCCATGATCACATCTCCGGATAGATCGGGAAGCGGGCGCACAGCGCCTCGACCTTGCTGCGCACGGCCTGCTCCACCTGACCATCGCCTTCATCGCCATTGCGCGAGAGGCCATCGACCACTTCGGCGATCAGCGCGCCGATCTGCCGGAACTCGTCCTCGCGGAAGCCGCGCGTGGTGCCCGCAGGCGTGCCGAGGCGGATGCCCGAGGTGACGAACGGCGAGCGGGTATCGAAGGGGATACCGTTCTTGTTGCAGGTGAGCCAGGCGCGGTCGAGGCCCTTTTCGGCGGCCTTGCCGGTCACGTCCTTGGGGGTGAGATCCACCAGCATCGAGTGGTTGTCGGTGCCGCCCGAGACGATGCCAAGCCCGGCGTCTGCCAAGCTCGCCGCAAGCGCGCGCGAATTGGCGACGACCTGATGCGCATAGGCCTTGAACTCAGGCTTCAGCGCCTCGGCAAAGGCGACGGCCTTGGCGGCGATGATGTGCATCAGCGGGCCGCCCTGCATGCCGGGGAACACCGCCATGTTGATCTTCTTGGCCAGCGCCTCGTCGTTCGTCAGGATCACGCCGGAACGCGGCCCGCGCAGGGACTTGTGCGTGGTGGTGGTGACGACATGCGCGTGCGGGATCGGCGAGGGATGCGCGCCGCCTGCAACGAGGCCGGAGATATGCGACATGTCGACCAGCAGGTAAGCGCCGATCTCGTCCGCGATGGTGCGGAAGGCTTCCCAGTCCCACACGCGCGAATAGGCGGTGCCGCCTGCGATGATCAGCTTGGGCTTGTGCTCATGGGCCGTGGCGCGGACCGCATCCATGTCGATCTGGTGGTCTTCGCGGCGCACGCCGTAGGCGACCGGCTTGAACCACTTGCCCGACATGTTGACCGGCGAACCGTGGGTGAGGTGGCCGCCCGAATTGAGGTCGAGCCCCATGAACGTGTCACCCGGCTGAAGCAGCGCGAGGAACACGGCCTGGTTCATCTGGCTGCCCGAATTGGGCTGCACGTTGGCGAACTCGCAACCGAACAAGGCTTTGGCGCGCTCGATGGCCAGCGTCTCGACGACGTCGGCATATTCGCAGCCGCCGTAGTAGCGCTTGCCGGGATAGCCTTCGGCGTACTTGTTGGTGAACACCGAACCGGCCGCTTCGAGGCAGGCGAGGCTGGTGATGTTTTCCGACGCGATCAGCTCGATCTTGGTCTGCTGGCGGTTCAGCTCACCGCGGATCGCGGCGTAGACTTCGGGATCAGCCGCAGCGAGGTGTTCGGTGAAGAAGCCGACTTTGCGGATTTCCATTGCGGGGGCAGCAGCGTTCATCAGCGGGGCTCCTTTCAGAAGGCAGGGTTGGAAAGCTTGGCAGCGCGGCCTTCATGGCGGCCGCCGAGAAAATCGCCTGCGAGGAAAGCTTCAAGGCAGGCCTTGGCCATTTCGGGGCCGATCACGCGGGCGCCCATGGCAATGGCATTGGCGTTGTTGTGCGCGCGGCTGAGCGAGGCCGAGAGTGGCTCGCCGACGAGCGCGCAGCGCAGCGCCGGATGGCGGTTCACCGCGATGGATATGCCGATGCCCGAACCGCACAGCGCAACGCCGCGCTCCGCGGCGCCAGAGGCGACGGCTTCGGCCAGCTTGTAGCCATAATCGGGATAGTCGACGCTGGCGGTGCTGTCAGGACCGAGGTCGAGCACTTCGTGGCCGAGCGCGGCAATATGGGCGACGAGTTCGGCCTTCAGATCGAAGGCGGCGTGATCAGAGGCAATGGCGATGCGCATGGGCGGGCGTCGGCTTCCTGCAGCGGGGGATTCGCGTATCCAGCGCGCTTTAGGAGGGTTGGCCCGGCTTTGCCAGTCCGGCTGGTTGCCTTAAGTGCAGTATAAGCAATAATGATGGAAGCGCGTGCGTTCAGCGCCAGACGGGTGCGCGCTTTTCAAGGAAGGCTTCGATGCCTTCCGCCGTGTTCTCGTCCATCATGTTCTGCGCCATCACTTCAGCGGCGAGGGCATAGGCTTCGGCGCGGTGGACTTCACGCTGGGCATAGAACAGCGCCTTGCCGCGGCGGATCGCGTCCGGGCTCTTGGCGGCGATGGTCTGGGCGAGCGTGTCGATCGCGCTGTCGAGCTGGTCTGCCGGGACGGCGTGGTTGATCAGGCCCCAGCTTTCGGCAGTCTGCGCGCTGATGAACTCGCCCGTCACCAGCATTTCGAATGCGGGCTTGGCCGGCACGTTGCGGGTGAGCGCGACGGCGGGGGTGGAGCAGAACAGGCCGACATTGATGCCCGAGACGGCAAAGCGCGCGTCCTGGCTGGCGATGGCGAGATCGCAGGCACCGACGAGCTGGCAGCCCGCGGCCGTGGCGATGCCGTGGACGCGGGCGATGACGGGTACGGGCAGGGCGACGATGGCTTCCATCACTTCGGCGCAGGCGGCGAAGAGCGTGCGGTAATAGTCCAGCCTGCGCTGGCCGTGCATCTGGCGCAGATCGTGCCCGGCGCAAAAGGCCTTGCCCGCGCCCGAGAGCACGACGCAGCTGATCGCAGGATCGGCGGCGAGGCTGGTCAGTTCGGCCTTGAGCGCGGCGAGGAGGTCTTCGCTCAGCGCGTTGTACTGGTTCGGGCGGTTGAGCGTGAGATCGACGCGGGTGCCGGTGCGGCGAACCTCGAGAATTTCGTTGTCTGACATGGCGCGCGACCTCTCCTGGTTTTCAGGCAGTCTTACGCCTGTGGGGGCGGGGATCAAGTCCGGCGAAATACCCCTCCGTCTCGCTTCGCGAGCCACCTCCCCATTTTCGCGGAACGCGCAAATGGGGAGGTGGCCTGCCGCAGGCAGGTCGGAGAGGTTCTACTTCAATGCTTCTTGCGCGTCAGCTCGCGCATCGCCCCATCGAGGCCTTCGAGGCTGAGCGGGAACATCGAGCCGCCGACGAGATCCTTGATCATCTTGGTCGACTGCGAATAGTTCCACTGCTTTTCGGGCACGGGATTGAGCCAGACGGTGGCCGGATAGGTCTGCGCCACGCGGTGGAGCCAGACAGCGCCGGCTTCCTCGTTGAAATGCTCGACCGAGCCGCCGGGGTGGCTGATCTCGTAAGGGCTCATTGCCGCATCGCCGACGAACACGATCTTGTAATCGTGGCCATATTTGTGGAGCAGATCCCAGGTGTTGGTGCGTTCGGACCAGCGGCGCTTGTTGTCCTTCCACACGCCTTCGTAGAGGCAGTTGTGGAAATAGAAGAACTCCATGTTCTTGAATTCCGCCGTGGCGGCGCTGAACAGCTCCTCGACCAGCTTGATGAACGGGTCCATCGAACCGCCGACATCGAGGAATAAGAGCAGTTTGACCGCATTGCGCCGTTCCGGGCGCATCCGAATATCGAGCCAACCCTGCTTGGCGGTGCCTTCGATCGTGCCGGGCAGATCGAGCTCGTCGGCATGGCCTTCGCGTGCGAAGCGGCGCAGGCGGCGCAGCGCGATCTTGATGTTGCGGGTGCCGAGCTCCTTGGTGTTATCAAGGTTGGCGAACTCGCGCTTTTCCCAGACTTTGATCGCGCGGCCATGCTTCGATTCGCCGCCGACGCGCACGCCTTCGGGGTTGTAGCCGGAATTGCCGAACGGGCTGGTGCCGCCAGTTCCGACCCACTTGTTGCCGCCCTGATGGCGCTCCTGCTGCTCCTCGAGCCGCTTCTTGAGCGTCTCCATGATCTCTTCCCACGAGCCGAGGGCCTTGATCTTCTCCATTTCCTCTTCGGTGAGGAACTTTTCGGCGACGGCTTTGAGCCAGTCATCCGGAATATCGACCGGGCGCTGGCCGTAGTCCGTCAGCAGGCCCTTGAAGACCTTGTTGAACACCTGATCGAACCGATCGAGCAGGCCCTCGTCCTTCACGAAGGTGGCGCGGCTGAGGTAGTAGAACGCCTCCGGCGTCTGCTCGATCACGTCCTTGTCGAGCGCTTCGAGCAGGGTAAGATGCTCCTTGAAGCTGGCCTTGATGCCCGCAGCGCGCAGCTCGTCGATGAAGTTGAAGAACATGGGTGGTAGGGCCTCGCTCGCGTCTTAACCGGATGATTAAGGCGAATGGGGGGCTGGGGCAAGTCTTACGAGGCAGGCGGCGGAGGCGGCTGCTTGGCGTGGCGATCGATGCCCTCGGGGAACACCGCCCAGTCCGGTGCGTCGTCGGTCCAGATCACCATTTGCGGGGTGAGATCGTGCGGCGGCGTGATGAAGCCGACGCGCATGGTGCGGAACTGCGGGCGGGCGGAGACTTGCGCCATCACGGGGGTGCCGCAGGCGGGGCAGAACGACTGGGTAAGGGTATTGCCGCTGGCGGCGGTGTAGGCATGGGCGGCGAGCGTGCCGGTGATCGTCACGTTTTCGGTCAGGAACATGGCGTTGGTGCTGTGCGATCCGCCCGCGAGTTGCTGGCACTGGCGGCACCAGCACTGGCGCACCGCGATGGGCGCGTCAGCGGCTATCTCGGCGGTGACGGCCCCGCAGGCGCAGCGTCCGGTATAGGCCATGGCGTTCCCTCCGATTGGGTATTGTTAGTGTACCATACAATTTGTAGGCTGCGGGCAACCTGGAGAGGAAACCCATAACCATGCTCAAGCTCTACAGTTTCGGCCCCGCTGCCAACTCGATGAAGCCGCTGCTCACGCTCTATGAGAAGGGCCTGACGTTCGAGAAGAACCGGCTCGATCCGGCAAAGTTCGAACATCATACCGACTGGTTCAAGGCGATCAACCCGCGGGGCCAAGTGCCGGCGCTGGTCGATGGCGCGCATGTGATTACCGAAAGCACGGTGATCTGCGAGTACCTTGAGGATGAATACCCGACAGCCGTTTCGCTTCGCCCGGCGACCTCGGCGGGCAAGGCGGCGATGCGCGTTTGGACCAAGTGGGTGGACGAGTATTTCTGCTGGTGTGTCTCGACCATCGGTTGGCACCGCTATGTGGGCAACATGGTGAAGGCGCTTTCGGACGCGGAGTTCGAGGAGAAGGTGAAGGCCATTCCGGTGGTGGAGCAGCAGGTGAAATGGCGGCGCGCGCGCGAGGGCTTTCCGCAGGACATGCTCGATGAGGAAATGCGCAAGATCGGCTATTCGGTGGAGCGGCTGGACGCGCACTTGCGCGAGCATGAGTGGCTGGTGCCGGGGCAGTATACGCTGGCGGATATCTGCAACTTCGCCATCGCCAACGGGATGCAGTTCGGGTTTCCCGAGTTCGTGAGCAAGGACAAGACGCCGGGTCTGGTGCGCTGGATCGAACAGATCAATGCGCGCCCGGCGGTGAAGGCGATGTTTGCCGAAGTGGAGCTGGAGAAGCTTGGGCCCCGGGATTGATCCCGAGGCTCAGACCGGTGGCGGCCCCTTGGGCAGGCGGGGCATTTCGGCGGGGATCGGCGCCCAGCTTGGCGCGCTGTCGCCCCAGATGACGGTGGTCGGCGGGCAGAGCTCGGGATTGTCGAGCACGCCAGCGCGGATCCGCATCGGCAGGCCCTTCGGCGTGACGGTGCGGCTGTAGATCTGGCTGCCGCAGACCTTGCAGAAGCCGCGCTCGACGGTGTTTCCGCTGTCCGCGATCATCGTGAACAGGCCAAGATCGCCGGTGATCGAAACGGCTTCTTCCGGGAACAGCACGTTGACCGTGGCTGAACCGCTGGCGATGCGCTGGCAATCGCGGCACCAGCACATGCGCGCACCGATGGGTTCCGCGCTGATGGTGAAGCGCACCGCGCCGCAGAGGCATCCGCCGGGGTGGGTCATGTCTCGCTCCCAGTCTGAGTTATAATGAAATTGTACGCAGGCAGGATTACCGCTTCCAGCCAGCCAGTAGTCGGTAGTGCCTGACGATTCGGCCTGCCTCCTTGATGCGAGGAGGCATTCTGCTGCCCAAAGTAATCTTCCGAGTTGGCCAATAGAAGCTTGCCAACGCTCGGATGGGTGTTTTTAGTTGCAACTCCAACTCCCAATACACTCCGATCCTTCCACCTTCAATTCGCCTGACCCGTGAAGCCGAGATCTCAGACCAACTAATCGGGGTAGAGGCAATCCATGTTGGGAGGACTATCCCAGTCTCGTCGATGATGGCGTCAGGTTGATTGCTGAAAAGCCTGCAGGCACCTTGAAAGGCAATCCAAAAACATACGGATGCCAACGGAATTGAGATAATCATCAGCCAGATTTCTTTGGCCGGGCTCTCTTGCTTTACGAACGACCAGTCGAAGTACCCCGCCGGACCGAACGATGCGAAAACAATGCCCATCATCGCGGTCAACACTAGTGCAACGAAATCGTTCGTTCGGCCGCCCAGATCCAGCACCATGTAAGGTGCTGGGTCGAGGGCATCATCAGCCAGCTTAGTTCCCTGGTCGCCGCGCCATGAAGGCCAGCCGTTCGAACAGCATCACGTCCTGCTCGTTCTTGAGCAGCGCGCCGTGCAGCGGCGGGATCGCCTTGGTCGGGTCGCGGTTCTGGAGGATGTCGAGCGGCATGTCCTCATTGAGGAGGAGCTTCAGCCAGTCGAGCAGTTCCGAGGTGCTCGGCTTCTTCTTGAGGCCGGGGACTTCGCGCACTTCGTAGAAGATATCCATCGCCTTGGTGACGAGGGTCTTCTGGATGCCGGGGAAGTGCACGTCGATGATCGACTGCATCGTCTCCCGGTCCGGGAACTTGATGTAGTGGAAGAAGCAGCGGCGCAGGAACGCGTCGGGCAGTTCTTTCTCGTTGTTCGAGGTAATGACGACGATCGGGCGTTCCTTGGCGGCAATCGTCTCGTGCGTCTCGTAAACGTCGAAGCTCATCCGGTCGAGCTCCTGCAGGAGATCGTTCGGGAACTCGATATCGGCCTTGTCGATCTCGTCGATCAGCAGCACCGGCAGCTTGGGCGCGGTGAAGGCTTCCCAGAGCTTGCCTTTGCGGATGTAGTTCGAAATGTCGTGGACGCGCTCATCGCCCAGCTGGCCATCGCGCAGGCGGGCAACCGCGTCGTATTCATAGAGGCCCTGCTGCGCCTTGGTCGTGGACTTGACGTTCCACTCGATCAGCGGCGCGCCGACTGCCTTGGCGATTTCATGCGCGAGAACGGTCTTGCCGGTGCCTGGCTCGCCCTTCACCAGCAACGGGCGGCGCAGCAGCACTGCGGCGTTGACCGCAACCTTGAGATCATCGGTGGCGACGTAATTGCTGGTGCCTTCGAAGCGCATGTCCTGTCCCTGTAGCAATGTGGTTCAAGCCGGGTGATGGCGTGACGCGGGTTTAACCGAACGGTTAGACCGTAGGGGCGTCACGCCGGACAGGCAATAGCTTCAATTGAGAGGGCAGGGCTGGCCCCGAAATCAATCCGGGCTGCGGCACTTGCCGGTGGTGGTCTTCTCGATCGTGCCATCGTCGTCGTAGCGGATCTGCATGGTCAGGCCGTCTTCCGCCAGCCAGTTGATCCTGGCGCTGTACCAGTTGCCGTCCTTCCACTGGCATTCGATGGAAGAGCCCTTGCGCCAATCGAAGTCGCGCACTTCGCTGGCAATACGGGTTTCGCGGGTGCCATCATCGAACCGGATGGTGAGCGAAGAGCCGCTCTTGCCCACGACGACGCCGGGGAAGGTCTGCGAACTGTCGCGCCAGGGGGCGAGCACCCAATCGCCGACATCGTGGGCGAGCGCAGGCGCGGCGAACGCGCAGACGCCGAGGGCAGCGGCCAGTGCGGTGCGCATGGCGCGGCGGGTGGGCAGGTTGATCTTCATGGTTGTCCCCCAAGGATATGGCGACGCGAAACCTGCTTATGGTTGCCGCCGTTTGTTTGTTCAAAATAGTGGTCTTTGCTTATTTGGGCCACGCGCACAAAGCAACAGGCGTCACTGATCGCACCATGCGGGCGAACCGGCGCGGCGGGGCCGACTGATAGGGCAGGAGGCGTTGCCGAGCCTGCGCGCCGCGTGTAGGCGGTGCACCATGCCGTCCATCCCAGCCGCAAGCGCCGCGCGCTACGCTCCGTCGCGCCGGGACCGGGCCGTGTCGTTCGTGCTGGCGGTGCTGGCCGGTGTGGGCATGATTCTCGTGCTGGTGACGATGAGCGCCATGGGCGACGGGGTGGGAGATGCCGGGGGGCAACTGGTGGCGATCAACATTGCCCCGCCTTCCGCCGACAAGGCCAAGGAAAAGGCCGCGCCCAAGCAGGACGTGAAGCAGGAGCGGGTGCAGGCGGTGACGACCGTGCCGCCCAAGCTGCCGCCGCGCGTGGAGATCCCGAGCAAGAATCAGGTGGAATGGCCGCCGGGGTTCATCCGCATGAGCCGCGAGGATATTGCCAAGGCCGATATCAGCCGGATCAAGCCTGCAGGCGGCAGTTCCGGATCGACCGGCGCGTCGAGCGGGGGTGGCGGCAGCGCCGAAGGCACCGGCGACGGGCCGGGGGGCGCGCGGGTTTATAACGCCGAATGGTACCGCGAGCCGACGCGGGCGGAGCTTTCGCCTTATATGAGCGCGGCGCGCGGCAGTTCATCGGGCGATTGGGCGATGATCATCTGCCGCACGGTCGAGCGCTTCCATGTCGAGGATTGCCGCGAGGTGGATGAAAGCCCGCGCGGATCGGGGCTGGCGCGCGCCCTGCGGCAGGCGGCGTGGCAATTCCTGGTGCGTCCGCCGCGCGTGGACGGCAAGCCGCAGCTCGGCACCTGGGTGCGCATCCGTTTCGATTTCAAGTCTGCCAAGCGCGAGGATTCAGCCTCGGACGCGCCGTAGACTGCTGCCCCTTTGCGAAGCCCGCGCGGGCGGACTTCGCAAGGGGAGGCGGTTCAGAACTCGGACCAGTTGTCCTCATCAAGCTTGACGGCGAGATTGCCGTGGGCGGGGGCAGAGGCCACCGGGAGGGGGCGCGGCGCGCTGGCCAACGGAGCGGGCGCCGGGCGGTGGGCGGCTGGAGCACTGTACACAGCCACCGGTGCGGGCGCAGCATTGCCCCGGAAGCGGGCGACGAGATTGGCGAGATTGGCGGCCTGGCCCGAAAGATTGCGCGAAGCCGCCGCGCTTTCCTCGACCATCGCGGCGTTCTGCTGGGTCATGCGGTCAAGCTCGCCCATGGTCACGTTGACCTTCGAAATACTGGCCGCCTGATCGACCGCAGCGTCTGCGATCCCTTCGACCAGCGCGCCGATTTCGGCGACCTGAGTGATGATCGCATCGAGCGCCTCGCCGGTTTCGGAGACGAGGTGAACGCCCATTTCGACATGTTGCGCGCTGCCGCTGATGAGGCCCTTGATATCGCGCGCGGCTTCGGCCGAACGCTGGGCGAGGGCGCGCACTTCGTTGGCGACGACCGCGAAGCCCCGGCCCGCTTCACCCGCGCGGGCAGCTTCCACCCCGGCGTTGAGCGCGAGCAGGTTGGTCTGGAAGGCAATGCCGTCGATCAGGTCGATGATCTGGGTGATTTGCTTCGAGCTATCGACGATGCTGTCCATTGCGCCGACCGCGCGCTTGACGACATCGCCGCCAGCGTTGGCGCGGTCGGTGGCGCGCACGATGGTTTCGCGCACCGCACCGGCGTTGCTGGCGCTCTGCTCGACCTTGGCGGTCACTTCGCGCATCGCATTGGCGGCGGATTCGAGGTTGGCGGCCTGCTGCTCGGTGCGCGAGGCGAGATCGTCGGAGGCGGCGCGAATCTCGGTCGAGCCAGTCTGGACGCTGGTGGCGGTTCCGGCAACCGAGCCGATCACTTGCTCCAGTTCGGTGGCCATCGCGTTGAAGTCGGTCTTCAGCCGCGCGAAGGGGCCTTCCAGCGAAGCGGTGACGCGGGCGCCGAGATCGCCTTCCTTGAACTTCGCCAGCGCGGCGCCGAGCGTGCCGACGATCAGTTCGACCTGTTCGGCCTTGCTCGCTTCGGCACGGCCAAGCTGATCCTGCAGGCCGCGCATGGCCCGGCCCAGCGCGCCCACTTCATCCTGCGTATCGGCAATCTGCAGCGTGCGGGAAAGGCGGCCATCGGCAAGATCCTGGATCGCATGGGTGATCTGGCCGACCGGGCGGGCGACGAGGCGCACCATCATCGCATAGATCGCAGCGAGCGCAGCGAGCAGCGCAAGCGTGGCAACGACGCCGGTCCACTGCGCGATCGTGTAAGTCGAGGCGGCTTCCGCGCTCGCCTCTTCGATGTGCTTCTTCTGGTATTCGGCCAGCGCGCTCAGCGCCTTGGTGGTGACCTCGACCGGCTCGTTCGAGGTGGCGAGCCGCGCGAGTGCTTCGGCGGTGCGCCCTTCGGACGAGAGCTGCACGATCTGGCTGGTATCCTGGCTCATCTGCTGCCAGCCGCTCTTGAACGCCTTGAGGTAGCTCCTTTCCTTGTCGTCGAGATCGGTCGCCTCGAACGCGGCGGTCTGGGTGCTGATGATCTTCTGGTTCGATGCGATCTTCGCCTCGGCATCGGCGCGCTCGTATTCGTCGGCTGCGAGCAGGTGAGCACGCAGCGCGTTTTCGAACTCGGCCATCGCGATGTTGATCTTGTCCGCAGACAAGGCCTGCGGCACGTGATCCTCCGCCACTTCGATCTCGGAAGCGCGCATGGTGCTCATGCGCCAGACCATGCTGCCGATGGCGGCGACAACAACCAGCGAAAGCACGGCGAACAACACCGCGAGCTTGCGTCCGATCGGAGCATTCCTGAGATAATCCATGCCGTATGAGCCCGTCCCTGCGGCTGCGCGGGACTGCGCGGCCGATTTCGCTGGCGGTCTAGACCGGCGCGGGCTGCAACGGGGTTTGGCGCGGGCTAGGGTGAAACCCGGGGGGTGTGGTTAAATTTCAGGCGAGAGGCGCGGCGATGGCATCGAGTGCGGCCATGTCTTTCGGGGAGAGCATGATCCGTGCGGCGGCCAGATTTTCGCGCAAGTGCGCGCGCGAGGACGTGCCCGGGATCAGCAGCACATTGGGCGCGCGGTGGAGCAGCCAGGCGAGCGCAAGCTGCATGGGGCTTGCGCCAAGGCTGGCGGCATGGCCATCGAGCGCGGCCGATTGCAGCGGGGAGAAGCCGCCGAGGGGGAAGAACGGAACATAGGGGATGCCATCTGCCGACAGTGCATCGATCAGCGCGTCATCCGCGCGCTGGACGATGTTGTAGGCATTCTGAACGCAGGCGACTTCGCCGATGGCGCGCGCCTCTGCGATCTGCGCCGCGGTGACGTTGCTGAGCCCGATGTGGCGGATCTTGCCCTGCTGTTGGAGATCGCGCAGCGCGCCGAAGCGTTCCGCAAGACTGGTCTCGTCGGTGCTGAAGGCATGGCCGATGCGCAAGTTGACGACATCGAGCGCCTCCACACCGAGGTTGCGCAAGTTGCCGTAGACCTGCTCGACGAGCGCGGCAGGCTCCGGCGTCATGATCCACGAGGCATCGGAGCCGCGCCGCGCACCGACCTTGGTTACGAGGACAAGGCCTTGCGGATAAGGGGCGAGCGCCTCGCGGATCAGCTTGTTGGTGACTTCGGGGCCGTAGAAATCGCTGGTGTCGATGTGGTTGACGCCACTTTCCACCGCCTCGCGCAGGACGGCGATGCATTCTGCGGGATCGCGCGGGGGGCCATAGATGCCCGGGCCGGCGAGCTGCATGGCGCCGTAGCCCATGCGGTTTACGGTGAAGGCCCCGAGGGCGTGGGTGGCTGGGTGCCTCACGCGTCGATCATTTCCGGATCGAGTTCGCCCGCGCGGTTCTGGATGAACATGAAGCGCTGGGCGGGGTCGCGGCCCATCAGGCGGTCGACGAGGTCCTTCACTGCGGCGCGGCCTTCGTATTCCGGCGGCAGCGTGATGCGGATCAGGCTGCGCGAGGCGGGGCTCATCGTCGTCTCGCGCAGCTGCTGTGGGTTCATTTCGCCGAGCCCCTTGAAGCGGCCGACCTCGACCTTCTTGCCCTTGAACTTCGTCGCTTCCAGCTCGGCGCGGTGCGCATCGTCCTTGGCATAGACCGAGGTCGCGCCGTTGGTGAGGCGGTAGAGCGGGGGCTGGGCAAGATAGAGGTGCCCGCGCCGGACGATCTCGGGCATTTCCTGAAAGAAGAAGGTCATCAGCAGGGTGGCGATATGCGCGCCGTCGACGTCGGCGTCGGTCATGATGATCACGCGGTCGTAGCGCAGCGCATCGGCGTTGCAGTCCTTGCGCATCCCGCAGCCCAGCGCGAGCGCGAGATCGGCGATTTCTGCGTTTGCGCGGATCTTGTCGGCGCTGGCGCTGGCGACGTTGAGGATTTTACCTCGGATCGGCAGGATCGCCTGCGTCTTGCGGTCGCGCGCGTGCTTGGCGCTGCCGCCTGCCGAATCGCCTTCGACGATGAACAGTTCGGTTTCGCCGCTGCCTTCGCCGCTGCAATCGGTGAGCTTGCCGGGCAGGCGCAGCTTGCGCGCGTTGGTGGCGGTCTTGCGCTTGACCTCGCGCTCCGCCTTGCGGCGCAGGCGCTCGTCCATCCGCTCCATCACCGAACCGAGGAGGGCCTTGCCGCGCTCCATGTTGTCGGTGAGGAAGTGGTCGAAGTGGTCGCGCATCGCGGCCTCGACCATGCGCGCGGCTTCGGGGCTGGTCAGGCGGTCCTTGGTCTGGCTCTGAAACTGGGGATCGCGGATGAACAGCGAGAGCATGATCTCGCTGCCCGTCAGCATGTCTTCGGGCGCAATGTCCTTGGATTTCTTCTGGCCGACAAGCTCGCCGAACGCACGGATGCCCTTGGTGAGCGCGGCGCGCAGACCCGCTTCGTGCGTGCCGCCATCGGGGGTGGGGATGGTGTTGCAGTACCAGCTGTAGGAACCGTCAGACCACAGCGGCCAGGCGATAGCCCATTCGGCGCGGCCCATTTCCTCGCCGTTCGGGCCTGCCGGGAAATCCTGGCTGCCGGTGAACGGGATCGTGGTGACGCATTCGCGGCCCGCGACTTGTTCGGCAAGGTGATCGGCAAGACCGCCGGGGAACTGGAACACGGCCTCGGCGGGAATGTCCGTCCCTGCAATCAGCGCGGGCGCGCACTTCCAGCGGATCTCTACCCCTGCGAAGAGATAGGCCTTGGAGCGGACGAGACGGAACAGGCGGGCAGGCTTGAAACGCGCGTCTTCACCGAAGATTTCGCCATCGGGGATGAACGTGACCGAAGTGCCGCGCCGGTTGGGCGCAGCGCCAATGCGCTGGAGCGGCGTGGTGGGCAGCCCGCGCGAGAATTCCTGCGCGTAAAGCTCCTTGTTGCGCGCCACTTCGATGCGGGTGAGCACCGAAAGCGCGTTGACCACCGAGATGCCGACACCGTGGAGGCCGCCCGATGTGGCATAGGCCTTGCCCGAGAACTTGCCGCCCGAGTGGAGCATGGTGAGGATGACTTCGAGCGCCGACTTGCCCGGATACTTCGGGTGCTCGTCCACCGGCATGCCGCGCCCGTTATCGGTGATCGTGATCTTGCCCGCGGTGCCGGCCGGGCCTTCTTCGAGCGTGACTTCGATGCGGTTCGCGTGGCCCGCGACGGCTTCGTCCATCGCGTTGTCGAGCACTTCGGCGGCGAGATGGTGCAGCGCGCGCTCGTCGATCCCGCCAATGTACATGCCGGGGCGGCGGCGGACGGGCTCAAGCCCTTCGAGCACCTCGATCGCGGAGCCGTCGTAGGTTTCATCAGGCCCGCGCTGGGGCAGCTTTTCAAACAGATCGTCCGCCATGGGAACGGCTATAGAACATGGCCGATTCCCGGGGCAATGGGGTGCTTGTGCTTATCCCGGATTATCCCCGGAAACCGGGGGTAATCGCTATGGATTGAACTTTGCAGGCGCGGGGCTGGCGGTCAAGAAAGTGCCTGCGCTGACCTCGCGCACTTCCATCGCGCGTTCGGCGACCCCGTTCGGCTCGAACCGGAACACGCCGTCGAGGCCGATGAACCCGTCGCGCGCATAGAGCTTGGCAGTGGGGAACAGCGTGCCCGGCTTCCACCCGCGCGCGACATTGAGCGTGAGCAGGACCGAATCGTAGCCCAGCGTGGCTAGGCGCGAAGGCGCGGTGCCGAAGCGCGAGCGGTAGGATTGCTCGAACTGGGCAAAGCGCTTGTCCGATACGGCGGCAAACCACGCGCCGCGCATCGATGGGCTTTTCGCGATCGAGGCATCGCCGTTCCACAATTCGGTGCCGAGCAGCTGCGTGCCGGCAGCGGCAGGCGCGGCCATCAGCGCGATGCGGCCGCTATCGCCGATCAGCAGCGCTTCGACCGGGCCCTTGGCCAGCACGCGGCGCACCGCGCTGGAGACCGAGGTGTTGCTGCGGTCGTAGGTCTCGACCGTGGTGACGGTCATCCCCCGCGTGCGCGCCGCGACGAACAGCGCGGAAGACACGCGCTGGCCATAGGCACCGGTCGGGATGATCGCGCCGATGGACTTGATCCCCTTGTCCTGCGCGAAGCCGACCACGCGGGCGATGGCCTGCGCGGGCACCTGGCCGAGCACGAAGACATCGCGGTCAGCCACGGCGGCGTCGTTCGAATACGTGATCATCGGCACTTTGGCCGGGCGCGCGACGCTGGCGACGGCGACGACTTCATCGGCCAGCAGCGGCCCGAGGATCAGGCGGTTGCCATCGAGGATCGCCTTGTTGGCAGCCAGCCCGGCGCCGCCCGCTGTATCATACGTCGTGATGCGCACGTTCTGCGCGTTGGTATCGAGCAGCGCCATCGTGGTTGCATTGGCAATGGCCATGCCGACGGGCGCATTGGCCCCGCTCATCGGCACGAGCAGCGCGACGCGGTGGCGGTCCGCATCGGTGGGCAGGACATTGGCATCGGGCGTGACTTCGACCGGCTTTGGCGGCGGCGGCGGAGCGGCGACCGGCTTGGGGATCACGGTACAGCCTGCGAGGAGCGCAAGCGCCCCCGTGGCCGCGAAACGGCGCAGGCCTGTTCCTGCCTTGGCACCTGCCTGCCACATGCTGCCGATCATCATTGGCTTGCCGCTCCCTGGTAGCCGGTCCATTGGTACGCGTATGAATACGCACACACTTGATGCTGGCCTCTATATTGTCGCAACCCCGATTGGCAATCTCGGTGATATCAGTCGTCGGGCAATCGAGGTCTTGGCGGGCTGCGCCGTTGTGGCATGCGAGGATACGCGCGTTACTGGCGGGTTATTGCACCACCTTGGCCTGAAACGGCCCCTGCGGCGCTATGACGATCACGCGAGCGACGCCGCGCGTGAGGCCTTGCTGGGGGAAATGACGCATTCGGCAGTGGCGCTGGTGTCCGATGCCGGGACACCGCTGATCTCCGATCCCGGCTACCGGCTGGTTCGCGAAGCCCGCGCGCGCGGCATTGCGGTGACGACGATCCCCGGTGCCAGCGCGCTGGTGGCGGCGCTGACTTTGGCAGGCTTGCCGACCGACCGGTTCCTGTTTGCGGGCTTCCTGCCCAATAAGGACAAGGCGCGCGTCGATGTCCTCACCGAACTCGCGCCCATCCCGGCAACGCTGGTGTTCTACGAGACGGGGCCGCGGCTTGTCGCCTCGCTGGAGGCGATGGCGCAAGTGCTGCCGGGCCGCGAGATCGCCGTGGCGCGCGAGCTGACCAAGCTGCACGAGGAATGCCGCACCGGCAGCGCGGCGGAGCTGGCGGCGCATTACACCGCGCATCCGCCGCGCGGTGAGATCGTGCTGCTGGCCGGGCCGCCGGGCGCGCCGGAAAAGCCGGACGAGGCGGATGTGGATGCGCAGTTGCTGGCGGCGCTGGTAGACTTGCCGGTTTCCAAGGCCGCCGCCCACGTTGCCAAGGCGCATGGGCTCGACCGCAAGGCGCTCTATGCGCGGGCGCTGGAGTTGAAAGAGGGCCTGAAGGGGTGAACCGGCAAGCGGCCGAGCAGCGCGGACGGCGCGGTGAGGCGCTTGCGGCGTGGTATCTGTGGGCCTGCGGCTGGCGCATTCTGGCGAAGCGGCAGCGCGTTGGCGTGGGCGAGGTCGACCTGATCGCGCGCAAAGGGCGCACGGTGGCCTTCGTTGAGGTGAAGTGGCGCAGCACCCGCGCGGCGCTGGACGAGGCGATCGACGCGCGGCGGCTGCGGCGCGTGGCGCGGGCGGCGGAGGCGCTGGCCCCGCGCTATGCCCGGGCCGGTGATGATCTCAGGATCGACGTGATCCTGCTTGCACCCGGGCACTGGCCGCGCCACATGGCCAACGTCTGGCAGCCTTAGTGCGCCCCATTGCAGGAATAGCAGAATGACTCTTCGCGTTGCCGTCCAGATGGACCCGCTGCATTCGATCAATATCAATGGCGACAGCTCGTTCGCACTGATGCTGGCGGCGCAGGCGCGGGGGCATGAGGTCTATCACTACGACGTTGGCGCGCTCTCGCTCGACGAGGACGACCGGCTCATCGCGCGCGCGGTGCCGGTGACGGTGCAGCACGTGGCAGGCGATCACTACCGCGAAGGCGAGCCGCGCAGGCTCGATCTGGGGCGCGATATCGATGTGGTGCTGATGCGGCAGGATCCGCCGTTCCACATGGGCTATATCACCGCGACGCACCTATTGGAGCGGATCGAGAGCGAGACGCTGGTGGTCAACAACCCGCGCAGCGTGCGCAACGCGCCCGAAAAGGTGATGGTGCTCGATTACCGCCGCTTCATGCCGCCGACGCTGGTGACGCGTTCGGTGGAAGAAGTCCGTGCATTCCAGAAGCGCCACGGCGCGATTGTGGTGAAGCCGATCCACGGCAACGGCGGCAAGGCGATCTTCCGCGTTTCGGAAGAAGGCGAAAACCTCGGCGCACTGCTGGAAGTGTTCAACCAGACCTGGCCCGAACCGCACATGGTGCAGGCCTTCCTTCCCGATGTGGCCAAGGGCGACAAGCGCATCGTGCTGGTGGACGGCGAAGTGGCCGGCGCGATCAACCGCAGGCCGGGAGAGGGCGAGTTCCGCTCGAACCTTGCCGTGGGCGGCTACGCCGAAAAGACCGAACTGACGGCGGAAGAGCAGGAAATCTGCGCCGCGCTGGGGCCTGAACTCAAGCGGCTGGGGCTGATCTTCGTGGGCATCGACGTGATCGGCGGCAAGTGGCTGACCGAGATCAACGTGACCTCGCCGACCGGGATCGTGGCGATTGATCGGTTCAACGGGACCGATACGGCGGGGATGATCTGGGACGCGATCGAGGGGCGGGTTTAGTCGGCGGGTTTCAGGACCATTTCCATCTGGCTCAGCGGCGCGAAGGGGCGGCGCAGGAAATCGAAGGCGGCGCTCGCGGCTTGCAGTAGCGGGATCAGCGGATGGCTGACCGCGGGCCGCTCGGCGGTGATCTTCACGAGGCCAAGCTTGCGCAGTTCTTCCAGCAGCGAGACCGACCAGAACGGCGCGCCCTGCGTGTAGCTGAACGCGACGGTTTCCAGCCCGCATTCGGCGCTGAGCGCCTCAAGGCTGCGGCGCTGGAACAGCACGAAGTGGCGCGGGGTGTGAAACCCGGCCCATGAGCGGTGGCGAAACAGGCGCGCATCAAGCGATGCATAGTTCGGCGTCTTGATGAACAGCTGGCCGCCGGGCTTGAGCAAGCGGCGCACCTTGGCGAGCATCGCGCGCGGATCGGAGACATGCTCGATCAGGTTGAGCATGAGGATGAAATCGAACTGGCCATCAAGCTCGGCATCCTCGATGCGGCCCTGCACGAAAGTGTGGCCCTTGGCGCGGGCAAGCTGCGCGGCACCGCCATCGAGATCGACCACGGTGGTCGTGGTGACGCGGGCATCCGCACCTTTCACCATATCGAGCAACCAGCCGCTGCCGCCGCCGATATCGAGGACGGAGAGGTTCTCGCCCGGAACGGCGGCCAGCAGGCTCTTGAAGCGGCGGCGATCAAGCGCTTCCTTGATCTTCTGGACCGTGGAAGCCTTGCCGGCGCCATAGGAATAGTAGTTCGCCGGGTAGATCTCACCCAGTCGGTCCACCGGCATGGGATCGATGAACAGCACGCCGCACGGATCGCAGGCATGCCAGATCCAGTCCTCATGGCTGGTGCAATATTCGATGTCGTGCGCTTCGGCGTGGAAGCGCGTGTCGTGTTTGCCGCAAACGGGACAGGCAGGGCGGTGGCCGGTCATTTCGGCAAGTTCCGGAAACAGGGTGGGAGCGTTCATGGTCGGCCTCTCAGCGGCGATTGTAGAGCGCGCGGAAGGCGGCGCCATATGTGGTGCGGCGGGCGTCCATCGCGGGGCCCATGCCGACGCGTTCGAACACCTCTTCAAGTTCGTCGAAGCAGGTGTAGGACACGCTCGGCTCCCAGTGGTGGAGCAAGTGGCGGTTGAACCCGGCCGCGCCGAACAGGCGGGCGAACGGGCCAGTGCCGAACAGGCGGGTGTAGGCCCCGTGATCGACCTCGCGATAATCAACCGCGCCGCGCGCTTCCAAGGAGCGGTGTTCGAGCAGCTGGCGCAGCGCGCCGAGGAACGGGAAGACAACGCCAACGCCCATCACCCAGGCCAGCGCGGCAGCAGGTCCGCCGGTCAGCAGGAGCGCGGCAAGAATGGCCAGGTGCGCAGTGATGCCGCCAAGGAGCACGAGCTTGTCACGCAAGACGCCTTCGGGCTTGCTGGCGGCCTTGGGCGCGGTGAGGCGGCTGCGGGCAAGGAGAACTTCCACGACCCGCCAGCCAGTCAGCGCCTTGACGATGAACGCGCCGTCGAGCGGGCGGAAATAGGTGTTCTCGGCATCGGTGCGGGTGCCGAAGGCGCGGTGGTGTTCGAAGTGAACCTTGCGGTACTTGCGCACGCTGGTGCCGATCATCCAGCCCACGAGGAGATCGCACAGCAGATCGCTGGTCTTGCGTTCCTTGGCCAGATTGGCGTGCGCGCCTTCGTGGATGAACAGCTGGACGTAGGCGATCCAGAAACCCACCCCGGCAGCCCCGAACAGGATGGCGGCGATCATGCCGGGAAGGCCTAACTGCGCAAGCCACACCGTGCTGACCGCTGTCCACGCAAGGCCGAGGTAGCCCACCGCGATATCGCGCCAGACGCGGGGATAATCGGGCTGCAAATCCTTGAGCAGCGCGGTGAACGGCCTGCCGTCTGCATCGAACAGTTCGGTGCGGATCGCGGCGAAATTCGCCGAATGATCCTCGTGCGCAGTGAACTGGTGGGCGATGAACACGGGTGGCACTCCGGCAGACGGGTCTTGCGGAGAAGTCGTAATCAAGCTTGGTTAACAAAATCTCACTGCAGGAGAGGACTTTGGGGCGGATGAACAAGCGGCTGGCGCTTCTGGCGGCGCTCATTCTGGGCGTGCTGCTGGGGATTCGCGCAACCACGCCGCCCGCGCCCGTGGGCACCGATGCGCCGCCGCAGGTCTTTGCCGCCGGGCGCGCGATGGCCGATGTGCGAGTGATCGCAGCGGGCCCGCACCTCGCCGCCTCGCCGGAAAACGCGGCAGTGCGGGCGCATATTGCGGCGCGGATGCGGCAGATGGGAATGACGGTGCGCGAGGCCCGCTTCACCGCGCGGCCGAAAAGCGCGCAGCGGCTGGCGCGGTGGAGCGGGAAGGATGATCCAGCGCCCACGCTGACCAACGTGATCGGCGTGCTGCCGGGCCGCGACCCGTCGCTCCCCGCCGTGCTGCTGATGGCGCACCACGATACGGTGGGCGGATCGCCCGGCGCGGCGGACGATACCGCAGGGGTAGCCGCACTGCTGGAAACGGTGCGGGCGCTCCGCGCCGGTCCGCAGCAAGCGCGCGATCTGATCGTGCTCATGACCGATGGCGAGGAAACCGGGCTCGATGGGGCGCATCACTTCTTCAACGCCGATCCGCTGCGCGCGCATGTCGGCGCGGTGATCAATGTCGAGGCGCGCGGGGGCGGGGGGCGGACGACCTTGTTCGAAACCTCTGCCGAAAACGGCGCGGCGATTGCGCGCGCGGCAGGCGCGATTGCCCGGCCGGGCGGCTCCAGCCTCGCGGTGTTCATCTACAAGGTGCTGCCCAACGATACCGACCTTTCGGAAACGCGCGGCGGGCCATGGACGACCTACAACTTCGCCTTCATCGGGCGGCCGCAGCTCTATCATTCCCCCAAGGCGACGCCTGACGCGCTCGATCAAGGCGCGCTGCAGGACATGGGCGCACAAGTGCTCGATCTGACGCGCGATCTGCTCCGGGCCGAGCCGCTGCCGGGCAAGGCGGCGGACGTGGTGTTCTTCGATGTGTTCCGCCTCGGCCTGCTGGCCTATCCGGCGTGGGCCGGGTGGCTGATGATCGCCTATGCGGCAGTGAGGCTCGTGCAGGGTGCGCGGCACCGGGGCGACGTAAAAACTGTGGCTGTCGGTGCAGGGCGGATGCTGGCACTGATCGTGCTGGCGGGAGTGGTGCTCTGGGCGGTGAACCAGATCAGCCTCGCACCGGGCAAGCCCAATTACTACGACCGGCTGGCCGCCATTCCCCGGTTGGAAGTGATGGCGCTGTGCGGCGGGCTGGCAGCATTTCTACTGACCATGGGAGCGCAGAAGCCGACGCCTGCGGTCATGGCCGGCGCGGCGCTGCCCCTGTTCGTGCTGGGGCTGGTGCTTCAGGTGGTCGCACCGACAGCGGGATACGTCGTGGTGCTGCCGATGATGTTTACAGCCGAGGCGATTGCAGCGGCGCGCAAGGATGATGGGATATCCTGGGCCGGGGCCATGATTTCCGGCGCGCCGATCCTGGGCTACATGCTTTCGCTGGGCCACCAGGTGATGCAGGGCGTGGGGCCAGGGTTGCCGGTGGCGGCGGTTTTGCCGCTGGCGGTGGCGAGCCTTGCGGTGCTGCCGCTGTGGGAGGGGATTTCGGCGCAGAAGGTGCGGATTGCGGCGGCGGTTTTGCTGGTCGCCGCCTTGGGCACGGCGCTCACGGTGCGGCTTGATCCCTTGGCAGATACGGTGCCGGTCTATAGCGCGGACAAGTGATTTTCGGGTGAGGGTGATGGAAAACGGCGAAGTCCTGATTGCAGGCGGCGGCATTGGCGGGCTGGTGCTGGCGCTGACGCTGCACCAGATTGGCGTGCGCTGCACGGTGCTGGAAAGCGTGCGCGAACTGAAGCCGCTGGGGGTGGGGATCAACCTGCAGCCCAACGCGGTGCGCGAACTGGAAGACCTTGGCATTGGCGAGGCGCAGCTCGACGCGGTTGGCATCCCGGCGCGCGAATGGGCGCTGGTGGGGCTGAACGGCAAGGACATCTATGCCGAACCGCGCGGCAAGCTGGCGGGCTATCGCTGGCACCAGTATGCGGTGCACCGGGGGCAGTTTCATATGCTGCTCTATCGCACCGTACTGGAGCGGCTGGGGCCGGACGCGGTGCTGATGGGGCACCGGGCGAGCGGCTATCGCAAGGAAGCCGATGGCAGCGTGACGGTGCTGGCGGAGCGGGCGGATGGCTCTTCGGTGGAGATCGGCGGGCGGCTGCTGATCGGCGCGGATGGCATCCATTCGGCGATCCGCGCGCAAATGCATCCCGATCAGCCGCCGATCCACTGGGGCGGCACAATCATGTGGCGCGGGACAGCGCGGGGCGTGCCGATCCGCAGTGGCTCCTCGTTCGTGGGGCTGGGCACCAGCCGCCACCGCGTGGTGCTCTATCCGATCTCGCACCCCGATGCGCAGGGCCTTGCGGACATCAACTGGATTGCCGAGCAGACCTTTGACGAGGGCCATGACTGGACGCAATCGGGCTGGTTCCGGCCCGTGGCGCTGTCTGAGTTTGCGCATGAGTTCGAAGGCTTCGTCTACGACTGGCTCGATCTGCCCGCGCTGCTGGCCGGGTCTGACGTGGCTTACGAGAACCCGATGATCGACCGCGATCCGCTGCCGACATGGGTGGATGGGCCAGTCCTGCTGATCGGCGATGCGGCCCATCCGATGTATCCCACCGGCTCCAACGGCGCTTCGCAGGCGATCATCGATGCGCGGGTGCTGGGGCTGATCATGACTCAGCAGGGGGTGAGCGCGGGTGCGCTGGCGGCGTTCGATGCCGAACTGTGCGGCCCCATCGGCGCGGTGGCGATGCGCAACCGGGGGGCGGGGCCGTTCGGCCTGCTCAACATGGTGGACGAGCGCTGCGGCGGGCAGTTCGACGATATCGACGCGGTGATCCCGGCGGAGGAGCGCGCGGCTTTCATGCTGGCCTATCAGAAGGCGGCAGGCTTCGCGAAAGAGCAGCTCAACGCCGCGCCGCCGACGATCCCGGCTGGGGCGAGGGTTTTGGCATGAGCATTGCGTTGGAACATGTCTGCGATCTGGTGGTCGAACTTTCGCCGCCGCACGAAATGGGCGCGGCGCTTTCGGGCACGCGGCGGATTATTCCGATTGTCGGCGGGACGGCGCGCGGCGCGCGGATCAACGGGCGCATTCTGAACGTGGGCGCGGACTGGCAGACGGTGCAGGTGGGCGGCGTGGCGCAGCTCGACGCGCGCTATGCGATTGAGACCGATGACGGCGCGGTGATCGAAGTGGTGAGCCAGGGCATCCGGCACGCCTCGGCAGACGTCGCGGCGCGGATCGTGGCGGGGGAGGCGGTACCGCCTTCCGAATACTATATGCGCACTGCTATCCGGCTCGACAGCGGGCATCCGGACTATGCGTGGGCGGCGCGCTCGATCTATGTCGCGGACGGCGGCAAGGTTGGGAACACGGTGCGATTGGCGGTTTATCGGGTGGGGTGAGGGAATTGGGCCGCGCTTCGCTTAGTGCTTGGCCTTGCCCTTTGCCGGGTGCTTGCCTTTATAGGCCGCGATCTCGGCATTGAGCTCTTCGCTCATTTTGCTCATTATGGGCACCAGTTCGCGCATATAGTTTTCGCTGGCTGCTGCGACGCTGGGGTCGCTCAGTATGGCAGTATTGCGCAGAAAGAAGTGTTTGCCTCCGGGGGTGGCGGCGAAGGCGCTGTACTCTGAAAGTTCCTTGGCAGAAAATTCGCGAGCATAGGCTTGCGCCATTGCATCCATCTGGGCCGGGATGTGCTTTTTGGCCACCACTTTGGAGGTTTCAAACCAGCTGTCGAACTTGCGGTTGGTGATCGCGGCCAATTCTGGATCACACTCAGTTTCTGAATCCAGCGCCTTGCGCAGTGGCTTCATCATGGCATCCATCGCATCGGTAAACAGAGCTTCGCGCTTCTCTTCAGGGAAGGCTTGCGCAATGAGATCGCGCGCCAATGCCAGTCGTTCAGCATCCGGCGCAGGTATGGCCACTGTTTCGATCTTTGCCGGTTCATTCTGGGCCATGGCGGCGGTGGATGCTGCTAACGTCAGGAGTGCCGCCATTCGCAGGGCCGCCGAAATGCGTGGCATGCCGTTGGTCATTGTGCTTGCTTTCAGTGCGTATGAACAATGTCCCGGACTATCCCCGAATGAATTAAAGATAGCTTAGTGAGGTCATAAAGAGGGCCTGCTCCTACCTAATAGCCTCTGATGACTATACTTGGATATTATTTCGTCACCCCGTGCTTGACACGGGGTTGGGCTGTTCGTGTGGCGTGGCGCCCGGAAAAGAAAGCCAAGGCCCGTGTCAAGCACGGGCCGACGACTCGATTTTATGTCATGCTGCTCTAGTCAGGCAATCCGTCCGCCATACGAAAAGGGCCCCGCCGTAGCGGAGCCCCATCGTTTCAGGCTTTTGAGCCCGCCTTACTGATCCAGGAACGAACGCATCTTGCGTGACCGCGACGGGTGCTTCAGCTTGCGCAGAGCCTTCGCTTCGATCTGGCGGATACGTTCGCGCGTCACCGAGAACTGCTGGCCGACTTCCTCGAGCGTATGATCGGTGTTCATGCCGATGCCGAAGCGCATGCGCAGCACGCGTTCCTCGCGCGGGGTGAGGCTGGCGAGGACGCGGGTGACGGTTTCCTTGAGGTTGGCCTGAATCGCCGCATCCACTGGGATCACCGCGTTCTTGTCCTCGATGAAATCGCCGAGGTGGCTGTCTTCCTCGTCGCCGATCGGCGTTTCGAGGGAGATCGGCTCCTTGGCGATCTTCATCACCTTGCGGACCTTTTCGAGCGGCATCGACAGACGCTCGGCCATTTCTTCCGGCGTCGGCTCGCGGCCCTGCTCGTGCAGGAACTGGCGGCTGGTGCGCACCAGCTTGTTGATCGTCTCGATCATGTGGACCGGGATGCGGATCGTGCGCGCCTGATCGGCAATCGAGCGCGTGATCGCCTGCCGGATCCACCACGTGGCATAGGTGCTGAACTTGTAGCCGCGGCGGTACTCGAACTTGTCGACTGCCTTCATCAGGCCGATGTTGCCTTCCTGAATGAGATCCAGGAACTGCAGGCCGCGGTTGGTGTACTTCTTGGCGATGGAAATCACGAGCCGCAGGTTCGCCTCGACCATTTCCTTCTTGGCGATGCGCGCCTCGCGCTCGCCCTTCTGGACCATGTTGACGATGCGGCGGAACTCACCGAGCGACATGCCAGTGGCCGCCGCGATATCGGCGATTTCGGCGCGGATCCGCTCGACCGGATCGGCTTCGTTCAGCGCGAAAGCGGCCCACTTCTTGTCGCGGTTCGCAAGCGTCTGCAGCCAGCCTTCATCAAGCTCGCGCCCGACGTAGTGATCGAGGAAGTCCTTGCGCGGCACCTTGTGGCGCTCGGCCAGGCGCAGCATCTGGCCGCCGAGCGTGGTGAGGCGGCGGTTGAAGGCGTAGAGGTTGTCGACCAGATATTCGATCTTGGTCGCGTGGAACTGCACGCTTTCCACTTGCGCGGTGAGGTCTTCGCGCAGCTGCTGGTATTCGGTTTCCTTGGCGACGGGGAAATCATTGCCCGCGCCCAGCGCATGAAGCCGCGCAGCCTGAATCTTTTCAAAGGCGCGGAACAGGCCAGTGATGTGAGCGAACTTTTCGAGCGCCTCGGGCTTCAGCTGCGCTTCCATCTGCGCGAGGCTGAGGGTGTTGTCCTCTTCCTCTTCCTCGGCCGGGCGCTTGGCGCGGCGTTCGGTCAGCTCGTCGTCCTCGTCCTCGGCGGCCTCTTCCTCGACGTCCTCTTCTTCCTTGAAGGAAGGGCCGGCGGTGGCTTCGCTGATTTCGCCGTCACCGGTTTCCTCGCCGTCTTCGGAGAGGTTTTCGGGCTGCGGTTCCTTGGACAGCATGGCGTCAAGATCGAGGATCTCGCGCAGCTGCATTTCACCGGCGTTGAGCGCTTCGGACCACTGGATGATTGCGTGGAAGGTGATCGGGCTTTCGCACAGGCCCAGAATCATCGTGTCGCGCCCGGCTTCGATGCGCTTGGCGATGGCGATTTCGCCCTCGCGGCTCAAAAGCTCGACCGCGCCCATTTCGCGCAAGTACATGCGTACCGGATCATCGGTGCGCTCGATGGTTTCCTTGCGCTTGGAAACGAGGTCCGGGCGTTCGTCGACCTGTTCGGCCTCGTCAGCCTCATCCTCGGCAGCTTTGTCCTCGGGATCGACCGCATCATCGTCGTTTTCGACGATGTTGACGCCCATCTCCGAGATCGCGGCCATGATGTCCTCGATCTGGTCGGCAGACATCTGGTCCTGCGGCAGGGCCTCGTTCAGTTCGTCGACCGTGATGATCCCGCGCCGCTTGGCACGGGCGATCAGCTTCCGGATGGAAGCATCGTTGAGATCGATCAGCGGAGCGTCGCCGGTGTCAGTCGTGTCGTTGGAAGCCATCTAATCCCGGTACCATCTGTGCGCGCGCGGACTGCAACTCCCCTGTTACATCCCGGCGCGGGTGCGGCCCATTTGCCCCAACCGGGCCAGCAGCGCCAGCCTTCGTTGCAGCAAACGTTGCTGTTCGGCAAAGGTTTCGTCGGAAAACTCCGCTTCGTGCTGTCGCGTGGCCTCTGCCAGCGCAGCTTCGACGGCCGGCAATCCGGTAAGCAATTCGACCGCTTCGGCGAGTTCTTCCGCCGCATCGGGACCCTTGCCATCCAGAAAACCGAATCGCATTCCGGCATAATCGTCTGCCGTCGGCGCCCTGAGGCCCCGCTTAGCCAATATGGGATGTACATCGCTGCTTTCAAGCGGCTGGGCAGCACTTTGGATCATGTCGACGAGGGCATCGAGCAGCGCGCCGAGGCCCGCATCGGCCACTTCGAGCCGGGCCAGCACTTCGGCATGGCGGGCAATTTCGGGGGGCTGGGCGACAAGGCCCGCCAGCACCGCCGCCAGCAGCGAGCGCCGTTCGCCCACGGCCTGCATCTTTGCGGTGTTCGCGGCGGAAAGCGGCGGGGCAGGCGGCTGCCACGGGCCTTTGCGGCCAGAAGGCGCGCTGCGCTGCCCAGCCTGAAGCCGGGGCTGGAAGGCTGGCCGCTCGCGCTGCGGATAGGCCAGTTCGCCGAACCGGTCGAGCAACTCGCGCCGGTAGAGCGCCTTGATATCGCCATCAGCGATGGTTTCGACATGGGCCATCAGGCGGGCCTTGAGCCCGGCCTTGTCTTCGGGCGTGGCCAGCGGTCCGGCGGCGTGCTCGATATCCCACAGCACGTGGACCATCGGGCGCGCGGCGCCAAGCACGTCCTCCATCGCGGCAAGCCCGCGCTGTTTGATGAGGTCATCGGGATCGAGCCCGGTGGGCAGAACGGCAATCCTGAGCGAATGGCCCGGGCGCAGCAGGGGCAGGGCGCGCACGATGGCGCGGGCGGCGGCGCGCTGGCCCGCGGCATCGCCATCAAAGCACAGCACCGGCGTTTCGGTCATCCGCCAGAGCCGCTCGATCTGGTCTTCGGTCAGCGCTGTGCCGAGCGGGGCCACTGCCTCGCCGATGCCCGCCGCCGCCAGCGCGACGACGTCCATGTAGCCCTCGACCACGACCACCCGGCCCGACTGGCGCGAGGCAGGCGCGGCGCGGTGCAGGTTGTAGACCGTGCGGCCTTTGTCAAACAACGGGGTGTCGGGCGAATTCAGATACTTGGGCGCATCAGTCTTGGTCTTGTCGAGGATACGGCCGCCGAATGCGATGACGCGGCCGCGCGGATCGCAGATGGGCAGCATCAGACGTCCGCGAAACCGGTCATAGGGATCGCGGCCTTCGACGACGATGCGCAGGCCCGCCTCGATCAGCATGGCTTCGGGAAACTGCGAGAGCGCTTCCTTCAGCGCGGTGCGGCTATCGGGCGCATAGCCGAAGCCGAAATCACGCACCGTGGCAGCGGGAAACCCGCGCGAGGCGAGATAGGCGCGGGCCTGTGCGCCCTGATCCTCGGCAAGGCTCTTCACGAAGAAATCCTGCGCCGCCGCCATCACATCGTGGAGCGACTTCTGCTCTTCGGCGCGGCGGGCGGCGCGCGGATCGGGCGCGGGGACTTCCATGCCCGCGCTTGCGGCAAGTTCCTTCACCGCATCGAGGAACGGCAGGCCTTGGTGGTCGGTCATCCAGCGGATCGCGTCGCCATGCGCGCCGCAGCCGAAGCAGTGGTAGAAGCCCTTCTCGTCGTTGATCGTGAAGCTGGGCGTCTTCTCGTTGTGGAACGGGCAGCAGGCCTTGAATTCACGCCCCGCCTTCTGAACGCGCACGCTGCGCCCGATCAGCGCGGAGAGCGAGACGCGCGTGCGCAGTTCATCCAGCCATTGGGGGGTTAGCGACACGCGCCCCTCAGCCGAGCGCCGCTTTCACGAGGCCCGAGGCCTTGCCCATATCGAGCTGGCTGCCGTGGCGGGCCTTCAGCGCGGCGACGACTTTGCCCATGTCCTTCATGCTGCTCGCACCCAGTTCGGCCTTGATCGCCTCGATGGCAGCCTTGGTGTCGTCTTCGCTCATCTGGGCGGGGAGGAACTCCTCGATCACGGCGAGCTCGGCCTGCTCGACATCGGCGAGTTCCTGCCGTCCGCCTTCCAGATAAAGCGTGATCGATTCGCGGCGCTGCTTGGCCATCTTCTGGAGGACATCGACCACCAGCACATCGTCATCGGGCACATTCGCGGCGGTGCGCAGTTCGATATCCTTGTCCTTCAGCTTGGCAAGGATCAGGCGGACGGCGGCGAGGCGGGCTTTGTCGCCTGATTTCATGGCGCTGATCTGGGCGGCCTTGATCGTATCGCGGATCATGGAATGCTGTTTCCTGTGGATGGAGCGCCGCAACGGGGCGCGATGCGCTGTCACTTAGGCGAAACTTTCTGCCTCCGCTAGGTTGACGGGAGGGGGCGAGGAGCCTAGCGGACGAGCCTTAGCGACATCGCCAGACCTTTGCCAACGGAGCGCCCCCAATCATGGCCGACCCCGCCCTCTTGCACGCGCCCAAACCGGCTGGAGCGACCGGCGTGCTTGTCCTCGCCGATGGATCGGTGGCGTGGGGCCGCGGCTTTGGCGCGGCGGGCAAGGCCGTGGGCGAAGTGTGCTTCAACACCGCGATGACCGGCTATCAGGAAGTGCTGACAGACCCCTCGTATGCCGGGCAGGTCGTCACCTTCACCTTCCCGCATATCGGCAATGTCGGCACCAATCCCGAAGACATGGAAAGCCATGACGTGCCCGGCGCGATTGGCCTCGTGGTGCGCGAGGACGTGACCGCGCCTGCCAACTTCCGCAGCGCCGAGACGCTGCAGGCGTGGCTTGCGGCGCGCGGCAAGATCGGCCTTTCCGGGATCGACACCCGCGCGCTGACGCGGCGCATCCGGCTGGGCGGCGCGCCCAATGCGGTGATCGCGCACGATCCCGATGGCCATTTCGATATTCCGGCGCTGATTGCCGAGGCGAAGGCGTGGCCCGGCCTCGAAGGCATGGATCTGGCGCGCGTGGTCACGCGTGACGAGCAGGCTGATTGGCAAGGCTCGATCTGGAAGCTGGGCGAGGGCTACACGCTGCCCAGCGGCACAGGTCGTCCGCATGTCGTGGCGGTGGATTACGGCGCGAAGGACAATATCTTCCGCAACCTGGTCCAGGCGGGCGCGGATGTGACGATTGTTCCGGCGGAAACGTCGCTGGAAACGATACTCGCGCTCAAGCCCGCAGGCGTGTTCCTGTCCAACGGGCCGGGCGATCCGGCGGCAACGGGCGTTTATGCCGTGCCGGTGATCCGGGGCCTGCTGGAGCGCGATGTGCCGGTGTTCGGCATCTGCCTTGGCCACCAGATGCTGGCGCTGGCGGCGGGCGCGAAGACGATCAAGATGCACCAGGGCCACCGCGGCGCGAACCACCCGGTGAAGCGCCATGCCGACGGCGTGGTCGAGATCACCTCGATGAACCACGGCTTCGCGGTCGATAACACAGCGCTGCCCGAGGGCGTGGAGGAGACGCATGTCTCGCTGTTCGATGGCTCGAACTGCGGGATTGCGGTGAAGGGCAAGAAGGCGTTTGGGGTGCAGTATCATCCGGAGGCGTCGCCGGGGCCGCAGGATAGTTTTTATCTGTTTGAGCGGTTTGTGGGGATGCTGGGGTGAGTGATTCCTCGCCCCTTGATGCGGCAGGCGACACTGACACTTGGATGCTGCTTTCCCGGCAATCCGAGGATAGCTATCCGCTTGTCGTGCGGACACGCTGCAACTCCGAAGTCACTCAGTTTTCTAAGTTGAATAAGGTCGTTGCGGTGATCTGTGACGTTCGAGGTGACCTCGTTAACGATAATGGCATGCCATCCTGTTTCGATGAGCTTATCGAGATTGAGGATGCGCTAGTTGCCGCAGTCGCCGCGAGTGGCAAAATTGGCTATCACACAGCAAGTGTGACCGGTGACGGTCGCCGGGTTTTCTACTTTGCGATTGAACCGACTTTGCCAATTGCCGATCTGACTGCGGGGCAAGCTGTCAGAGTAGGCGAGCTTTCGCTCAATTCCGATTTTGAGCTCGATACCTACCTTGATTTCATCACGCCGACGGACCTTGATCGTCAACTGGATGGCGATCGCAAAGTCGTTCAAAACCTTTCTGAAGGCGGAGATGACGGTCAAATCCCCAGATCCATCGAGTTCTGGTTTTACGGAGAGCGATCTGCGCTTCAGTCAGTCGCTGATCGGCTTACTCCCGCCGGTTTCCAGCATGTGCGTTGGCTCGACGAGACGGACGGCGTTGTCCTTTCACTTGAGTCCGCCGCGGGTATGGACACTTTTTACGACCTGACGCCTTTGCTGGTGAATACAGCGGCAGAGTTTGGCGTCACCTACGATGGTTGGGAAACGCCTGTCATTTCTCCTCAAGCTCCTCCTCCGCAGGCGAAACCCTCGCTCTTCGGCAAGCTCTTCGGTCAGAGAAAACACTAATGCCCAAACGCACTGACATCTCCTCGATCCTGATCATCGGCGCCGGGCCGATTGTCATCGGCCAGGCTTGCGAGTTCGATTATTCGGGCACGCAGGCGGTCAAGGCCCTGAAGGAAGAGGGCTACCGCGTGGTCCTCGTCAATTCGAACCCGGCCACGATCATGACCGATCCGGACATGGCGGACGCGACTTATGTCGAACCGATCACGCCCGAGATCGTCGCCAAGATCATCGCCAAGGAGCGTCCCGATGCGGTGCTGCCGACGATGGGCGGGCAGACCGCGCTGAACACCGCGCTGGCGCTGGCGAACGACGGCACGCTGGAGAAGTACGGCTGCATCATGATCGGCGCGGACGCCGAGGCCATCGACAAGGCCGAGGACCGCATGAAGTTCCGCGATGCGATGGACAAGATCGGGCTGGAATCCGCCCGCTCCGGCATCGCGCATACGGTTGACGAAGCGCTCGCCGTGCTGGAACGCACAGGGCTGCCTTCGATCATCCGGCCGAGCTTCACGATGGGCGGCACTGGCGGCGGGATTGCCTACAACAAGGACGAGTTCGTCAAGATCGTGCGCGGCGGGCTGGAGGCTTCGCCGACCACCGAAGTGCTGATCGAGGAATCGCTGCTCGGCTGGAAAGAGTACGAGATGGAAGTCGTCCGCGACCGGAATGACAACGCCATCATCATCTGCTCGATCGAGAACGTCGATCCGATGGGCGTCCACACCGGCGATTCCATCACGGTCGCCCCAGCGCTGACGCTGACCGACAAGGAATACCAGATCATGCGCAATGCATCGATCGCGGTCCTTCGGGAAATCGGCGTCGAAACAGGCGGTTCCAACGTGCAGTTCGCGGTCAACCCGAAGGACGGGCGCCTGATCGTGATCGAGATGAACCCGCGCGTTTCGCGCTCGTCCGCGCTGGCATCCAAGGCGACCGGCTTCCCGATTGCCAAAGTCGCGGCCAAGCTGGCCGTTGGCTACACGCTTGACGAGATCATGAACGACATCACCGGCGCGACCCCTGCGGCGTTCGAGCCGACGCTGGATTACGTCGTCACCAAGATCCCGCGCTTCGCGTTTGAAAAGTTCAAGGGCGCGGAGCCGCTGCTGGGCACGGCGATGAAGTCCGTCGGCGAAGTGATGGCGATTGGCCGCAATTTCCAGGAATCGATGCAGAAGGCGCTGCGCGGTCTGGAAACCGGGCTTGATGGGTTCAACCGCGTGGTCGAACTGGAAGGCGCGACGCGCGACCAGATCGTGGCGGCGCTGAGCCGCGCCACGCCCGAGCGGCTGCTGGTGATCGGGCAGGCCTTCCGCGAGGGGCTGAGCGTCGAGGAAATCCACGCCGTCACCAAGTACGAGCCGTGGTTCCTGCGCCAGATCGAGGCGATCATTGCCGAGGAAAAGCGCATCAATGTGGAAGGGCTGCCGATTGACGCGGCGGGTCTGCGCCGCCTGAAGGCCATGGGCTTTTCCGACAAGCGGCTGGCAACGCTGGCGGTGCGGTCGGTTGGCGTGGCGGGCGGCATGGCCGAGACGACGGCGCGCCGTTCGGGCCTGATCCACGATGTGCTGAACGCGATGGCCGGTGCGACGAGCGAGGAAGAAGTCCGCGCGCTGCGCCACAAGCTGGGCGTGCGCCCGGTGTTCAAGCGGATCGACAGCTGCGCGGCCGAGTTCGAGGCGGTGACGCCGTACATGTACTCGACCTACGAAGGCGGCCTGTTCGGCGAGCCCGAGAGCGAGGCCGCGCCGACGGACAAGAAGAAGATCGTGATCCTCGGCGGCGGTCCGAACCGGATCGGGCAGGGCATCGAGTTCGACTATTGCTGCTGCCACGCCTGCTTCGCGCTGGGCGAGACCGATCCTGCCAGCGGCGAGGCCGGGGCCGGGTTCGAGACGATCATGATCAACTGCAACCCCGAGACAGTCTCGACCGACTACGACACCTCGGACCGGCTCTATTTCGAGCCGCTGACCGCCGAGGACGTGCTGGAGGTGCTGGAAGCCGAAAAGGCGAACGGCACGCTGGTGGGCGTGATCGTGCAGTTTGGCGGGCAGACGCCGCTCAAGCTGGCGCAGGCGCTGGAGGATGCGGGCATTCCGATCCTCGGTACTTCGCCCGACGCGATTGACCTTGCCGAGGACCGCGAACGGTTCAACCATCTGGTCGAAAAGCTGGGCCTGCGTCAGCCGCTCGGCGGCATGGCGCGCAGCCGCGACGAGGCAGTCGCCGTGGCGACGCGCATCGGCTACCCCGTGCTGATCCGGCCTTCCTATGTGCTCGGCGGCCGGGCGATGGAAATCGTCGACAGCCAGGCGCAGCTTGATGACTATATCGCGACCGCAGTGAAGGTTTCGGGTGATAGCCCGGTGCTGATCGACCAGTATCTGCGCGATGCCATCGAATGCGACGTTGATGCGCTGGCGGACGGCGACGATGTCGTGGTTGCGGGCGTGATGCAGCATATCGAGGAAGCGGGCATCCATTCGGGCGACAGCGCCTGCACGTTGCCGCCCTACAGCCTCTCGGCCGAAATCATTGCCGAGATGGAGCGGCAGGCGGTGCTGCTGGCGAAGGCGCTGAACGTGAAGGGCCTGATGAACATCCAGTTCGCGGTGAAGGACGGCGAAGTCTTTCTCATCGAGGTGAACCCGCGCGCCAGCCGCACGGTGCCGTTTGTGGCCAAGGCCATCGGCCAGCCGATTGCGAAGTATGCCGCGCGGATCATGGCGGGCGAGAAGATCAAGAACCTGCCGCCGATCAAGCGCGATGTGCCCTATATGGCGGTGAAGGAAGCGGTGTTCCCGTTCGCGCGCTTCCCCGGTGTCGATCCGGTGCTATCGCCCGAAATGAAGTCCACCGGCGAGGTGATGGGCATCGACAGCGGCTTCCCGGTGGCCTTTGCCAAGGCGCAGCTGGGCGCGGGCATGGTGCTGCCGCAAGGGGGCACGGTGTTCGTTTCGGTCAAGGACAGCGACAAGCCGGTGATCCTGCCTGCGGTGCAGAAGCTGGATGCGCTGGGCTTCCGCATCGTTGCGACGGGCGGAACGGCGACGTTCCTGATCGCGGCGGGGGTGAAGGTCGAGCGGGTCAACAAGGTGGCCGAGGGCCGTCCGCATATCGTGGACCGCATCATCGATGGCGAGATCGCGCTGATCTTCAACACCACCGAGGGCTGGCAGAGCCACAAGGATTCGCAATCGATCCGGGGCAGCGCGCTTTATGGCAGGGTGCCCTACTTCACCACGGCGGCGGCATCCGTTGCCGCGGCGAGTGCAATCGAAGCGCTGCGCAGCGCCGAACTTGCGGTACGCTCGTTGCAGGATTATTATCAGCCTTCCACGTGATCCCCATCATCGCGGCGATTGATGGCCCGGTTTGGCTTGGTGCCGACCGGGATGGAACGGTTTTCCCCTTGCCCTGTGCGGCAAGCGACTGAAAGATAGAAGGAATCGGGATGGCAAGTGTTGAAAAGCTGCCGATGCTGGCTGAAGGCTACGAGAAGCTGACGGCCGAGCTGAAGGCGCTGCGCGAGGAACGCCCCCTGATCGTGGATGCGATCGAGGAAGCCCGCGCGCACGGCGATCTCTCCGAAAACGCCGAATATCATGCCGCGAAGGAGCGGCAGGGCCAGGTCGAAGCGACGATCAGCGATCTGGAAGACAAGATCAGCCGCGCGCAGATCATCGATCCCACCACGCTTTCGGGCGACCGCATCGTGTTCGGCGCGACCGTCACGCTGCTCGATGATGCCGAAAAGCCGGTGCGCTATCAGATCGTGGGGCAGGCCGAAGCGGACGCCAAGCGCGGCCGGATCAGCTACAATTCGCCGCTGGGCCGCGCGCTGATCGGCCGGCGCGTGGAAGACGAGATCGAAGTGACGGTGCCTTCGGGCGACCGCTTCTACGTGGTCGAGAAGATTGAATTCATCTGATCGGCCCGCTGCGGCAGGCCTGAACGAAAAACGGCCGGGGTTTGCGCCCCGGCCGTTTTTCGTTGGCTTACTCTGCCTTGGGCAGCTCGGGTTCGAGCAGGCGATGGAGGTGGACCACCACATATCGCATCTCGGCATCGTCCACCGTGCGCTGGGCGCAGCTGCGCCAGGCTTCTTCGGCGGTGGCATAATCGGGATAGACGCCGACGAGATCGATCTTGGTCAGGTCGGTGAATTCGAGGTGCTGCGGGTCCTTGACCCGCCCGCCCATGACGAGGTGCAGTTTCTGCATGATTGGCCTGTCCGTTTCCTTGGGGAGGAGGAAGCGCGGCACTGGCAAAATAGAGAGGGGGATGCAAGCCCCGCTCATTGCGGATGGGCTTGTTTACTCCGACCTGTTGCCCGGCAGGCGGCGCGCGATGAGCGGGCCGATGGTGCTCAGTGCCTTGGTGGCGATGGCGGGAAGGCCCGGCTTTGCGGGCTTGGTGTCGCTTTCTGCGTCATCGGCAGCGGCTGCGGCCTTTTCACCCGCTGCTCCAGCGACATAGGCAGCGGCGAGTTCGATGCCGATCGTGGCGAGGTCTACGGCGCGGCGGGGCAGGGACATGCGTGCCAGGGTTCCCTTGCGCGTGGCCTTGTCGCCCAGCGCACCGCTGCCACGAGCGAGGGCCCCGGCGACGAGTGCGCCCAGCACGATGCCGCCTGCGACCATTGCGACGGGATGTTCCTCGACGAAGCCCTTGACCTTGCCCAAGGGATTTGAGGCCGAGGGATCGGTGGGCTTGTCGGAATCGTTAGCCGGTTCGGGCTGGAGGCTCTCGCTATCGGTCATGTCACGTCCTCGGCTTCGTCCTCGCCGGATGCGAAGCGGTCTTTGATCAGGCGGATCAGTGGGCGGCGGAAGAACCATGCGGCGAGCAGTGCGAGCGTTCCGGCAATCACCGGCACGTTGTCCTTCGCGACCGCCTTGGCTTCATCGACGGTGTCGATCACGCGGTCCATGGCGGCGTGCTTGATCCGGGTAGGGATCGAACGTTCCGCAAGGCCGGTGCGCAGCGCGTCCTTCTGGCTGTTGAAGCGCGCCCATGCTTCCTCGCGCCGGGTGCGCGCTTCGTGCAGGTGCTCAGCGCTCATGCTGCAGTGTCCTCGCCGGTGAGCGCGCGCAGGGTCGAGCGTACGCGGCGGACCGCGCCAAGCACGCACAGGCCGGTGAGCGCGAGGAGGCCCAGCACGACGGCTGCGAGCGCGCCCCAAGCACCGATCAGCGGTGTCAGCGCCAGCAGCAGCCCCATGACCAGCGCCATGAGGGCAAAGAACAGCAGCGCCAGCGCGAGCGCACCGAGCGCAAGCACGCCCTTGGCGCGCCCCAGCACGAAGCCGGCACGTGCCTTCTGGAAGGCGATTTCGGCGGCGAACAGCGTTTGCCCATCCTCCAGCAGCGCGCGAGCGCCGCCGAGCAGGCTGTCGTCAGCCGAAGTCTCGCTGTCGGTCCGGGTGTTCTCGTCGGTCACCGGGATGGATCAGGCTTCCGCAGCTTCTTCGGACACATCGACCGGCGCGGGCTTGCGGCGCAGCAGGCGCGTGAGCACAAAACCGGTGACCGCCGCGATGCCGAGCGCCTTCACCGGGCTCTTCTTCACGAAAGTCACGATTTCCTCGCCGATCTCGGGAATGTCCTTGGCTTCGAGGCTGGCTGCGGTGGATTGCAGGGTGTGCGCAGCACCACGGGCATAATCGCCGTATTGCACGCCAAGCTTCTCGTCGAGCACACCGGCGTTGCTCTCGATCGTCTCACCCAGTGCGCCCAGCGCGGCGGTGGCCTTGCCCTTGCCCTGACGCGCGAGATCGAGTGCGACGACCTTGGCCTGCTCGGCGTATTCGCCCGCCTTCTCGGTGTATTCGCTGGCGGTTGCGGTGACCGTTTCGGTCAGCGCGGTGGTGCGTTCGCGCGCTTCGCCGCTCAGGTTGGCGGCGCTGGCTTTGGCGTCCTCGATGGCCTTGCCGAAACGCGACGAGACGGTGCTGGCGGCCTCGGTTACGGTTTCTTCGATCTGCGCGATTTCAGCAGGGACAACTTCGGGCACAGCTTCCGCAACGGTCTCTACAACCTTGAGCGCGGGCTTCTTGCGGCTTTTGGGCTTGGCAGCGGCCTTGGGAGCCGCAGTGTCGGGGGTATCGGCCATGGGTGCGGTCCTTTCGCGGGGCGATTCTGGAATGGTTTTCAGCTCTACCGCAATTGCCGCAAGTGCGAAAGGCGCGCGGCGGCGGTTTTGCCGCACGCCAAAGTCCGTTGGGCAGGGGTGCTGCACGGTCTGCGCATAGCTAGGCGCACTTGTATCCCCGGCAAAGCGCCGATAGGGGGCGCCAGACCTTCTGCCAAATGACACTCTGCCAAATGACACTTTGGCAAAAGACAAACTGCCAATTTGGCATCTCATCAACCGAGGAAGCGCCATGACCGCAATCATCGACATTCACGCCCGCGAAATCCTCGATAGCCGGGGCAACCCGACCGTCGAAGTCGATGTGCTGCTGGAGGACGGCTCGTTCGGCCGCGCCGCAGTGCCTTCGGGCGCTTCGACTGGCGCGCATGAGGCAGTCGAGCTGCGCGATGGCGATCCCGCGCGCTACAAGGGCAAGGGCGTGCTGCAGGCCGTCGGCGCGGTGAACGGCGAGATCGCCGGCGCACTGGTCGACATGGACGCCGAAGACCAGCGCGATATCGACCTGGCGATGATCGCGCTCGACGGCACCGAGAACAAGGGCCGCCTTGGCGCCAACGCGATCCTGGGCACCAGCATGGCCGTGGCCAAGGCGGCGGCGGATGCGCGCGGCCTGCCGCTCTACAGCTATGTCGGCGGGGTTTCGGCGCACCTGCTGCCGGTGCCGATGATGAACATCATCAACGGCGGCGAACATGCCGACAACCCGATCGACTTCCAGGAATTCATGATCATGCCGGTCGGCGCGCCGACGCTGGCGGAAGCCGTGCGCTGGGGCTCGGAAGTGTTCCACACGCTGAAGAAGGCGCTGCACCAGAAGGGCCTCGCGACCGGCGTGGGCGACGAAGGCGGCTTTGCCCCGAACATCGCCAGCACGCGCGATGCGCTCGATTTCGTGATGGCCTCGATCGAGCAGGCCGGGTTCAAGCCGGGCACCGACATCGTGCTCGCGCTCGATTGCGCCGCCACGGAATTCTTCAAGAACGGCAAGTACGAGATCAGCGGCGAGGGGCTCTCGCTCTCGCCGGAAGCCATGGCGGACTATCTCGCCGCGCTCACCGATGCCTACCCGATCCGCTCGATCGAGGACGGCATGAGCGAGGACGATTTCGAAGGCTGGGCCGCGCTCACCGCCAAGATCGGCAAGAAGGTACAGCTGGTCGGCGACGATCTGTTCGTCACCAACCCCAAGCGCCTGACGATGGGCATCGCCAAGGGCCTCGCCAATTCGCTGCTGGTCAAGGTCAACCAGATCGGCACGCTGACCGAGACGCTGGAAGCGGTGAGCATCGCACAGCGCAATGGCTATACCGCCGTCATGTCGCACCGTTCGGGTGAAACCGAGGATGCGACCATCGCCGATCTCGCGGTTGCCACCAACTGCGGCCAGATCAAGACCGGCTCGCTTGCCCGTTCGGACCGGCTGGCCAAGTACAACCAGCTCATCCGCATCGAGGAAGAGCTGGGCCAGTCGGCGCGCTATGCGGGCGCGGCTGCGTTCGGCCGTCTCGCCTGAATTAATTGCTCGCTTAAAAACACTTCACATCCGTGCCGCTCTCTGCCAGCCTTGCTGGCGGAGAGTGATACATGAACGATTTTCCGAAGTCGGCCGCGGCGATAACGCCGGGCTGGATCGAAGCGCAACTGGCGCGCGCCGACCTCTTGGGTCAGGCGCGGATCACCGGGCTGGAGCACCGCTCCATCGGCACCGGACAAGTGGGCGATACCGCGCGCTTTACGCTGAAATATGACCGGCCCACTGCCGCGCCTGTCACGCTGGCGGGGAAGTTCGCTTCCGCCGATCCGACCAGCCGGGGCACGGCGGCGGCGATGATGCTCTATGTCAAGGAAGTGGGCTTCTACCGCGAACTGGCGGCGGGCATCGCAGTGCGCACGCCGAAGGTTTACGCCGCCGAAATCAATGCGGACGGCACCGATTTCGTCTTGCTGTTCGAGGATCTCGCGCCCGAGCGCGGCGGAAACCAGCTGGAGGGCTGCGATCTCGCCGATGCCGAGGCGGCGATCCGGCAGGCAGCGGCACTGCACGCTGCGACCATCGGACATCCCAAGGTGCTGGGCGCGGAATGGCTCCACGGGCGCGAGGGACTGCTTGAGCAGATCGGCCAGCTCTATCATCAGGCCCATGCGATTTTCCGCGAGCGCTATGACGGGCAACTGGCAGCGGATGCGATGGCGCTGTGCGACGAACTCGACCGGCGGGTGGAGCACTGGCTGGCGCGCCAGCCGGAGGAGCCTTGCCTGATCCACGGTGATTTCCGCCTCGATAACATGCTGTTCGGCGTGGCGAGCGGGGCGGAGCCGATCGCCATCGTCGACTGGCAGACGTGCGCCATCGGCTGCGCGATGACCGATGTCGGTTATTTCATGGGCTGCGGGATCGGCAGCGAGCTGCGCCGTCCCAACGAGGCCGCCTTGCTGGGCCTGTATGCCGAGCAAAGCGCGCGTCACGGAGCGCCGATTGCACCTGATGTGATGATGCGGCGCTACCGCATCGGCGCGCTGCACGGGCTGTTTACGGCGGTGTTCAGCGCGGCCTTCGTGGTGCGAACCGAGCGGGGCGATGCCAATTTCCTTTCGATGGCGCGGGGCGCAGCCGAACTCGCGCTCGATCACGATAGCATTGGCGCGCTCGACGCGATGATGGAGACGAAGACATGCTGACCAAGGGCGACGATTTCCCGCTGCACCAGACGCCCGAGCCGATTGCGTACTCCGGCACCGACCGCAATTTCTACGACCGCTATTTCTTCAATGGCTATGCGCCGGACGGCAGCGACTTCTTCGCGGCGGCCTTCGGCATCTATCCGCACCTCAACGTGGCGGACGCGCATTTCTGCTTCATCAAGGACGGGGTGCAGCATTCGCTCCATGCTTCCCGCGAGCTGAACATGGAGCGGCTGGACCTGACCTGCGGGCCAATTGCGATCCGGGTGGAGGAGCCGCTGAGGCAGCTTTCGATCAGCGTTGAGGGCGAGGGGATCAAGGCCGAGATCACCTTCACGGGCCGCGCCTTTCCCATCGAGGAGCCACGCTTCATCCACCGCATCGGGCCGCGCACTTTCATGGACTACACGCGCCTCACGCAGAACGGGCACTATACCGGCTGGGTCGAGATCGATGGCGTGCGCACGGTGCTGAAACCCGGAACGGCAGGCACGCGTGATCGCAGCTGGGGCGTGCGCCCCGTCGGCGCGAGCGACACCCAGCCGCACGGCCACGGCGTCGTCCCGCAATTCTTCTGGCAGTGGACCCCGATCAACCTGCCGAGCCGCAGCGTTTTCTTCCACATCAATGCCGATGCCCACGGCGCGCCGTGGAACACCCGCGCGGTGATCGCACCCGATGGCGCGGGGTATGACGGTTTCACGGAGACACCTTCCGCCAAACTCGACGCTCCCTTGCAGCCGGGCACCTTGTGGCCTGCTGGGGGCGAACTGGTGATCGGCGGAGGTGATGATGCCCTGAAGCTGACCTTCGAGCCCTTGCAGCGGTTCCAGATGCGCGGGCTGGGTTATACCTCGCCCAAGTGGGGCCATGGGCTCTATCACGGCGTGCTGGAGGTGGAGCGCGAGGATATCGTGTTGGCGGATGTGGACCCGAAGCAGATGGACAACTTCCACGTGCAGATTGTCAGCCGCGTGACGACAAGCGCGGGGGAAGTGGGCACCGGCGTGTTCGAGCAGCTGATTTTCGGGGCCTACGCGCCGCTGGGGCTGGGCTAGACTCTTCGTCACCCCGGACTTGATCCGGGGTCCCGCTTGACAAGCTGCGCTGCGGGTGCCGCCAGCGAGACCCCGGATCAAGTCCGGGGTGACGGGGGTGGTATCGGCCTACTTCGCTCGCCGCACCGGCACTGGCACGTTGCAGATATCCACCCCACCCGCAGGCCGAATGTAGAACGCATCGCGCCGGTTGGCCCGCGCATCGGCGTAGGCTGCGAAGCTTTTGCTCTCGGTGGAGAGGTACTGATAGCGCGGGAGATCCGGCACATCGCTGCCCATGCGGATGCTGAGGATTGGCGTGCGTTCTTCCGCCGTCTTGTAGAACCCGATATCGCCGGTGCCGCGCGGCAGGCTGGAGAGGTACTCCATCCCCTCGATCACCCGGCCAACCACCGCGATGTTACGATCCAGCTGGCGCGGGGCCTGGCCGATGACGGCATAGAGCTCCGCGCCCGAGCCGGTATCGGGCGGATAATCGCGGCCCACGCCGACAGTGCCGTAGCAGTGGATGGGCCATATCGCAGCGGCATCGGATGCCAGCGGCCAGCCTCCGCGAAACTCCACCTTGGATGCGTAGCTGTCCTTGGCGTAGGTTACGTGCGAGCCTTGTTCGATCTTCGGCAGGGCGGCCGTGAGCTCTGGCGAGCCCGATGCGGTCGTATATTCGGCATCCGTCATCACCTTCAGCCCCGGCGGAAGCAGCTTGGCCTTGGCCTTGTCCTCGCCGTCGGGATCGCCCCACTGGACGACATAGCCATCCTGCACGCGATTGATGCTGGTGCCATCCCACCAGTGTGCGGCGGCCAGCTTGCGCATGTTGCTGGTCCATCCCGCAGAGAACGGCACCGGCAGAAGCTGGACTACCACCCGTTGCGATGCGATCTCAGGCCCAATGTCCATTACCAGAAGGTCGGACGCGGCAATCGGCGCCCAGTCAGAAGCAGGGGCTGCCGCGATGATTTCCGTCGGCGCGAGAGTGGAGGTGGGCGCGGAAGTGGGAGCAGCGGAGCAGCTGGCAAGCAGCGCGGCGGAGAGCAGAAGCGGGTGTTTCATCACAAACCGAACATGCCAGCCTTCCCGCCCTTGCGAAAGCACGTTCATGCGGTTAGGGCCTCCACTTCCAGTGCATGCGGAGCGGTGGCCGAGTGGTCGAAGGCGCTCGCCTGGAAAGTGAGTATACGCCAAAAGCGTATCGAGGGTTCGAATCCCTCCCGCTCCGCCACCTACCCGTTTTTGACGGTTCCCCACAGGCCCCGAACCCTAACTTAATCCTAGGGTTTTAGGGGCTTTTCCGTTCCTAGTCCGCCCTTGCCGTTCCCCGCCAGCCGCGTTACAGTGTGGGAAATTGTGTGGGAGCAATTCCGATGGGTAAGTTGACTGCGACGGGCGCAAAGGCGCTGACTGCACCGGGCCGGTATAGCGACGGCGGCGGGCTTGAACTGCTGATTGGGCGCTCTGGCGCTAAGAGTTGGGTTGTCCGCGTCCAAAAGGATGGCAAGCGCCGGGATATTGGCGCTGGCAGTTTCAAGAAAGTTTCGCTGGCCGATGCACGCAAGCGGGCCGAGCGGATACGTTCGCAGATTGAAGCGGGGATCGATCCGGTTGCCGAGCGCCGTAAGGAAAAGGGCATTCCCACATTCCGCAGCGCGGCGGCGCTCGTTCATGCCGAGCAGAAAAAGGGCTGGAAGAACGGCAAGCACACAGACCAGTGGATCAACACGCTAACCACCTATGCCTTCCCTGCCTTTGGCGACGTGTCGGTTGCGGGGATCGACGCGGCGGCGGTGCGGGACGTGCTGGCGGCAATCTGGTTGACCAAGCCGGAGACTGCGCGGCGGTTGCGTCAACGAATTGGGACTGTGATCGATTGGGCTGTGGGCAAGGGATACCGCGAAGCCTCGCTCGCTTGGCCGGTAATCAACAAGGCCCTGCCGAAACAACGCGACAAGGCAAAGCACCATGCCGCCATGCCGTATGCAGACCTGCGTGCCTTCATGCAGGAACTGCGGTCCAAAGAGACGATGGGGCGGCTGGCGCTTGAAGCACAGATTTTGACCGCTGGCCGTTCGGGAGAGGTGCGCGGCGCGCTGTGGCCGGAGATCGATCTGGAAGCCGCGCTGTGGACGATACCAGCCGAGCGCATGAAGGGGGGCCAGGAACACGTTGTGCCGCTCTCTGGGGCCGCTGTGGCGCTATTCGGGCGCATGAAGGCCCACAAGCGCGAAAACAACGAACTTGTGTTCCCCGGCACGTCCAAGGGCAAACCGCTGTCTGACATGACGTTGACCAAGTGCCTGCGCGATATGGGCCTTGCCGTGACGGCGCACGGTTTCCGCAGCACGTTTGCCGATTGGATCAACGAGCAGACCAGCTACCCGCGCGAAGTGCGCGAGGCGGCGCTGGCGCACGTCAATCAGAACAAGGTGGAAGCGGCCTATTCCCGAACCGCCTACTTGGACAAGCGCCGCCCGATGATGGCGGCATGGGCGGACTATTGCACGGGATCGACTGGCGGCAACGTTGTGCAGTTGCTGAATAAGTCAGCTTGAACCCGCGAACCTGCTTAGAAAGCAAATAGTGGGAATGCCCCATCAATCTGGCTGCCACCGCTGCACGTCGCGCACTTTGCACAGAAATTATTGAAAATAAATTCAGACACAGTTTGGGACTTGAAAGCATGTGTTTCCGCCGATTCGTATAAGAAAGCTCACCTGCGCCTGCGACCAAATGAATCGCTCGTGCGACGGGCCGAATCGATAATGCGGTTTAAAGCCCTTGATGTTCACGCGGGCCTCATTACCCCTTTTGTTCTCCTAGGCGTTCCTAGGGGAACCTCCAAACCTAGCCCGAGTAACTCAGGCTGTTGAACAAGGGTAATGCAAGTGATCGACATTCCGGAGCTTTTCACCGTGGCGGATTTTTGCGCCCGGTATTCCATCGGCAAGACCAGCGCTTACCGCGAAGTCGCGGCGGGGCGCTTGAAGCTGCGTAAATACGGGACGGCAACGCGTATTGCGCGCGCCGATGCCGAATCATGGGTGGCAAGTCTGCCTGTGATCGAACGGGGGGCGGCATGACAACGCCGGGGCCTTCAAATGAACGTCCCCCGGTCGCGCCAACGACCGAGGGACTGCACAGTGCTGTGGGAGCAAATGCAATGCGACACTACGCGAATGATGCCGAGACGGGCAAGCACCGTTTCGATCCGGCCTACGAAGCCAACAAGCGCCCGATGCCGAGCGACGGCACAGAATATGGGCAAACCACGTTTCGCGCCTCTGGGGGCCGGATATGGGCCTACAGGGGCAAACGGGCGCGCGTGCTCGCAATGCTTGCCACTATGGCTGAAGGGGTGACGCAGTGGGATTGCTACCCGTGGCACACCCGGCTGGCGGCGAGCGTGAAGGTCATGCGGGATGACGGGATCGAGATCGAGACGACGCGCGAGGGTCCGTTTAACCATGCACGCTATCGTCTGCGGACACCCGGCACTCTGAAAATACAGGACCAGCGCAGCGACGGCGGCAGTTTCCGTACGCCGAAAAAAAGCGCATGAGCGGGCCGGTCATTTTCGAGCACTCGCACCGGGGACACCTGTGGCGGCTGGAAGTTGCCAGCTTCAAGGGCCGCGACTTTGCGAACTGGCGCAAGTGGTATGCATCGCCCGATGGCTGGAAGCCGACGCGTGAGGGCTTCACCATGCCGCCAGAGCGCCTTGGCGAGCTTACCGCCGTGCTGATGGCCTACCATAACCTCCCCGTCCCTGATGGGCTGGAAACCGGCTCCTAGGGCCTGTGAGGCGGGCGCGGGCCTGTTGAGAATTGTTGAGGTCCGCGCCCTACTCTCCCCCAAACTTGAAACTTGCGCGATATGGGCAAAAGCGACCAGCCGCGCGCGCCGTGGTCCGGAAAACAAACGGGCAGAAAACGGGCGATTGCCGAATCTGGCACGGCGCTTGCGATTATAGATACAATTCACAGTGGGGGCTTATCGGCGGCTGGCACAGGCTGGGGCGGCGCGCGCAACCGCGCAGACCGGACCAGTGAATACCTGACACGGCGGCAATGTGAGGGCCTGATAGCGGCGGCGGCGAGAGCGCAGCGCATGGGCCTGCCCTTCAACCGGCATTGGACAATCCACTATGAGCGCGCGGGCGTTGCCGAGATCGACGCGGGCCGGTTCATCGGGCGATTGCTGAAATTGGCCGGAGACTACGCGCGGCGGCACCACGGCAAGATTGCGGCAATATGGGTCCGCGAAAATGGCGACGGCAAAGGCGGGCACGTCCATATCCTCTTGCACCTGCCTGCGGGCCTTGGACTGCGAGGGCGAACGGCGCATTGGGTCCGGCTGGCGGGCGGCGAGCGCAGCGCGAGGGTAAGCCGGGTGAGATCGATTGGTCGCGGTCTGACAAGCGCGGATAACGGCGGTGAGCACTATCAGCAAAATGCTGGGGCAGTGCTGGCCTACATCCTGAAAGGGGCCGATGCCGAGACGGGCGCGACGCTGGGGCTGACACGGCACGGCGAACGCGGCCTGATTATCGGCAAGCGGTGCGGGCGAACGCAGAACATCGGGCAATTGTTGGAAAGCGACCAGCTAACCCATCAACTCAAACCCCCTAGTCCACGGCCTAACAACGCAAAAATGGATTGAGCGCCCCAAGTTGCAGGAAGTCAGTATTGCATAAAGCAACAGTGGTGCGAAACTCGCTCAACCTCAGATTGGCGATTCGGCATGGCAACCTACACCCATAATCGTTCTATCGAAGCAGACCTCCGGACCACGAACCTTAATTGGTTCCAAGCCTACGGATACGACGCTGGCATTTTGAAGGGTGCATATCGAACCTTCAACGGCAAGGTTTATCAGGATGTCGCCTACGCCGATGGAAGCGATGGCTATGACAACCTGGAGCTTGTCCTAGGCGGGTATGGCTTCACCACCGATAGCCTAGGAAACCCAACCGGTGGGACCGTAACAGGTGTCCTTCAAGCAGACCTCATAACCAATCAGATTGAGTGGGCAGCGGAAGGAATATCGATCAGCTTTGAAGCCATCTACAACTCGTCGTTCACGCCTTCCAATACTGATGAACTCCGACTTATTGAATCGGCCTTTAGTGGAAATGATAATTTCTATTTATCCAATTTGGATGACTATTTTCGAGGCTTCTCAGGAGCCGATGTGATGTATGGATATGACGGCAACGACACTCTATTGGGCGATTCTGAAGCCGATCAACTCTACGGCGGAAATGGAAACGATCAACTTTGGGGCGGATCTAGCGGCGACATTCTGAAGGGCGACGCTGGAGCTGATGTGCTGATCGGTGGCGCGGGCGCCGATCGCCTGTATGGCGGCATAGACACGGTTCGCGATGTCTTTGACTTCAATCTAACTAGTGAATCGACCAACTTGGCTCGCGATAGGATTTACAATTTCAAGAGCGGAGTGGACCGCGTGGACCTTGCAGGCATTGACGCTCGTTCGGGAACGAGCATCAACGAGGCATTCAAGGGGTTCACTGGTCTAACGCCAGCCGCTTATTCCGTATGGTACGTGAAGGCTGACGCGGACGGTGACGGTGCAAAAGACGACCTTCTGCTCCGGGCTGATATCAACGGAAACATGACCGCAGACTTCGAGGTTAGCATCATCAACGTGGCGACAATCGCGAGAGGTGACTTAGTCCTTTAAGTTATAGCAATCATTGCAATCACTTCGGTTTTGCCGGTCACGCTATGGCGGGTTGATGATTGGCAATCGCTGCGGGCAGACGCAGGAGGGGTGGGCAAAACTCCAAGTGTAACCGCTGTGGGGACCGCAGCACCTCGCACGCTTCCACGCTAACCCCATTTTCTTCATGCCTTGAAAGGCAGACAAGAGGCCGGAGTTTTCGGTAGCCGTAAAGGCGTGCATGATGCGGGCATGAGCTTGCTTTTGATCCTAGCCTCTGGCGCGATGTGCGTCTCGCTGTCAGTCCATGACGGCGATTCGATCCGTTGCGGCGGCGAGCGTATCCGCATTGCCAATATCGACGCGCCAGAAGCGCCCGGTTCCCCCAAGTGCGAGGATGGCAGGCGGGCGAGTGCATGGTGCGACTACGCGGCGGGCTATCGGGCGCGTGATGCGCTGCAAGCGTTCCTGTCGCGCGGGCCGGTGATGATCGAGCGCATGGGGGCAGACAAGTACGGGCGCACGCTGGCGCTAGTCACCGTCAACGGGGAGGATGCGGGTAGGTATCTGGTGCGGCTGGGACTAGCGCGGCATTGGCGGTGATAATCCTTACTGGAGTTGGCATATGAGACGCGTTCTTTTTATGATCCAAACTTGCCTGATGGCGTCAGTCTCTGTGTCCTGTAGGGCTGCTGATAGCTTTGCGCTTTGTCCTGACTTGGGGGCCGTTGGGAAAGGGTCTTACGAATATGAGGATGCAAGGCGGTGTGTGAGTGTGATGGCTGCACGCTATTCAGTTTCGGGCGAAGCACCGGCTGATATCGCTACAGCCGCTTTGGAATGGTGCGATGACCGTAAGATCGAACCCTTGGTCGCTTCAGAGTCCTCTGAAACTGCTGAGAAATTGAGGGCCGTTTTTGAGGCAAAGCTACGAAACTTGGCAGTTCAAACCGTTGTAGAAATGCGCGCAGGCAAGTGCGCACTCAAACCCAACCTTTACGACCACATAAACGACCCGATTGATCGGCCCAAAGTTGGCGACTAGACGTTCAGCCGTTCAACAGAAGTCTGCGGCGATTACGCGCGCGCGAATAAACTAGGGGGATCTAGAGGCGCGACCGTTGTACGGCGAAAAGGCTGCATCCCGCGCCGGGGCTGCGCAATTTTCCCGCGCCGCAATACGCGCGCACGCGCGAAGGGCCAGACAGGAATACGCGCGCGCGAGGGCCTGACAAAACCTAACATTGAGGTGGTCGCGCCGGTCCAGTGTGGGAAAAAGTGTGGGAGCGCGAAAAGTCAGTTGAATAAAATCATAGTTTTTCAAGATAATATGGATTTTATTATACGGACTCCCGCTCCGCCATTTGCCTTTGCCCCCGATGCGATTGCGTCGAACCGGTTGCAGCTGACAGCGCAAATCAGGGGATCAGCACGACCTTGATGCAATCTCCGCGCGCCTGCGCGGCAATCGCCTCGTTGATCTG
>NZ_NKIS01000004.1:0-377743 GCF_002278815.1 Novosphingobium sp. PASSN1 | reverse complement strand
AAGCTGAGCGGCATCAATCCGCATACCTGGCTGACGCAGGCGCTCGGAAAACTGGCCAACGGTCATCCAGCAAACAGCGTCGGCGAACTCATGCCATGGACCGCCGTGGCCTGAGAACAGCGCTTACTCTGCATGCTCAAACCTGACCTAACATTCGTGGGCAGGCCGAGATCGCGTGGATCATGCGAGCTGCGCGTTGGCGCGACTGAGGAAGGTGCAGGCCGCAATCGATTCCGGGCAGGAAGCCCCTCGAAATGGCCGCTGGTTGACATGCCTTCGCGGGGAGGGGCATCGTCAGCGATGCGCCGACCCTGTTTTCAATGCAGGTGGCACTATTTGCGGCACAAGGCAGACACCGGGCGCAAATCGCGGCGCTGAAGTCATTCAAGCGCCAATGGACCTGCCGACTTTGCCATCCAGCTGGATGGCAAAGTCGGGCAGATCGTCCTGTCAGAACTTGACGTTGGCCGTCAGGAACGCTGCGCGCGGCTGGATGCCCAAGATCGGATAGATCGCCTTGGGATCGTAGGCGCCCTTGGCCAGACCTTGGCGGTCGATGCTCGCCAGCAGGCTGTCCGAGCGCGACCACGACATGACGCCGAGCGTGTTGGTCACGTTGGTCATGTTGAACTGCAGCTTGACGTTGTCGGTCACGTTCCACGAGGCGCCGAGATCGAGCGTGGTGTAGGCTGGCAGATAGAAGGCATTGGCCGCGTTGGCCGCCCGCTTGCCAAGGTGGTTGACCTCGCCAAACAGGGTCACGTTCTTGATCGGGCTCCAGTCAAGACCACCGCGCAGGATGATCTTCGGGTTGTTATCGGCATCGCCCGGTGCGATCAGCGTCAGGATATCATCGGTGCCATCACCCTTCGGCCCTTGCGCCCAGGATCCGAAGTTGCGGGCCTTGGGGTTTTGAAGCGTCAGGTTGATGCGGCTCGACAGGGTCGAGGTCAGGCGCGCTGCCAGCGACACTTCAACGCCGTATGTCTCGATTTCGCCCGCAACCGGCACCGGCGAATAGAACTGACCCTGCTGCGGGCCTGCCGTGTACGTGAAGGACTGGCTCGTGGTGACGTTGGACAGCTTGGAGTAGAACGGGAATACCTGAACATTCAGACCGCCCCGGGCAAACTTCAGGCCCATTTCGATCTGCTCGATCTTCTGCGCCTTGGGGAACACCGTGGCGATCTGGGCCGGGGTGTTGATCGCCACGATCGAGCCGAAATCAGGCGCCTTCTTGCCGTTGGTATAACGGATATAGGCCTTGAAATTGCTCGTGAACTCGTACGTGGCCGAGAGCGAGAAGTTGAACATCTTGTAGCTGCGGCGGGTGTTGTACTCCGGACCGATCGACGGCACGTTGTTGTCGTAAAGCGTCAGCGCGTCACCATCCGCACCCGTCGGACTGAAACCGGCGGTGAAGGTCTGGTTGAACACGTTGTAATTGATGCTTTCCCAGCGCCCGCCGGCATCGAGTGTGAGTTGCGGCGTCACCTGCCAGGTATCGCCGAAGAAGACCGAATATTGTTTCTGCGTGCCGCGATTATCGTTGCCACCCACAGTGCCGAGCGCCTGGAATCCGCTCGGATCGCTGAGCTGGAAGACCTTGCCGGTGGTGTCGGTGAACGTCGAGGTGAGCATCTCGGTTGGGCTCGAAAGCGACGAGAAACCGATGCCGCCGCCGCCCTGGCGCAGCCGCAGCTTGGAAAGCGCCAGATAGCCACCGAGCGCAAGGTGGTGGTTACCCCAATCCTTGGTCAGAGTTGCCTGATCAACGAAGTTCTCCGACTTGAAGTGCTGCACAAACGCAACTTGCGTAAAGATGCCGCCGGGCAGCACGGTCTGGCCGGGCAGGTTGTTCGTGGTGGTGGCCTGCACGCTGAAGCCGAACGGCGTGGGGATCACCTGATTGGTGGCCGCAAGCGCGCCGCTGTTCTTGAAGAAGTAGTTGATCGTACCGGCAGGCAGGAAGGCGCTGGTGCTGATGAACGAAGTGACCACGTCGTTGAGCGGGCTCGCCGAAATCAGTGCGCCGGTGTTCCAGTCAGCCTTCGAGCTGGTGTAGCGTCCGTTGTTCTCGAACTTCCAGCCATCACCGAACTCGTGGTTCCATTTCAGGCCGAAGGCCGCGCTGCGGGAACGAACCAGATCCGTCGGGTCCCAGCATTCGTTGCTGCCATCTGCGCCGGGGAAGCAGTGCGCGGCATTCGCGGGGGGCAGGACGGACGAGGTCTTGCTGAAACCGGGTGCGATGCGTGTGGCACCGATAGCGGGGGTAAACTCGTTCCAGGCGTTGCGATCGTCTAGATACTTGGCCGTGAACAGCAGCGAACCGGCGCTGTAATCATAGAGGATGTTGCCGTGGATCTGACCGCCCTTGTTCATGGCATAGCCCGGATCGCGCGCACCGCGGTCCCAGCGGTAGAACCCGCCGATCGAATAATAGAGCCCGTTCTCGTTGAGCTTGCCGCCGGCATAGATGTCGCCGCGGTAGTAGGGATTACCGAGATCGCCGAGCAGCCCGCCCTTGAGCTGGACTTCGACGCCCGGATCGCTTTTGCCGGTCCGCGATATGTAGTTGAAGATGCCGCCAGGTGCGTTGGGGCCAGTGATCGCCGCCGTGCCGCCGCGCAGGCCTTCCACCCGGCTGAGATTGAGATCGGGACGCAGGAAATAGTCCGGCCCGAAGTTGTTGGCGGTCGCCAGTTCAACAGGGAGGCCGTCCTCTTGAAGCGAGACGTAGTAGTAGCCGCCCGCCGCATCGAGCGAGTTGGCGGAGACGCCGCGCGAAAACACGACGTTGCGGATTTCGCCGAGCGCGGAGTTCACGAAGACGCCAGGGATGTTCTTGAGCAGGTCTGCTGCCGAGACAGGGGCGTGCTGCTTGAGCACTTCGTTCGAGACCACGTTGATCGAGATCGGGGCGCTTTCAATCGCGCGCGCACCGAACACGCCGGTGACGATGATCTCGCTCTTGTCCTGCGGGTTGCCTGCATCATCAGCTTGCGGTGAACCGGCACCGGAGGCATCGGTCGCTGCCGTGTCGGCGAGCGCTACAGTACTAGTGCTTGCGAGCATCAGCGCCAAAATCGTCACGCCCACGCGAGTGCAAGGCTTCCCCATAGACTTCCTCCCAACATCCTAGATTGACCGGTTATACGCCCGATGTGATTGGTTAGTATCACAAACAATATGATATGATCAATATCAATCCGAAAACGGCCATCATCCCAGATAAATGATTGAAAATGAAGGTTTGTTGGCGTCGTGCGAAGTTTTGGCCGCGTCTGACGGATTTGCGGCATTGCCCTGTCCGAACTGGATCGCCCGAACACACTGCGCTGGCTGGAAAATCGGGGGTCACAAAACCCGATTCAGCTACGCTACAATCAGTGATACCCCTGCCGCGCGCACCATCGCTGCATGTTCGGGCGCAATCCCCGTGTCCGTCACCAGCACATCCACCTCATCCAGCCCGCAAACGATAGTGCCGGACGAGGAAACAAACTTGGTCGAGTCAACAAGCAGGATAACTTCCTCGGCGCGGTCGATCAGGCGGCGTTCGGCGGCGACCAGTACCACGTCCTGCTGCATCACCCCCTGCGCACCCACCGCTGCCGCGCCCATAAACAGTTTGGGCGCGTGGAAACGAGGCATTGAGTCTTCGCCCGATGCCGCCAGAATGATGTTCTGCTCGCGAAACACTGCGCCAGAGGGCACCAGAATGCGCGTGCCCGGCTGGAGCAGCAGCGCGTTCACAATATGCAGCGAATTGGTCAGCACTTGCAGATTGAGCGCGGTGAGGTGCGGGCACATCTGCAAGGTGGTCGTGCCGCCATCGATCATCACGCCTTCCCCCGGCAGGCATAGCGCTGCTGCCGCTGCGCCGATCGCGCGCTTGGCGGCAAGGTTCAGCGTGATCGACTGGTCGAACGGCGTGCCCGCCAGCTGCAAGGTGGGCCGTGGCGCATCGCCCGCAGCCCGTGCCCCGCCATGAACGCGCACGATCTGCCCCGCCTCCTCCAGCCGCGCCAGATCGCGGCGGATCGTGGCGGGCGAGGCATCGAGCAGTGCTTCCAGTTCGCGGTAGGTCACGAAACCGGTAGCGCGCAGCGCCTCCTCGATCACTCGCTCACGTTTAGCCGCGTGCATGGAATTCCGTCTCAGGCTTGCTCATGTCGCTGTTTGCCGCTCGGCCTCGAGTTGTTCAAGTGATTTACCCTCGTTGCGCGGTGCCCAGGCTAAGCCGATCACGCCCGAGACGACGAGGAACCCCGTCAGGATGAGCGCCAGGGTGGTAAAGCCGGTCGCGGTCAGCAGCGGCACGAAGAAGCTGAATACGCCAAGGCTCACCCGCACGATGGCAAAGCACACCCCCTGCGCGGTGGAGCGCAGCATCGTGGGGAACATTTCCGCGCTCCACAGCTGGAAAAAGCTCTGCGCGCCGAACCCGCCGCCAAATTGCAGGAGGAACACATAAAGCAGTGCCACCGGGATCGTCAGCGGAAACACCACAAGCAAGCCCATACCAATGACTTGAATGACCGCCGACAGAGCAAACAGGGTGCGCTGGTTCACGCGATCAGCCAGTTGCATGAACACGAGGCCAATGGATGCCATGCCGATGGCAAACGAGAGCGCCTGAATACCCACCGCCTGCGCCTGCGTCGCCGCGCCCACGGTGCGTAGGATATAGGGGAAGAAGAAGCCGTTGGTCCCCGCCCACAAGTTCCAGAAGCCATACATCCCGACGAGCCCGAGTATCGAGCCAAGGTGCTTGCCCGTGAACAGCGAGGATATTGGCGGCCGCTTCTCGCCCGAAGCCTGCGCCTCGATCCAGCGAGGCGATTCCGCCATGCGTGAGCGAAGGAAGGTGAGCGCGAGCGCGATGATCAGGAGATGCGCAAACACGATCCGTGCGCCGAGCACGCCAAGGTTGGTCAGCGCGAGGCTCATCAGCAGAACCACCACTGGCCCCAGATACCACAAGACTTGCGCCATGCCCGAATGCCGCGCCCGCGCCCCGTCCGGCGCCCCCTCGGCGATCAAGGACCACGATGCGGGAATATCCGCGCCGACCGCGAGGCCGACGATCAGGAATCCCGCCACGATCATCCACGGTGCCACAGCAAATACCAGGAGCGCCATGCCCGCGGCGTAGATCAGCATGTCCCACTGGTAGATTTTTTTCCGCCCCAGCCGGTCGCAAAGAATGCCGCCAATCAGCGCGCCCACGCCCGCGCCAATGGCATTGGGTCCAAACGCGCCCAGCAGCCCGAGGAACCCCGGCGAGAGTTGATACTGTTCCTGCCACAGCGCCAGCGCGACCGAGCCCGCCACAATCGAGCCCGCGTCGATATAGTTCGCCAGCCCCGCCAGGATCGTGCCGCGCCACTTGCTTTCGCCGATAGGTGCCGTGGTCAAGAATAGTCTCCCGCAAGGTTATCTCTGGTTATCTGATCGATCCGGGTCACACCGGTCAGCGCCATGGCAACGCGCATTTCCGCATCGATCAGCTGCAGCATCTTGGACACACCCGCCTCGCCGCCTGCCGCCAGTGCAAAGGCCCAGGCCCGCCCAAGCAGAACGCCTTTCGCGCCGAGCGCCAGCATGCGCACCACATCGAGCCCCGATCGCACGCCGCCGTCAGCCAGCACGGTGAGCTTGTCCCCCACTGCCTCGGCAATCGGCGGCAGTGCGCGCGCAGTGGAAAGCACTCCGTCGAGCTGCCGCCCGCCATGGTTGGAAACTATAAGGCCATCCGCACCTAGCGCCGCCGCTTCCTTCGCGTCCTCGGGGTCGAGAATGCCCTTGATGATCAGCGGCCCGCGCCATTCGCTGCGGATGAAATCCAGATCACGCCAGGTGATTGCGGAATCGAAATTGGTCCGCATCCACGCAAAGAAATCATTGAGCCCGGTTTTGCCCTTCAGCACTGGTGCGACATTGCCCACGTGGTGCGGGCGGCCCCATAGCCCCACATCCCAGGCCCAGCCCGGCCGCAGCGCGGCTTGCGCCGTGCGCCAGATGTCCCCCATCAGCCCCGGCGCACCCGCCAGGCCACTGCGCACATCGCGGTAGCGGCTCCCCGGCACCGGCATATCCACGGTAAACACCAGCGCGCTACATTCAGCCGCAACCGCCTGTGCCAGCAGTTCGCGCATGAAGCCCCGGTCGCGGATCATGTAGAGCTGGAACCAGAACGGCTTCTTGGCCGCAGCCGCCACTTCGCTCAAGGGGCAGGCCGAAACGGTTGATAGCGTGAATGGCACTCCCGCCTTTTCTGCCGCACGGACGGCCTGTGTTTCGCCGCGCCGCGCGTTCAGGCCCGCAAGGCCAATCGGCGCAAGCGCCACCGGCATGGCCTGCCGCGCGCCAAACAGTTCGGTCGAAAGATCAATCTTGGAAACATCGCGCAGCACCCGCTGGCGCAGTGCGATCCCGGCCAGATCGTCCACATTCCGCCGCAAAGTCGTCTCGCCATAGGAACCGCCGTCGATGTATTCGAACAGGAAGCGCGGCAGCTTGCGCCGTGCGGCTTCGCGGAAATCGGCGATGTTGGCGACGATCATGCTGTGGTCTCCAGAACGCTGCGCCAGTCCTTGCGGTATGCCGCAAGGTCGCCGGCCAGGGGCTCCACCTGCCGCAATGCGGCATCCCGCACTATAGCAGGCTGTGCCAGCCGCAACGCGCCGAAGGAAACATCGCTCTCGCCATCAGCCACGAGCACGCGGGTCTCAGGCCGCAAAGCTGCGAGCGCGCGCACGAATACTTCGGCTGCGGCAAAGCGGCCCTCGATCAGCAGTGTCTCGCGCGCGCCAATGAGATCGAGCGCGCAATCTGCGACCAGAGCGGCATAGAGACACGCAGCGGCGCGGCGCCCGGTGGCATCCTCCGGTTCGTCCACCCAGCACCCGGCATGGTTTGGGAAGGGGCCGCAGCCCGGGGCCAAAGTCGGCAGCAGCATTGCCCCCGCACGCAGCAGACCCGGCACGGCCGCCAGCAGCGCCGCTTGATCGCCCGCCGCATCGACACCGACATCGCCCGCGATCCGTTCAAGCTCGCGCCCGCCCATGAACCGCGCCGAAGGCACCGCTCGTCCTTCCAGATCAACATTGACGAGGCAGTCGCGCCCTTCCGGCAGCAAAGGCGCTTCGCCTTGCGGCCGCCGCATCGCGATAAACCATGTGCCGGTGGAAAGCACCGTCGCCTCGCTCCCCGCGACGTCTGCAAAGCCGCGCGCGGCATGGAGCGCGGCGTTGGAATCGTGGAGCCCCGCCAGCACGCGCACTGCGGACGAAAGCCCCGTCGCTGCCGCAAGCTCTGGCCGCAAAGTGCCGACCACATCGCCCGCGCGCACCAGCGGCGCGAACTTCGTGTCCCAGCCCAGCCGCAGCGCCATCGGCGAAAACGTGCTCGCCGCCGGGTCCCACACATCGGAATGGCAGCCCAGCGAGGTAACTTCGCTCACGGCCACCCCACTCAGAAACCAGGCCCAATATTGCGCCCAGGGCAGCAAGGTCACCCTATCGAGCAGGCCCTGCTGCTGTAGCCACCAGAGCTGCGCGCCAAAGTTCAGCCCATGGGGCAGGGCAGGGGAGCCCGTCACCGAAAAGGGATCGCGCGCCGCGCGGTATCCCGCCGTGATCTCGTCCGGAATCTCCTCCTCATAGTCGAGCGGCGCGAACGCCAGTTGCCCGCCGCGCAGAGCAGCGACCCCGGCGCCGTGCCCCACCGGCACGATCGCCTCCACCGGATGCGCGGCCCATGCCCTCAGCGCGGTGGTCAGCCAGGTGCCGATCCCTGGCGCATCTAGGCAGCGCACGCCATCCACCATAAGCGGCGCATTGGGCCGTACTTGCCGATCAAGCATCTGCCCGGCCCGATCCCACAGTGAAACCTTGCTCAGGGTCTTGCCCAGGTCGATGACAATGATGGCGCCGTGCTTCAGCGCGCCTCTCCCCGATGGTTCTTTTTAGAAAACGATCATTATCAATCAAGATTGATCGTTTCCAGCAGAAATGTTAGCAAGGCTCGTGGCGCGGCCCCATGACCGACGCCGGAAGGATGCCATGAACGCCGAGACCGCTCTTTTTGCCGCGATCCCCTTCACCGTGCCTACCAGCCGCTGGGACGATGCGCACGCCGCAATGCTCAGCCCGGCGCAATTGCTGCTTTACCGGTCAAACCTGCTCGGGTCCGACCTTACCGTCACCAATTTCGGCGGGGGCAACACTTCGGCCAAGCTCACCGAAACCGATCCGCTCACCGGCGAGGCGGTGGAGGTGCTCTGGGTCAAGGGGTCGGGCGGCGATATCGGCTCCATGAAGCTCGATGGCTTCGCCACGCTTTATCAGGCCAGGCTGCTAGGCCTTGAAGCGCAGTACAGCGGGCCGGACCATGACGACAAGATGGTCGGCTACTTGCCCCACTGCACGTTCAACCTGAATGGCCGCGCTGCCAGCATCGACACGCCGCTGCACTCGCTGCTGCCCTACGCGCATGTCGATCACGTCCACCCTGATGCGATCATCGCGCTCGCGGCATCTTCTGGCGGCGAAGAAGCCACCAAGGCAATCTGGGGCGGCAAGATCGGCTGGCTACCGTGGAAGCGTCCTGGCTACACGCTCGGCGTAATGCTGCGCGACTTTGTCGCGGCCAATCCGCAGGTTCAGGGCGTCATGCTCGCCGGCCACGGCATCATCTGCTGGGCAGACAGCGCCAAGGCGGCCTACGAACACACGATCAGCCTGATTGCGGATGCCGCGCGCTATCTCAACGCGGCGCAAGGCAGCAAGCCCGCGTTCGGCGGCGAGATTGTTGCGCCGCACCCCGATCGCGCTGCGATTGCCGCAGACCTCATGCCCCGCCTGCGCGGCCTGATGACAGGTGCGCGCCGCAAGCTGGGCCACTTTTCCGATGATGCCGAAGCGCTCGAATTTGTTGGCAGCGCGCACTTCCAGCGCCTCGCCGCGCTGGGCACATCCTGCCCCGATCACTTCCTGCGCACCAAGATCGCGCCCTTGACGCTGGACCCCGCGCGCCTGACGGACGATGCTTACCTCGCGCAGCAACTCGCCGATTACCGCGCGATGTACGCCGCCTATTACGAACGCTGCAAACGGGCGAACTCCCCCGCCATGCGCGATCCCAACCCGGTCGTCGTGCTAGTGCCGGGCGTGGGCCGCATCACGTTCGCCACCGACAAGACCACCGCCCGCCTCGCGGGGGAGTTCTACGGCAACGCGATCAACGTGATGCGCGGCGCGGAAGCCATCGGCGACTACATCGCGCTTGATGAGCAGGAAGCCTTCGATATCGAGTACTGGCTGCTCGAAGAAGCCAAGCTTCAGCGCATGCCTGCGCCAAAGCCCATGGTCGGCAAGATCGCACTTGTAACGGGCGGGGCTGGCGGCATTGGCGCTGCCACCGCCGCGCGGCTCCTGAAAGACGGTGCCTGCGTGCTGCTCGCGGATCGCGACGCTGATGCAGTCGAGGCCGTACGCGAAGGGTTCGCCAAGCAGTTCGGCAAGGATGTGGTCCGCGCTGCCGTCTGCGACGTGACCGACGAGGCGCAGGTTCAGGCCGCGTTCGGCGCTTGCGCGCGCGAATTCGGCGGGCTCGACATTCTCGTCGCCAATGCCGGCATTGCCTCATCCGCTGCCATCGAAGACACCACGCTCGATCTGTGGAACCGCAACTATGATGTGCTGGCGCGCGGCTATTTCCTTACCGCCCGCTCCGCCTGGCCGCACCTGAAGCGCATGAAGGAGCAGGGCGGCACATCGGTCGTGTTCATCGGCTCGAAGAACGGCGTCGCAGCGGCCACCAATGCCAGCGCCTACGCCTCGGCCAAGGCGGCAGCCAATCACCTCGCGCGCTGCCTCGCCCTCGAAGGCGCGCCCGCCGGCATTCGCGTCAACGTGGTAAACCCCGACGCCGTGATCCGCGGCAGCCGCATCTGGGATGGCGACTGGCGCAAGGAACGCGCTGGCGCCCACGGCATCGATCCCGGCAGCGAACTCGAGGAACACTACCGCCAGCGCTCGATGCTGAAGCGTGATGTTCTGCCTGAAGACATCGCCGAGGCGGTCTATTTCCTCGCCAGCGAAATGTCGGCAAAATCGACCGGCAACATGATCAATGTCGACGCGGGCAACGCCCAAGCCTTCACGCGCTAAAGGACGGAAGATGACACTTCCCCTATCCGCCGACCTGATCGCCGAGCACAACGCCGCCCGCGCCGAAGCCCTCCACGAGGACTACGAAGCCCTAGGCCGCAAGCTCGCCCGCAGCGGCATTTCCATCGATGCCATCAAGGCCCGCGCTGCAGCCTTCAGCGTCGCCGTCCCCTCTTGGGGCGCAGGGCGCGGAGGCACGCGCTTCGCCAAGTTCCCGATCCCCGGCGAACCCACCGATATCTACGAAAAGCTGGAAGACTGCGCAGTCATCAACCAGCTCTCCCGCGTCACGCCGCGCGTCAGTCCGCATTTCCCGTGGGACAAGGTAAGTGACTACAAAGCACTGCGTGAAGAGGCAGCCAGCCTCGGCCTCGGCTTCGATGCGGTCAATTCCAACACCTTTCAGGATCAGCCTGGCCAGGCGCACAGCTACAGCACCGGCTCGCTCGCCTCGACCCTCGAAGCCACGCGCGCGCAGGCCATCGCCCACAACATCGAATGCATCGAAATCGGCCAGCAACTGGGCTCGAAGGACCTGACGGTATGGGTGGGAGATGGCACCAATTTCCCCGGCCAGCAGGACCTAGCGCGCAGCCTAGATCGCTATCTGGAGGCCGCTGCACAGGTCTATGCCGCGCTGCCGGATGATTGGCGCATGCTGCTCGAACACAAGATGTTCGAGCCCGCGTTCTATTCCACCGTCATTTCGGACTGGGGCTCCTCGATCCTCGCCGCGCAGGAACTCGGCCCCAAGGCCAAGTGCCTCGTCGATCTGGGCCACCACGCGCCGAACGTGAACATCGAACAGATCGTCGCCCGCCTCCACCGCTTTGGCAAACTGGGCGGCTTCCACTTCAACGACAGCAAATACAGCGACGACGACCTCGATTCCGGTTCGATCAACCCGCACCAGCTGTTCCTCGTGTTCAACGAACTGGCCGAAGCCGAACTCAACCCGCGAGACGGCTTTAACCCCAGCTACATGATCGACCAGTCGCACAATGTCACCGACCCCATCGAATCGATGCTTTCCAGCGCCGAAGCCATCGCCCAGTGCCATGCCAAGGCCATGCTGGTAGACCGCGAGGCGCTCCATGCCGCGCAGGAAGCCAACGATACGATGATGGCCTTCCAGGCGCTGCGCCGCGCCTACACGATCGATGTCTCCCCGATCCTCGCCATGGCGCGCATGGAAGCAGGCGGCGCGATCGATGTGCTGGAGGCCTACCGCACCAGCCAGTGGCGTTCCCGCAAAGCGCAAGAGCGCAAGGCGGTTGGGCTTGGAGCGGGTATCGTCTGAATAGAGAACATAAAAGCCGGGAGAGGTACGATGGGATTGAGGACTTATGTCGCAGCACTCGCAGCGGCCAGCGCACTTGTGCCCGCGCTCTCGTTTGCCGATCCGGCTCCCACACTCGAAGAGCAGTTTCGCGACCCGCCGCCGTCAGCCCGGCCGCGCATCTGGTGGCACTGGATGAACGGCAACGTCACCGAAGAGGGGATCAGGCTCGATCTTGAATGGATGAAGCGCATCGGCATTGGCGGAGTGCAGAACTTCGATGCCCAGCTTGAGACCCCGCAAGTGGTTGAAAAGCGGCTCGTGTACATGACGCCGGAATGGAAGCACGCGTTGCGATTTGCTGCGGAGACTGCCGACCGGCTCGGCCTTGAAATGGCGATTGCCGCTTCCCCCGGTTGGAGCGAAAGCGGCGGACCTTGGGTGAAGCCCGAGGATGGGATGAAAAAGTTTGTCTGGGCAGAAACCATTATACCTGGCGGCAAGCGGTTCAGGGGCAAGCTTGCTACCCCACCCAGTGTGACCGGTCCGTTTCAGGACCTTGGCATGCAACCCAAGATCGGTTCCGATCATCCCAAGACCGACCTGCCGCAACTCTATCGCGATACTTATGTGCTGGCCTACCGCGAGAAGGAAGCACCGCTCGCCCCGGTGTTTTCCGCCTCCTCCGGCCCTGTCGATGGCGCGCTGGTTAGCGACGGTAAGCAAGCCACTGTGCTCCAGATCCCTGCTGGTACGGCCGAAGCACCCGGCTGGTTGCGTGCCGATCTTGCCGTACCGCAAGTGGTGCGCTCTGCCACGCTCGGCACTACACCGCGCACGCTGTTCGGCGCCGCCAGCTTCGAGCCCGTGCTGGAAACCAGCGCCGATGGCGTGACATTCAGCGAAGTCGCGCGCTTCCCCACCGGCACCAGCGCGGAATACACGATCACTTTTCCGCCCGTTACAACCAAGGCCATGCGCGTGCGGTTCTTGCCCGATAGCAAGGGCTTCGCTCTTGGCCCGCCGCCCGCGCCCGGCGCGGCGTTTCCCGCCTTCCCGGGTTTCATGAGCGGTGGCCCGAAGTTGATCACGATCTCCGAATTGCGCCTTTCCACGTCCGCACGCACCCACCGCACCGAGGAAAAGGCCGGATTTGCGACCAATTTTGATTACTACAGCCTTGCCTCACCACAGGGCACCGGCGTTGATCCCGCCGACTTGATCGACCTGACTGGCAGGATGCAGCCCGACGGCAGCCTCGATTGGGCACCGCCCAAAGGCCTTTGGCGCGTGCTGCGCATGGGCTACTCGCTGACTGGCACCGAAAACCATCCCGCCACGCCCGAGGCAACCGGGCTCGAAGTCGACAAGTTCGATGCTGAGGCCGTGCGCCGCTATATCAACACGTACCTTGATACGTATGTGGATGCTGTGGGCAGGGACCTGATCGGTGGGAAAGGTGTGCGTGCACTGCTCAACGACAGCATCGAGGTTGGCTCTTCGAACTGGACGCCGAAGCTGGTGGCCGAATTTACCGCGCGGCGCGGCTATGATCCGGTGCGGTGGCTGCCCGCGCTGACGGGTGTGATCATCGACAGCCCGGCAAGGACCGACGCGTTCCTATATGATTTCCGCAAGACCCTCGCTGACCTCATGGCTGAGGCACATTACCGCACGATCACCATGGCAGCGCACCAGCGAGGACTGATCCACTATTCCGAAGCGCTGGAGGACAAGCGCCCCTCGCTCGGCGACGATATGGACATGCGCCGCGATGCCGACATACCGATGGCCGCGATGTGGTCCTATGCCGCTGGGGGAGAACCCCAGTCGACTCATCAGGGTGATATGCGCGGCGCGGCCTCGGTGGCGCATGTCTATGGGCAAAATCTCGCTGCGGCGGAATCGCTGACGTCCGCGTTGCAGCCTTGGGCTTTTGCGCCGCGCGATCTGCAACCGATGATCGACATGGAGTTTGCGCTCGGCATCAATCGCCCGGTGATCCACACCTCGGTCCATCAGCCGCTGACCGAAAAGGCTCCCGGCTTTTCGCTGTTCATCTTTGGCCAGTATTTCAACCGGCTCGAAAACTGGGGCGAGATGGCCCGGCCCTGGGTGGACTACATATCCCGAAACAGTTTCATGCTCCAGCAAGGGCGCCACGTTGCCGATGTCGCCTATTTCTACGGCGAAGAAGCTCCGCTGACTGCGCTGTTTGCCAAATCTGTGCCCGATGACCTTCCAAAGTCGAGCGGATTCGACTTTGTGAATGCCGACGTCGTGCTGAACCAATTAAGAAACGATGGTAGCGATCTGGTGGCCAAAAGCGGCGCGCGCTACAAGCTGATCTACCTTGGTGGTTCAAGCCGACAGATGACGCTACCCGTGCTCAAGCGCCTTGATGAGCTCGTGCGGGGCGGCGCGACGCTGGTCGGGCCGAGGCCTGATGGAACGCCCAGCCTGTCAGACGATGTGGCGGCTTTTGACGCGCTGGCTCAGCGCCTGTGGGGCGGGGATACAGGCAAGGGCATGGTGCTCGCCATGGCGGATGTGAACAAGGCTATGGCAGAGCTCGCCATCACACCGGATTTCGAGCACAGCAAACCGGCGCCAGACACTACGGTGCTGTTTGTCCACCGGACCACACCCACCACCGACATCTATTTTTTCACGAACCGCAAAGACAGGCCGGAAAAGCTCGACATCAGCTTGCGGACAACCGGCAAACTGCCTGAGCTTTGGGATGCTGCAACCGGGACATCGCGTGAGGTCAGCTATACTGTGCGGGATGGTCAGACGATCATCCCGATGACGCTCGAGCCGTATCAGTCTGGCTTCGTTGTTTTTCGCAAAGCCTCAGGAAGCGGATCTGCTCGGCCGCCCGCTGCACCGGTCCATGGCGGAACTCTGGACATTTCAGGGCCCTGGACACTGGCGTTTCAACCGGGTCGCGGTGCTCCTGCGCAAATCGTTTTGCCGCAGTTGATCGATTGGGCAAAGCACAGTGCGCCGGAAATCCGGTATTTTTCGGGCGTTGGAACCTATCGTCGAGACGTGCAGATTGCTGCCAAAGCATTGCGTCACGGCAAATCGCTCACCCTCGATCTCGGCGATGTCCGCGATGTGGCGGAGGTTGTCGTGAATGGCAAATCAGTCGGCACGCTGTGGAAGGCACCCTATCGGCTGGACATTGCCGGTGCTGCCAAGCCTGGCACCAACGCCATCGAAATCCGTGTCGCCAATCTGTGGGTCAATCGGCTCATTGGTGACGCACAGCCTGGCGCCAAGCCGATCACGTTTACAACGATGAAGGCCTATACGGCCTCGGCGCCACTTCGCCCATCGGGTCTCATCGGTCCTATCAGGCTTGAGATTGAAGCCTACTGACAAGACTGTGGGTTTGCAAAGATGTAAGGCTGCAAGGGTGGAAGCCTGAGGCGTTCGCATTTATCGCGGAAGATCATTCTGATTTATAACATAAGTTGTAGATCGGGAGGTAGCTCGGATGACGCCATGGAGAGGCAATTGAACCTTGCCTATGATCGGGCGGCTATGCTTTCATTCCGGATCAAGGACGAATTCAGTCCGGCCTGACAGCATGACCGCAAGCGAAGCATTACCGCTTCCATCGGCGCGGAGTTCGCCTGATGCAGCGCCGCGAACGAGGTAGCGGGCACCAGGCCGGAGGTTGGAGATGGGAATCGTCTGGAGTCCCCCTGCCTGACCAGGGTAGAGTACGGCTTCCAGTCCCGTTCCGTCGCTCCAGGCGCGGGCGACAAGCACGTCCGGATAGGCGGTTGCTTCTATCTTCGGCCCTTCAAGGCAGGTGCGAGGTGCACCTTGCGTGAAGGTCGCGGCAAAGTCGCCGGTTTCCATCAGGGCGCCCATCACGGCAGTTGCATTGGCGATGTTCGAGCCTTTGCGGTAGCGATGCACGCCATCATCGATTGCGGGCAGGCAGCACCGTTCGAGACCGGCGAGCGCAGCATCGGCGATGCGGCGGTCGCCGAATTCGCGCGCGGCCACGAGGATGCCCGAGAGCGTGCCGCCGTGGCCCGGGCGATAGTTCCCGGCATCGAGCCCTTCGCCGGGCAGCCGGAGCCATTCGCCATCGGCGTCGCTCGCGATCAGCGGTTCCAGCTCCTTGCGCGCGATCGCCCATTGCTGGCGCGCGCGTTCGGGGAGGAAGGCGTTCTCGAAATAGGAATAGCCTGCCTCGCCAACCGGGAAGGGCACGGGCAGGCCAGTGTATTGCGAGCGGAGACCAATGGTTGATCCGGCAGCATCGGTGAACTCGGTTTCCAGCCCATGGAGCCATGCCGGAAGATGACGGTCCACCAGGTGCGTTCCCAGCAAAGCGTCATGCGACGCGAGCGAGAGCATGCCGTAGTGGTTGCAGATCGGATAGATCCAGTTCGGTTCGCAGGCGTACTGGCCGAACTCGGCGGTTCCATAGTTCTGGTTTACGGATCCGATCAGCGTGCGGAAATCATGCGGCCATGCTTTTCGGTCGTTGAGCCTGAAAGTCAGGCTGCCGGGCTCGAGGTAGCTGTGGTCGCCGCTGGCAAGCATATAGCCGCCAACATGCGCCCCGAACCATCCCGTCAGCATGATGTTGTCGCGCTTGGCCGGATCCCAGTCGGTGAAGTTGAGGTGTCCCCAGCAGCTTTCCAGAACCCAGTAGTCCCACACCTTTCGCTGCAGGTACTTCTCGATCAGGTTGCGCTGGGCCTGCCGCATGTAGCCGCCGAAGCTGGGCAGGTATTGGGCCTGCGCGATAGCGAGCGCAAAGCCCATATGGTTGATCTGGTAGCGCAGCGCCGCAGGCTGGAACTGGTCGATGATGGTGAAGCCGTCGAAGCTCTCGACCGGTTGCAGCGTGCGATCGAGCAGATAGCGCAACCGGGTGATCTGATCGGGGGTGAGTTCGCGGCGGCAGGGATCAGGCTGCGCGGCCTGCATCACGCGTACTTCGGCCAGCGATTGCGGCAGGAAGGCCTCACGCGCACTGGCCCGTAGTGCCCCGGCTTGTGCTGCTGCCCGGTTGCGGGCGCGCAGCGCCAGCGCGCCGGTCACGATCAGGCCGGCCGAAGCGAACGGGGCAAGGCTCCACCCGCTGTCTTCGCCTGCGAGCAGACTGGCGATCCCGGCAGCGGCCAGCCAGACCAGCACTGGCGCTACGACCGCACCGGCCCAGAACCAGGCAATCAGCGACGCAAGGAACAGCACCAGTGTCAGTGGCAGGAGCAAGGTGTACCAGCCGCCCAGGGCAAGAAAGCCGCCGCCCGGCAGCCACAGGCCGAGCCCCGCAGCCTTGAGCGCTGGGGAGAGATTGAGGATCTGCGGCAGGAAGCCGATCGCGACCATCAACAGCCAGAGCATCACCGTGCGGCGCTGGATCCGGGCAGTGGCCGGTCCAGTGAGCCCTCGCGTCTTAGGCAGACGGTCGGGCGTGAAGTTCAAGGCAAGGGTGTTCATGGTCTGCTTCCCCCGAATGTGCCGCATAGCGTGTTCATGATTGTCTGCCGCAGCGCGGTGTCACCGCCGTAAGCTGGTGCGCTTACGGCCGCGCCGGCACTGGCGGCGAGCACACCGCCCAGACCGAGCGCGACTGCCGCTCTGGTCACGCGCCGCCGCGCATGCTGCACCGGCATCGACTGTCCCGGCTTCCATTCCACGGCGGCATCGGCCTGCCAGCGCGGCGGTCTGCCGAAACGCAGCAAGCGTCGCAGCGGCCAGATCAGTATGGAAACCAGGTAGATCGCGAAAGCGCAGCAGGCCATGGCCTTGTCTCTCCGGGATTGCAGTCCTTCTTGCGGGACTGCGTTTGCATTTAAAGCGCCGGCTTCAGCCGACCGAAGCTCTCAATTCATCCTGCGCCTGTCTGATCAATGGCCCAAACGTGTTCCGGGCATCCTCGACCGTCAGAAAATCTTCGTCCGCGCATTCGACGAGCACCCTCGTCGGGGCGGGATAGACGCGTTCACCGATCATGCGCCCCTCGGAATCATAGGGCCACATCATGCAGACCCAGCGCTGCTCGATGTACTTCTTGCCTGGCTCGGCCCCGGCAATGCAGCGGGCAATCGCCTGTTCACCGGTCAGGTAGGTGTTATAGAGCGCTTCGGAGCTGAAGCCCCAGTCATCGATCAGCAGTTCCTCATGGTCGAGGATCATCACGGTGGTCTCGGTTTCGACTAGGCTCTTGTAGAAGGTCTGTACCTGTTCGCGCCCGTCCAGCTCGATCAGCCCAGATGTTTCCGCGATGCGGTAGAATGGGTGTCCGACGGTCATGTCCGGCGCGAAGATTTCCTCCCAGCGGCCGGATACCTCAAGCATGGCGTGAAGCCGGTAGTTGGCGGCGATCTTGCGGTGCAGCGGGTTGGTCAGCCGGGTCAGCGCCTTGTCGGCAGCAACAGTCAGATCCGTCATGTTTCTTTTCATGGGGCGCTCCTCTGGCGGGTAGTCTTTTCAGCCGAACTGCCGAACGGGATCCGACCCGTCCCAGTCGATCGCAGCCTCGCGGATGAAGGCATAGATTGCGGCGACATCGGGCAGGAGCTCGCTCACTTCGACGAGCGGATCGCAAGGGGATGGCGACTGGAAATAGGTGTAACGCACGCCGTTGGCGAGCAGGCCCGCAACTTCGACGGCGAGCCCGCGCTGCCGTGCGGCGTTGATCATCGCATCGTAGTCCTCAGTCCACACCGAAGTGTGGTGCAGGCCGCCTCCGCGCTTGCGCAGAAACTGGTGCCAGGTCGCCGGGCCATCGCCCTGCGGTTCGATCAACTCGATCTGCATGTCGCCCCAGTTGCCCATCGCGATGCGCATCTTCGGCTCGTCGGCAGGCGTATCACCGATGTGGAAGCTCGTGTGCGGTGGCTGCCCGATCATGAAGAAGGGGCCGGCACCGACCACTTCGGTCCAGTAGGCTATGGCAGCCTCAAGCGAGGGCACTACGACCCCGTGCTGGGTTGGTGGGCCAAAGAACCGGCTCATGTCTCGCCTCCTGTTTCAATGCTGCGCATGATGAACTTCTGGATCTTGCCGGAGGGTGTCATCGGCAGTTCCGCAACGAAGCGGACGCGCGCGGGCACCTTGTAATGCGCAATGGTGCCGCGGCAGTGTGCCAGGATATCGGCTTCGCTGGGCGCGTGATTTGCCGCTGCAATGATCCAGGCCACGACGATCTCGCCGAACTTGCTATCCGGAACGCCGATCACGGCGACATCCTGAACCGCCGGGTGGGTATAGAGGTGCTCTTCGATCTCGCGCGGGCTGATGTTCTCGCCGCCACGGATGATCATGTCCTTTGACCGCCCGGTGATCGCTACATAGCCTTGCTCGTCCATTGCCGCGAGATCGCCCGAATGCATGAACCCGTCGGCATCGATGGCACGCCGGGTCGCTTCGGGGTCGTTCCAGTATCCCGCCATGACCGAATATCCGCGCGTACACAGTTCGCCCTGAACCCCGCGCGGCACGATCTCGCCCGCCTGATCGACGATCTTGATCTCGATATGCGGCAGCACCCGGCCAACGCTCGCAATCCGGGCCTCGAAGGGATCGTCTGGCAGGGTCTGCGTGCTCACCGGGCTGGTCTCGGTCATGCCGTAGGCGATCGTCACCTCGTGCATGTTCATGCGGTCAGCCACGCGGCGCATGACCTCGACCGGGCAGGTCGATCCGGCCATGATGCCGCCGCGCAGCGATGCAAGGTCGCAGGCCATGTGATCGAGCGCATCGAGCATTGCGATGAACATCGTCGGCACACCGTAGCAATGGGTGCAGCCCTCGTCGGCAATCGCGCGCAGTGTCGCCTCGGCGCTGAAAGCGCTGGCTGGGTAGACCATGGTGGCCCCGTGCGTGAGGCAGGCGAGATTGCCCATCACCATCCCGAAGCAGTGGAACAGTGGTACCGGGATGCAGACCCGGTCCCCCACTTTGACCCCGGCATTGCGGCCAACCGCATCGCCGTTGTTCAGAATATTGCGGTGCGAGAGCGTGACGCCCTTGGGACGCCCGGTGGTGCCGCTGGTGAACTGGATGTTGACCGGATCGTCCGGCTGCCCGTCGGTGCCTTCGAACACCGCATCCGCCGGGGCGAACAAGGCATCGAAGGCAAGCCAGCCGGGTGGCGGGGGTGCATCGAGCATGACCCGGAATTCAAGCGCCAGCGCATCCACTGCTGCAAGCTCTGCCGCATAGTCTATCGCCTTGAAGCCGGCCGCGCTCACCAGCATGCGGGCGCCCGAAAGCGCCAGAACATGCGCGAGTTCAGACCGGCGATAGGCGGTATTGAAGGTGACGAAGATCAGCCCAGCGCGCGCAGTGGCGAACTGCAACAGAGTCCAGGCGGCCGAGGTGGGGGCCCAGATGGCGACGCGGTCGCCGGGCTCAAGCCCTCGTGCCAGTAGTCCCGCCGCCAGCCGGTCGACCCGTGCATCGAGTTCGCGCCAGCTCAGCCGCAGGCCTTCCGCGCAGGAAACAAGGGCTGTGGCATCGCCCCAGTCCGCCGCGGCCCGGCGCAAGGCTGCGCCGATCGTGATTTCGAGCAGCGGCGGCGCAGTCGCCCCGATGGCATGCGAGTCCATTTCTAGTGCACCTCTGTTGCGATGTCGCGCGGTGCGGACGCGCGCTTGCGGCGCATCACGCGCGCGGGGCGCAGATGTGCCGCAAGAAAGCGGCCAGCGATTGTCGCGTCGGCAAAGCCCAGCCGATAGGCGAGCTCGGTCAACTGGGGGCGCGGCTCGCTGGAAAAATACTCTTCCGCCACGCGCTTGCGCACCTCCAGCACGATACTGGCAAAGCTGTGGCCCTCTTCACCCAGCCGCCGCTGCAGCGTGCGGCGGCTCTGCACCAGCATTTGCGCGATGAGGTCGAGGTTGGCTGTGCCACCGGGGAGGTTGGCCAGCACTGCCTGCTCGACCTGTTCGACGAGGCCATTCGGACGGCTGCGCGCGATCCTGTCGAGCTGCGATTCGAGATAGGCCAGCATCGAGGCATTCGCATGGGGTTGCGCCCGGTCCATGTCTTCCTGGCGGATGACCATTGCATTGCGCAGCGCGCCATACTCGATCGGGCAGGCAAAGTAGCTGCGGCGGAAACGCTCGATGCGAGGGGGGGCGCAGGTCAATTGCAGCCGGATCGGCGCCCACCGTTCGCCAAACATCATCCGCGCCAAACGGACATCAAGCGCCAGGATCGCCTCCATGAACTGCTGGCTGCCGAACTGCGCCGGAACCGCCGTGAAATGGCGCAGGCACACGTCATCGCCCTCGCGCTCCACCACCGAACCGAGCGCCTGGTTCTCGAGGTGCAGGTAGCGGCTGGTAATGCGCACGACTTCGCCAAACGTCGGGCAATGATCCCAGAGCAGGCTGAGCGGGCCGAAGCCACGCGGATTGCTCCAGGCGGCAAAGGCGATGCCGAGATCCGGGCGCACCCCGGCAACCGAACAGACCTCCAGGATATCGACCATCACATGCGCGGGTACGGTCTCAAGTTGGGCAGCGCGCCTTGCCCAACCGGCTAGTTCGGTATCAAGACAGGCGTTAAGGTCGAGGCCTGTGGTTTCGGCATAGCGCACGAACTGTCGCAGCGTGCCAGCATGGGCTTGAGGCAATGGACTGGGTGGATTGGCATAGCTCACGCGGGCCAATGCCTCGCCAAAGCTATGGCATTCCCGCTCAGCCTGATCATGCCTCGGCTCCTCTTGGCGGGCGCCTGCATCTGCTGTGCGGGCGTCTCCTGTCTCCTGCTCCATATCATACACGGATCGTCAGGATAAAAACCGACAAATTGCGCCAAAAAGCGGGCATTGGATGCCAAATGGTGCGTGCTCGATGAGGGCTGGCGTCCCTCAGTCTGCCTCTACCATTGCAGACAGCGCATGAATGGCGTGGTCCAGTGTGCCGGGATCGCGCCATGTAGGGTGATCGCGGGAGGTATCGGCCAGTTCTCGTTCGCGCGAGGCGAGGACGCCGCCAAGCGCCGCGCCGAGGAACAGCAGGCGCTGGTTCATCAACGGCGCGGGCATGTCTGGGCGCAGCCGCCGGATATGATCGAGGCACCTCAGGTAGCCGGCGTTCCAGCGGCCTTCCAAGGCGTCCATGAACAGTGCGCGGTTGGCGAGTTGAAGCACAACGACGAAGCGGCTGTAGCAGTCGCTCCATGGCGGTGAAACTGGCGGCAGCGAGGATTCGACCAGCAGGCGTACGACTTCGGTCACAGTCGCGGGGCCGCCCGCAGCCTCGGCCGCATCGAGCATGGCGCAGCGCAGATCGTCGATCAGGCGCGCGCCGTGGACGATCACCGCACGGACCAGTTCGTCCTTCGAGCCGAAGTGGTAGCCGACTGCCGCATGGTTCTTTTGCCCCGCCGCCTCGGCAATCTGGCGGACAGTAACGCCGTCGATCCCGCGCTCGGCAAAGAGGCGCAGCGCCGCCTCCTTGATGGTTTCTGCCGCATCGCTGCGTGGGGCAAGTTCGGGGCGGGACATCTTGCTGGACAAATAGCCGTTGACTCGGGTTTACGTCAAACGCATTATCCATATGGATAAATCAGGGAATGCCGGAGAGAATCGGTGTGACGGAAGAGAGGCAAGTGTCGGGCGTGCCGCTGGGTGCGCTTGCGCAATGGATGGATAGCGAGGGGCTGGGCACCGGAGCGCCACTGGAGCAGGTCATGCCCATCGGCGGCGGCACGCAGAACGTGCTGCTGCGCTTCGACCGGGCGGGGCGCAGCTATGTCCTGCGCCGACCGCCGCCGCATCTGCGCGACAATTCGAACGAGACGATGCGACGCGAGGCGCGGTTGCTGGCAGCGCTGGCCGGCAGCGCAGTGCCGCATCCCGGGCTGATTGCGACCTGCGGCGATCCCGAAGTGATTGGCGCGGCGTTTTATCTGATGGAGCCGGTGGCCGGTTTCAATGCGGTGAGCCACATGCCGCCGCTGCACGCGGGCTCACCTGCGATCCGCCGCCGCATGGGCCTGGCCATGGTCGAAGGGATCGCCGCACTCGGCGCGCTCGACTATCGCAGCTGCGGACTTGAGAGCTTCGGCAAGCCGGACGGGTTCCTCACCCGGCAAGTGCCGCGCTGGCAGGCGCAGCTGGAAAGCTACACGCAGTTTGCAGGCTGGACCGGGCCTAACAAAATTCCGGGCGTAGCGACGGTTGCGCGCTGGCTGGAAGACCATTGCCCCACCAGCTTCACGCCAGGCATTCTCCACGGCGACTATCATCTGGCCAACGTGATGTTCTCCTACGAAAGCGGCGAACTTGCCGCAATTGTCGATTGGGAACTGGCGACATTGGGTGATCCGTTGCTCGATCTGGGCTGGATGATCGCAACTTGGCCGGAACACGATACCCCCGGCGCGGCCGATGTGGCGGTCACGCCTTGGGCAGGGTTCCCTTCATCCGACGAACTGGTTGCTCACTATGCCGCGCGTTCGAGCCGCGACTGCTCTGCGATCGACTGGTACGTCGTGCTTGCCTGCTACAAGCTTGGCATCATTCTGGAGGGCACACACGCCCGCGCCTGCGCCGGCAAGGCTCCGCGTGAAACGGGCGATCTGCTCCATGCCAAGACCATTGCCCTGTTTGAACGTGCGCTGCGGCGCATTGGCTGATCGGAGAGCCTGAATGATCGATGACACGGATTTTACCGGCAAGAACGTACTGGTTGTGGGCGGATCGAGCGGGATCGGCAATGGCATTGCCCATGCCTTCTGCGCGCGCGGCGCGGCCGTGCATGTCTGGGGTACGCGCGCTGATCCTGCGGATTATGATGCGGCGGATGGGTCTGATCTTTCGGGCCTTGGTTACACCTGTGTCGATGTCAGCGATCCCGATGCGATCGAAGCCGCGCCGCAGCCGTTTGCGCGCCTTGACGTGCTGGTGCTGTGCCAGGGCACGGTGGTCTACAAACGCGGCGAGTTCGAGCGGGAAGGGTGGGACAAGGTCATCGCGGTCAATCTCGACAGCGTGATGCACTGCGCCCGCAAGTTCAAACCGCAGCTGCTGGAAACGAAGGGCAGCGTGACCATCGTCAGCTCGGTGTCAGGCTTCAAGGCCAACGTGGGCAATCCGGCTTATGCCGCTTCCAAGGCCGCTGCCATCAGCCTCACCAAAACGCTGGGCCAAGCGTGGGGGCCGGAGGGCATCCGCGTCAACGGCCTTGCCCCGGGCCTTGTCGATACCAAGCTGACCAAAGTCACCACGCAGCACCCGGAGCGGCTGGCGGGCGCGCTTGCCACCATCCCGCAGCGGCGATTGGGTTCGCCCGGCGACATGGGTGTGGCCGCTGTGTTTCTAGCCTCGCCGCTCGCCGCCTATGTCACTGGCCATACGCTCGTCGTCGATGGCGGCCTGTCGCTTTAAGTCCAGAAGGATCAACCAGATGAATTTCGAACATAGCGACAAGGTGAAGGACCTGCTGAGCAAAGTCGGCGCCTTCATGGAAGAGCACGTCTATCCGGCGGAGCAGGCCTATCACGACTTCGTCCATGATCCGGCGAACCTGTGGCAGGAATGGCCGGGGATGGAAGCGCTCAAGGGCAAGGCGCGCGCGCAGGGGCTGTGGAACTTGTTCCTGCCGCACGAGTACGGGGCCTTTTCGCCGGGGCTCACCAACTTGGAATATGCGCCGCTTGCCGAACTGATGGGCAGGGTGCCTTGGGCATCACAGGTGTTCAATTGCTCGGCCCCCGATACCGGCAACATGGAAGTGCTGGCCAAGTTCGGCAGTCCGGCGCAGCAGGAGAAGTGGCTGAGGCCGCTGCTTGCGGGCGAGATCCGCTCGGCCTACGTGATGACCGAGCCGCAAGTTGCCTCCTCGGATGCCACGAACCTTGAGATGTCGATCACGCTGGATGGGGATCACTATGTGCTCAATGGGCGCAAGTGGTGGATTTCCAATGCGATGCATCCGAAATGCACGATCTGGCTCGTGATGGGCAAGACCCGCTTCGACGGGCCGCGCCATAGCCAGCATTCGACCATCCTTGTCGAGCCCGGAACCCGCGGCATCACCATCGTGCGCCACCAGACCGTGTTCGGATCGCACAATTCGCCAGGCGGCGAATGCGAGCTGCGCTTCGACAATGTGCGGGTGCCGAAGGAGAACCTCATTCTCGGCGAAGGGCGCGGCTTCGAGATCGCGCAAGGCCGCCTCGGGCCGGGCCGCATCCACCACTGTATGCGCTCGATCGGGCAGGCGCAGCGCGCGCTGGAAATCATGGCGCGGCGGGCGGACACCCGGGTGGCTTTCGGCAAGAAGCTGGCCGAGCAATCGAGCATCCGGCAGGACGTGGCCAAGAGCTTCTGCGAGATCGAGATGGCGCGGTTGCTCACGCTGAAAGCCGCCGATGCCATGGACCGCTACGGCAATGTGGTTGCCAAGGATCTGATCGCCGCGATCAAGGTCGTTGCGCCGCAAATGGCGCAGACCGTCTGTGACCGGGCCATTCAGGTTCACGGCGGCATGGGCGTTTCGGACGATACGCCGATCGCCGGGTTCTTCACGCTCAACCGCTTTGTGCGGATCGCAGACGGGCCGGACGAGGTTCACATGAGCCAGCTCGGCAAGCAGAAGATCAAGGAATATGTCGCGATGAACGAGCGGTAAGGGGAGAGCACAGCATGAAGGCCCTGAGATATTATGGCGCGCGCGACGTACGCTTTGAAGCGATGGACGATCCCGCGCCGCAATCGGTGGCGGAAGCGGTGGTCAAGGTCGAGGCCTGCTCGATCTGCGGGTCTGACCTGCACATCTACCACGGCCACGGCTTCTCGGAGGACGTGGGCTTCTGCGTCGGCCACGAGGCGGTGGGCGAGGTGGTCGAGATCGGCAGCGGCGTCCAGCGGCTCAAGGTGGGGGACAAGGTCATGCTCCCCGGCGCGGTGGGCTGCGGACGGTGCCGCTCGTGCCTTGCGGGGGTGGTCAACCTTTGCGAGTTTGGTCTGGGCTCGTGCTACGGACTTTCATCAAAGCTGCAGGGCTCGCAGGCCGAAGCGGTGCGCGTGCCCGCCGCCGACATGAACGCGGTGAAGGTGCCCGAAGGCGTCAGCATGGAGCAAGCTCTGCTGATGACCGACGCGCTCGCCACCGCATGGTTTGGCGTGCGCGAGGCGGATGTGCGGCCCGGCAGTTCGGTTGCGGTGATCGGGCTTGGCCCCATCGGCCTGATGGCAGTGGACAGCGCTTGGGTGATGGGCGCGCACGTCGTCTATGCGATCGATCCGGTGCCCGAACGGCGCGCGCTGGCTGAGCAGGCTGGGGCCATCGCGCTGCACCCCGATGAAGCGCTGGAGCGGATCAAGGCGGACACCAAGGGCCGAAAGCTCGATTGCGTGGTCGAAGTGGTGGGCCATGATGCCACCGTGGACTTCGCGCTGCGCATCGTACGGCCGCGCGGCACGGTCTCGGTCATCGGCGTGCAGCAATCGCGGCGCTTTCCCTTCCCGCTGGAGCGCGCGTTTGCTGCCGGGCTTACTTTCCGCGTGGGCACGTGTTCGGTGCCCGAGGAACTGCCCGCGCTGTTTCCGCTGGTACAGTCGGGCCGCCTGAAGCCCGAACGCTATATCAGCCACCGCCTGCCGCTGAGCGACGGAGCCGAAGCTTACCGCATGTTCGAGGCGCGCGAGGCAGGCGCGCTGAAGATGGTTTTGCTGCCCGATTGAGCGCAGGCGGTGCAGGGGCAGCTGTCGGTAGGCTGCTCCGGAATTACATATGCAATGAATAGGCCTGGGCCTTTCAAGGCGCATTGCCCCCGCGCAGACTTGGCCGCATCCTGATCGCGAGAGAGGAAGGCTAGGTATGAGTTCCGACATAATTGCGTCGGCCAGACTGCGTGCGCGCGGTCGGCTGTTTGAAGATTTCACCATCGGCGAAGTAAAACCGCACCACTGGGGCCGAACCATCTTCGAATCCGATACGGTCAATTTCTCGGTTCTGACGCTCTCCTATAATCCGCTCTACACCAATCGCGCCTATGCCAAGGCGCACGGGCATCCCGATATTGTCGTGAACCCGCAGCTTGTGTTCAATGTGGTGCTTGGCCTCAGTGTCGAGGACTGCAGCGAGATCGGCGGGCCATTTCTGGGCGTGCACGATCTGGTCTATCACCGGCAGGTCTATCCCGGGATCACGCTCATGGCGCAGAGCGAAACGGTCGATGCGCGCGTATCGGATAGCAATCCGGCCAACGGCATCGTGACCTGGCGCACCGAAGGGCGGGATGAGAACGGCGACCTGATTGTCAGCTTCCGCCGCTCGAACCTGGTGCGGCTGCGCCATCCCATCAGCGAGAAAGCATGATCATGCAGCTTGCCAGCCTGACCAGCGACGACAACTATTTCGAGGATTTCGAAGTCGGCGCGAAGATCCGCCACGCGCGCGGCAAGACCGTCACGCCGCTCGAGAATGTCTACATCACAAACATGGTGATGAACACCGCGCACGGGCACTTCAACGAAGACGCGATGAGCAAGACGCCATTCGGGCAGATCATTTCCTATGGCGGGGTCAATTTCTCGATCGTGCTGGGCCTTTCGAGCCAGGACTGCGTGGAAAATGCGCTGGCTGAACTGGGGCTCGACAATATCCGGCTCTCGAAGCCGGTTGTTCATGGCGACACGATCTATGCTTTCACTGAAGTGTTGAGCAAGGAAGATGCAGGCCAGGACGACGCCGGCATCGTCACTTTCCGGCACTACGGGTTCAACCAGCGCGACGAGCAGATCGCGCAAGTCGACCGGCGCGCGCTGATCAAGCGCAAGAGCCACTGGGCTCGGCGATGAGCACGGTTTCCCCGCGTACGGGCGCGCTCGCCGATATCCGGATCATCGACCTGACCCAGATGCTGGCAGGGCCCTTCGGCACGATGATGCTGGCTGATCACGGGGCCGACGTGGTCAAGGTGGAGGCACCGGCGGGTGACATGACCCGGCTGAGCGGACCTTATCGCCAGGATGACAGCGAGCGCGTGTTGGGCGGATATTTCCAGTCGATCTGCCGCAACAAGAAAAGCGTCTGCCTTGATCTCAAGACCCCGCAGGGTGTGGCCGCGCTCAAGGCGCTGATCGTGGATGCCGATGCGGTGGTCGAAAACTTCCGCGCGGGTGTGCTGGAGAAGCTCGGCCTTGGCTATGAAGTGCTGCGCGAGATCAATCAGAAGCTTGTTTATGGGGCGCTGCGCGGTTTTGGCGACGCGCGGACCGGCGCTTCGCCCTACAGCGATTGGCCCGCATTCGATGTGGTGGCGCAGGCCATGGGCGGGATCATGGGGGTTACTGGCCCTGATACCGATACGCCCACCAAAGTTGGCCCCGGCGTGGGGGATACGATCCCGGGCATGATGCTGGCTTTTGGCGTGCTGGCGGCGATCCACCATGCGCGGCGCACCGGGCAGGGCCAGTTCGTCGATGTCGCGATGACGGATGCCGTGCTTGCGATCAGCGAGCGGATCGTGTGGCAGCACTCGGTTCTGGGGCAAGTGCCAAGGCCGGAGGGCAACCACCATCCGTTCCTCTGCCCCTTCGGCATGTATCCCGCGCGCGATGGTTTCATCACCATTGCTGCGCAGCAGGACAGCTATTTCGGCGTGCTCTGCCAGAAACTCGGCTGCGCCGAGCTGCCCGCCGATCCGCGCTTTGGCAGCTATGCGCTGCGGTCCGAAAATCGCCATGTGCTGATCGGCTTGCTCAGCGCGCAAACTGCGCGCTTCACCAAGGCCGAGCTCAAGCAGATGCTGGGCGGGCGTATACCGTTTGGCGCGGTGCAGGATATTGCCGAGATCGAGGCTGATCCGCATTTCGCCGCGCGCGAGATGATCGTGGAGGTCGAGCAACCCGGCTCCACTCCGATCCGCATTGCCGGTGTGCCGATCAAGATGACCGAAACGCCGGGCCGCGTGCGCCACCGCGCGCCTTTGCTGGGCGAACATACCGAGCAGGAATTGCGCCATGCCGGCCTTTCCGAAGCGGCCATTGCCGAAATCCTGGCGCTGCGCGCCGAACCTGCCTGAAGGAACCTGTAGCATGACCCGTCCCCGCCGCGCCCGCCGTTGTCAGCTTTCCGTACCCGGCAGCAGCGAGAAGATGCTTGCCAAGGCCGCTGGATCGGCCGCCGATCACGTGTTTTGCGATCTGGAAGACGCGGTCGCCCCCTCGGCCAAAGTGGAAGCGCGCGGCAAGATCATAAACGCGCTCAACACGCTGGATTGGGGCAAGAAGACCCGCTGCGTGCGGATCAACGATGTTTCCACCCAGTGGTGCCACGACGATATCATAGAAGTGGTGACCGGTGCCGGCGCAAATCTCGATACGATCATGCTGACCAAGCCGTACTCGGCGGCCGACGTGATCTTCCTCGACCGGATGCTCACCCAGCTCGAAAAGAAGCTGGGCCTTGAAAAGTCGATCGGCATCGAAGTGCTGATCGAGGAAGTGCAGGCATTGCAGAACGTGGAGGACATCTCCCGCTCCACCCCGCGCCTTGAATGCCTCGTGTTCGGCATGGGCGATTACTCGGGCTCGCAGGGGATCGACACCCGCGACATCGGCGGAACGGGCGACTTTCCGGGTGACATCTTCCACTATGCCCGCTTCCGCATCGCCATGGCGGCGCGCGCTGCGGGGATCGACGCGGTGGACGGGCCTTATGCCAATTTCGGCAACCCGGAGGGCTATCTCTCCGAAGCCAAGCGCGCAAAATCGCTCGGCATGGTCGGCAAGTGGGCCATTCACCCGGCACAGATCGCGCTCGCAACCGAAGTGTTCTCGCCCGATCCGTCGGAGGTTGCTTTCGCGCGCAAGCTGGAGACCGCTTACCGCGAGGCCGAGGCGCAGGGCCTTGGTGCTGCGCAAGTGGACGGCGTGATGGTGGACGTCGCTTCGCTTCGCCTCGTGCGCAACACGCTCGACAAGGCGGAGCTCTATGGCCTCTGAGCACCGCCAAAGCCGCCCGCGCCGCAGCGCGCTCTACATGCCCGGCAGCAACGCGCGGGCGATGGAGAAGGCGCGCGGCCTGCCCTGCGATGTGGTGATCCTTGATCTCGAAGACGCGGTTGCCCCTGATGCCAAAGTCCCCGCGCGCGATGCCGTCGCGGCGGCGCTCGCGGATGGTGGATTTGGCCCGCGCGAAGTGGTCGTGCGCGTGAATGGCCTCGACACGCCGTGGGGCGGCGATGATCTGGCGGTGTTTGGCAATTGCGGCGCTGCCGCCGTGCTGGTGCCCAAGGTGAGTTCGGCAGACGAGGTCCGCGCGGCTGATGCCTTGCTGGGCGGCGATACCCGGCTGTGGGTGATGATCGAGACGTGCGCCGCGATGTTCCGTCTGGAGGAAATCGCTGCGGCTTCCAAGGATACGCGGCTCGATCTGTTCGTTGCGGGGACCAACGATCTCGCCAAGGAACTGCGCTGCGTGCTCGATACGGGGCGCAGTGCGCTGGCGCCGGGGCTGTTCCTGATGCTGGCCGCCGCCCGCGCCCATGGCCTCTCGGTGCTTGATGGGGTGTTCAACCCGCTCGACGATCCGGCCGGTTTGGCGCAGCAATGCGCGCAAGGCGCGGCGATGGGCTTCGATGGCAAGACGCTGATCCACCCCAGCCAGATCGAGACGGCCAACCCCGCGTTCAGCCCTGCTGCAGATGCGGTCGGCTGGGCTCAGGTCGTGGTCGACGCCTTCGCCGCGCCCGAGGCAGCCGGGGCGGGCGTGCTCAAGGTGCAGGGCAAGATGGTGGAATTGCTGCACCTCGAAGAGGCGCGGCGCACGCTTGCAATTCATCAGGCCATCACCGCGAATGCCGCCAGCCTCAAGGAACCCGTAGCATGACGCAGCAGACCTGGGATCACTTCATTGGCGGGCAATCGGTGCCCCCGGCCAGCGGTGCCTACCTTGATGCCGCGCAGCCCGCGCAGGGCAGCATCGGCGCGCGGGTTGCGCTGGGCAATGCCGCAGATATCGCGCGTGCGACGGCTGCGGCCAGCGCGGCCGCGCCGGCATGGCGTTCGTGCCGCCCGATCGAGCGCGGCCGCCAGCTATCGGCGCTCGCGCGGGTCATTCGCGAAAACGTGGGCGAGCTCGCCGCGATCGAAGGCGCCGAAACCGGCAAGCCCGCGTGGCAGGCCAGCGCCGAAATCGAAATTGCTGCGCAATATTTCGAGTATTACGCGGGCCTCGTGAACCTGTTTCAGGGTGAGAAGATCGATCTAGGCTCCGGCTATCACAGTTACACCAGCCGCGAGCCGTTTGGCGTGGTGGGTGTGATTACGCCTTGGAACGCGCCGCTCAATCAGGCTGCGCGCGCGGTGGCTCCGGCGCTGGCAGCGGGCAACGCCGTCGTGCTCAAGCCTTCCGAGTTCACCTCGGGCACCAGTGTTGCGGTGGCGCGGCTGGCGTGCGAGGCGGCGGGGATCGCGCCGGGCGTGTTCAATGTCGTCCTCGGCAATGGTCCCGATTGCGGCGCGGCGCTGGTCGGCGATCCGCTGGTGCGCAAGCTTGCTTTTACCGGCAGCGTGCGGGCTGGCCGACAGATCGGACATATCGCGGCGGACCGGATCATTCCGCTCACGCTCGAATTGGGCGGAAAATCGCCCAACATCATCTTTGAGGACGCCAACTTGGCCGATGCGGTGCAGGGCGCGATCCGGGGCTTTGCGATCAATGCCGGGCAAGTCTGCCTCGCCGGCACGCGGCTCTTGGTGCAGCGTTCCGTTTATGATGCGGTGCTCGAAGGGCTGAAGGCGGCGATTCCAACCATCAAGATCGGGCCAGGCGCGGATTGCATGGTCGGCGCGCTGACCACCCGCGCGCAATATGAGCGGGTAAGCGAGTGGTTCGAGACCGCCCGTTCCGAAGGCGCACGCGCGCTGGTGGGCGGCGCGGTGGAGAGCCGGGCCGAATGGGGTGAGGGCTGGTTCATGCCGCTCACCGTCTATGTCGATGTAAACAACGAGATGCGTATCGCTCGCGAGGAAGTGTTCGGACCCGTTCTCGTGGTCATCCCCTTCGAGGACGAGGCTGAGGCGGTTCGTATCGCCAACGACACGGAATATGGCCTTGCCGCCGGGATATGGACTCAGAACCTCAGCCGCGCACACCGGGTCGCGGCAGCGGTCGAGGCCGGGCAGATCTACATCAACGAATATCAGGCAGGCGGTGTGGAAACCCCGCTCGGGGGCATGAAGGCCAGCGGCTACGGGCGCGAAAAAGGCATCGAGGCGCTGCACCACTACACGCAGCTCAAATGCGTGACGATCAAGCTGTGATGGGAGAGCAAGGCATGGATCTCGTTGGCAAAGTCGCCGTCGTCACGGGAGGCGCGTCCGGGATCGGACGGGCCATCGCCGAAGAACTGGCCGCGCGGCGCTGCCGGGTCATGGTGGCGGACCTGGATCTCGACCGGGCGATGGCGGTGGCCGCGGACCTTGGCGGACCGGCGCTCGCCACCAAATGCGATGTGTCAGACCACGCGTCGGTGGCGGCGCTGGCAGACCGGGTGGAATCGACGCTCGGGCCGGTCGATCTTGTCTTTGCCAATGCCGGTGTCTCGTTTGGCGGGGTGCTGATCAATGGCACACCGGAGCAGTTTGACTGGGTGTTCGGCATCAACAGCCGGGGCGTTTGGAACACCGTTTCGGTCTTCGCGAAGCGCCTGATGGCAGCGGACCGACCGGGCCGCCTCTGCGTGACGGCCTCCGAACATGCGCTGGGCTTCCAGCATCCGGGCAGCGGCTTCTACACTGCCTCCAAACATGCGGCGCTGGGCCTTTGCGAGATTTTCCGGGCCGAATTGCCGGAGAGCATTTCAATCAGCGCGTTCTGCCCAGGCCTCACTGCCACGGATTTGCACCACAGCCAGCGCCACAGCCCGTGGGGGCCTGCCGATCCGGCGGCGAGTGAATTTGGCGGCAAGATTCTGGGGCAAGGCATGCCCGCCGATGTCGTCGCCAAGGCGGCAGTCGATGGGACAATGCGGGGTGATTTCTATGTCGTCAGTCATGCCGTCTCTGCCGTGGCAGCGCGGCGGCGCTGGGACGAGATCGAAACAGCCTTCGCCGCGCAGGCGCCGTGGACCGAGGACGCTGCTAAATATGATGTGATGCGCGTGATCGGCGAGCTTCAGGGAGGCGGACAGTGATTACGCTCTATCAGCTTGCTTCCTCGCCGTTTTCCGAGAAGGTGCGCCGCGCGCTGAACTACAAGCAGGTGCCGTTCGAGATCCACGAGGTCGAACGGGCCGCCGTGCCGCAGGGCAGGTATGCCGATGTCAGCGCCTCGGGCAAATTTCCCTCGATCGTGATCGATGGCACCGCGACGCAGGATTCGACCGATATCCTGATCGCGCTGGAAGCGGCGCATCCCGCTCCTGGGCTCTACCCGCAAGCCCCGCGTGAGGCGGCGCTGGCGCATGTGATCGAGGACTGGGCGGACGAGAGTCTCTATTTCTACGAGATCACCATGCGGCTTTCGTGGGAACACAACCTCGAAGGCGCGCTTGACGAGTTCATGGTTACGATGCCCGGCATACCGCGCGATACGCTGCGCACCATGGTGCTGGAAGGCGCAGGGGCGCTGGTCAAGACGCAAGGGCTTGGCCGCAAGGCGCGTGAAGTTGTGGTGGCTGATGTGGGGCGCCATTTCGCTGCGCTCGATGCCATGCTTGATGGGCGCGACTGGCTGGCAGGCACCACGCTTTCGGCGGCCGATCTGGCCGTGACCGCGCAAGTGAGCGCGCTGCTCTATGCTGCCGAGGCGCGCGACTTGCTCGCCCAGTATCCCCGCATAGCCGCGTGGCGCGCGCGCATCGATGCAATTGCTCCCCGCTAAAGCATGAACCGAGAGACTGTGATGCAAGCTGATTTCAACACCAATCTGGTGGATATCGACCTGATCCCTGATGGGAAGGGCCCGCCGTTCGAGCTGTTTGCCCGCTGGCGCAGGGAGGATCCGGTCCATTGGAACCCGGCACCCGAGGCTGGCAGTTACGTTTCCAAGCAGGCAGGAGCCGGCCTCGATCAGGGTTTCTGGGTGCTGACCCGCTACAAGGATGTCGATACCGTATCGCGCAATCAGGAGCTGTTCTCCTCGTGGCTGGGTGGACCGACGATCTGGGACTACCGGGGCGAATATCTGGAACGCCAACGCGCCGGGATGATGGGCATGGACCCCCAGCGCCATATCCGGACCAAGCGGCTGGTTACGCCAGTGTTCACGCCCCGTGTGATCAGTGAGTTCGAGCCGAACATCGTGCGCGTTGCGGGCGAGATCATCGATAGTGTGGCGGCAAAGGGTTCGTGCGAATTCGTGTTCGATGTCGCATCGAAGCTGCCGGTCTATACTTTCTGCGAACTGCTCGGGGTGCCGTCCGAAGACCGCGATTTGATCTTCGATCTCGGCAATGGCGCTGCGGATACGGAATCGGAAAGCCGCGATCACGAAGCGGTCGTTATGCAACTGGTACAATATGGTGCCGCGCTCGCTGCAAAGAAGATGGAAAGCCCCGACGACAGCATGATGAGCCGGGTGGCCAACGGGATCGTCGATGGCGACCGGCTCGCGCCCGAGGAAGTTGCGATGTTTTTCGTGCTGCTGTCCATCGCTGGCCACGAAACCACCCGTGCAACCGCGACGCATTTCATCCGGCTGATGACAGAGCATCCCGATCAATATGCGCTTCTGCAAAGCGACATCGACAAGTACCTGTCCGGTGCGATCGACGAAGTGCTGCGTTTCTCACCCCCGGTCATCAAGTTTCGCCGCACGGCAACGCAGGATACCGAGATCGGCGGCTATCCCGTCAAGGCGGGCGATAAGATCTACTTGTCCTATGCCGCGGCCAACCGCGATCCCGAGATGTTCCCGGACCCTGACCGGTTCGATATCACCCGCGCCAACGCATCGCGTCATCTGGCTTTTGGCATTGGACCACATGTGTGCCTTGGGGCGCGACTTGCCTCGCTCCAGCTCAAGCATCTGCTGAAGCAAGTGGTCACGCGGATTCCCGATTTCCGGATCGCCGGAGAGCCCCGGTATCTGCGTACCATCTGGTTCAACGCGATCATGCACATGCCCATTGCCTTCACACCGGAGGGGCAAAACTGATGAAGCCCGACGCGCATTTGCTTGCGGCAGCTGCAACTTCCGACGGCGAGTTCATGCTGGCCGCCCGCCACTGGAGCGGGGCTGTCTGCTTGCGTGGGGAGAGCTGGAAACTGGCCCTCGTGCTCGAAGGCGGCAAGATCAGCGGAGCAGGCGCCGATGCCGCCCAGCCTACGATTACGCTCACCGCCTCGGACGAGATCTGGTCGCGCTTGCTCGCCGCCAAGCCGCCCCGGTTCTACAACGACGTGGCACTGGTGATCGCGATGGGCGAGATGACGCTCGAAGCCGATCCCGTACATTTTGCGCAGTATTATCCGGCGCTGATGCGGCTGGTCGAACTTCTTCGCCCCGCTGCTGCTGAACCGGCAAAGCGCGAAGAGGCGCGGCCTTCGGGCACGTTTGATGCGCCTATCGGCCGCTACATTCACTTGTCCATCGAGGGGCAGGACCACCGCATCTACTTCGAGGAAGCGGGGCAGGGCATTCCGCTGCTGCTGCAACATACTGCGGGTTGCCACGGATCGCAGTGGCGGCACTTGTTCGAATGCCGCGAAATCACTGATCATTTCCGGCTGTTTGCCTATGATCTGCCGTTCCACGGCAAGTCGCTTCCTCCGGTCGGCCCGAGCTGGTGGAGCGAGACATATGCGTTGACCGGCGCGTTCCTGCGCGCGGTGCCGGTGGGCCTTGCGCAGGCGCTGGGACTGGACCGGCCGGTGTTCATGGGGTGCTCGGTAGGCGGGCTCCTTGCGCTCGATCTGGCGCTGCACCATCCGCAAGTGTTCAGCGCGGTGATCTCGCTCGAAGGCGCTCTCAAGGTCGAGGGTGATCCGGCTTCGCTCGAGGCGATGTGGCACCCGCAGGTCAGCAACGAATACAAGGCGCGGCTGATGAATGCGTTGATGTGCCCGACTTCGCCCGAAGCCTATCGCAAGGAGACGAGCTACGTCTATGCGTCGGGCTGGCCGCCAGCCTTCCGGGGTGATCTGCACTACTACACCGCCGATTGTGATCTGCGCGGGCTGGCGCAGAAGATCGATACGAGCCGGACGGCCGTTCACATCCTTTCGGGTGAATATGACGCCAGCGGCACGGCCGAACTCGGCCAGGAAGCGCACGCGGCGATTGCCGGATCGAGTTGGGCGATGATGCCCGACATGGGGCACTTCCCGATGTCGGAGAACCCCGAGGCGTTTCTCAAGCATCTGCTGCCGGTGCTTGATCAGATCAAGGCTGCCAAGGCATGAGCCCCATCCTTACCGACGAACAAAAGATGATCCAGCAACTGGCGCGGGATTTCACACGCGACGTGGTGCGCCCGGTGGCGGACCGGCTGGACCCCGAGAAAGGCGATATGCCGCCCGAACTGATCGCGCAGATGGGCGAGCTCGGCTTTTTCGGTATCCTGATTCCCGAGGAGTTCGGCGGGCTCGGCCTCGGCGCCATGGAATACTGCCTTGTCGCCGAAGAACTGGCCAAGGGCTGGATGAGCGTCGCCAGCGTGATTGCGCGCGGCAACACGTTCTACCGCTCCATCCAGGGGCCTGACGATGTGCGCCGCGCAAAGATCGAGGCGATGGCGAGGGGCAAGTATCTGGGCGCGGCGGCGCTCTCCGAACCGCAGACCGGATCGGACCTCTCAAGCGTGGCGTGCAAGGCGCGGCCCGAGGGCGACGATTGGGTGATCACCGGCAACAAGTACTGGTGCACCTTTGCCGACGGGGCCGATTTCATCAGCGTGCTGTGCCGCGTCGATGATCCTGCAAACCCCAGCGAAAAGCCCGAGACGGTGAGCGTGATCGTGGAAAAGCCGCGCGGGCAATTGCCGGCAGGCGTCACCGGATCGCCCATTCCCAAGATCGGCTATTTCGGCTGGAAGACCTGGGAACTGCGCTTTGAAGGCGTTCGCGCGCCGCGCCAGCCCCGCAGCAGCGGGCGCGGATTTCAGGAAGCCGCAGCAAGCCTTGAACTGGCGCGCTCGCACACTGCCGCGCGGTCGATCGGATTGGCGCAGGCGGCGCTCGATCATGCGATCGGTTATGCCCGCGAACGCGTGCAATTCGGCAATCCGATCATCGATTTTCAGGCGATCCGCTTCAAGATCGCCACGATGGCGACCGAGATCGAGGCGGCGCGGCAGCTGATGTATCTTTCCTGCGCGCTGATCGATGCGAAGGAACCGGCCTCGATCCAGACGTCGATGGCGAAGTTCTATGCCGCCGAAATGGCGGAGCGGGTCACCAGCGAGGCGCTGCAGATCCTGGGCGGGGCGGGGTACACCACGCTGCACCCGGTCGAGCGGTTCTGGCGCGATGCGCGGCTGACCAAGATCTTCGAAGGCACGTCAGAAATCCAGCAGCGGATCATTTCGGATCGCCTGCTCGGCAAAGTGAAGCGCTGATTACCGGGAGGCCCCAATGACCACGACGTATGATCTCATTATCGTCGGATGCGGTGCTGCTGGGCTATCGGCCGCTCTGGCCTATGTGGATGGCTGCAAGGCAAGCGGGAAGACCCCGCGCGTTGCCATTCTGGAAAGTGCACCCGAAACCGAGCGCGGCGGTGCTACGCGCTGGACCATGGCGACCCTGCGCGTGGGTGAGCGGGACAGGCTCGATCCGTTCTGGGTCGGGATCATGCAGGAGGTTTCCAAGGGGCTTGCCGATGCGGCCTATTGCCGGACCTTCGAGCGCGAGGTGCCGACGACCGTGGCGCAGCTTCGCGAACTGGGCGTGGAGCTCATCGTCAACGAGCTCTATCTCGCCAACGAGATGAACGGCCGCACGATGAACCCCAACGGCGGCGGCAAGGCGATCATCGAAGCTTATGCCGCTCGCCTGGACGCCAGCGCGGCGGCGGAGTTCCTTTACGAAACCGAAGCCGTGCGGCTTTCGCTGAGCGAGGAAGGCCGGGTTGACGGCGTGGTCATGCGCGGCGGCGATGGTTTGCTGAAGACACTGCGGGCGCCGCATGTGGTGCTGGCTTGCGGCGGGTTTGAAGGCAACAAGGCGATGCTGACCCAGTATGTCGGCCCCAATGCCGTCGATCTGCCGCTGATCGCACCGGGTGTGGCGGGGAACAAGGGCACGGGGATCCGCATGGCGATGGAGATCGGCGCAGCCACCGCCGGGCAGTTCGACATGCTCCATGCCGAGCTCGTCGACCGGCGCACGAGCCGTGCTGATGCGGTCATCTATGGCCACACTTACGGTATCGTTGTGAACGGCGAGGGCAAGCGTTTTTACGATGAAGGCGCAACCTCGCTTGATGCCAGCTTCGAGCTGATCGCTTACGAAGTCTGGCGCAACCAGCAGCAGACGGCATTCTTCATTGCCGATCAGACGGTGGCGGCGCGGCCCGAGCTGATGTTCGCCTATGATACCGATATCGCGCCGATCACGGCGGATACAGTGGAGGATCTGGCTGATCAGCTAGGCCTTGCACCCGAAGCGCTGGGCCAGACGATCGCCGAATACAACGCTGCGGTTGGCCCCGGCACGTTCGATCCGGGAATCCTCGACGGCAAGGCAACGGAGGGCCTCGACCCGCCCAAATCCAACTGGGCCTATCCGCTGACCAGCCCGCCATTCATCGCCTTTCCGCTGACAGCGGCAATTACTTTCACGTTTGGCGGCCTCAAGGCTGATGATCTGGGCCGGGTGATTGCCACCAATGGCAAGCCCATTCCCGGCCTCTACGCGGCGGGTGAGATCGTCGGGTTGTTCTATCACCAATATCCCTCGGCAACCTCGGTCCTGCGCTCGCTGACCTTCGGGCGGCGCGCCGGTGCCTATATCGCTGCGTTGTGATGGAAGAAGGCGCGGCCCGGCGCGCGGTGGTGCTGGTCAAGACCGCACCGGGCGGCGCGGCCGATAGCGTGGATGCCTTCGAGCGGGCCGGTCGGGCTTTGCCGGGCGTACTGAGCACGGGTGATGCTCACGCGGTCGAGGCGGCGCTGCGCCTGCGCGAGGCGGATCTCGTTTCGGAGGTCGTGATCGTTGCCGTGTCCGCCTCGTCCGAGATACTGGGCGGCGTGCGCGAGGCGCTGGCGATGGGGGCGGACCGGGCGTTCCTGGTGGCGGATGACCGCATCGATACCATGGACATTGCGGCGCGTGCGAAAGTCGTCGCGGCTTTGCTGTTTACCTTACCAGCCTCGGTTACTCTTTTCGGGCCATGGAGCGGCGATATTGAAGGGTCGCTTCTCTGGGCGGCGGTTGCGCAGCACTGCGCCATGCCGCTGCTGGGACAGGCGCGGACGCTTGCCTGCGAGGGAGACATGTGGACCGCCGAGCGCCAGACCGAGGCTGGTGATGTGCTGCAAGCGGCGAGCAGTCCGTGCCTGGTCGAAGTGTCGGAGGCGCTCAACCGGCCGCGCCGTGCAACGATGCGGGGATTGCAGGCGGCGCGTTCGCGTCCCGTGAGGCTGATTGCGCTCGATGCGCTCGGGATCGAAGTTCCTTCTGCCCGCACGCGCTTCACCGTTTTGGGCCCCGCGCCCATCAAGCGCGCCACGCAAATGGTGGAGGGCGGACAGGCGGCGGAGGTGATCCTTGCATTTCTGCAGGCGCGGGGCTTCGTCCTATGAAAGCGCTGGTCGTGATCGAGGTTTCTGCGGGCGTTCTCTCGTCCGATGGGCTCGGCATTGTCTCAAGGCTCGCGGAGCTGGGAGGTGAGGTCGAGGCGGTGGTCTTTGCTGCGGGTGATGAACCGGAGCTTGAACCCGCCGCCATGGCCGGGGCCGCCAAAGTCAGCTTGTGCACCCATGCCGCGATCCTCGACGTGCCGGTTGAGACGCGCGCCGAGGTTATTGCGGCGCTTGCTGCGGAAATGCGCTTCGATGCGGTGCTCTTGGTACAGAGCGCAACCAGTGTCGCCATTGCCGGCCGGCTTGCCGCTACGCTCGATGGCGGGGTGATCTGGGACATCACGGACCTGACGCTGCGCGACGGTGCGCTCTGGTCCACGCGCCTCATCCACGGTGATACCACGATGGTCCAGGCCGAATGGCTGGGCGGGCCAGGCATTGGTTTGGTCCGGCCCGGCGCTTTCGAGCCGCAGGAGCGGTCGGCTGTGCCAAACCTGGTCCGTATCGATCCCATACCGTGGATCGCGGGCCGGAAAACTCTGTGCCGGCTGGTGCGAGCGGGCGCGCCAGCGCAGGACCTTGCCAAGGCGGACGTCATCGTGGCGGGAGGACGGGGCCTCGGCACGGCCGAGAACCTCGAGCTTGTCCGCGATCTTGCTGAGGCGCTGGGCGGTGCGGCGGGCGTTTCGCTTCCGCTGGTCGATATGGGATGGGCGCCGCGTTCGATGCAGGTCGGGCAGACCGGGGCGGTGGTGAAGCCGCGTCTTTATATCGCTTGCGGCATATCGGGCCAGTACCAGCACCGCATGGGGATGGAGCGGTCTGGCACGATCGTGGCGATCAATACCGATCGTGCCGCGCCGATCATGGCCTTTTCCGATTTGGCTGTCGTGGCCGATGCGAGCAGCATCCTGCCGCAACTGACGGCGCTGGTCCGAGCGCGGCGGGGCTAGCCTCTCGGGCTGGTCAGAAAACGTTCGCGGACGTCCTGCAGCGCGGCGATGATCATGTCCCGCTTGGCCGCCACCCGCTCGATCCCGCCTCCGACTCCGATTGCCATTGGCACATTGCCGACCACCGAGGGAATGGCGACTGCGATGACCGAGCGGCCCGGGGTCATCTCGCCCTTGCTTTCCGAGATTCCGGTATGCTGCACATGCCGGATATCTTTCATGAGTTCGGTCTTATTAACGTGCAGGGCGGGTGCAAACTCGGCATTGCTGCGGCGGATCAGCAGTTCGATCTCGCTGTCGCTCATCATGCTGAGCAGCACCCGGCCCAGCGCTGTCCGTGTGAGCGGGCGCAGCATCCCAGACTGGATGTCCATGCTTTCGGGCAGATCGGGCACCTGCGCGTAGATGTATTGGCAATAGAGGCTGTTCTGCAGACCAAGCAGAACGGTTTCCCCGCACCGCTTCACCAGCCCGTCAAGATGCCGCTCGATATCGTTCTCGACCTGAAACCTGCGGTGAATCCAGCTCCCCAGCAGCATGACCCGAACTGTCGGCAGATATGTGCGGTCGGTGCGGTTGTGCTCCAGGTAGCCGAGCCGCACGAGATTGCGCAGAAGCATCGTCGCGCTTGGCTGCGGAATACCCATGGTTCGCGCGATCTGACCTACGGTCATCGGGGTCTGGCTGACCGAGAACATCTCGAACAGGGCGAGGGTCCGTTCGGCCGACTTGATCGAGCGCTCGGCGGTTGGACGCAGTGAGCCTTCCCAAGGCGCCAGCCCTTCCATATGCGCAACCGGCGTACCTCGCTTCACTGTGCATCCCCACCTGAACCAAGCTTGCGCCCGGCTCCCCTGTTACTGTGAGCTTACCGGGTCTGCCGGATACACTAAATCCGCAGGCCTTGATTATTACATATGTGATGGCTGTGGAAGTTGGGCGGATTGCGGCCTGTCAGGAAATCAGCCGGAAGCCTTCGCCATCCGGCTGAATCCGCCCTGCCGTCGGTGCAGCGAAATGGGTTCCGATGACGAGACGCTGATCGGCAGCCCATTCGGCAAAACTGGATCGCCGCGTGGCGACTGCCTCGGTATTGTCGCTGTCGAATGGCGTCACCCAGTCCGGATGCGCCAGCTGGCAGGGGTGATGCGCCATGTCGCCGGTGATGACCGCGCACTGGCCTTCGGATTCAATCACGACACTGACATGGCCCGGCGTGTGGCCGCGTGTCGGGACGAGGCGGATCTCAGGGCTGATGCGCTGATCGCAATCGACCAGTTCGGCCAGTCCGGCATCGAAGATCGGCTGGATCGAGTGGGAAAGGACTTCCTGCTGGTCTTCGTCGCCAGCGGCCATCCAGTGCTGGTATTCGGTGCGGCCGAACAAATAGCGTGCGTTGGGGAAGGTCGGCACAAGCACTCCGTCGCGCAGCACCGTGTTCCAGCCGACATGATCGAAATGGAGATGGGTACAGATCACCGCATCGACGCTTTCGGGCGGCCAACCGGCCCGCGCCATGTCCTCAAGAAACGGCCGCATCATGTCCTCGTTGCCGAGCGCGTTGCGATGCTTGCCGTGGCCGAAGCAGGTATCGACCATGAGCCGGATACCGGGGGCTTCGACAAGCAGGGCATGGAACGAGAGCCGCAGTCGGTCCTCTTCATCCACGAAGTGCGGATAGAGCCAGTCGATCGGGCGCAGCGCTTCGGGCTTTGCCTCGACTATGAAGGGCGACTCCGGATTGTAGGGAACCGGTATTTCCGCCTCGACCACGCGCGTGATCCGCACTGCCCCGACTTGCCAGGTCAACATACCGCTCTCCTTCGACGCTCTTGTTTTAGGAGGATGCTATGGGAAGGCGGGCACCAGAGCCAGAGTGATCGCTGAAAAGCGCCATTACAAATGTGATAACTCTGCCGTTGCCCCTTGCTGCGCTTGCCCGCAGCGCGGCCTGGGAGGAAGGTCCTGGCCGAGGAAAACAGATCAAGGGCAGAGGAAGCACCCGGTGGCGGAAGCGTTCGACTTTGTGATCATAGGCGGAGGATCCGCGGGCTGCGCGCTCGCCAATCGTCTTTCCGAAGATCCGCGCCGGACGGTGCTGCTGCTCGAGGCTGGCCCACCCGATCGCAGCCGGTGGATTCATATCCCCGCTGGCATGCAGAAGATCCTGTTCGATCCCAAATACCTCTGGCCCTATTTCACCGAGCCTGAGCCGGGGCTGGGCGGCAAGAAGGTCTATTGGCCGCGCGGGCGGACACTGGGCGGGTGCAGCGCGGTCAACGGCATGGCCTATGTTCGCGGGCAGCCGCAGGACTATGACCAGTGGGCGCAGATGGGTGCCCGCGGCTGGGGCTGGGACGATGTCCTGCCCTATTTCCGCAAGGCCGAAAGCTATTGGGGAGGGCCGGATGCGCTGCATGGCGGGGATGGCGCGGTGCGGGTTACGAACACCCGGCACCGCCAGCCGCCGGGCTCTTCGATACATCGCGCTACCAGCGCCTTTGTCGAGGCCGGTGTGGCGGCGGGGCTGCCGCTGAACGATGATTTCAATGGCGAGGTGCAGGAAGGTATCGGCTGGATCGATCACACCATCGATGATCGCGGCCGGCGCCATACCACCGCTACGGCTTATCTCGCCCCTGCTCGAAATCGGCCCAATCTCGCCGTCTGGACAGACTCGCTGGTCGAGCGGATCGTGATCGAAGGCGGACGCGCGACCGGGGTGCAATTGCGGCGCGGCGGACAGACGATGCACGTTGTGGCACGATCGGAGATCGTGCTGAGCGCCGGCGCGATCAATTCACCTCAGATCCTGATGCTTTCGGGCATCGGCCCGGCGGCGCATTTGCGCGATCATGGCATCGATGTGCTGCACGATCTGCCCGGCGTGGGCCGCAACCTGCAAGACCATATGTATGTTCACTGGGTCCACCGGGTGAAGCCGGGCTACAGCTTCAACGGCGAGACAAGCGGGCCGCGGCTGATCCCCCACGTGCTGCGCTACTATCTTACGGGCAAGGGGCTGCTGACCACTGGGGCAAGCAGCGCCTATATCTTCTGCAGATCGCTGCCCGGCGCGGCCACGCCCGATACTCAGATCGGCTTTCGCGCCTTTTCGAACGAATCCATGATCAGCGGTGAGCTGGGCGAGCACCGGTTTCCTGCGTGGTCAGCCTCGGTCGCGTGTCTGCGTCCGAAATCGCGGGGGCGGATCGATCTGGCTTCCGCCAATCCGGCCCACGCGCCGAAGATCTATGCCAACTACCTCGGCGACGAGGATGATCTCGTGGCCACGATGACAGCGTTGCGGCTGGTTGGCCGGATCTACGATACGCCGGGGATGCGCGAAATTCTGGTGAAGCGCCTTACGCCGGCCGAAGACGTCGATCTGGCCGATGATGCGCAGCTCACCAGTTTCATCCGCTCCCACGGCGGAACGATGTTCCACCCGGTCGGCACTTGCGCGATGGGGCCGGCGGGGCAAGCGGTGGTGGGGCCGGACCTCAGGGTCAACGGCGTCGCGGGCCTGCGCGTGGCCGATGCCTCGATCATGCCCACAATCGTTTCCGGAAACACCAATGCCCCCGCCATCATGATTGGCGAACGCGCGGCGGCGCTGATCCGGGCCGAGGCAACCTGAACCCGCCGAGCGCGCCCACCCAACAAGATTTGTAACGAGGAGAGTTCGAGTGACTGCCAGCCAATATGAGACCATTCTCTATGACGTAGAGGACGGGATCGCGACGATCACGCTCAACCGGCCCGACCGCATGAACGCGATGACCAGCCGCATGACGCAGGAACTGCTTAGCGCCTTCGACGCGGTCGATGCCGATGATGGGGTACGCTGCGTGATCTTTACAGGGTCGGGCACCAAGGCGTTCTGCGCAGGGGCGGATCTCGGCAGCGGCAAGACTTTCGACTACGAGGCTCTCGCAGACCCCGATCTGGAAGTCACGCGTGTCGGCGATGTTTATCGCGACGGTGCCGGGCTCGTCACGATGCGGATGTACGATTGCTGCAAGCCGATCATCGCCGCGGTCAACGGCGTGGGCGTGGGTGCCGGCACGACGATGCAACTGGCTGCCGATATTCGGATCGCTACAAAGACCGCGCGCTGGGGCCTGGTGTTCGCCCGGCGCGGCATCGTGATCGATGGTGCGGCATCGTGGTTCCTGCCCCGGCTGGTTGGTATGCAGACCGCGCTCGACTGGTGTCTTTCCGGGCGGATTTTCGGCGCAGATGAGGCCTTGGCGCAAGGCCTGGTCAAGTCGCTGCACGAACCCGATGAATTGCTCCCCGCCGCGCGTGCGATTGCGCGGGAGATTGCCGATAACACCGCGCCGGTTTCGGTTGCGATCAATCGCCAGCTCTTGTGGCGCATGGCCGGGGCCGATCATCCGATGGAAGCGCATATGACCGACAGCCGGGCCATCCAGTCGCGCGGGGCATCGGCCGATGCGCGCGAAGGCGTAAGCTCGTTCCTCGAGAAGCGCCCGCCTGCGTTCCCCAATCGCGTGAGCACCGACATGCCCGATCCCTGGGTCAACTGGCGCGACCGCTCCTTCGCCTGAACACGTGCCGCACCGCCCTGCGCCCGGAGCGATGGCTTCCGGGGCAAAGCGGCGAGGAGAAGGAAAGATCATGACCAATCGGCAGTGGATACTGGTGAGCACGCCGGCCGGCGCTCTGACGAGCGATCACTTCGTATGGCGCGAAAGCCCGGTCCCTTCGCCCGGACCTGGCGAGGTTCTGGTGCGCACGCGAATGCTCTCGCTCGATCCCGCCAACCGGGCGTGGATGAACGGGCCGAGCTACCGTGAGCAGGTTCTGCCGGGCGATGTGATGCATGGCTTCACGCTCTCGGAAGTGGTGGAGTCCAACGCATCCGGCTTTGCGCCGGGGGATCTGGTCGACTGCATGGGCGGCTGGCAGGACTTCGCCGCGCTGCCGGCCGAGGCGCTGACGAGGCGCGACAACCGCCAAGATCCCGCGCATCTGATCGGCGTGCTCGGCGTGACCGGGCTCACCGCCTATCACGGGCTGTTCGATATCGGTCGCCCGCGCGAGGGCGAGGTGGTGCTGGTTTCGGCCGCAGCCGGGGCGGTCGGTACCATCGTCGGGCAGATCGCCCGGCTCGCCGGATGCCGCGTGGTGGGCGTTGCGGGCGGGCCGGAGAAGTGCGCCTGGCTGACGGGTGAACTCGGTTTCGATGCGGCGGTGGACTACAAAGCCCCCGATTTCCGCAAGGCCTTGCGCGCTGCCACGCCGGACGGGGTGGACATCTACTTTGACAATGTTGGTGGCACGGTGCTGGAGGCGGCGCTGTGGGCCATGAACCAGCGTGGGCGCATTGTCTGCTGCGGTGCTGTCTCGGGCTATGACAAGCGCGGCGAAGCCTATGGCTCGCCCCTGATACCGGGTATTCTGGTGACCAAGCGGCTACGCATGGAGGGGTTCATTGTCCTCGACAACGCCATGGCCAATACCGAGGCGGAAGCGCAGCTGGCCGCATGGGTTGCCGCCGGACAGCTCAAGGCCAAGATGGATATTGTCGAAGGGCTGGAAGGCGCACCGGATGGCCTGATCCGGCTGCTCGCCGGCGGCAACAAAGGCAAAATGGCCGTCCGCGTCGCCTGATGGCGCCTTGTCTTCGGGAGAATCCTGAATGAGCAGACTGTTTGGCCCGGCCATGCAGAACGGTGTGGTGGTCCCTGATCTTGATGTGGCCCTGACGTACTGGACAACCGAGATGGGTGCTGGCCCCTTCTTCCGCACGGACAACTTGCGCAACGAGTATTACGTGTTCGAGGGCCGGGAGGTTGCCAGTCCGCATATGTCGGTTGCGCTGGGCAACTGGGGCAATCTGCAGATCGAGCTCATCTGTCCGCACGGTGACGGCGATTCCACATGGCATCGGTTTTTGCAGGGGACCGGCGGCGGGGTGCATCACGTGTCCGTATGGTCCACAAGCTATGACGACCATGTTAAGCTGGCGCACGGGTTGGGCATGCGGGAAGACTGTCGCGGAAAACTCCCCAAAGGTCCCCGGTATACTTATTTCGGCTCCGGCGTGGCCGGTCAGCCCTTGCTCGAGATCGCTGAGCTCACACCATCGCTTGCTCGGCTCTATGAGCGGGTCAGGGAAGCCTCACTCGATTGGCGAGGCGAAGATCCGGTGCGCACGCCTTAGCCACCAGCAAGGCGCTTTTCTGGTCGGAAATCCATTACAAGTGCAATGAATGTGCGAGCTGCATACCAAGTAATTGACAGTACCTCTCACTTTTCGTTCATCTAAGCCGGTGAGTTCCTGCGCTCAATGCGGGACCGGCATTAGAGAGGATTGACTGATGAGGGGCAAGATTTCCCTGCTTGTTGGCGTGTGCGCATTTGCATTTCCAGTAATGGCTTCGGCGCAGAGTGCAGTTGACGACAATACCGGGACGGCAGAGATCATTGTTACGGCGCAGCGCCGTTCTGAAACCCTCCAGTCTGTTCCAATCGCGATCAGCGCCTTCAATGCGGCGGCAATCGACAAGCAGCAAATCCGCAATACCAGCGATTTGCAGCTGAGCCTGCCCAACATCACCTTCACCAAGACCAACTTCACCTCATCCAGCTTCACCATCCGCGGCATTGGCGATCTTTGCACTGGCAGCTCGTGTGATCAGGCGACGGGCATTCACATCAATGATGCGCCGCTGCTTGGCAGCCGGATTTTTGAAGGTGAATTCTTCGATATGGCGCAGATCGAAGTTCTGCGCGGCCCGCAGGGCACCCTGTTTGGGCGCAATGCGACCTCGGGCGTGGTCAACCTCAAGACGGCACGTCCGGATCTCAGCGGCGGTATCCACGCTGCTGGCGAGGCCGAGTATGGCAATTACAACGGCGTGCGGATCAAGGGGATGCTCAATGTGCCCCTCACTGAAACTCTGGGTGTCCGCGTTGCCGGTTTCTACCTCAACCGCGATGGCTACACCAAGAACCTGTTCGATAACTCGCGGATCGATGGCCGCAACATGTACGGTCTGCGCGGTTCGCTGCGCTGGGAGCCATCAAGCGATACGACGGTCAATTTCATGGCCCAGTATTTCGACGAGGATGACAATCGCCTTCGCTCACAAAAGCAGGTGTGCAACACCGATGTTAGTGGGGTCGCGGGCTGCCTTGCCGACAAGCTTGGCACCGGCTTTCAGAACGGAAACGCCACTGTTTTCCAAATCCTGAGCTCCAAAGAGTTTTACAACATCGCAGGCCTTCCGGCCGCACTGCAGGGCCTGGCGCTCGGGAGCATATATGGCCGCGATCCGTTCGCTGCGGCCAAGAACCCAACCGATCCGCGGGTGGTGAATACTGACTACAACCCAACCTATCGGACCAATGAGCTGATCATTCAGGGCAGCGTCGAGCAGCAGCTTGGCAGCGGCCTTCAGTTCAAGCTCAGCGGCAACTACCAGAAGACCAATCTGGATTCGACGCAGTCATACAACCAGGCGATTCAGGATCGCAGCGTGATGCAGCCCGCGCTCAACACCCTGGCCGCACTGGCTGCCGGTGCTGGCGGCACGACACTGCAGAACTATCTCGGCCCGATCGCAAATGCCCTGATGCCCGACGGTCCCAATGGCAAGCTTTGCACTTCGCTGCCGGAGAACACCGGAACCGGCGTGTTCAGCGGCCACAGCGTCTGCGGTAACACCCCAATCAGTCTTGATCGGTCGAACCAGCATTCAAGCAACTGGAGCGTGGAAGGCATTCTCTCTTCGAAGTGGGATGGGCCATTCAACTTCCTGCTGGGCGGGATCTACGATCACTATGTACTCAAGCCGCAGGACTATTTCGCCAATTCGTTCGCGCTGGACTATGCTTCAGGCGTGCTGGGCGGGATTTTTTCATCTGGTGCAGGGCTACCGATCAAGCCGGGCCAGTCCTACTTCCTTGCCTCACCGTATTATCGCAGCAACCAGGAACTTCGCCTGAGCTCGTATGGCATCTTCGGTGAAGCTTATTATGATGTGAGCGATGCTGTGAAGCTCACCATTGGCCTGCGCTACAACCACGACAAGAAGGACGCGCACGCCCGCACAACCTTGCTCAACGATACCAAGGGTTCGTTCCTGTTCACGCAAACGGGAGCCGGCTCGATCACCGAAGCGCTGGGCTATTCCAACGTCGATTTCGATCCCAATGCGCCTGGCAACCAGGAGTTTTCGGATATCTCGACCACGTTCCGCGCGCTCACCGGCCGCGCCGTGCTCGATTGGAAGATCGCGCCGGGTCACCTGCTCTATGCCTCGTACTCGCGCGGCTACAAATCGGGCGGCATCAATCCCCCGCTCTCGCCAATCTTCAGCGTTCCCAACTCGTTCAAGCCTGAGTTCGTCAATGCTTTCGAAATTGGGTCGAAGAACACATTTGCTGACGGCAAGCTGACCTTGAACCTCACCGCGTTCTACTACCAATACAAGGATCTGCAGCTCTCGCGCATTGTCGCGCGCACTTCGGTCAACGACAACGTCAGCGCCAACATTTACGGGCTTGAGGCAGAGGCAATCGTGCGCCCGATGCCCGAGCTGACGATGAATTTCACCGCGAGCTACCTGCACACCAAGGTTTCGGAGGACAAGTTCCTCGGCAACCCGCGTGATTTCGCTGGTGGCCGGACCGATGCCGTGCTGATCAAGGACGTCGGCAATGCGGCCAACTGCGCCGTTTCGGCCAACAACGGCACGCAGGCATCGGCAGTCGCGTTCGTCAATCAGGCCAACGCTCTGATCAACGCCGGCTCCATCCCCGGTATTCAGGCAGGCACGGGCCTCAAGGACGCAACCCAGTTCCCGGCAGGCAGCGGCATCAATGCCGCCGGTGCCTACAGCGTCTGCGACGTTCTGAAAGCCGTGGCACCAACTTTGGGGGCCGCTTTTGGTGGTATCACCTTCGGTACTCCGTCCACCGGCGCACCGGGCATCGATGTCAACATCAAGGGTAACAAGCTGCCCGGCGCACCCGAAGTGAAGCTCTCCGGCGGTGTGCAATATGTCGCAAAGCTCGGCAGCTCGACTCTTACCCCGCGTGTGGACGTGATCTACACCGGCAAGAGCCAGGGCACGATCTTCAATGGCGCGGTCAATGAACTGCCTTCCTACACGCAGGTCAACGCCCAGATGCAGTTCGATGGCCCGGGCGACAAGTGGTTCGTGCGCGCATGGGTGCAGAACCTGTTCGACGAAAACCCGATCACGGGGCTCTACGTGACCGACCAGTCCTCGGGCAATTTCACCAACATCTTCACGCTGGAACCGCGCCGCTATGGCCTGACCGCCGGCTTCAAGTTCTGATCGGAATACCTCGCGAAAACATCTTTCGCGTACGAATCTTCAGCGGACTTGCCGGGGTAGAAATACCCCGGCATTTTTTTGGATGGGTTCGCGGAGTCTAGCTCTGCAGTATGGCTTCAGCGGCCAAGGAATCGCCCAGCCGTATCCCCGCCATCGACAACGAATTCCCCGCCGGAGCAGTAGGATGACTCGTTGCTGGCAAGGAACACCGCCATTTGCGCGACTTCCTCTGGCAGGCCCATGCGTGGCAGAGCCAGTCCATCGACCGGGTAGTCCGAGCCGACCGCCATGCGCGTGTCAATAAGGCCCGGGTGGATCGAATTGACGCGAATGCCATCACGGCCGAGGTCGAAGGCCGCCACTTTGGTCAGTCCGCGCACGCCGAATTTCGATGCGGCGTAAGCGGCAATGCCCTCGGCAGCCTGAATCCCGGCGATTGATGAAACGTTGATGATCGCGCCTTTGCCAGCCTGGCGCAGCGCAGAGGTCGCAGCCTGAATGCCATTGAACGGGCCAGTGAGATTCACTGCTAGCACCCTGTCCCAAGTTCTTGGTTTGATAGCATCGATCGGGGTCAGCCTGTGTGCGATCCCGGCATTGTTGACCAGCACCGACAGGCTGCCGAACCGTTCCACCGCGAGCGCCACAGCCTGCTCCCATGCCGCAGGTTCGGTCACATCAAGCGGCACCGCAACCGCGTCCGGCCCTAGCTTCGCTGCCAGCGCCGTGAGTTCGTCTGCGGCAATATCGCCCAGAACGACCTTCGCCCCTTCGGCAACAAAGGCCGCAGCAATTGCCGCACCAATACCCTGAGCCGCGCCCGAAATGAGGGCGACTTTTCCGGCTAGTCTCTCAGACATGTTCAGTCCTTTTTGTTCTGTAGATCATACGCCAGCCAGCAGGCTCGCCAGCTTGTCGGGCATCGAGGCGAAGGGTGAATGGCTCGATTCCAGCGTAAGCACGTCGAACCGGTTCGACGGGGTCAACGCATCAGCCTCGCGGATCATGCGGTCCTGGAGCGCAAGCGGCAGCGCCTGATCCAGCGTGCAGCGCACATAGCTTCTTGGCACACGGCCCCAGCGGGCTGTAGTGCCCCGCGCATCCTCGGAAGAGGCTTTGGCCGGGGCATCGGCGTTGAGATAGGCTGCAAAGCGCAGGAACGTATCCATCGGCAGATCGTTGTAGAAAGCCTTTCGGCAGATTTCGAGATAAGCCCCGTCGGTGGAGCGGGCATCGAGCCGATATGCGCCAATCTTGGCCGGATCACCGATCATGGCAGGGCCGATAAGGCTGGAGCCGTTCTCAGGCAGCATCGCGTAGGCATCGCCGCTTGGCCGCTGCGCCGGGCAGAACGCGGTGAGGTAGACCAGCCGCGAAACCAGATCGGGCCGCCGCTCCGCCGTACGGGTGATCGTCAGGCCGCCGAAGCTGTGGCCTACCAGGGTAACTTTGCCATGTTCGCGCGCCAGCCCTTCCAGAGCCCGGACGGCGGCATTGGTATAGTCGTCCAGCCCGATATCGCGCAGCGCCGAAGACTCGGTCTGCAAGGCGGCGGGGTCGTTCGCTAGGTATGCCTGCGGGTAGGCGGCCTTGAGCCCGCTGCCGGGCAAGTCGATTGCGGCCGCCACATGGCCCATCGCGGTCAGGCGCTCGACGATTAGGCCCCAGTGGATCGAGCAATGCCACGCACCGTGCACGAATAGAAATGTCTTCGACCGCGTGTTGGGGGCAGGTGCTTTTGCAGTGGCAGTAGCTCCCAGCGCACCGATCATGGCGGCACTGGCTGATCCCAGAATCTCGCGGCGTTTCATGGAGGCACTCCTTTCGGCGTCAGGCGGCGACATCAACCAACCCATCTTCCCAGCGATAGGTGATCGGCACATCCTTCGGCCCGCAGACGAAGTTCGAGTTTGACCACCTGCGCAGGAAAGGCCGCAGCAGACCTTTTCGGCGTCGAGGCCACAAAACATGCAATGCCGTGAAGCACCGCGAAGGCCACCTTAGTGTGAAGCCCAGATGAGCTTGGCGTTGGTAAATTCGCGAATGCCGAAATGCGACAGTTCGCGGCCATAGCCGCTTTGTTTGATTCCGCCGATGGGCACACGCGGGTCTGAAACGGCGACCTTGTTGATGAACAAGCCTCCCGTCTCAATTCGTTCGGCGAGCACCTGCGCGCGCGCTACGTCACTGGACCAAAGCGACCCGCTCAGCCCGAAATTTGACGTATTTGCGAGCCGTATGGCGGCGTATTCATCGGCAGCTATCACCAGCGCCGCGACCGGACCAAAGGTCTCCTCGGTGAAGACCGGCATGTCACAGGTGACATGACCGAGCACGGTAGGCGGATAGAAGGCTCCAGGCCCTGCGGGCGTAGTACCACCCAAGAGGAGCTTTGCACCGAGTGCCACACTGCGCTCGACCTGTGCTGTGAGTTCATCGCGCTGCCGGGCGCGGGCAAGGGGACCCAGGTCGACGTCCGGATCAAGCGGATCGCCCACCCGCAGTTTGCTTGCTGCATCAAGAAAGCGTGCGGTGAACGCCTCGGCTATCGGTGCTTCTAAGATGATCCGCTTTCCCGCGATGCAAACCTGCCCGGAATTCTGGAAGCGTGCCTCAATGGCAGCCGGTACGGCCAGATCGAGATCGGCGTCTGCCAATACGATGAAGGGGTCAGACCCGCCCAGCTCCAGCACCGATTTTTTGAGGTTCCTCCCGGCTTCTGCCGCAATGGCCGAGCCGGCGGCAACGCCTGCCGTGACGGATACGCCCACGAGACGCGGATCGCTGATCAGCTTGGGCAATTGGCTGCGGTCGAGATTGAGGTTTGCAAAGAGGCCCTTTGGAGCATCGGTTTGCGCAAATGCCACTTCCAGTGCGAGGGCTGAGCCTTGCACGTTGTCGGCATGCTTGAGGAGGAAGCCATTTCCAGCAACCAGGACTGGAACCGCTGCGCGCAGAACCTGCCAGAGTGGGAAATTCCAAGGCATGACCCCCAGCACCAGCCCTAGCGGCTCATAGCGGACCCGGGCATCGCCATCGCCGCCGAGATCGACCAGTTCGTCCGCCAGCAAACGCTCAGCGTTCGCGGCATACCATTCGCACAGCGCAGCGCATTTCAGCACTTCGCCCTTGGCGCGTGCCAGCGGCTTGCCCATTTCCAACGTTATGGACTCAGCCAGAGCCTCGCAATCGCGCTTCAGTATAGCGCCCAATTGCGCCAACACGGTTACGCGTTGGGCAATCGGCGTCTGGCGCCAGATGGCGAACGCCTTGGCTGCCGCGGCAAGGCGCGCCTCGATCTCCCCATCAGTATGCCACGGGTACCGCGCGATCTCCTGCCCCGTCGCGGGGTTGATCGAACGCGAGGAGGCAATCGGCTCTGCTAGGTGTGGCAACTGCGACATTTCAGAATGTTACCTCGTAAACGTTCGGCTCTGGTCGTGATCCTCGGCGTTCCAGGTCCGGTGTCGGCGGTTGGTGCAAGGGTGAGCCGGCATGAAAGACATCACTAGAGCGCTGATGGCCGCTGCGGTGCTGCAGCAGGCGTGCGAGATAGGCGCGGCGCGGGCGAGGGCTGGCGCACCCCTTCGATCTCGCTGAACGTGCCGCGCGCGACATTGTGTGGGTGCGCGTAAGCCTCATCAAGCGAGAGCACTGGCGCGAAGCAGGCGTCGGCGCCTTCGAACACCAGAGTCCATTCGTCGCGCGTCCGTGTGCGGAACACCTCTGCCAGTTTCTCTTTCAACCGGGGCCAGCGGGCCTGGTCCATTTGCGCGGCGAAATCCGGGTCGTCCGCCAGTCCGAGCAAGCCTAGCGCGGTCTTGTAGAATTGCGGCTCGATCGGACCAAAGCTGACATGGAGTCCGTCGGACGTCTCATAGGTTTCGTAAAAGTGCGCCCCTGTGTCGAGCATGTTGACACCGCGCTCATCCTTCCAGCCCCAGGTTGCCCGCGCGCCCCAGATCAGTGCCATCAGCGCGGCCGAACCATCGGTCATTGCGCAATCGATCACCTGGCCTTCGCCTGTGCGCGACGCATGGAGCAGTGCGGTGACGATGCCAAACGCCAGCATCATCCCGCCGCCGCCATAGTCGCCAACCAGATTGAGCGGGGCAACCGGGCGCTCACCCGCTCGTCCAAAGCTGCCAAGCGCGCCGGAAATCGCAATGTAGTTGATGTCGTGACCTGCGGTCGGGGCGAGGGGGCCGAACTGGCCCCAGCCAGTCATCCGCCCGTATACCAACCTTGGATTGACCGCGAGCAGGTCATCGGGGCCGAGCCCGGCGCGCTCCATCACACCTGGGCGATAGCCTTCGATCACTGCGTCGCACGTCGCGGCGAGTTCAAGCGCCTGCGCGCGGCCTTCGGGCGTTTTGATGTCGATCTCGACCAGCTTGCGCGATCGAAACACCGGATCACGCGGATCGGGCGCACCGCCGGGGCGATAGGCGACTATCACTTCGGCACCGTGATCGGCCAGCATCATCCCGCAGAATGGTCCGGGTCCGAGCGAGGCGAATTCAAGCACACGATATCCGGCAAGCGCACCCGCCATGTCAGCGCGCACCCATGCGAACGGCGCCGTCGAGACGGATGTCTTCACCGTTCAGGTAGCTGCTGCGGATCATGCCGAGGACGAAATCGGCATATTCTGCCGGATCGCCGAAACGGCTGGGATGAGGAATCTGTGCGGCGAGCGCCTCGCGCACGTTGTCGGGCGCACCCTTCATCATTGCCGTATCGAACACCCCTGGCAGGATCGCGTTGACGCGAATTCCCTCAGCCGCAAGGTCACGCGCCACCGGCAGGGTCAGGCTGACGACGCCGCCCTTCGACGCAGAATAGGCCGCCTGGCCCATCTGTCCGTCTTCAGCAGCGATGCTGGCCGTGTTGATGATCACGCCGCGCTCGCCATTGGCTAGTCGATCAATCGCGATCATCCCCGCAGCCGATTTGGCGATACAGCGGAAGGTGCCGACCAGATTGATGCGGATCACGCGCTCGAATGTGTCGAGCGGGAAATGCACGATATCGCCGGTCTTGCGGTCGCGTCCGGCGGTCTTGGCTGCGGCCAGCGTCCCGGCACAATTGACCAGAATGCGCTCCTGCCCATGGGCCGCGCGGGCAAGGGCAAAGCCCGCCACCACGCTGTCATCGCTGGTCACGTCGACAGCGGCAAACGCGCCGCCGATTTCCGCCGCGATGGCCGTGCCTGCCGCTTCGTTGAGATCGAAAATGGTGACTTTCGCGCCTGCAGCCGAAAGTGCGCGGGCAGTCGCCTCGCCAAGGCCGCTGGCACCGCCGGTCACAACGGCGGCAATCCCAGAAATATCCATGGTCTTTTCTCTTCCTTGATCTGGTGCCCCGCGCGCTGGCTCAGCCGCCGGGGCCGTTCAGGCCCCGTGCGGATCAGATCGAGCGGGCGATCACTTCCTTCATGATCTCGCTGGTGCCCCCATAGATCCGCGAGACGCGAGCATCGCGCCACAGGCGAGCGATCGGATACTCGTTCATGTAGCCTGCGCCGCCGTGCAGTTGCAGCGAGCGATCGCAGATCTCGCCCTGCAGTTCGCTGTGCCAAAGTTTGGCGGCAGAGGCTTCGACCGCAGTGAGGTTTCCCGCGACAAGGCGCGCGATGGCCCAATCAAGGTGAACCCAGCCGACCTGAAGTTTGGCCGCCATGTCGGCGAGCTCGAAGCGCGTGTTCTGGAAATCGAACACGGTCGTGCCGAACGCCTTGCGGTCCTTGGTGAACTTGACCGCCTCGTCAAATGCACGCTGCGCGCCAGCCTGCGCCAGCACCGCGATGGAGAGCCGCTCCTGCGGCAGCGAGTTCATGAGGCAGGCAAAACCGCGCCCTTCTTGGCCGAGCAGGTTGCTGACGGGCACACGCACATCGTTGAAGAACAGCTCTGCGGTGTCACCCGAGCGCTGGCCAACCTTGTCGAGCTTGCGCCCGACCTTGTAGCCCTCGCGGTTGGTCTCGACGAGAATCAGGCTGATGCCCTTGCCCCCGGCGGTGGGATCCGTCTTGGCGACGAGAATGACGAGGTCAGCCTGAACACCGTTGGTGATATAGGTCTTCGAGCCGTTGATGACGTACTCGTCGCCCTCGCGGATCGCGGTGGTCCGGATCGCCTGCAAGTCTGACCCGGTACCTGGCTCGGTCATCGCGATGGCGACGATCACATCGCCTGTCACCATGCCCGGCAGCCACCGGGCTTTCTGCTCTTCGGTCCCGAAGTGGACGAAGTAGTCGGTGCAGACATCGTTTTGCAGAACAACACCGGCCGACGAGCCGGCGTAGCTGATTTCTTCGGTGATCACCGTGTTGAACAGAAAGTTGAGGCCAAGGCCGCCATAGGCTTCGGGCACGGACGGGCTGACAATGCCGGCTTCGCCGCAGGCTTTCCAGAACGCGCGGTCGCACACACCTTCTTCCTCGAAGCGGTCGAGGTTGGGGACAAGGGCAGTGTCGAAAAACTTGCGGACGCTGTCGCGGAAGATGTGGTGATCTTCGCTGAAAATGGCACGGTTTGCGGTCTTGAGCATCGCCAGACTCCGAAGCTGAGGTATGCGCGGGCCACGGCGGCCGCTGCGAGGATAACGCCCGTTACGCTTGATTGAATGAGCAGTCAAATTCATTCAGATTGACGCGATTGCCCCGTTTGACAGGCTGTGCTGGGGTTGACACCCTCGCCCCGATTGTGAGCATAGATCCGTTTCCCGCTGGTGTTTTTGTGCTGGTTCAAGATTCCAGGCGGCAGGTTGAGGCAAGGAATGGCAATGGCAGGACGTGCGGGCAGTTCCAAAAAGCCCAAGGAGTCCGCTCCGACGAGCCGCACCGGGACGGACGAAGTCACTAAGAAAGCCTTGCTTGATGCAACGGCTGAACTGCTGAGTGAGCGTTCAAATCTCGAGTTTTCGCAGGCTGAAGTTGGTGCGCGGTCGGGAATGAGTGCGGCGCTTGTGCAGTACCATTTTGGCAGCAAACATGGCTTGCTCGCCGCCCTGCTGGAATATAGCTCGACGCATTATGTGACGCAAATCAATGGCCTTGCCGACATGACAATGTCGGCGACGGATAAGCTGCGCCTGCATGTGCGCGGCATCGTCACGACCTATACCAAGACACCTTATCTTGACCGCCTGCTGCATCACCTGATTGAGGCTTCGCCCGAGGAAGAGGCGCGGCGCATTTCGGATTTTTATGTCGGCCGAGTGATCGAATTCTATCGCCGCCTGATCGATCAGGGTGTGGCAGAGGGTGTGTTTCGCCGGATTGACCCGGTCCATCTCTATTTCATTCTGGTCGGCACTGGTGATCACCTCGTCGCGCGGCGCCGCCTGCTTGAGCCGATTGTAGGATCGGCCGGGTTCGATTCAAATTTCGCGCGCTCGTTCGGCGATGAATTGTTCAACATCGTGTTCTGCGGCGTCCGGGCCGAGGCTGCAACATCGGGCGATGCCACCGCATAATTGAGATCATAGCGGACATCGTGCGCCACGATGTCCTCGCGGCAACAACTGCAAACGATCTGCGGCACAAAGTCCTGTCCGCAGGTCTGGTGCGTGAGGATCATGGGGGCGGGGTGGCTCAGCCAGCGATCGCCCCAATGCAGCATCTGGATCATCGGCAAATAGAGATCGCGGCCAATGGTGGTCAGCCGATATTCGAAGCGCTCGGGTAGATCCTGATACTTGGAGCGCCGGATAATTCCTGCCTTGGTCAGGCGGTTGAGCCGCGTCGCAAGGATCGCGCTGGCGACGCCAAGCTGCGCGCCAAACTGATCAAACCGGCGCGAGCCCAGAAACAATTCGCGCAGGATCAGGAAGGTCCAGCGGTCGGCTATGATTTCCAGTGTGCGCGAAACCGAAGACGGGCGGCTGCGCTCGAAGGCGCCCGGCTCGCCGCGCCGGCGGCGCTGCGCCTGAACCGGGGCCGGGCTGGTTCCGGCCCCTGGGCCGTCACGATATGTGACCTCGGTCGCTTCGATATTGGCACGGCAGGCCGAACAGGCGGTCTCGGGCTGGAATACGTGGCCACAAGTGCGGTGGGTGAGGCGCAGCGGCACTGGTGCGCCGCCATGCAGGTGACGGTCACCGAAGCGAAGCAGACTGAGCATGACGAGATAGAGCTCGCGTCCCCGTTCAGTCAGGCGATATTCGTGGCGGTTGCTGCGCTCCGGATCGGGCACTTTGGCGATCACGCCATGTTCGGCGAGCGCGCCAAGGCGGCTGCTCAGCGTGCTGCGTGGCACACCAAGCACGCGTTGGATCTGATCGAACCGGCGTGCGCCAAGATAGAATTCGCGCAGGACCAGAAACGTCCAGGTGTCCGAGACGATCGTCAGCGTTCGCTCGACCGAACAGTTTCTGATCATGCGCGCATTGACCGTCATCTCACGCACCGAACCCATCCTTTGCGCCGCCCCCTGCAAGTAGCGGCGCAAGAGGATGCTGCCCAGAGGCGATCTGCGGCAACGACTCACTCAGTCGGTAAAGAGAGGCGCGCGGCGTGCGGCAAAGGCATCGAGTCCTTCCAGCGCATCGGGCGCAGTCGCTAGGCGTCCGATTGTCATGAGTTCCATCTCGAGCTGACGCTCAAGAGAGACGCCCGCACTGTCTTCGATCAGCTTGCGAATTCCCGCAATCGCCTTTCGCGGCAGGCGTGCAATCGCTTCCACCCGCGCCAACGCAGCGGTATCAAAGTCTGTTTCGTCGAGCAGGTTCGAGATGAGGCCCAGCTGCAGGGCCTCGTCCGCGCCAATTGGCCGGTTTTCGATCAGCATTTGCATGGCCTTCTTCGACCCGACGATCCGGGGCAAGGACCAGCTCATGCCGCCGTCGGTTGAAAGACCGATCCCGGGATAAGCCGGTACGAACTTGGCCTTCGGCGAGGCCAGGACGAGATCGCAGGCCAACGCTAGGCTCATGCCGCCGCCCGCAGCTGTGCCATTGACCGCTGCAATCAGGGGCGCATCGATGGCGCGCAGCGCGCGGACCGCCTCGTGAAAGCCGTTCACCAGTGATTGAAAGAACGCACCATAGGCGTCCTTGTCGAGTTCGGCCTTCTTGGTCAGCATCGAGCCAACATCGCCGCCGCCGCTGAACATTTTACCTTCCGCGCGAAGCAGCACGGCGCGCGCACGACCTTCGCCTGCAACCTCTTGCGCGACGCCGCGCAGCGCTTCGGCAAATTCGATACTGATCGCATTGGCGGCATCGGGGCGGTTTAGCGAGATGATGGCAACGGTATCGTGCCAGTCGAGTTTGACCAGATTCATCGGTGTTCCTTCTCAGACAAGTTCGACAGCAATGGCCGTGGCTTCGCCGCCGCCGATGCAGAGGGAGGCAACCCCGCGCTTGAGGCCGCGTGTTGCGAGCGCGTTCAGCAGCGTGGCAATGATCCGCGCGCCCGATGCGCCGATCGGATGACCAAGCGCGCACGCACCGCCATTGACGTTGAGCTTGTCCGCCGGAATTGCCAGTTCCCTGGCCGCAATCATCGCGACCACGGCGAAAGCCTCGTTCACTTCAAACAAGTCGACATCGGCAACGCTCCAACCAGCCCGGTCCAGGACCTTGCGCATCGCGGGGACGGGGGCTGAAGCAAACTTGTTGGGGGCCTGCGCGTGCGATGCGGTCGCAACGATGCGGGCAATTGGCGTGAGGCCATCACGGTCCACAATGCTCTGCCGTGTGAGCACGAGTGCAGCCGCACCGTCTGAAATCGAGGACGAATTGGCCGGAGTTACCGTGCCATCCTTGACGAAGGCAGGCTTGAGCTGCGGGATCTTTTCAGGCCGCGCCTTGCCCGGTTGCTCATCGGTGTCGATCACCAGATCGCCGCCGCGCGTGGAAACGGTGACGGGCGTGATTTCGCGAACAAACCAGCCTTCGGCGATGGCCGTCTTGGCCCGGCTCAGCGAGCGCAGCGCGTAGTCGTCCTGTTCCTCGCGCGTGAATTGGTAGTCGCGCACGGCTTCCTCGGCGAACACGCCCATAGCCTTGCCCGGCTCATAGGCATCCTCAAGGCCGTCGAGCATCATCGTGTCCACGATGGTGTCGTGGCCGATCCGCGCGCCGGAGCGGTGCTTGGCAAGAGCATAAGGGGCATTGGTCATGCTCTCCATGCCGCCTGCCACCACCATGTCGACGGTGCCGGCCGCCAGCGCCTCGTAGCCCATGATTGCCGCCTGCATGCCCGACCCGCACATCTTGTTGACCGTGGTCGCCTCGACCGACAGCGGCAGGCCGGCACCCAATGTCGCCTGACGTGCCGGAGCCTGGCCGAGCGCTGTGGGCAGGACACAGCCCATGTAGACGCGGTCGATGGTGTCGGGATTTACGCCTGACCGCTCTACAGCCGCGCGGACGGCCTCGGCGCCGAGATCCGTCGCCTTCACCCCGGCGAAGTCGCCCTGGAAACCGCCCATCGGGGTGCGTGAATAACCAACAATGACAACGGGATCATGCGACATAGTGAAGCCCTTTCGAGAACGATCCGCGGTCAGTCCGCGACCATCTCCTTGAGTTTGAAACGGATGACTTTGCCCGAACCGGTGCGCGGCACTTCGGCGATGACATGGACGGAGGCTGGAACCTTGTAGCTCGAGAGATGCTTGCGGCAGTGCGCGAGCACTTCTGCCGGATCGAAATCGGGCCCACGCGGCACAACGAAGAGGCCGGGCACTTCACCCAGCTGACTGTCGGGTAGGGCGGCCACGGCGCAATCGGCCACGCTTTCGAGCCCCAGCACGACTTCCTCGATCTCGGCAGGCGCAATGTTCTGCCCGCCGCGGATGATCAGTTCCTTGATCCTCCCCGTGATCGTGATGAAGCCATTGGCATCGGCGCGGGCAAGGTCGCCCGTATGATACCAGCCATTGCGGACAGCGCGCGCGGTCTCCTCAGGGTTCTTGAGATAGCCAAGCATGACATTGGGGCCGCGCACGATCAGTTCGCCCTCGCTACCCGGCGCACAATCGGCAAGGCTGGCGGGATCGACGATCCGCACAGCAAGGCCGGGCAAGGGGAGACCGCAGGAGCCCATGACTCGCGCGCCTTGCGGATTCATCGTCACCATGGTCGAGGTCTCGGTAATGCCATAGCCATCGAGCAGCGGCACGCCGAAGGCGCGCTCGAACGCGGTGTTGAGCGTGGCGGGCATGATCGCCCCCGCTGACACGCAGGCGCGCAGGCCATTCAGCGCGGTCGATCCCTTAGCCAGCGCGGCTTCCATCAGATAGTGGAAGATCGTCGGCACCGCCGGCATCACAGTGAACTCACCCGTTTCCAGCAACCGCAGCGCCTCGGTGGTCGAATATTTCTCCATGAGATGGATCGTCGCGCCGGTCGCGAGGATCGAGATCACTGAGAGATTGAGCGCATAGGAATGATACAGAGGAAGTGGAGAGAGCACGACGTCGCTCTCGCTCAGCCCAAGCACCGGGGCCCAGCACGAGGCGGTTACCCAAAGCATGCCCCGGCACGAAAGCTGCACGCCCTTGGGCTTGCCGGTGGTGCCTGAAGTATAGACGAGGAAGGCGGGAACATCGATGTCGTCAAGGTCGCGCGCAGGAGTGGTCGGGGCGCGGTCGGCCAGCACGTCGAGCGCGTGCTGGTGGATTTCGAGCGCGCTGGTGTGGTCGGCATCGACGATCACGACGGCGCGCAGATCGGGCAGCTCACCGGCGAGTTCGGCTAGCACCGGGGCGAGGGCGGTGTTGGTGAACACCACCCGGCACCCGGCGTGGGTAAGGCGGTAGAGCACTTCCGAGGGGGTGGCTTCCGCGCTCACCGGTACGGCCACACCGCCCGCGCGCACCGTGGCGATGGTTGCCTCGATCCAGTCGACCGAATTGGGCAGCAGCACTGCCGCATGGTCGCCCGGTTCCAGCCCTAGCGCCGCGATATGCCCGGCCAGATTGGCCGTGCGCCGATAGAGGTCGGCATATGTAACCGCGCGGGTGTTGTCGCGGTAGGCATGTTTGTTGCCGCGCTCACGGGCATGGCGTTCAAGCAACGCGGCGAATGGGGTGATCAGCTCGGCGTGAAACATGGCGGGCCTCTCCTGGGCTATGGTGCCGTTGGCGGCTATGTTCAGGAACGGATGACGACGGTGGGGCGGCGGCCGAGGCAGAACCCGGCAATGCCCGCCAGCGCGAGGTCAAACAGTGTGTGCAGATCGGCTGGTGCGCCGGGGACCGCACCGACAAAACGCAGCGCGATGTAGCCGATGACCAGCCCGGCCAGCAGATAGGCGAGCTGGCTGCCCCAGTTGGAAGCCGGTGCTGCCATGGGAACGCCAGCAGGCGCATAAGCTGCAACCGGCGCTGCGATCGCGGCAGCAGCAGGGGGCAGAGGCGCTGCCCCCGTGGGGCTAGCAATTTCCTCGGCAAATTTGCGGAAAAACGCTGCCGACATCGATTTGGCCGTGGCATCGATCATGCGCCCGCCAAGCTGTGCCAGTTTGCCGCCGATTTGCGCGCTGACGACATAAGTCAGCAGCGTGCCCTCGCCATCATCGACCAGCTTGACCAGCGCACCGCCGCGCGCGTGGCCGGCCACGCCGCCCTGGCCTTCACCGACAATACGGTAGCCGTTAGGCGGATCGAGCTCGGAGAGCGTCACCGCGCCTTGAAAGCGCGCCGAAATTGGTCCGACCTTGATCACCGCAACCATGCTCATTTCCGTGTCGGAATGCATGGTCAGTTCCTGGCAACCCGGGATGCAGCGGCGCAGCACGTCAGCATCATTGAGCGCCCGCCACACCGCTTCGCGTGGAGCTGGAATGCGCTGTTCGCCGGTCATGTCCATTACGGTCTCTCCTCAGGCGCCGAAAGTGACGACAAGGCGGACGACGCTGCCTTCGTGCAGCCGGTCAAAGCCCTCGTTGATCTCGGACAATGGGATCGTGCCCGTCATGAGCCGGTCGACCGGCAGACGGCCAAGCTGGTAAAGTTCGACGTAGCGGGGAATGTCGCGCACCGGCACGCACGTGCCGATGTAGCTGCCCTTGAGCGCGCGCTCCTCGGCGACGAGCTGGACAACATTGACGCCAAGTGCGGCCTCAGGCGGGGGTAGACCTGCGGTAATCGTGGTGCCACCGCGTCGGGTCATCTTCCACGCCCTTTCAAGCGCAGGCAGTACCCCGGCGAACTCGAAAGCGAAGTCAGCCCCGCCGCGCGTCAGCGCGCGGACTTGGTCGACTGCGTCGGCATCTCCGGCGTTGACCGTTGCGGTCGCACCCAGTTCTCGCGCCAGCGCCATTTTGTCTTCGGAGAGATCTACCGCGATGATCTGCGCCGCACCGCTCGCGACCGCGCCGAGTACCGCGGCAAGGCCGACGCCGCCCAGACCAATAACGACGACGCTCTGCCCTGCGCTAACCTGAGCCGTGTTGACCACTGCGCCCATGCCAGTCAGCACCGCGCAGCCGAACAGCGCCGCGATTTCGAGGGGGATCGACGGATCGACCTTGACCAGCGAATGGCGCGAGACAACGGCATGATCGGCAAAAGCCGACACGCCGAGATGGTGGTGAACGGCTGAGTGATCCTCGCGTTCCAGGAGCATCGCGCCCGAGAGCAGGCTGCCACGCCCGTTGGCCGCTGCACCCGGCTCGCACAGCGCTGGCCGCCCCTCAGCGCAAGGCAGGCAGTGACCGCAGCTTGGCATGAACACCATGATCACGTGATCGCCTGGCACAAGATCGCGCACTCCCGCGCCGGTCTTGACCACCACGCCGGCGGCTTCATGGCCCAGCGCCATCGGCATCGGGCGGGGGCGGCTGCCGTTGATCACCGAAAGATCGGAATGGCACAGGCCTGCCGCTGCGATCCGTACGAGCACTTCGTCATGCCCGGGCTCGCCCAGTTCCAGCGTCTCGATGCGCAGCGGCTGCGAAACGGCATAGGGTTTCGGGGCACCCATTTCGCGCAACACGGCGGCGTTGATCTTCATGCGGCGACACCTCTTCCCAGGTTGCTCGGTCCGGCGGCGGCTTGAGTCCAGCCGGAGTCAATTCGGTTGACGCGTGCTAGCATAGTCCATTAATGAAAGTCACTAGCGTTGTGCGATTGTTTGAATGCGCAATCAAACTTGATCTGAACGATTCAGGAGATGGACGTGAGCGAGCCGAAGGCAGGGCGGGGCAAGCGCGCGGACTATGTCCGTTTCACGCCTGTCGCGACGCGCTGGATGGACAACGACGTCTACGGCCATCTCAACAATGTGGTCTATTACAGCCTGTTCGATACGGCAGTGAACGCCACGCTGATCGGGGAAGGGCTGCTTGATCCCGCAGCCGGATCGATGATCGCGCTCGTGGTCGAAACCGGGTGCCGCTATCACGCCTCTGTAGGGTTTCCGCAGCCAGTCGAAGTGGGCTTGCGCGTCGCCAAGCTCGGCACATCGAGCATCCGCTATGAGCTCGGGGTGTTCGCTGAAAGCGAAGAGCTCGCTGCAGCGGAGGGGTTCTTCGTCCATGTTTGCGTCGATGCCGAAACCCGGCGTCCGGTGCCTCTGCCGCCCGCCAAGCGCGCTTTCCTTGAAACCCTGCAAACCACGGTGACGGCATGACGCTTCCCGAAGTTCCCGGTGTCACTGTCACCCGCGAAGGCACCATCGCCACCGTTACGCTCGATCGGCCGGGGCAATACAATTCGATCAGCTTCATGATGTGGCAGGGCCTGCGCGACCTGTTCACCGCGCTTGGCACCGATCCTGACTTGCGCGGCGTGGTGCTGACAGGCGCGAACGGCTGCTTCTCCTCAGGCGCGGATATCGGCGATTTCGAGCAGACCCGCGCAACGCCCGAGCAGGGCATCACCTATGAAGTCGCAGTTGATGAAGCCTGCAATGCGATCGCAGGTCTCGGCTGCCCGGTCATCGCGGCGATCGAGGGCTATTGCTACGGCGGGGCCTGCAATCTGGCGATGGCGAGCGATTTCCGCTTCGTCGCGGGCAATGCCAAGTTCTCGATTCCCGCCGCCAAGCTCTCGATTGTCTACAGCCCGCGCGGGATGGCACGGCTCGTCGCGCTCGTCGGGGTGAGCGAGGCCAAGCGCATTTTCTACACCGCGCAGCCCTTCACCGCAGAGCGCGCGCTGGAAACGGGCTTTGCCGATAGCCTCGAGGTAGATCCCGTCGCGGCAGCCCGCACGTGGCTTGAAGGCATCGCGCATCTCGCGCCGCTTTCGATTGCCGGTTCCAAGGCCATTATCAACATGATCGCCATGCCCGAGCAGGCCTACGATCCGGCTGTGGCGCATGAGGTAACCTGGCGCGCGCTCACCAGCCATGACTATGCCGAAGGCCGTGCGGCCTTTGCCGCCAAACGCCCGCCGCAGTTCAAGGGCGCCTGACGTGAAGCCGGCGCCGTTCGACTATGTCCGGGCCGAAAGCGTGGAGCACGCCGTGGCGACGCTCGCGGCGGCGGGCAGCGACGGCAAGATCATTGCGGGCGGGCAAAGCCTGATGCCGATGATCAACTTTCGGCTGGTTCGCCCCGCCGTGTTGGTCGATATCAACCGTATTTCCGGGCTCGACCGCATTGAGGACCGGGGCAAGCACTTGCGCCTCGGCGCGCTCGTGCGCCACCGGATGACTGCCAGTGATGCTGTCATAGCGCGCGATGTCCCCGTGCTCCATGCCGCGATGGAGAATGTCGCGCACCTCACCGTGCGCAATCGCGGAACTTTCTGCGGCAGCGTCTGCCATGCCGACCCGGCCGCCGAAATGCCCATGCTGACTTTGCTGCTGGACGGCGTTGTGCGCATCGCAGGCCCCAATGGGGAGCGCGAGATTGCAGCAGCCGACTTCCTTACCGGTTCGCTCACCAACGCGCTTGATCCCGCTGAAATGGTCACCGCGATCGATATTGCCAAGCCTGCGCCGGGCACCGGCTGGGGCTTTGCCGAGTTCGCCCGCCGGCACGGTGATTATGCGCTGGCAGCCGTCTCGGTGCTGATCGAACGCGCGGACGGTGCGGCGCGCAATGTGCGGGTTGCTGTGATGGGCGTTGGCGAGATCGCCAGCCGGATCGCCCCTGCCGAAGCCGCGCTCGAAGGCCGCGAGCCGACCGCCGCTGTCATCGCCGAAGCCGTCGTTGCGCTGCGCTCTGCCATCGAGCCGATGTCCGATCTCAGCGCCTCGGCGGATTATCGCCGCCACCTTGCGGGCGCATTGGTGGCCAAGGTGATCGCTCAGGCATGGGAGCGCGCGGCATGACCGATCCTGTCAGCATCACCGTCAACGTCAACGGCACGGCGCACACCCGCAGTGTCGAGCCGCGCCTGCTCCTCAGCGATTTCCTGCGGCACGAATTGGGGCTCACCGGCACCCATGTCGGCTGCGAACACGGGGTTTGCGGTGCCTGCACCGTGCTGCTCGACGGACGCAGCGCGCGCTCGTGTCTCACGCTCGCGGTCATGGCTGATGGGCAGGATATCGAGACGGTCGAGGCGCAGGGCACCCAGGAGGATCTGGGGCGCATCCAGCGCGCGTTTCGCGATCATCACGCGCTGCAGTGTGGCTTCTGCACCCCAGGCTTTCTCATGACCATCGCCGACATGCTGCGCCACCATCCGCTCGAAAACGACGAGCAGATCCGCGAGGCGCTCTCCGGCAATCTGTGCCGCTGCACCGGATATCAGAACATTGTGGCCGCCGTGCGCGAGCTGGCGAGCGAGAGAGGACCGATCGAATGAAGATGCATTTCCTGTCAGGCGGACGGCTCAGGATGCGGCGCGGAATCTATTACCCCGGCGCCGCGCGCGAAGAGACCTTCGAGCTGCCGGTGATTTCCACGCTGCTGCGCCACCCCAAGGGCAATGTGCTGTTCGATACCGGCTGCAGCCCTGCCGCCGCCGTCGATGCCGAAGCGCGCTGGGGCGGGGTCGCCCGCGCCATGGTGCCGATCTTCCAGCAGGAAGACACCGTGGTCGATCAGCTCAGCCTCGCCGGGCTCGGCGCGGACGATATCGACGTGGTGATCTGTTCGCACCTTCACCCCGATCATTGCGGCTGCAACGAGCATTTCCGTCGCGCCACGATCATCGCCCACGCAGCGGAAGTCGCCGCCGCGCAGGCGGAGGACGGGCTGAGCAAGGGCTATCTCCCCGCTGATTGGGACCAGCCGCAGGGCTTCCAGACCTTCGAAGGCCAGCACGACGTCTTCGGCGACGGACGCATCGTGCTGCTGCCGGTGCCTGGGCATACCGTAGGCATGACCGCAGCCTTGGTTGCACTCGACGAAAGCGGCGACTTCCTGCTCGCCTCCGATGCCATCGCGGTCGAGGCCAACCTGACTGAAGGCTACGCGCCCAAGAACAGCTGGGATCTCGACAAGGCGGTCGAGGCAATCGACACCTTGCGCAAGATTGGCGAGGGCGGGGCAACGATCATTTTCGGCCACGATGACGCGCAGTGGCAGGCCTTGCGCAAGGGGGCCGCGTTCTACGCATGACGCAGGCGGATATCTCCGTCGAACTGCGGCCCAAACTGGTCGGCAGCCGCGTCAAGCGGACCGAGGACCCGCGCCTGCTGACGGGTACGGGGCAATATGTCGATGATATCAAGCTCGCAGACATGGTCCATGTCGCCATCCTGCGCTCGGATCAGCCGCACGCGCTGATCCGTGAGATCCGGGTGGGCGACACATCGTCCGTCCCCGGCCTCATCGGCATTTACGACTGGACCGATCTCGAAGGAGAAGTCCGCCCAGCTATCCCGACCTCGCGGATGAAGGGCTACTACGCGACGCCCTATTGGCCACTGGCGCGCGGCAAAGTGCGCTATGTCGGCGAGCCGGTTGTCGCGGTGGTGGCGGACAGCCGCTATGCTGCGGAAGACGCGCTCGGGCTGATCGAGATCGACTACGAACCGCTGCCTTTCGCCATCCGGCAGGTGGACGCTGTGCGCGACGATGCGCCGCTGCTGCACGAGGAAGCAGGCACCAACGTCATCGTTGAACGCACCTTCATGCGCGGCGATATCGAGGATGCGATTGCCAGCGCGCCGGTTGTGGTGCGCGGCCAGTTCCGTATGACGCGCAAGACGGCGACGTCGATGGAATGCCGCAGCTATCTGGCGGAATATGACACGCGGCGGCGCGCGCTGACCTTGTGGACTTCGTCTAACATCCCCGGGATCATCCGCGATGCGCTCTCCGATGCGCTCGATCTGCCGGGCAGCCGGATGCGCGTGGTCGCGCCCGATGTGGGCGGCAGCTTCGGCGGCAAGGGCTCGCTGTATCACGAGGAGATGCTGGTCTGCCTTCTCGCGCGCAAGCTGGAGCGGCCAGTCAAGTATGTGGCGGACCGGTTGGAGGAATTGTCCAGTTCCAGCCAGGCCTTCGACCAGCTGATCGACGGCGAACTCGCGGTTGCGCGTGACGGCACCTTCCTCGGTCTTCGCTGCGATGTGATCGGCGATATCGGCGCATATTCGATCTATCCCTGGACCGGCGGCATCGAGCCGGTGCAGGTCATCAGCTTCATGCCCGGTCCCTACAAGATCGAGCACTACCATGGCCGCGTCCGCGCGGTGCTCACACCCAAGCCGCCGACCGGGCCTTATCGCGGGGTGGGGCGGCCTTCCTCCACGTTCGCGATGGAGCGGCTGATCGACATGGCCGCTCGCGAACTGGGCATGGACCCCGCCGACCTCAGGCGGCACAATCTCGTCTCGGACGGCGAATTTCCCTATCGCACCGCACCGGGGATCATCTGGGACCAGTCTGCCTTCCAGCAGTGCCTGGCCGGCGCGCGCGAAGCGATTGGCTATGATGGCTTGCGGGTGTGGCAGGAACAGGCGCGCGCCGAAGGGCGCTGGGTCGGCATCGGCATTTCGAGCTACGCCGAGCTGACCGGCATCGGCTCGCGCATTGCCGTCGCGCCGGGCATGCCGATCAACACCGGCACCGAAACGGCGATCATCCGCATCGATTCCACCGGGGCGGTCGAAGCCTCGTTCGGCATTGCCTCGCACGGGCAGGGGCTCGAAACCACGCTGGCGCAAGTCATCGCAGATGAGCTCGGCTGCGCGATGGATGATGTCGTCGTGCTGCAGGGCGACAGTTCGCTCGTGCCGATGTCGAGCGGGACATATGCCAGCCGCTCGGCTGTGATTGCTGGCGGCGCGGCGACGCAGGCCTCGCGCGCGCTCAAGGGCAAAGTGCTGCGCATGGCGGCGCATGTCATGGCCGAACCAGTCGAGGATCTCGAAGCGGAGCGCGGCTGGATCCGCTCGCGCACCTCGAACGCGGGCATGACGTTCAAGGACGTGGCACGCGCGGTCTATCTGCAAATGGGCACGATCCCGCGCGATATCCGCGAAGACCTCACCGTGACCGAGACTTACGACCCGTTCCTCGGCACGGCTTGCTCCTCGACGCATATCTGCGTTGCTGAGGTAGACCGCGAGACCTTTGGCGTGCGGCTGCTCAAATATGTGGTGGCCGAGGACTGCGGCCGGATCATCAATCCGATGATCGTCGACGGGCAGGTCCACGGCGCAGTGGCGCAAGGCATCGGTGCCGCGCTGCTCGAAGAGATTGTCTACGACGATGAGGGCCAGCTCGTCACGGCCAGCCTTGCCGACTACCTCCTACCGCTCGCCAGCGACGTGCTCGACATGCAGATCGTCCATATCGAGGCCGAACTGCCCAACAATGTCGGCGGTTTTCGCGGCATGGGTGAGGGCGGCACGATCGGCGCGCCCGCTGCCATCGCCAATGCCATTTCCGATGCGCTCGCCTCGCTGGGGCTGGGCATTCAAACCCTGCCGGCAACGCCCGAACGGCTGTTCCAGTTGATCCGGCCCCATCTGAACAATCCCAAGGAGAACACGAAATGAGCACTTCGCTAAGCGGCAAGGTCGCGCTGGTAACCGGCGCCGGGCGCGATGTGGGCCGCGCGATTGCGCTGACCCTGGCCGCTGAAGGTGCGGCGGTTGCGGTGAATTATTCGAAAAGCGCCGATGCAGCCGAAAAGGTCGTTGCAGAGATCGTTGCGGCCGGAGGCAAGGCTAAGGCCTGGGGCGCGGACATCGGCAATTTCGAAAGCACCAAGGCCATGGTCGACGATATCGTCGCGGTTTTCGGCAGCATCGACATCGTGGTCAACAATGCCGGCGTGGCGCAGCGCGCGCGCTTCCTCGAAACCACCACCGAGCAGTGGCAGGCCCACATCGATGTGGGCCTGATGGGCACGGTCAACACAAGCCGCGCCGCGCTGCCGCACATGGTCGATGCCGGCAAGGGCGGCCGGATCATCTCGCTCGGCGGCGATTCCAGCCGCGTGGGTGAGGCCAATCTCTCGATGGCTGCTGCTTCGCGTGCCGCGACGATCGCGCTGATCAAGTCGCTCGCCAAGGAGTTTGGCCGCAATGACATTACCTGCAACGCGGTAACCCTTGGCATGATCCAGTCGGCCCACTCGGATCCGCAATGGCTCGCAGATGTTCTGCCCAAGATGGTCAAGAACTATCCGCTCAAGCGCATCGGTCAGCCCGGCGATGTCGCCCCGATCATCGCCTTCCTTGCCAGCGAGGGCGCGAGCTGGATCACCGGTCAGACGATCAGCGTCAACGGCGGGTTCGCAATGGTGTGATTGCCTGCGGGGCGCTGGTGTGCCCCGCAACCCTGAATCCATGGGAGAATAAAATGTCTGAAACCAACCCGGCGGGCGAAGCGGTTGCCCCAGAGAAGTATGGCTTCCATCCCGCCGCCTTTGCAGCGGCCAATCCCGACAAGCCTGCGATCATCATGGGCGAGAGCGGTCAGGTCATCAGCTTCGGCGAACTCGACCGGCTGAGCAACCAGGTCGCGCAGCTGCTGCGCGCATCAGGCGTCGAGACTGGCGACAAGATCGCCATCCTGCTCGACAACGATCCGCTCTATCTGGTGCTGGCCTGGGGCGCGCAGCGCGCGGGCACGTTCATGACCACGGTGCCCTATCGCCTGACCGGGCCCGAGACCGAACATATCCTGACAGATAGCGGCTGCAAGGTGCTGCTCTCGCACCAGAAATTTGCGCCGCTCCTCGATGAGACAGCAAAGCTCGTGCCGGGCGTGCGCCAGTTCCGCCTTGGCGGTGAGGGCGATGCAAACCTCGAGGCCGCGCTTGCCGCGCAGCCTGCCACACCGATTGCCGACGAGCGTGGCGGCACCGATCTGCTCTATTCATCGGGCACCACCGGCCGGCCCAAGGCGGTCAATGTCGGCCTGCCTGAAGATCCGGCAGTCGATGCGCGGCACTGGATCGGCGATATGGTCATGATGTTCGGGGCTACCCCGGATTCGGTCTATCTCTCGCCGGCCCCGATGTATCACGCGGCCCCAATCCGCTGGTCGATGGCCTTCCACCGGATCGGCGCGACGGTTGTCGTCATGGAGCATTTCGATGCCGAGCACGCGCTCGCGCTGATCGAGAAGTATAAGGTCACCGACAGCCAGTGGGTGCCGACGCATTTCGTGCGCATGCTCGATCTGCCCGAAGACGTGCGCGCCAAGTATGACCTCTCAAGCCACCGCAACGCCACCCATGCTGCCGCGCCATGCCCGGTCGGTGTCAAGCAGGCGATGATCGCTTGGTGGGGGCCGATCATAAAGGAATACTATGGCGCGAGCGAAGGCGTCGGCTTCACGATGATCGACAGCCCGCAGTGGCTGGCGCATCCGGGCTCGGTCGGGCGCGCAGTGATCGGCGTGGTCCACATCTGCGACGAGGATGGCAATGAGGTTCCCGCGCGCAGCGAAGGCCATGTATTCTTCGATCCGTTCATCCGCTTCAGCTATCTCAACGATCCCCAAAAAACCGCCGATTCCTACAACAAGCACGGCTGGGCCTCGGTCGGCGATATCGGCTGGCTGGATGAGGAAGGCTATCTCTACCTCACCGACCGCAAGAGCTTCATGATCATCTCGGGCGGTGTGAACATCTATCCGCAGGAAATCGAAAACCTGCTGATCATGCATCCCAAGGTTCAGGATGTCGCGGTGATCGGTGCGCCCGATGCGGCGATGGGCGAGCGCGTGGTTGCGGTCGTCCAGCCCAAGGACATGGCTGCCGCAGGGCCCGAACTTGCGGCCGAGTTGACTGATTGGCTTGGCCCCCAGATCAGCCGCGTGAAGCTGCCGCGCCAGATCGATTTCCGCGCCGAATTGCCGCGCGAGCCCACCGGCAAGCTGTTCAAGCGCAAGCTGCGCGATGAGTACCGCGAGGCTGCAGGTCAATCATGACCCCGCGCCAGATATAGATAGTAACCGACTTGCCCGAACGAAACGATAGATCTGAAAGGACCCAAGATGACTGACAATGCGACCGAACAAGCCCCGACTTTCGAGACGATCCTCTATGAAAACCCCGCGCCGCATGTGGCGCGCATCGTGCTCAATCGCCCGGCCATGATGAATGCGCAGGACACCCGCCTGCTTTATGAACTCAACAGCGCCTTCAACATCGCGGCGCGTGACGACGAGATCAAGGTTGTCATTCTGGCAGGCGCAGGCAAGCACTTCTCGGCGGGCCACGATCTCCACGAAGACCCGCGCAAGGTCGACTACTCGCCCTACGAGCCCGTCGGCACATGGTGCGGTTTCGGCTGCGAAGGCGCCGAAGGGCATTTCCAGCGCGAGAAGGAAATCTACCTCGGTTTCAGCGAACGGTGGCGCAATTTTGCCAAGCCGACCATCGCTGAGGTGCAGGGCGCCTGCATCGCCGGCGGGCTGATGCTGGTATGGCCGTGCGATCTGATCGTGTGCTCGGACGATGCGCGGTTCATGGACAACACCGTCGACATGGGTCTTGCCGGCGCCGAGTTCTTCAATCACCCCTATGAGCTTGGCATCCGCAAGGCGAAGGAACTGCTGTTCACTTCCGGCTGGTGGGATGCGCAGGAAGCGCACCGTCTCGGCATGGTCAACCATGTCGTGCCGCGCGCCGAACTTCCGGAATTCACGCTCACGCTGGCCAAGCGGATCGCGAAAATGCCGCTCTTCGCGTTGAAGTGCACCAAGGAGGCGATCAACAACGCGCAGGACGCAGCCGGGCGTTCGACTGTCATGAACGCGCAGTTTGCGCTCCACAATCTCGGCCATTCGCACAACATGATGAAGTACGGGATGATGATTGATCCCAACTCGGAAGCTGCTGCCAAGTCGAAGGCCGCAGCCTACAACGAGAAGAAGTAAGACCGGCGGTTCTGCCGGGATGTACCCGGACCCGCCTCTGCGTGGGTCTTGTTGTGCCTCCCGGCAGGTCCTTGATCCGTGCCGGTGTCAGAGGCATCGGAATTACCAACCCACCGCGCTTGCAAACGCGCCTCGCAGGGCGTAGCGCCATTAGTTACTATTAGTAATAAATGGCGCTGTAGCATGAACGATTCTCCAGCCCTTCTGGCCCAGGATCTTGTCGCCCAGGCCCTTGCGACCGATGCGCGGCCGGTTGTCCGCACGTTCTTTGATCCTGAAACCTACACCGCCACACATGTCGTCCACGATCCGGCATCGCGCCGCGCGGCGATCATTGATCCGGTCCTCGACTTTGATCCTGCATCGGGCCGCACCGCCAGCCACAATGCAGATGCGGTGATCGCCTATGTGCAGGGGGAGAGGCTGACGGTTGACTGGTTGCTCGAAACCCACGCCCATGCCGACCATCTCTCGGCTGCGCCCTATCTGAAAGAGGCACTCGGCGGGGAGATTGTGATTGGCCAGGGGATCGTAGGCGTGCAGCGCGTCTTCGTCGATATTCTGGGGGAGGCGGCGCATGTTGCGTGCGACGGTTCGCAGTTCGACCGGCTCGTGGACGATGGCGATCAGTTTGCGCTGGGCAAGATCCCGGCGCTGGCGCTGCACGTGCCCGGCCATACACCGGCCTGCATCGCTTATGTGATCGGCGATGCTGTCTTTGTCGGTGATACGCTGTTCATGCCCGACTACGGCACCGCGCGTGCTGATTTTCCGGGCGGCGATGCGCGGACGCTGTTCCGCTCGATCAGGCGCCTGATGGCGCTGCCGGATGCCACGCGGGTCTTCGTCTGCCACGATTACCTCGCGCCGGAGAGGACCGACTATGCGTGGGAAACCACCATCGGCGAGGAGCGCCGGGCTAACGTCCACGTGCATGAAGGCGTGAGCGAGGTCGATTTCGCCGTGATGCGCGAGGCACGCGATAAGACGCTGTCGATGCCGCGCCTGATTCTGCCCGCGCTGCAAGTCAACATTCGCGGCGGCCGCCTGCCCGAACCCGAAGCAAACGGCGTGCGCTATCTCAAGCTTCCGTTGAACGCGTTTTAGGGACCACCCGCCATGCTCGATCTGCTTCACGATGCGCTGGGAGCTGGCAGCGGGGTGCTGGTTGGGTTCACGCTGGGCCTTGTCGGCGGTGGCGGCTCGATTCTCGCGGTGCCGCTGATGGTCTATGTCGTCGGAGTCGCCAGCCCGCATCTGGCAATCGGCACGAGTGCGCTGGCGGTTGCGGCGAACGCTGCCCTCGCGCTGCGCTCGCACGCTCGCGCCGGCAACGTGAACTGGCGCTGCGGCTTCATCTTTGGCGGCGCGGGCATCGCCGGGGCGCTGGCCGGTTCCACGCTGGGCAAGGTGTTTGACGGACAGAAGCTGCTTTTCCTGTTCGCGCTGTTGATGATCGCAATCGCGGCGGCCATGTTTGCCGGTCGCAAGCGCGAGGGCGAGGAGGGGATGCGCTGCACCGCGCAGAACAGCCCGCGCGTGGTCCTGTTCGGCTTGGGGACTGGACTGCTTTCCGGATTTTTCGGCATCGGTGGAGGCTTCCTCATTGTGCCCGCACTGGTTGCCTCCACCCGCATGCCGACCTACCGCGCCATCGGCACGTCGCTGGTTGCAGTCACTGCCTTCGGGCTTAGCACGGCAACGAACTATGCGCTTTCCGGCCTGGTGGACTGGACGCTGGCCGCCATGTTCATCGCGGGCGGCCTCTTGGGCAGCATGGTTGGCGCGGCGGCGGGGCGGAAGCTCGCGGCAGACAAAGGCGCTCTGGGGACGGCCTTTGCCGCCGTCGTACTGGTGGTCGCACTCTACATGCTGTCGCGCAGCTGGGCGGCGTTCTTCGGTTGAGTTCGCCGATTCCTGGCCTGCATTGTGCGGGCTCAGGTTCAGGCCAGCGCGGCGCTCCGACCGGAACGCTGGGCGATCGCAGCGGCGAGCGCAAACACTGCGCCAGCGACGAGAAATCCCGCATAGGGGACCGTGTCGCTCGTTACCCCATATAGCCAGCCGAAGAACAGCGGTGAGGCGATGCCCGCCACGCTGCCCATGCTGGTGATAGCGCCTTGCAACTGGCCTTGCTCGCGTTCGGAAACGCGCGCGCTCATCAGTGATTGCAGCGTGGGGATGGCGAGCGCCCACATCGCGTTGGGAATAAGTGCGGCCGCGAAGAGCCATGGTGTCGGCGCGGCGGCAATCGCAACAAAGCCGATGGTCCCCGCGAGAAGGCCGACAACCAGCGTGTTGCGATCGCCAAGCTTGTCGACAACCTTGCCGATCACCCACCCTTGCATGATCAAATCAAGCGCGCCCATCGCGGCCATCAGCAGGCCAACCTGCATCATGCTGAAGCCGAAGTGGTGCTGGGCATAGAGCACGTAAACCGCCGAGAACACGTGATATCCGAAATAGAGCAGGAAATTGACGAGCGAGAGGTCGGCCAGTTCGGTATGCGAACGCAGCAAGCGCAGCGCACCCAGCGGATTGGCCCGGCTCCAGGCAAACGGCATCCGACGATCTTTCGGAAGCGATTCCGGCAAGACAAAGCAGCCGTAAAGGAAGGAAACGCCCGCCAGGGCTGCGGCCACCCAGAACGGCGTGCGCGCCCCCCAGACGGCCAGCGTGCCGCCCAGCGCCGGGCCGATCACGAACCCTGCAGCCCACGCCGCGCCGACCAGGCCAAACGCCTTCGAGCGGTCCTCCGGCGCGGTGATATCGGCCATGTAGGCATAGATCGCGGTGAAACTGGAAGAGGTGATGCCGCCGAGCATGCGCCCGACCACCAGCCAACCGAGATTGGGAGCTAGCGCCATCAGCACCCAGTCTGCCGCGAGCCCTGCCGCCGATACAAGCAGCACCGGCCGCCGCCCGAAGCTGTCGGAAATAGCGCCGACCAGCGGTGAGAAGGCAAACTGCATCGCGCCCCACAGCGCCACCAGCAAGCCGGTCCAGAACCCGGCGTTCGCCGCGCTTCCCACCAGGCTTTCAACCAGCGATGGCATGACCGGAATAACCAGTCCCATCGCCATCACATCCATGAAGGCCGAAACAATGATGAAGGCGATGCCCGGCTGAAAGCGCGATGTTGCTGGCTGCACTGGGGCGTATTCTTTCAGATAACGGCCTTGCCGTTTCGTCCTACGGCCGATTGCGGCAACGAACTGCAGGTCTTGCCCGCTCAGTCCGCTGCACCGCCCGGCTCTGGGCGGGCCAGAGACGACCAGCTCAGAGCCATAGGTATCGGACTGCTTACTTGGCGATTCGCGCGCCCAGATCCTGCGCGGCAACCAGTTGGGCAGCGGCGTCAGAGGTTTCCGATTCCCAGAAAAACTGGAAATTCTCGACCTTGCAGCCGCAATATTCGAAGATGCCCTCGCCGATCACCTTCTTCACGGCGTCGAGATAGCCGTGGCGTTCGAACGAGCCGATATCACCGCCAGCCACCAGCGCGACCTGCACGGTCAGCTTGTCGAGCTTGGGAACGAAACCGCCCTCGGCCGAGTATTCAAAAGCCCAGCCGTTGACGAAAACGCGATCGATCCAGCCCTTGAGCACCGCCGGCATCGACCACCAATAGACCGGGAACACCAGCACCAGCTGGTCGGTGTCATCAAGGCGGGCCTGCTCGGCCAGCACGTCGGCGGGCAGCGGCTGGACCTGGTGGTATGCGGCGCGGTCTGCTGCGGCGAAGGTGGGGCTGAAGCCCTGAGCGATCAGATCGGCAATCTCGACGGTGCCACCCTTGCCGCTGCCAGTCAGGCCTTCGGAAATCTTCGTGGCAATGCTGTGAGTCAGCGAATTTGCATCGGGGTTGGCAACAACGATCAGGGTCTTCATCGAGATTTTTCCTTCGGTTTGGTCAAAATCAGGCGCCATCACGCCAACACCCCCGCATAAAGCATCGACTGACAGAAGTTACAAGTAGTAAGCTGAGGGTCTGTCGTTTGAAGGTTCTTGCTGCGGGGCCGTCACAGAACTCGCGCCCGTCGTCTCTGCGTTCTGCCCAGCACGTTCGTCTGGCGAGAGTGCCGTTCCGCAAAGTGCTGCTCCTTTACGTGATTTGATCCTGATCAAAGCCTCCAGGCGAAAACGACATATCAAATGGTATGTCAGAAATCCACCGAACGAACAGGAGAATTCAGACCATGAACGCGCCAATCATCGGAGCATTGCAGGCTGAGCCCGCCGTGATCCCCACCCGATTTCCCGGACATCTGACAAGCCGCACCAAACTGAGCAGCGCGCAAGACTATCTTGACGCTGCCCGCTCGATTCAGCCGTTGCTCAAGGCCAACGCCGCGAAGGCGCGGCAGATCCGCCGCCCAGCTGATGAGAGTGTCGCAGCGGTGGTCGAGGCTGGCCTGATCGGCATCCTGCGGCCCAAGCGCTATGGCGGCCCTGGGCTGGAACTAAGCGACATGATCGATGTTGCCGACCTTCTGGCGGAAGGCTGCCCCGGCACGGCTTGGGACTATGGCGTTTGGGAACTGCACAACTGGATTGTCGGCATGCTGCCAGAGCAGGGCCAGGCGGAAGTGTTCGGCAGCGACGACAACCTGGTCATCTGTTGCGGGGTATTCAATCCGGCGCTGGCCCATGCACGGCGCGTCGAAGGGGGCTACATGCTGAAAGGGCGCTGGTCCTATGGCAGCGGCTCGACGCACGCCAACTGGGCCTGCTCGGTCGCGATGGTCCCCTCCGATGTTGAGGGCGCTGCGCCTGAGGCCCGGATGTTCGTATTCCCGAACACGGATTTCGACGTGCTCGACACCTGGCACGTGACCGGGCTTTCGAGCACCGGCACGCATGATTTCTGCATTGGGGATGAAGTCTTCGTTCCGGAGCATCGCACGCTGAGCGGTGCGGAGGTCTATGGCGGCACCGCGCCCGGTGCGCTGCTGCACGATGAAGCGACGTTCCGCTTGCCGGTGCTGCCCGGTGCACACTTGTTCGGAGCCGCAACCGCAGCAGGCGCGACACGGGCGGCGATCACGGAATTCCGCAACTTGACCGCCAAGCGCGTACGCGTGAACGGGACGAAGCAATACGAAGCTGCTGCCCCGCTGGCGCGCATTGCCCGCGCAATCATCGATGCCGAAGCGGCGATCGTGCTGCTGCGCAAGACCGTTCGCGATGTTGAGGCCGAAGTGCGCGCCGGCCGTGCGTTGACGCTTGAGCAGCGCGCGAAAGTGCGCATGGTTTCGGGCTATGTGCCCGATCTTTGTCGGCAGGCGGTCACCTCGTTGGTCGGCGCATCTGGTGTCACCGCGCTCGCGGAAGGCAACGAACTGATCGCTTTGCTGCTCGACGTGACCGGCATGGCGAACCACGCCTCGACCGATTATGATCTAGGCCCTGAAAACTACGGACGCGTCCTCATGGGACTCGATCCGTCGAATCCGAAGATCTGAGCGCGGCGCGCGACAATCCGGGCGTGGTGGGAAGGGGTGGTCGTTGGCACCCCTTTTCGCATTCGGTCGCCATGCGATCAGGAGGCGTGTTGACAAGCCCCGAGGCAGTGCATACCAACTGATATATTACCCGTGGTAAGGTGGCCGATCCGGAGTCGGTTGAAGAGGGAATCGTCCTGCTCGTCGTGCATCATCTTGGCATTTCACAGTCTGAACGGATTGTCTGGCTTTGCGAGGAGTTGGGCCTGCCATATGAATTGCGTCGGTATGACCGCGACCCTCAGACGATGCTGGCCCCGCCTGCGTTCAAGGCCCTGACTCCCATGGGCGTGGCCCCGGTGATCGAGGATAGCGGTGTTGTACTGAGCGAATCCGGCGCAGTGATCGACTATATCCTGGCGCGCTACGGGCAGGGGCGGCTTGTGGTCGGCCCGGCTTCGCCCGATTACCCGGAATACCTGTTTTGGTATCACTTCGCGAATGGCACGATGCTTCCAGCCGGAGCCAAAGTCCTCGCCGCACAAGTTATGCAGAGCGATCATCCGTTCCTCGTCGCGTCCGGCAATGCCCGCCTCGACAAGGCCTATGATGTGATCGAGGCGCGGCTTGCTGAAGCGACCTTTTTTGCCGGTGCGGAGCTTACGGCCGCAGACGTCATGATGGTCTGGCCGCTAACGTCCCTGCGCGCCTTTGCTCCGCGCGATCTGGCACCCTATCCCCATCTCAGAGCCTATCTGCAGCGGATCGGTGCGCGCCCTGCCTATCAGGCGGCGGTGGCCAAGGCCGAACCTGAATTTCGTCCACCGCTGGGCTAGCCGGCTTGGGCAACACGCCAGTACACTTGAGGGTAGTAGCATGATCAAACGCATGATTGGCTTGGTGGCGGCGCTCAGCATGACCGCGACCGCCCTTGCCGGGGCTGGATCCACAACCGCAGGCAATACGGACTGGCTGCAACTCGGCAATGGCAACGAGATGCAGCACCACAGCGAGCTTGATGCGATCAACCGCGAGACCGTGGGGCAGCTCGAACTGGCGTGGTGGACGCAGGAGCCCAGCGATTTCGGGCTAGTTGGCAATCCGCTGATCAAGGACGGCCGCATCTTCCAGGGCGGGCCGCACGGCACGATCATCGCCAACGATGTGCGCACCGGAAGAGTATTGTGGACTTACAGGGCACCCTATGACCTCGAAGGCATCACTAACAGTGGCTATGCCGCGAGGAACATGAACCGGGGTGTGGCGCTGGCGGGCGGCAATGTCATCGTTGCCGCCAATTGCGTGCTCTATGCCGTGGATGAAAAGACCGGCAAGCTCGTATGGCAAGCCAGAACGTGCGACCCGCGCCAGCGCTACGCCGTAACCCAGGCCCCGCGCGTTGGCGATGGATTGGTGTTCATCGGTAACGGCTGCGGCGACACCGGGATGACCCGCGGTTTTGTCGATGCTTTCGATGCGCGCACCGGCGCGCGCAAGTGGCGCTTTTACACGGCGCCCGGCGATCCGGCCAAGCCGCAGGACAGCGCGCTCTATGAAAAGGCCGCCGCGACCTGGGGCACCAACTGGTACGAAAAGACCCATGGCTGCGCCAGCGCGTGGGATGCGATGACCTTCGACGACAAGTTGCACCAGCTCTACATCGGCACTGCCGCTCCGGGACCGTCTGATCCCACGGGCCGTGCGGCTGATGCAGGCGACGAGCTGTTTGCCGCCGCAATCGTTGCCGTGGATTCGCGCACCGGTGCCTACAAGTGGCACTTTACGCAGACCCCCAACGATGCATGGGACTATGATTCCTCGATGGGCATCATGATCGCCGATCTTCCGATGAACGGAACGGTGCGCCGCTCCGTGATGTCGGTGCCGAAGAACGGGTTTGCCTATGTGCTCGATGCCCAGACCGGCGCCTTCATTCACGGCAGCGCCTATACAAAGGTCAACTGGGCCAGTGGGCTAGACGCAGCCGGACGTCCGATCCGCAACAATGAGCCCGCCGAATACTGGAAGAAGCCTGATCACGAGGCCGTCGTGTTCCCCAACGGCATGGGCGCGCATGGCTGGGAAGCGATGGCCTTCGATCCAAAGTCCAATCTGCTCTACATTCCTACCCTGCACGCGCCGATGCTGGTCAAGCAGGCGACCAAGCAGTTCACCGGGGTCTATTTCGACTTCACCTACGGCCATGATTCCACCGACCCCGAACTGCGGCCTTTTGGCGAAGTGGTCGCCTATGATCCGATTGCCAATGCGGTGCGTTGGCGCACTCGCCACCCGATGCCGATGAACGGCGGCCTGCTGCACACCGCTGGCGGACTGGTGTTTCAGGGCATGGCCGATGGCCGGTTGATTGCGTTCGATGATCGCACCGGCAAGGAACTGTGGAGCCGCCAGACCGGCGGCGCCATTCGCAGCGCACCTTCAACCGTAATGGTGGGTGGCGAGCAGTACATCATTGTCAGCACAGGCGATGGTACTGGCGCAGCTTCGGGCCCGATGATGCAACGGTATGATTCCGCCCCAGAAGTGCGCACGCCGCCGCGTCTGCTGGCCTTCCGCTTGCGCGGCAAGCATGCCTATCCCCCGATGGCCGGGGCTCCGGAGCCGGTGCCCGAGCCACCTGCTCCGCGTCAGGATGCGATGCTGGCCAAGGACGGTGAGATGTTGTTCGAAGGCTATGGCTGCACCACGTGCCACGGTGCGGATGGCGGCAATTCGTCCACGCCTGCGATCCCCAACCTCAACCGCATGCCGCCCCCCGATATCGCGATGTTGAGCGAAGTTGTGCAGAAAGGCGCCCTTGCCGGCTTGGGCATGCCCAAGTTCGGCTCCATGACCGACGAAGATGTGAAGGCGCTTTACGCTTATATCATCAACAAGGCGTGGGATGCCCACGAGCGGACGGGAAGGCCAAAGCCTGGCAAGTGAGCATCTACGCCGAACTTGACCGCAAAATTCTTGCAGGACTGGCGCGGTTGGTATTGTCCCTCGGGCTGGGCGGGTGCCTTGGTCCGGCGGACAACACCGACTGGCCCCTCCTGGGCAATACGGCCGAGATGCAGCATCATGCGCCGCTCGATCAGATTAACCGCGATACGGTCGCAAGGCTGGGCCTCGCCTGGTCGGCCGAAATGCCCACCAGCTATGGGCTTGTCGGCAATCCGCTCATCCAGCATGGGACGGTGTTTCAGGGCGGGCCGGGCGGGCAGATCTTTGCCAGCGACATCCGCACTGGCCAACTGAAGTGGCATTTTGCCGCAACCTACGATCCTGTGAGTGGCGAAAGCCAGTCTCTCGCCGGGATGTGGGGGCGGCAGATGAACCGCGGCCTCGCGCTCTACAAGGACATGGCCATCATCGCGACCGGCGATTGCCGGTTGGTCGCGGTTGATCAGCACACCGGAAAGAAGCGGTGGGAAGCGCAATCTTGCGACGCATCGCAGATGTATGGCATTTCGGGCGCGCCGCGCGTGGGGGATGGGCTGGTATTCATCGGCAATGCCTGCATGGATACCGGCGCCACGCGGGGCTTTGTCGATGCCTTCGATGCCGAAACGGGCTTGCGCAAATGGCGCTTTTATACCGTTCCCGGCGATCCGGCGACCGAGAGGGACCCGTTCTATCAGAAAGTGGCCAAGTCTTGGGGCACGGATTGGTATAAAAAGACCCAGGGCTGTGGCAGCGTCTGGGACGCGATCACCTTCGATGAAAAGCTGCACCAGGTCTATATCGGCGTGGGCGGTCCGGCGCCGACAGATCCAAGCCAGCGCGCCGCCGATGCGGGCGATGAACTGTTCTCCAATTCGGTGGTCGCGCTCGATTCCCGCACCGGCGCCTATAAGTGGCATTTCAAGGAAGTGCCTAACGATGGCTGGAACTTTGAACCCAGCGTCGGCATCATGATCGCCGATCTGCCAGTTGCCGGCAGCCCGCGCCGCACGGTGGTTTCCGTGCCCAAGAACGGCTTTGCCTATGTGCTGGATGCGCAGACCGGCAAGTTTCTTTCGGGCAACAACTATGTCTTTGTAAACTGGGCAAGCGGGCTGAAGCCTGATGGCCAGCCGATCATGGCAGATGCAGGGGCATTCTGGAAATTTCCCGGCAAGAAGATGCTGGTCTATCCCGGCGGCATGGGCGCGCATGGTTGGGAAGCGCTGGCTTTCGATCCGGCGCGCAACGTCCTCTATATTCCCGCCATGATCATCCCTTTCCTCACCACGAAGATGCCCGATGCCAAGATTGGGGGAGTGTCGTTTGACCTGTTTGCGGGCGAACGCGCCGATGCGCCGATCAAATCGCACGGTGAGGTTGTGGCGTTCGACCTTGTCGCCAATAAAGTGCTGTGGCGCGCCCGCGATCGAATGCCGGTCAACGGCGGGCTGCTGCATACCTCGGGCGGTTTGGTGTTTCAGGGCATGGCTGACGGGCGCCTTGTCGCACGCGATGATCGCACCGGCAAAGTGCTGTGGAGCCATCAGACCGGCGGCGCCATTCGAGCGGCCCCTTCGGTGGTCATGGTCGATGGCGAGGAATATGTGATTGTTTCCACCGGCAACGGAGCTTCCTCATCCACCGCGGCGCTTGTCGCGCGGTACACGTCAACGCCCGAAGCCCGCACGCCGCCCCGGTTGCTGGCGTTCCGGTTGGGCGGAAAGGCGCCATACCCCGCGCTGGCGCATGTTGAACCCGTGCCCGCGCCGGCGCAGCCCCGCCAGGATGTCGCAATGGCAAAGCATGGTGCGGACTTGTTCGAAGGCTATGGCTGTTCGCTGTGCCATGGCTCTGATGGCGGTGCCTCGGTTGGGGGCGGGGTGCCCAATCTCAACCGCATGCCACCGCCAGACTTTGTGACCTTCAGCAAGGTTGTGCAGCAGGGTCTGCTCTCAAGCGCCGGGATGCCGCGGTTCCGCGACATGACAGACGCTGATGCTCGCGCGATCTATGCTCATATCATCAACAAGGCATGGGACGCGCATGACATCGGTGCCAAAGGGAGCGAGGACAAACGCGGGAAGATGTAGCGCATCACCACACCCGGTTCAGGCGAGTTCTTCCTCGCGCGTCGCCGTGGTTGCGCTCTCTTCCCAGCGATAGGCAATCGGCACGTCCTTGGGGCCGCAAACAAAGTTGGAGATCGTGCGGCGCGGCGTGCCGTTCATGCGGATGTCGGTGATCTGCGGCAGGAGTTCTTCCCACAGAACACGCATTTCCATCCGGGCCAGGTGCTGGCCGAGGCAGATGTGCGGACCCGTTCCGAAGGTCAGGCTGGGAATGCGCTTGCGGTCAATGTTGAAGATGAACGGGTCTTCAAACACGGCTTCGTCGCGGTTGGCGCTCTGATAGGCGAGCATGATCCAATCGCCTTTGCGGATCGCTTTGCCGGCCACTTCGGTATCCTCCAGCGCAGTGCGCATGAAGCTCTTGACCGGCGTTGCCCAGCGGATCGCTTCCTCCACGAACAACGGGATATCCGCCGGATTGGCCTTCAACCGCGCGACCAGATCCGGCCGTTGCGCCAGCACCCACATCGACATGCTCGTGGTAAAGGCCGTGGTGTCGTGGCCTGCAGTCGTTGCGATCAGGTAATAGCCGTGGAGCTGGCGCGGGGTGAGGTATTCGCCATCGATGCGCGCATTGGCGATCAGGCTGGTGAGCGTATCGTCGGGTTCCTTGCGCAATTGCGCGGTGCGACCTTCAAAATAATCGTGCAGGTCTTTCAGGCCTTCATCGATCATGCGCATGGCCTCGTTGCTGGTCGCGTCCTTGCCGCTGGTGTTGATATCGGGGTCATTGGCGGCGTGCAGCATATGCGCGTTGTGCAGGAAAAAGCCTTCGTCCTCCGCGGGCAGGCCAAGCGCCGCCATGACCACGCGCAGCGGATAGACCCAGCCCACATCCTGCGCGAAATTGCAGCTGGTCCCCATGGCGCGCATTTCCTCGACCGACCGGCGGGCCAGAACCCGGATACTGTCTTCCAGATCCTTGATCGCTTTCGGCGTGAACCGGGGAAAGGCGATCATCCGCAAGTCCTTGTGCTCGCGCCCATCGACTTCGACGGCCGAACGCGTGACATTGGGTTCGCCGAACGTGTCGATGCTATAGGCTACCGAGGCGCGGTCAAACAGCATGACCGAGCCGGCCGCGTTGGAAAAGACATCGGCCCTGCGCTCGATCTCCTGAATGTCCTCATAGCGCGTGGCGATCCAGAACGGATCGTACTTGTCGGGATGGGCCATGGGGAAGGGATCGTTGGCGCGCAGATTCTTCAGGATAGCCTCAATCCCGTCCAGCTCGGCATAAGCGCGCGGATCGACCAGCGTATTGGCGATAGCAACGGGCACGGTTGCCCGCTTGTCCTTGGCGCGGCTGCGCGCAACAGCCCACAAGACGACCGCCATGGCCAGCCCCATCAGCGCCAGAGCTGTGCCGTTGACCACCCGGTAATCGCCTGTCGCCAGCGCACCGCCGAGCACCGGGCCGGCTGAAAAGCCGATCAGCGCAGCCACATTCACGAACATCGCCGTGCTGCTGGTCGGATCGACCGTTACCACCGCTTCGAACTGATAGTTCAGAACATAGCTGAAGGAGAACCCGAACAGCATCGCCAGCGGGATGAAGGCCTGAACAGGCGTAACCACAAGGAACAGCGCGGTGGTGGCGAGGAGCCCCGCAAAACCGATCACCATGGGCTTCACGAAGCCGAACCGCGAACCGATCAGCGCGGCCGCCGCGCCGCCAAACATCCCAGCAAACAGCACATAGGCCGCCGATGCATCGGCGGTTTGCTGCTCAACGCCCCATGCGGCGCCCATATAAACCAGATAGGAATAGACCGCGATGACGCCGGCGTAGAACAGAACGACAGAGCCGATCCCGACCCAGCCCAGCGTGGAAACGCGGCCTAGTGCTGGCTTGCCCGAGGTTTGCGCCAGAGTGCGGCGTACTGAGGCGGTCGGCACCTGAGTGGAACAAAGGAGCGCAACCAGCACAGCTGCGCTGACCAGTCCGAACAGGCCAAGCGATCCAAACTGGCTTGAAACCGCCCCCATCGCCAGCACCGCCAGCCAGCCAACCCCCAATTGGGTCACTGTGAACACGCCAAGGTTCCGCGCCGCATCGCCTTCAGCCATGACTGCATAGACCACTGCCAGCGCCATGCCGCTGCCAAGCCCCGCCACCGCGCGCAGCACCAGCAGAGCGCCCAGCGAAGGGGTGACGATCGACAGAATATTGGCGAAAAGCGCCAGCGCCATGCCCACCATGACTGTGCGCCGCCAGTTTAGCCGCTTGACGAGGTCCGGCAGCACCGCGCAGCCGAGCGATCCTAAGGTGATCCCGGCGACATCGGCCATCGCTACAAGGCCGGTCTGGGCTTCGCTCAAATGCCGCACCAGGCCCAGAGCCGCCAGATAGGCCGGAATGGCATTGGGCAGAGCCATGCCCACCGAACCGATCAGCACCGAGGGCAGCACTCCGGGATGCAGTCCGAAGCGGTTCACCAAGGGCGTGGCAGGATTGGACATGGTTGGAGCCTTCTCAATATGTCATTATTTCAATATCTTGAAGTCATTTCCCCGCACTCGGGCTACCCGCAAGGGAGCAATGCTCACAAAGCGGTAGTAGGGGTGTACGACAGACCCGGACGTTCAAAAAGGCCGGTGCCGGCAGGGCAGACTACGGCCACCGTCGGCCTCACCGCCGCGGACGTCCTGTAAGGCGGAAACGCGGATCGGCCGCTCTCGCGAGCGCTACCGAAGCTGCTTCACCCTTGGAAACGGCCATCATGATGAACCTTCCACGCGGGGCGTTCAGATCGCGATGTTCGACGGCTCCAGCCCAACCAGAACACGGCCATAGTTTTCCGGGCCCCGGTCATACTCGGTCGACTGGTGCAGGCTCATCATCGTCACATCGAGCAGCGCCGAGGCCAGCTTCGAGCCTTCGAGCATCGCCGATGCGCCGCAGGCGGCGACCAAGGACGTGATCACTTGCTTGCACATGTCGGGCACATAACCGGCAACCATGCGCGCCTTTGCGCGCTGCTCGAGCGTCAGTTCTGCACCAGTGCGCAAGTGGGCTTCGAGTTCGCGCATGGTGTCCTGCAGCAGAAGTTCGGCGGCGCGCACTTCGATCTCGGCGGTTGCGAGGCGGATCAGCGAAGCGGGCATGTCGACCTGCGCCTTGCCGGTCACATAGGTGCGTTTCATGATCACATCGCGGAACAGCGCGATCACCGCGCGAGCAAGGCCGATCGACGAAGAGTCCGTGGCAAGGTGCGCGCCGGGGGGCAGGGGCATGCGATAGGCGGCGGTGCCGTGCAGCCGTCCGCCCGGGGCCGTGCCGCCAGCGACATCGGCACGGGTGACTGTGCGATGCTCGGGCACGAACACTTCTTCGGCGATCACAATGTCGTGACTGCCAGTGCCGGACAGGCCCTCGACCCGCCACGTATCTTCGACGTGAAACTGCGGACGCGGCACGATCATCATCCGCACCAGCGGTCGACCGTTAGCCTCTTGGCCCTCGATCGCCGCAAAGACGCAGGTCCAGTTGGCGTGGGTCGATCCGCTGCCGAAACCCCAGCGGCCTGAAACCATATATCCGCCATCAACGGCGCGTGCGTGCGCCTTGGCGGTGTTGGCAGCACCGCAGCACAAGTTGACGTCGTCAGCATAGAATTCGCGCTGGCCTTGTTCGGGCAGCATCCCGACCAGCCAGCAGTGGACTTCCCACACTACATAGACCCATGCGGTCGAAGCGCAGCCCTCGGCCAGCACGGAGCCGACCGCGACCATGTCGGATAGTTCGAGGCCGGGGCCTCCGAACATTTTCGGGCGCATGATGCCAGACAGGCCGGCCCCCACGATCGCTGCCACACTTTCATCGGCCGGGCGGCGCTGTGCGCGGGTCTGGGCCGCATGCTCGGCTAGAGTGGGAACAATCCCGCGCGCTGCAGCCAGATAGCAATCGAGCGTCGGTTGATTGACCGAAGGACGCACATCGGCAGGAAAACGGCCGGCGATCACGTCGGCAGCGGGGCGAAACTCATCTTGCTTCAGTGCGATGGTCACACGCGTTCTCCCTGATGCACTCCAGTGCGTAACAGCCGTTACATACCAATTGATATGGAGCTGTCAATGGCCTCCTTATGAGGTTGATGTGCGCGAAAAACTGGGCTTATGGGTTCTATACCTTGGAGACAATCCGTGCGTCCAAACCCACAGGCAATTGAGCCAACCCCTAATCTGCCCGATCGCAAGGCGGAGATCATTGACGCCACGATCCGAGTCATCCGGCGCGACGGCTGGGGGCGGGCAACCATTCGCGCGATTGCCGGCGAGATGGGCCTGACCACTGGCGTGCTTTGGCACTACTTCGCGGACAAAGGCGATATCCTGAAGGCGGCACTGCGCAAGGCGCTTGAGCCCTGGCGTCTGTCGCTCAAGCAAGCGTTGGCTGATCCTGATCCGTGGCAGGCCTTGGAGATCATGTTCCTGCCCGAAGACGGGATCATGCAATCGCAGTTCAGTCACATCTGGCCCAATGTGGTGAGTGAAATCCGGCAGGAACCTGAGCTCTGGGCTTTATATCGTCAGGAATATGGTGCCATTCGGGACGATATCGCCAACTTGATTGCCCGGTGTCAGGGGCGGGGTTTCATCGATCCGCGGCGCAATTGTAAGGTCGAGGCGGATCGCCTTTGTGCATTGGTTGATGGACTGATGATGGCCGTCGTGGGCGAACCTGATCGTTTTCCTCCCACCCACGTGCGCGAGATCGTTGCTTACCATTTCGAGCAACTGGGCCGGGTCTGGCCTGCGGCGGCCGATCTGGGCAGCTAGGATGTAGTACTAGTTTGACAGGGTCGTATTGTCGGAATTACCTCACCGCAAGTCGAAAACTGACCATCGAAAAGGTCTCCTTTCGGGGGAAGCATTGGGGGTATCGATCTTGTTTATTGCAGTAAAATCAATGCAATAACCGCCTCAGCTTCGCTGGCCTCACGTCCCGGGATGACCTTCACCCGTTGGCGCGCTCGGCATCCATCATCTTCTGCAAGGCGCGGCGGCCTAGCACTGCAGTGCCGTCGCTTTTCAGCATCAGTTCTGGCGGCAGCTCGTCCACCGTGCGGATGATCTTCTCAATCTCGACTGTGGCGAACATGTCTTCGGCCAGCACCGGTTTAAGATACTCGATCATTTCATCGACCCCCTTGTGGTCGCTCGAGCCCATTGCGAAAAAATAGTTTGTTGTGAACCGCTTGGCGGGCGTCACCGCGTGCCACACGCGCGAGGAATTGAGCACTTCGCCCGCGCGGGGATGGCCTTCGGAAACGAGCATTTCGCCAATGCCAGCGTGGAAGCCGGGAAAGTGGAAGTCCATGCCCGATATGCGGTCGATCGGCCCGTCGAAATCGATCCGCCCTTCGGCAATCGCCTGGCGCTGGGTGTTGCGCATGGTGCGGCGGCTGCGGATCCGGCGCTCGTTGGCGTCGCGCTCTTCCGGTGTGGCAGCGTCATCCGGCGTGCCGATCGACGAGGCATGAAGATAGCCGAGATGGGTTAGATCGAGCAGGTTGTCGTTGAGCAATTGATAGCGGCCATCGACCTCGTGAAAGTAGAAGGGCTTGCTGAGATAGCCTTCGATGCCGAAGCCGATCTCGTCCATATCCGGGATGAGCGCGGGATCGGCCTTTTCGGGATCACCCGGCCAGATCCACGCCCATAGACCGCGTTCGATTAGCGGATAGCTGCGGATCGAATAGACCCCCGGAACCGACTGCTGGCTAGGCACGAAGGTGCATTTACCGCCCGAATTGAAGGTAATGCCATGGTAGCCGCACTGGATGGCATCGCCGACGCGCTTGCTGGCGCCGAGCGGATAGTGCCGGTGCGGGCAGCGTCCTTCGACTGCTACGGCAGTTCCGTCAGCCTTGCGATAAAGCACGACCGGTTGGTTGAGGATCCAGCGCGAGAGCAGTTCTTCGCCGATCTCGTGTGTGAAAGCGGCAACGTACCAGCCGTTGCGCGGGGCATAGCTACCTTCGGTGAAGGGATACATGGGGTATGCTCACATTGGGCGCAGGCCGGACGGTGTCCGGCCCGAGCAGGTTATTAGAAGCGGCGCTTGATGCTGAGCGACCATTCGCGGGGGCGGCCCACAATTGCAGTGGCGAGGCCGAAGTTGGCCACGTTCTCGCTAGTGCCGACCGTATAGAACTTGTTCGTGAGGTTGGTGACCGCTGCAGCGACCTGCCACAAGGAGTCTGAGGAGGCCCATGTGAGCCGGGCGTTGAACAAGCTGCGCCCGGGCACCTGATTGAACGGGTTGTTGACCGCCTGGTAGAAGAAGCCGGACTGATAGGACCAGTCGATGCGGGGCGTCAGCGTTCCCGCCTTGCCGATCCCGGCTTCGTATTGCGCACCGGCAGACGCGGTCCACTTGGAATTGAACGGCGCGGTCATATCCAGCGTGATCAGGCTCAGCGGATTGATCGTGTCGTACTTGAAATCGAGGTAGCCAGCCGAACTATTGAGCGTGAGCCCGGCAATGGGCCGCCAGCTTGCTTCAAGCTCCACACCTTGCGAGTGTCCGTTGCCGGCGTTGGTAGGCTGGCTGCAGGTGACGCTCGCGCTGGTCGGGCAGACGAACAAGGTGCGCTGGATATCCTTGTAGTCATTGTAGAAATAGGTGCCGTTGACGGACAGTGCGCGCCCGTCTCCGACCTTGAAACCGGCTTCGTAGGTTGTGACTTTTTCCGGGCCGAAGGGCAGGACCTGGTCGGCCACGAACGGCCGCGGGTTTACGCCGCCACCCTTGTAGCCGGTCGAAACTTGCGCATAGACCATCAGCGCATCGGACAGACGGTAGTTTGCGCCGATGCGGAAATCCCAGCGCTGATCGGCGAAAGTTCCGCTGAGACCGCTTAGTCCGAACACCAGCCAGTTGGGCGTGAAGGGAATGCCGGGAATGGCTGACCCATCGGCATTGGTGCGCCCGAAAGCATAGACCTTGCGGTCATCGGTGTAGCGGATGCCGCCGATCAGATTGAGGTTCGGGGCAGGGTGCAACTCGACATTGGCAAAGCCCGCCACGCTGCGATTGTCCGAACGGTCATCCGCCAGAAAATCATACTGGAACGTGGGGATCATGATGCGCTGGAAGGCCCGGTCTTCGGCCTTGTAGTAGAAGCCACCGATAGTGAAATCGACCAGCGTACCCAGCTTCCCGGTCAGGCGCAGTTCCTGCGTGAACTGGCGGTGGCTGTTGCGCAGGCCCTCTTTCAGGACCGAGATCGGTGATCCATCGACTTCGAGCACAGAATTGCCGGTCGCCTTGCGGTAGGCCGTGATCGACTTGAGCGCGAGATCATCGGTAAGGGTCAGATCGGCCGTGCCGGTGACGCCCCAGGTCTCGGTCGAGTTCTCGGGCTTATCGGCAAACGTACCCGGGGCCACTTGCGCGGGGAAGCCGAAGATCGTGGTGTAATTGCCGCTGCCGCCGTAGTTCTCATAACTGGAATAGCTCTTGGGCCCAGTGAGGAAGCGGCTGTCGAACGGCACGCCGCCGAAGGGATTTCCGGCAGCATAGGTGCGGAAGTCCTGCAGCGCCAATGCCGGCGCGATGGCGGCACGATTTGCGAAAGTCAGCTTGGTTGCCGGCGGTTCGCTGTTGTTGCGGGCGTAATCTCCCGAGATGGTCACATCGAGCTTCGAACCGCTGGGCGCATAGCGCAGCGCGCCGCGAAGCGAGAGTACATCGACACCGCCCTGCGTGCCCGTGACACAGTCCTTAGCGCTTGTTTGCGAGGCAATGCCGCTGCCGGGGTTGGCGCAGCCATAGTCAAGCAGGCGGAAGTAGCCGTCGCGCTTGTCATAGGTTCCTGAAAAGCGCGCATAGAGACCATCAGAAAGGGGGACATTCACGCTGCCGCGCAAATTGATCCGGTCATACCGGCCAGTGCCTGCCTCCAGCGATCCACCGAAATCGGCGTTGGGCTTGGCGGCAAAGAGCTTGACTGCGCCGCCTAGCGAGTTCTTGCCTGCCAGCGTTCCCTGCGGACCGCGCAGCACTTCAACACGGTCGAGATCGACAAGGTCGAGCACAGCACCGAAGGTTGTGCCGTAATACACATCATCGAGGTAAATGCCGACGCCCGGTTCAAGCGCGAAGCTGGCATCATCCTGCCCGATCCCGCGGATGTAGGCCGTGATCGAATTGCTGTTGAGCGCGGTGGACTGCGACAGGTTCACGTTCGGTGCGAATGCGCCCAGATCGATGATGCTGGTCTGACTGCGTGCTTCGAGGAGCTTTGCCGGCATCGCGGTGATAGCCAAAGGCGTGTCCTGCAGCCGCTGTTCGCGGAACTGCGCCGTGACAATGATCTCTTCGGTTGTCGGGGCTGACGACTCGGTATTGGCCTGCTCATCCGCTGCCTGCGCAGCGGCAGGTACAAATGCCATGAGCGCCAGCAGCGAGCCATTCACCAGCCATGAAGAAGGCCTTTTCATCCACATTCTCCCGTTGCGGCGCCTCTTGTCGAACACCGTTAGACGAACACTGTTAGACAATCGGGAAAAGTGGGTCAATAGTGCTGGAATGGAAGCCACAACCGATCTCAAACTGACCGTCGAGCAGATCGTCGATCAGGCGCTTGAACTCCTCCGTGAGGAGGGCATGGACAAACTGAGCATGCGCCGATTGGCCGCTCGTGTGGGGGTTCGCGCGCCAACCTTGTACTACTACCTTCCGGACAAGTCGGCGCTGATGGCAGCGATGATGGAGCGGTTGTTCATGCGCTGCATCGACCTGATTCCGCCGACGACCGACTGGCGGGATTGGATGCGCGAATTTGGCCGGGCTATCTGGGAGGTTCAGGAAACCTATCCCTTCAGCGGCGAACTGATCACCGCAAGCATGCTCGACGAGGATTTCTTTAAGCGCACCATGGCGCGCCTAGTGACTACGCTTACCGGGTTTGGACCTCCGGTTAGGGCGCTTTTGGAGCTGCAATCAGCGGTGCAAGCTCTGATGACGGGTTGGTCGACATTCGCTCACGCCCGCTACGCGGGGCAACTCAGCCGCATTCTTGATGTCGAGCGCTTGGCCTTCGAAAGCCTGGACGCGATGATCGAGGGTTGGCGTCTCGAACAGTCCGGCCAGGGCTAGAAGTCGGCCTGCGCAGTGCCACTTGTCAACAACCAGACCCGTGGCTGTGCCAATCAACGCTGCCCTTGAATTGGGAATGCGCGTAGGCCTGCTCTGCCACCTGAAAACTGGATCGCTTTGAGTTAGAGTTTTTCGTCGTAATCTCCCTGGCTGGGAGGAGCGAAGGCGTTCAGAAAATTAGGGGCTACTCACCGCGTTTCTGGCGAGCTGACCTCTGAGCGCAGGCGAGCGTTCCAACAGGAGAGATATCACATCGGGCATCGCGCCCAATGTCAGCTGATTGTGCTCGCCAATCGAAAACAGGTCGCAAAGCGACCGCGGTCAGCAGCGCTTACGCCCGATTGCGTGAAATACTCTTCCCACATGGTGGCTACGCGTACACGCATGCCCGCGATCATGGCCGCTGCCTGATCAGGCGCTAGGTCGAAACCAGCAGCGCCAGCCAGAGCATTGGCAATCGTCGCATCTCTGCCTTGGGGGCCGACGCCGAGCACCAGTCGGCGCTCGAGACCAACCTGCGGCTTGGGCACGACATCATAGAGCGGTGACAGCCGCCAGCCTTTGCCGTCGAACAGGAAGCCGTGGTTGCGCAGGTGATCGTCATCGTTGGTGACCAGGATGTTGAACACCATGCGCCGGAATAGCTCATGCAGGTCACGACGGACCTCGGTGCCATGTTGGCGAAGCACAGCTGCAAGATCGGCATAGCTGTAGCGGCTCACTTCGCTTTCGTGCGCTCCCAGCATAGTCAGCCCAGAGGCGAAGGGGCGCCGCTCAACCCAATTACTATGTGACACGCGATCAAACCGCTCGATCAGGTAGATGTCGCGCTCCAGTACGCGCCGGAAGTCGAGGGCGGGAACATCCAGACCGCATGCTTCGGCCATTCGCATCGTTGCCAACTCGACCCGGCATTCGGGAAAACTGTCATTGCGCGCTTGAAACTTGGCGATCCATGGCTGGCCATCGATCTCGGTCGCCGCTTTAGGGCGTGCGCCGCCTAGCGACGAACCGGCAGTCAGCAACCGGCGCAGGTTCTCGTCGAGCTGATCGACATGCTGCGCTCGCTCTGCAGCCTCTGCCAGCTCTTCAAGGGTGAAATGCTCGCCGGGCGCATCGCCTTCGCCCCAAGGTGTTATTCGCTCCGGGCGCTCGGGCGTTGGGCCGAATGCGAGGGCGCCAACCCGGTAGTCACCCGAAGCGAGGATCAGATCGATGTCGCTGGGCAGTCGGTCGCCCATAGCCTTGTACATCAGGTACTGGCCCCAGCCATCGGGAGCCGCATCGCGGATTCCGCCGAAGACGGCGAAGCCCTCTTCGGTCTGGAAACTCCGCTCGGTCGCGGGATCGTGAAGGGGCAGCGCTATCGGGTCGACTGCAATGCGATTGGGGCGGGCGAGGTAACGGCGACCATAAGCAAAGGTCGCGAACTGGTTGCGCGGCTCGTCGGTCATAGTCAGCAGTCCAGCCGGAACAGGGCTGCCGCCGAGATGAACGAAGACATAGGTGCGGACGGTTGCCATGGCCCTTAGAAGTCCAGCTCGTCGCTGCTCACGGCATGCGTGGTCTTCGGCAGCCGGGCGAGGTCTTCGCTAATGCCTGTGCGGTCCGTATCGGGGGCAACAAGTTCCGCCAGGCGCTGGGTCATTCCGAACACATGAAGCGCGCTGGCGAGCACGGCCAGTCCCACTGTTGCATCGCCAGCCTCGAGACGCTGGAGCGTCTGTACCGATACAAGCATTCGTTCAGCCATCAGCCGTTGCGGCAGCTTGCGACGGCGGCGCGCAATAGAGATATCCTTGCCCAGCTGCGCGATGGCGCGCTGGCTCTGGGGCGGTAGGCCGCTGGCAGCTCTAGAAGCGCGTGACATACTCAATACATGCCATATCATGCTAAAATTGTCAATTGAGAATGATATGTCACATCATTCGAGTTGCGGCTATACGGGCAAAAGATGCGGCGTCCGAGAAATAGCGACATTTTTCGGACGCCAGCAACACCAAGCCTACTTTGCTGATCACCGAGCCTCTCTGCCCGGCGTTATCCTCTTGGCGGGATGCCCAGTGTCAGTACCCGGATCGCACGTAGAACGGTGCATGCCCTGCTCGGCCCAGCGATCCAGATCTTCCAAAGCATATGCCACGCGGCCACCGAGCCTATGGAAAGAAGGTCCAGTCCCATAAGTCCGATGCTTCTCCAGCGTCCGGGGCGAAAGGCCAACATAAATTGCCGCGTCGGGTGCGCGCAAAAAGCGCGGCGCGAACTCGGGGACTTTGGTTGTGAGATCAGACAGTACCCGTTCCTTCCAGTTACGGTTTGGATGTTCGGGTAGCCGTAGAAGCCAACACGATCGAAGTGTACGGAGCGCCTTATGCTGGTTCGACGCTGCGAGCGCTGGCGGAGGCGGGAAAGGCGAAGCGCCACTGCTGAAGGATGTCGACGCGTTTTGGCTGCGATTCAGCTTCTCTTGCCACCCAAATTCGGACGCTGAATTTCGCAGCCGGACCCGACGTGCGCCCTTTGATAGCTGCAGAATTCGAGTCCCACATCGACTCGTCGGACGTAGAAATCAGTCCGTCGAAAATGTCCCGGATTGGGGGTATGATTGGGGGTAGTTGGGGGTATCGGCCCGCAAAAGTCTATTAAAGTCAGTTTGTTGTGGCTTTTGGTGGATCCCTCCTCCGCTACCATCCACCAACGTCCGTATCGTTCCACTTGCCGCAAGGTATGTCCGGTTGGTGGGCTAGTTTGCCCGGGAGCCAGCGGGAACGGTGGTCTTTTTCTATTCAAGGCGAGCCAGAAGTTTTCGCCCGAACCCAGCAGTCTGTAGGGGTATTTTTCCCTCCCTGAGTTCCCGCGCCACCTGTCGAAATGCTTGGTCGGCCAAGGCACCTGTGTTCCGGTCCGCAATCACCGAACCGGTCGTCGGCAAGCATGGTTTCGCGCTGGAAGTGCATCGGCAGGCCGCGCACGACATTGAGGCCCTGCTGCGCGAACATGCGGGGGGATCATGCAGGATCACGATCTTGCCGCGGCCTCGGTGGTGATTGAAATCACGCTGGAAGGACTGGTCCACAAGGCCGGGATCGACCGGGCCGAATTCCTTGCCGGGGATGTACTGGAACAGCAGCTGCTGCGGCTTTTCACAGGCTATCTGGGCATAGCACGCCCATGAAGCGCGGTGCGCCGCATGCAGCGTAAAAGGCGCTACTTCGGCGCAAGGAGCCTGATCCGCACAGTGCCGATGCGATCCGTCGGAATGACGTTCAGCCGCTCGTCGCCGTTGATTGCCCGGCCCGCCTTCCAGCCTTGCGCCGTGAAATGCCCCTCCTCGACCCGGTCGATTTCGGCCAGCGCCTGCCCTTTGGCAAAATCGGCTGTGAAGCCCTTGCCCACGATCAGGAACGTATCGTTACCCTCCGCGATGATGAGGCCGAAGGCGCGGCCATCGCCGGGGGCAGGCCTGGCGAGCGGTCCCTCGGTCTCGCTCGGTAGCGGCTGCGGCGGCGGCGGGGCCTGCAGGCCCACATCCAGCAGCATCTGCCGGAGCAGGCCCATCGTCTCCTGCACCGTGATCGTATAGCCGCCCAGCTTGATCACGGCTGGCCTGATGACAGATGACTGGCCATCATCGAGCAGCACGCCCGCGATGCGCCCTTCCGCCTGCGCCCGCGTGATGACTTCGTCCATGCCTGAAAGTTCGGCGTAAGCCTGCGCCAGTTGGCTGTCTGGCCGCCCATCCTCGATCCCGAACACGGAGTAGCCGATCGCGCGGTGCTGACCGAGCGCCCAGAAGATGTCCCCGGTGCGGAACTGCGCTTCGGGCACGAACAGCGGGTTTCCGGCGTGATCGTAGTCCGCCAGCACGTCCTTCACGTTGGGCGCGTAGATATCCGGGGATAGCATATCGAGCGCGGGCGCGGCGGCCCGCCACACATCGAGCACGCGCCGTGCAGGCCCACCACTGGGATATTGCCCCGCTTCCGGCTGCCCCTCCTGCGGACCCAGCCAGCCATTGGCATACATCGGCAGCGCGAGTTCCCGTTTGCCCGCCACGGCGAGCGCGTTCATGTACCGGGCGAAGTGCCAGGCCATGAACACTTCGTCCGCCTGCCAGTCCGTACCGAACACCTGCGCCCAGGTGCCCGCAGTCTTCCGGCCCTGGCGGGTCCAAAGTGCCTCAAGTTCGGGTTTCAGTGTGGCGCGGTTTTCGGCGAGGAACTTGAGCAGGGCTGTCGGCACCGGCTGTTTCCACGCAGCTTCCGCCAATGCGGATCGATCGCGGCTGTCACGCAACATGCCGGTTTCGTTGTTGACCTGCACCATGATCACGCGGTGATCGGTATCGACGGCAGCCAGATGCTTCATCAACGCGGCAAAGGCCGTGCGATCGGCATCCAGCAATTCCGGCGAGAACACCGACAGCACGGGCTTGGGCATCGTGCCTTTGTAGGTGAAGGCCTCTTTCAGCGCCGCGCTGGCGATGGCGCGCGGATAGTGGCGCGGATCATTCCGCACCCAGCCTGGCGCATACGTGGATGCGGCGTTCTTGAAGGCGCCGAACCAGATCAGCACGAGCCGCATGTTGCGTTTGCGGGCCTCAGCCATCTGCGCATCGACAAGCCTGAAATCGAACTTGCCCTGCTCCGGCTCCGAATCCTCCCAGGAGGCCGTCCCGACAACCGTGCGGACATGCATGGCTTCCAGCTTGTCCCAGATCGGCTTCATGTACTCCGGGCTGGACGCGCTAGAATTGTGCAACTCGCCGCCCAGCGCGAGGTAAGGCTTGCCATCCACCAGAAGTTGGCGGTTGCTGATGACGGGGAGCGGCTCTGCGCTTGCCGTCGAAACAGCAGCGCCGATGATCGCCGCCACCGCCATCATGCGGGTCAGATGCTTCTTCATGGCTGCTTCCTCGTCGCTCTCGGTGCCCTTGCGTAATTGGAATATTCATTCCTGTTATGCAAGTGCGATGGGAGGTGGTTTGCGGCCATCCGGCACCAGTCGTGGGGCCAAATCGCCCCGCGTCTCGCAGACATTTTCCGCCGTTGCAGCGTCTGCCAGTCCCGCTACCAGCCACCGCCGCCGCGAGCGTGTCGGCTTCCTCCTGCGCGCTGCAAATGCCGACGTAGGCTCTTGCGACTTCGCCAGCGAGCGTCACCTTGCCCGCGCCAACCAGTTCGCGGCGCGTTTCCTCGTCGGCCCGGGCGGCCTCGATGGAGCGACGGACCCGGCCGAACAGGTCGGACTGATAGCTCAACCGCAGATCCGCCGAGCCAAGGCTGGCAACTGGCAGCGCCTCAGGCAGAAGGAAGGATTCGCCTGAAAGCCGGGCGCGTTCTGCCGCGGCATCGATTGCGAACTCCGGCTCCGCGGCGCCCTTGGCAACTTCGGTCATCGCATGCGCGCGGGCAAGGTTTGCCGCCGCGACCCGCAAGTCGGAGCGTCCCGCAAGGGCCTGCTCTTCGAGCCCGTCGAGCACGGGATCGTCGTAGAGATGCCACCAGCGTGGAGGAAGATCGTCGGCCACGGCAAGTGTCGCCGGTATCTCCAGCGGGGCACGCGCTGAGGGGCGGTTTATCGCCGCAGAGGCGGGAAGATGATAGTCGCGCCCCACTTTGCAGCCGACCAGCACCAGCATCCCGGCAAACAGTGGGCTATGCGCAGCGATCTTCACCGAGGGGCTCCTTGCGCCAGCGTGATGGACGCCGTTCGTCCCGCGATCAGGGCGACGTTGGCGGGTCCGTGGTCAAGCTGGATGCGGACCGGCACGCGTTTGGGGGAGGCGGACCCAACTGAAGGTTGGATTGATCGCGGGCACGAGGCGGGAGGTTCCCACGCGGTCATGGTCCTCGATCGCACCGGCCACCGAAACGACATGTCCCGTCAACACGGAGTCTTCACCCATCAGGCGTATCTGGGCCGCCTGGCCGATGCTGATGCGGTTCAGCTTGGCTTCCTCGAAATAGCCTTCCACCCGCAGACTGGAACTGTCGACCAGCGCCAGGACCGGCGTTCCGGCGCTGACATAATCACCCACGCGCAATCCCACGTCGGACAGTTCGCCGTCCATCGGTGCGACGACCTGCGTGCGGGCGCGGTTTAGCTGGGCAAGCGCTAGCGCTTCGTGCGCCATGGCAACCTTGGCCTGCGCTGCGGCGAGCGCGGCGCGGGCATCGGCCATTGAAGCCTCTCCCTGACCGACCTCGGCCAGCATGATCGTCGAGTGCGCCCGCGCCACGTCTGCTTCGGCCTGAAGCATCTGGCTCCGCGCCTGCCCGATCGCGAGATCGTAGCGCGCGGCATCGATCTGAAAGAGGGGATCACCCTTGCGCACATGCTGATCGTGCCGGACGAACACCGCCGTGATGGTCCCTGCACCGTCTGGAGCAATCTGCGCGATATCGGCCCGCACCCGGCCATCGCGGGTCCAGGGGGCTGCCTGATAATACCCGATAAGCAGGCGAGCGCCCACCAGCGCAGCCAGCACCAGAAGAAGCGTCAGGCCGACGCGCAGAGCAGATCGTGCGGTTGGCGAAAGCATGGCAGTCATGGGAGTGTTGCCTCAAGGAACGGGCGGAGCCAGAGCACCATCAGGGCCCAGACGATGACGAAAAGCGCCGTGTCGGCGAGGACCGGATGCCAGAACCAGCGATAGAGCCGCCCCCGCACCAGCAGCCGGTGCAGCGCGAAGGTCAGCACTAAGGCAAGGCAGGCCCCTACAGGGGCTGCGGCGATGTACATCCCGCCGATGGCATATTCGGCGTTCATGCGGGCCGCCCCGCAAAGCCCGGCGCATGTGGCGGACGAGACGGGCAATGGCCACGTCCTGACCGATCCGGCGCAGACCGGCCGTTACCCCAGCTGCGAGAAACACGGCGACGGCCTGCGCAAGATTGGCGTTGAGAAAGCGCGCGAAATCAGGCGAGAAGCTTTCCTGGAGTGCCAGTGCGCTGCAAAAGCCGATGGAACACGCCTGGGCCATGATCCCCCAGCGCGGATTGATGCCGAACAAGCCGATGGCGAAAAGCGGGATGGCGAGCAGCACCGCAAGGGCCGGGAATCCGTCAACTCCGGGAAGCAGCGCGAACAGATAGAACGCTGCCAGCGGAATCCCGGCAAGGATGGCGATACCGAAGCGCACAATCGTGGGAACCGGATTGTCCAGCCCCGCGAACAGGCCGCAGAACACGCCGGTCAACGCGACAGCTATGCCGCCATCAGCCCAGCCTGTCGCGATCCAGAGCGTACAACCGATCAGGGTGGCTATCGCTGCAGAGGCCTCGGAAAGGATTGCAAAGCGGGCATCGGCGTGAAGAACGATCCGCGCGCGTTCCTGCAGCGGGGCGGGGCTGGGGACCTGAGGATCCTGAAGGTGCGCGAACAACCCGTCACACATTCAGCCAGCAGCGCCTCGGCCTGTGCATCGCGCAGCGCGAGGCTTTCGTGCAACAAATCCCGCCATTCGCCATGGGCGCTGCTGAGCGCCTGCCGCCGGTCGGCCAGCCCGGACAGCACCGGAAGCACCAGCAGCATCCGGCGCAAAAGTGCCTGAAGGGTCCCGGTTGCCTCGCGCCAATGCGAGGTATCGAACGGCACGTGGGTTGCCAGCAGAGTGCACTCGATGGCGTCGGCAGCAAGCTGATGGCGGTCTCTTTCGACCAGCCCCGGCTGCTCCTGGGCCATGATGTCGTCATGCCATTTGCGTGCATCGGCGAGCCAGCCGCGAAGGCGCGGCAGCAAGGCCTCTGCCACCGAACGAAGCCACAGGACGCTGTGCAAGAGCGCGCCGCAGGCGATGCCGAGCACGATTTCGGTAACGCGCGCGGCTGCGATATCGAAGATCGCCTCCGGCCGGTCCACCGCCGGAAAGGCGATCAGCGTTGCGGTGTAGCCAGGCAGCATGAGGACATAGGATCGCGGGGAGCCATCAAGCAGGGAGATGGCCAGGCATCCACCCAACCAGAGCGACAGTTCGGCGCACAGCAGTTCGGGCCATGCGACCAGCCTTGGGACGAGCGCCACCGAGACGGCTGCGCCCACAATCGTGCCGACGACGCGGTACACTGCCTTCGATCGTGTCGCGCCGCTTGCTGCCCTTGTTGCTGTCTGGCCTGCGCATTCATATCGAGGCCGCTGGCCGAGAGGAGGTCAAGGCTGCACTTGTCACGGACCAGCACGACCTCGGTCTGGGTGTGGATCCGCCACATGACAGGCGGCTGCGTTCGATCAAGATCCACGAAGAGCCGCTGTTCGCTCTTGCAGGGCCTGCCGTGGCGGCACGAATTGCCTCTGCCAACAGGCTCCTCCAAGGGCTCGCCGCAGAGCCGGTCCTTGCTTGCAACCTTGAGCGTCCCTTGCTGGACAGTTGGCTTTCCGCCAATGTGATCGCGCTGCGTTCGCCGCCGCCCGCCTTGACCGGACAGGACCTGCGCTTCTTGCGCAGTATGTTGCAGCGGGGGTTCGGGTGGACCGTGCTTCCGGGCTATTTGTGCGCCCAGGAGATGGCGGAGGGGTCACTGGTCGAGATCCCCGCCCCCACCATTCGCCCCACCCAAAGCTACTATCTATCGTGGGCACCGCGTGTGTTGCGGCATCCGCGGGTTTCAGCCGTTCACCGAACGCTCGTTGCGACGACGGACTTCTTTCGCTCGCCCCGCACCGGCTCGCTAGCTCCCACGTCCTGAACGTTGAACGACAGGCCATCGATCCGGGGCCGCCGTCGCCTGCGCTTCCCTCCAGCGTCCGGTTCAACCTGCTTGGCGTCGGCTCTGGAGCCGGCGCGAAGCAGGCCGTGCTCATCCTCGGACTCGGGAGGGCAGGGCCGGATTCGCAAGTGGAATAATACCTACCGTTCTCTACTTATTTCCGGCTGATCGGAGAGCATGCGCTGAACCCTCATGCCTCACCCGTCTGCCCTGCGATGGCCAGTGTCCAATCCCTGACTGCACAGTGTGCCCCTCTCCAGAGCGCGGTTCCGGCGCAAGATTGGCATTGCTCAGTGCCGGCTAACGCAAGCTAGGCCGAAATTTATAGTGCACGGAAATGGTTAACTTACTTTAATTGCAGGCATAGAAAAAAATGCAAGATGTCCCATTTTGGATCGGTTGATCGACTGTAAAATTGTGTTGCTGTATAGCATTTATTGCTGATTTTTCCCCTGTTCGGTGCGCCTAGAACCCAGATCGTTACAAAACATGGCCGTGAGAGGCCGTTACATCGGGGCAGAAACTATGTTTAACGCAGCGCTCAAGCCGTTTATGATTAACGGTTCGGATATCGATTTCATCACTACTCAGGTGAACTTCCGCCCGCTGTTTGATGTGGATGGAAATGCGATCATCGCGTGGGATGGTACTGGTGCGATTTACGATGGATACGGCAAGCAGGTCTGGGATGGCACCGGCCTTTCGGCCGCCCAGGCTCAGGCAACTTACGGTACCTCTTACGACACCGCGGTAGATCTCACAGGTACGCGCTATGTCAGCGGCCAGCACAACAATCTCGTCGGCGACCAGTATAACTGGGGCTCTGTTGATCAGAACTTCGCGCGGTTTGCCGCCAGCTATGGCAATTATCTGCCCGCACTCACCAGCACCGACACCAATGCCTTTGCCGCCGCCAAAACGTACTGGAAGAGCTACAGCAATGGCGTGACAGCCGGCGGGTTCAACCTGAACGGCAATGCCAACACTGACTACTCGGTCACTGCAAGTGCTACGGGTAACCACGTCGCGACCGACGGCACGCAGATCCAGATCAACAATATCGTCGACTACACCCCGCGCATGATCAGCCTGCTGACCACGACCGGCGGCGTCACCTATGATACCTGGGCCAATCACCAGAGCGACCCGAACGCTGCGCACCACACCGCCAACGAGATCTACTACGACGCAAACGGCGTTGCAGCGGTTACCAGCTGGGGCGCGCTCGATACGGTTGCCAACGGCGGCGAAGGCCAGATCGATTCCCAGGCCCACCTCAATGCTTCGGCTGGGCAGGACGATCACTTCATCGGCACGCTCAACCCGGGCGTCTCGCCTTCGAACGGCTTCTTCGTGCTATTTGGCCAGTTCTTCGATCACGGCCTTGATTTCATCGACAAGAGCTCGGGCGCCAACATCAAGATCGCGCTGGCCGCAGACGATCCGCTCTATGGCATGACCGGTCCGGATGGCCGCCCTGTGCACGAGATCACGATCAACCGCGCGACGGTCCAGACGATCGACGCGAACGGCACACAGTATGTCGACCACACCTCGCCCTACATCGACCAGAGCCAGACCTACGGCTCGCACGATGCGATGACCAACCTTCTGCGCGAATGGACGCGTGATCCGGTTACCGGCCAGTTCCATGCAGGCATGTCCCTGTTCGACGGCAACACGCTCGAGACCGCGTGGACCAAGGCCGATGGCACAGTCACGCATGAAACGCTGCCCACGCTGGCCGAACTGCGCGCCCATGTGGCCGCAACTGGCCGCGACGATCTGAGCTGGGAAGATATCTCGAACCTGCGCAATCGCGATGCGCAGGGCCATGTCATCGCCGGCACCAGCGGCAGCGCAGTGCTGCTCGACATGAACCCGCGCTTCGATATCGGCCACCTGCACGGCTTCTACGACAAGAACGGTAGCGGCACGCAGGATGCCGGCGAAGCGAGCTACGCCACCTCGGCGCAAGCCGCGCAGGTCGATGCCGCGATCGCCACGCTCGATGCCAAGGTCAAGGTGCTCTACGGCCCCGGCGTCTCGTTCGGGATCGTGAACGGCCAGTTGACCCTCTCGGGCCTTCCCGGCCCGCAGCCGGTTCTGACCGGTGCCAACGCGCTCTATCCCTTCGTCGATTTCTCGAACTTCAGCATCAAGACGACTGACACGATCACGCACCAGGACATCTCTGGTGTGCACGACGCGGTGGGACAGATCCTGCTCGCTTCGGTGAGTGACCACTACATCGCTGGCGACGGCCGCGTGAACGAGAACTTCGGCCTTACCTCGATCCACCACATCTTCCACGAAGAGCACAACTTCCAGGTCCAGAACCTGATCGATGCGCTGCACCGTGATGCGGTGACCTCGGGTGATCTCACCAACCTTCACACCTACCAGATCGATACCGGCCATCAGAACGCTGCGGGTGACTTCATCACCCAGAACGGCGACATCGCGTGGAACACCGACAAGGTTTTCGCGGGCGTCAAGGTGATCGTGGAAATGGAGTACCAGCACTCCGCGGTCGACCAGTATGCGCGCAACGTTTCGCCGAACATCCAGGAGTTCGTCGGCTATTCGGCGGAGAAGAACGCTGCTGTGACCCTGGAATTCGCCCAGGGCGCGTTCCGCTTTGGCCACTCGCAGCTGCGCGAGACGATCGACGCAATCGATCCGACCAAGGGCCTCACCGGCAAGATCATGGGTTACGCGCTCGAGCAGGCGTTCCTTTCGCCTGAAAAGTATGCCGGCATCGGCCCGTCGTCCGTGCTGCTGGGCATGACGCACCAGCAGGCGAACGAGATCGACGAATTCATCACTCCGGCGCTCAATCAGGGTCTGCTCGGCCAGCCGCTCGATCTCGCCGCAATCAACATTGCGCGCGGTCGTGACATCGGCCTGCCCGATCTCAACACGCTGCGTACCACCATGGGCCTTCAGACTTATGGCAGCTGGACCGATTTCGGCCAGAACATGCAGCACCCCTCGTCGCTGGCGAACTTCATCGCGGCCTATTCGCTCGATGGCAATCTGGCCAAGGCGCAGGCCATCGTCGGCCTTGCCGATGGTTCGATCTCCGAAGAGGACGACGCGGCGCTCGGCATGACTGTCGATCAGGCCAATACTTTCCTCAACGGCGGTGACAGCGGCTACCAGCACATCGACGCATGGCTCGGCGGCCTTGCAGAAGTGCACCAGCCGGGCGGTCTGCTCGGCGAGACCTTCGACAAGATCTTCGTCGACCAGATCGAATCGCTGATGGACGGCGACCGGTTCTACTACCTCTATCGTCTGGCCGGGCAGCAGTTTGGCGAAGAAGTCGCCAATAGCCAGCTCAAGGACATCGTCGAGCGCAACACCGGTCTCACCCACCTCAACGGCAACGTGTTCGGCTATGCCGACCAGTACGTCGATCTGGGCGCGACCAAGGAAGTCGTCGCGGCGGGTCAGGAAGCGCAAACGACCGGCAACGAGCACAAGTACGGCGACATCGCCAATGTCGCGAACGGCACGATCGGCATCTACTCGAACGGCGGTCGCAACAACGTGAACGACGGCCGGACCGTGACGATCAAGGGCGTTCAGTACCTGCAGGATACTCGTCTGGAAGACGGCAACACCTTCGCACGTCCCACGGTCACTTCGGGCAAGTTCACGACCGATCTCACCGGCTGGACCAAGAATGGCGATGCCAGCGTGGTGACGCTCGACAGCTCGCTCTCGGCGGTCAAGGGCCACGGCGGCGGCGCAGTGGCGGATCTCGCCAATGGTGGCACGCTCACGCAGGAGCTCTCCGCGCTTGCCGTCAAGGGTGACGAATACACCCTGACGGTCAACGTGGGCGACCGGACCGATAACGCGCCCGGCAAGGCCTATGTCAGCCTCTCGTTGGTCAGCCCGGACGGCACCATCACGCATGGCCTCGGCATGCAGGATATCGATACCACCGGCGATGGCAGCTGGCAGAAGGTTGTCATCAACAGCGGCGTGATCGACGCGCAGCACGACGGTTGGAAGCTGGTGGTTGAACTCGTCGGCGGGATCAACGGCGGCCACAACCTGTTCGACGATGTCGCCATCACGCAGGCCCACCAGGTCCTCAACGATGGCGTCAATCTCGACGGCACGCCCAATTCGGGCGCGGACTCCAACGAAGTCATCGCGGGCACCGCTGGCAACGACCTCATCTACGGCCTCGGCGGCGACGACACACTTTATGGCGATGGCGGCAACGACACGCTCTATGGCGGGTACGGCATCGATCGTCTCTATGGCGGTGCCGGCGCGGACAAGATCTACGGCGGCGACAACCCCGACCTGATCGATGGCGGCTCGGGCGATGACCAGCTCTACGGCGAATCGAGCGGTTCTGACATCAACGGCATGGACCAGATCATCGGCGGTTCGGGCAACGATGTGATCCACGGCGGTATCGGCATCGACAAGTTGTCGGCTGGTTCGGGCGATGACAAGGTCTATGGCGATCAGGATACCGATCCCTTCACCCACGCTGGCGATGGCAACGACTATGTCGATGGCGGCAGCGGGCAGGATATCCTCTATGGCGACAACGGTTCCGACCTTGTCGTTGGCGGATCGGACTCCGACCAGCTGTTTGGCGGCAAGGGGGACGATATCCTGCGTCCGGGCGACGCCACCGGTGCAACCGGTGTCGGCACCGACGAAGTGCTCGGCGGCGACGGCACGGTCGACGTGGGTGACAAGCCCGGCACCACCGGCTTCGATCTTATCGACTTCAGCGACAATGCGTGGCGCAAGATCGGCGTGTCGTTCGATCTTTCCAATCAGAATAACCCGCTCGCAGCGCCCAACGGCAACCTGGCGCAGGTGGGCTCTGCGCAGATCGAAGGCGTGATCGGATCAAGGTCCGCTGAAGCGCTCACCGGCGATGATGGCAACAACTGGATCATTGGCGGTGCGGGCAGGGACACCCTGATCGGCGGCGCGGGCAACGACGTGATCGTCGGCGGCTCGATCCGGCTCGATACACTGATCGGCAAGTACAACTCGGGCTATACCCACAACAACGCCAATGCGGGCCTCACCGATGCCGATCAGCTTGAGGATGCACGCTATCAGGGGGCATCGCACCGTGTGCTGTGGTCGGAAACGATCGACAACAGCGGCCTGATCGACGCGGTCAACAGCACCGGCGGCGCGCAGTTCGAAAAGCACTTCACCGAAATGCTGCGCTCGGACCAGTTCAAGGATCTGGTACTGGGCAACAGCGCAGGTGTCGCGAACACGGGCACCGATACGGTGGTCTATGCGGGCAACCGTGACGACTACCAGATTACCCGAGTGAAGTATAACGGTGTGGCGGCGTTCAAGGTCGTCGGTACTGGTTCCGCCAATAGTGCTCTTGCTGACGCAGCAAAGCTTGATGGCACCGACCTCGTCGTCAACGTCTCGAAGTTCCAGTTCGCCGACATGACGGTGAGCGCGAACAACCTTGTCCCGATCATCGACTCGAACGGCGGCAAGGCAACCGGCACGGCAACGGTGGACGAGAACACCACTGCGGTGACCACGGTCCATGCATCCGATGCGGCGGTGGGCGGTCCGGTGACCTACTCGATCACCGGTGGTGCCGATGCGGCCAAGTTCGCGATCAACGCCCAGACCGGTGCGCTGACCTTCGTCGCCGCGCCGAACTTCGAAGCACCGACCGACACCGGCACGAACAACGTCTATGACGTGATCGTGCAGGCAACGGACGGCTTCGTCTCGGGCCAGCAGTCACTTGCGGTGACGGTCAACAACGTGGACGAAGCGGCGACCGGCGGGGTGAACCTGACCATCACGGCGGGTGCCAACCTCATCATCGCTCAGGACGGTACAGTGGGCATCACGAGCACTCTGGCCGATCCCGACTTGCCGGGCGGCCTTACGCTCAGCCACCAGTGGCAGACCTCGACCAACAACGGGTCGACTTGGACAAACGTGCCGTTGATCGGAAACGGCGCAACCTTGAGCTCGGCGCTGTCCCTCTCTCAGAACGGCAAGCTGATCCGTGACGTGGTGAGCTACACCGATCCATTCGGGACCAAGTCGGTGACCTCGGCACAGGTGGCGATCGTTGGCACCGTCGGGAACAATACGCTGACAGGCACCGCAGGTGCAGACGTGATCCATGGCCTTGACGGCAACGACACGATCACTGGCAATGCCGGGGATGACGTGATCATCGGCGGCAAGGGCAACGACACGCTAACCGGCAGCGCCGGCGCGGACACGTTCCTCATCGGCACCGGTGAGGGGACCGACACCATCAACGGCGGTACGGAAAGCGACACGATCCAGGCGACGGCGAACAACGTGGTGATCACGCTCGCTTCGGGCTTCGGTTCGGCCAACAGCATCGAGACGATCTCGAGCGGCGGCTTCACCGGTGTTACCGTCACCGGTGGCACCTCCGGCAGCACGCTCGACTTCTCGTCGACCACGCTCTCGGGCATCTCGGCCATCAACGGCACCGCAGGCAACGACACGATCACCGGTTCCTCGGTCAACAACACCATCGTTGGCGGCGCGGGCAACGACCGCATCACTGGCGGCGGCGGCAACGACACGATGACCGGCGGTGCGGGCAGCGACACGCTGACCGGCGGGGTCGGCTCGGACGTCTTCGTGTTCACTGCACTGTCTGAATCGCAGAGCTACGCGGGGCGTGATATCTTCACCGACCTCACGCTCGGCAGCGATACCGTGCGGTTCGGTGCGGGCCTCGGCACGGTCGGTGCACAGGCGCACGATGTCTACACGGTGGTGACGGCAAGCGGGGCGATCACCACGGACGCCACGCTGGCGACCGCAGTCAACCTCACCGCTGCGGGCAACTCGAACGGCGGCAAGGTGGTGATCGTCAACGACACGACCACCAGCCATGCCTTCGTCGTGGTCGATACCAACAACACCTCGGGCTACCAGACCGGTGTCGACATGGTGTTCGAAGTCAACCACACCATCACCGGCACGATCCCCGATTTCATCATCTGATGAGATCGAGCTGCGGGCGGGGCGTCACTAGCGTCCCGCCCGATCCCGAGGTGGCAACTACCTGATGAAGTTGCACCTCGGGATTGGTGATCCGGACTTTTTTCTACGATTGCGGTGAACCCGGGCAGGATGACGATCCTGCCCGGGTTCGCTGCATTCTTGCGTTGGCGGCTTTGATCGAACGGATCGGTCTGGTCCGGGGCAGGGGAGAAATGCTGGGCTCGATGCCCATACCGAAGGCGCGTACCCAATCGCGGCGTAAGCTAATACAAGTTCTAGGCTGGTACATTGATCAGGCACCCTGAGTGAGCTGCGGCTGTCATGGGCCCTCCGAAATCAGGAGGGACTTTCATGCGCGTATTCAAATCGGTTCTGCTCACGACGTGTGCGCTGACTCTTGCCACGCCGGCGCTAGCGCAGACCGCGGCGGATAACGCTGCTCAGGACGGCGCTGCGCAGGGCGGCCTCGAAGAGATCATCGTGACGGCCCGCAAGCGCGAGGAATCGGTCCAGAGCGTGCCCGTTGCGGTAAGCGCAATCTCTGCCAAGACCATCCAGCAGCGCGATATCACCTCGATCGAGAAGGTCGCGGCGGCAACGCCGAACTTCAGCGTCGGGCGCGCCTCCAACGGTTCGGGCGCGCAGCTGACGATGCGCGGGATCGGTTCGTCCTCGACCTCGATCGGCATCGAGCAGTCGGTCGCCGTGGTGGTTGACGGGGCCTATTACGGGCAGGGCCGGATCATCAACGAAGGCTTCTTCGACCTCAAGCGCGTCGAAGTGCTCAAGGGCCCGCAGGCGCTGTTCTTCGGCAAGAACGCGACCGCGGGCGTGGTTAGCCTCAGCACCAACGATCCCGGCTCCAGCCGCGAGTTCATCGCCCGTGCGGGTTATGAGTTCCGCTCGCGCCAGGTGCAGGGCGAACTGATCGCCTCGGGCCCGCTGACCGACACGCTGGGCCTTCGCGTCGCACTGCGCGGCTCGCTGATGGATGGCGGCTACTACCGCAACGTCTCGGTCGACCGCACGTATACCACGGTGGATATCCGCAACCTGCTGGTTGGCGGCAGCGGCAATCCGCTCGTCAGCGTGGCCAAGCCTGCGGCGGAGCGCGCGCCCGGAGAGGACGAGTTCCTCGGCCGTGCGACCCTCAAGTTCACGCCCGACAACCGCCTCACCATGGTTCTCAAGGGTTCCTACAGCTACAATCAGGTCAACAATTCCTCGTGGAACTATGTGGCCTACAATTGCGGCCTCGCCAGCGGGGTCAGCCAGCTGACCGGCTATCGCTGCGGGACGGACTTCGTTGCGCACCAGAACAACATGCCCGCCGATATCGCGGCGAACTTCCCTTACGCCAAGTCGGATGGCTCGCTCTACAACCAGTACCGCTCCGTCGCCCTCAACGGCGCGATCACGTATGAGCTGGACCACGTCACGATCAGCTCGGTGACCAACTACAACACCAACACCAACCGCTGGGCCTGCGCCTGCGATTTCCAGACCAGCAACACCGGCACGTGGGCGACCGAGAAATCGAAGTGGCGGGCCTTCAGCCAGGAACTGCGCGCCCAGACCGCGTATGACGGGCCAGTCAATCTCATGCTCGGCGGGCTATACCAGAAGACCAAGCGCGACTTCTCGCAGTACGTGATGTTTGCCGGGCTGCGCGATGATCAGGCATCGGCGGCGAACCGCTTCGTTGCCTCGGCGAAGTCGAGCTACACCGATGGCGAGACGGCGGCCCTGTTCGGTCAGGTCACGTGGAAGCTGGTCGACCAGCTCGAACTCGCGGGCGGCGTGCGCTATACGCACGAGACGAAGACCAGCTTCTTCACCCAGCCTTACAACAACCTCGGCGTGCAGACGATCTTCCGCGACCAGAAGGACCCGGACGGTCTTGGCGTGGTCAACGCGAAGCAGGTGTTCAACGACTGGTCGCCCGAGGCGACGCTCAGCTGGAAGCCGGCCGAGGGCGTGCTCGTCTATGGTGCGTACAAGACCGCCTACAAATCCGGCGGCTTTTCCAACGGCGGGATCAACTCCAAGTTCTCCAGCAATCCGCTGGGCGATCTGACCTTCAACCCCGAAAAGGCGCGCGGCTTCGAAGCGGGGATCAAGACGCGACTGGCAGACAACCAGCTGCGCCTCAACCTGACCGCCTTCACCTACAAGTACGCTGATCTGCAGGTCGATTTCTTCAACTCGCCGATCTTCGCCTTCCAGACCCTGACTGCCGACGCGCGGACCAAGGGCGTCGAAGCCGAATTCGAGTTTGCGCCGCGCGCCATTGACGGGTTGAACCTGCATGGCTCGATCAACTACACCGACGCGAAGTACACGAACTTCCCGCAATCGCCCTGCTATGCGGGCCAGACGCCGGCGCAGGGCTGCACTCTGATCGGTGGGCTGAGTGCGCGGCAGAACCTGAACGGGAAGCCGCTCTCGGTCGCGCCGAAGTGGACGGGTGCGCTCGGCGCGACGTATGAGACGTCGGTCGGCGATGATTACAAGCTCGGCCTCAACATCGATAGCCGCTACTCCGCCAGCTACCTCGCCTCGGGCTTTGGCAACCCGTTCTCGCGTCAGGGCAGCTATGCCGTGCTCGATGCCGGACTTCGCTTCGGAGCCGAAGACGACAACTGGCAGCTGGCGGTGATCGGCAAGAACCTCACCAACCGGTTCTTCGTCGCGGGCGTGGTCGATGGTCCTTCGACCGGCGGCGGCACCGGCACGGCAAACGGCGTCCGTGCAGACCAGCTGGGCTTCGGCAACCTGCCGCGCACCGTGCAGGTGCAAGTCACCAAGCGGTTCTGACACACAAGGAAGGGGGTCTCGGCATGAACGAGCCGGAAACGATCGAGACGCTGCGCGCGCGCATTGCTTACGAAAAGGCACGCACCGGCTATCCGCAAGGCTTTCCGGCGCTCCCCGAGATCCCCGCCCAGCGCTATGTTGCGCCCGAGTTCTACCAGCTTGAGCTGACCCGGCTCTGGCAAAAGACCTGGCTCTATGCTGCGCACAAGGACCAGTTTCCCGAGGTCGGCAGCTATGCCGCCTTCGATGGCGTGCCGGGTATGCCGATCATCGTGGTGCGCACCGATGATGGCTTTGCCGCGTTCTACAACACGTGCGCGCATCGCGGGGGCTGCCTCGTCACCGAAAAGCAGGGGCACTGTCCGGGCAAGCGCCTGGTCTGCGGTTATCACGCGTGGACCTATGATTTCGAGGGCAAGCTCATCGGCGTGCCCGACCAGCGGGACTTCGCCAATCTCGACAAGTCGCAGCGCGGTCTGACCCGCGTGCGCTGTGAGGCGTGGGGCGGCTGGCTGTTCATCAATGCCGATCCCGATGCGCCCCTGCTGCAGGATTGTGTGCGCCCGCTTGCCCCGCAGTTGGCACAGTTCGATCTGGACAATCTCGTGCTGATTGACCGCTACAGCTATGATTGCGCGTGCAACTGGAAGATCCTGATGGATGCCTTCGCCGAGAACTATCACTTCGTGTCGGTGCACCGCGGCACTGTCGGGCTGCCCGGCCCGAAGTGCGCGGTGGAGCATCGCGGCACCGTGATGGCGCTTTACGAGAACGGCCACTCGCGCAACATCCTGCCGTGGAACGACGGCTTCGAACCGCGCGAAAGCGCGTCGGAGGAAACCGGCTTCTCGATGGGCATGGGCGGGATTGGCGATATCGAGAGCGTCGGCCCGATCCCGCGCACATTCATCACCGCTTTCACCTGCTTTCCCAACCTGACCACACCGGTCTACGCCAACGGCTTCCCGCTGCTGCTGTTCTGGCCCACCGGCGTGAACACCAGCCGCATGGACGTGGTGTGGATGGGCATGCCGCACGGCGAAGCCGAGCTTCCCGACGCGTGGAAGGACAAGATCGCGCAGTTCAACATCATCCTTGATGAAGACCTGACCTATTTGCCCAGCGTGCAGAAATCGGCGGAATCCCCCGCGTTCCGGTCAATTCTGGTGAATTATCAGGAGCGGCGCATCTATCACGCGCACGAACAGATCGACCGGGTGATTGGCCGCGATCTGATTCCGGAGCACCTGCAAGTGCAACCGGTTCTGGCCGACATGATCGAGTGATCCGGCCCCTGCTGCGCAGCCCTGACACCTGAGATCGACCCCAGACGGCGCTGTCCAACGCCGTTGATCCGATCATCGCGCCTGCCTTCCGGCACGTCCTGCACGACATTATGCAACAAGTGTTGCACATCCTTCCGCACGCGTTTAGCCTGCGGTGATTCCATGGTCGGCCGGTTGTCCGCGCTCATCCGTGTGCGGGATCGGGAATGGTCGGCAAGTCCATGGCAATCTGCGACCCGCAAGCACGCGGGCGCTTGTCGAGAGGATGCAGAATGGGCGATCTGGACAGGACGGTCGATGTCATTGTCGTGGGCAAGGGTATCGCGGGCGCATGTGCGGCGCTGGAGGCAAAGCGTGCCGGCGCCGAGGTGCTGGTTCTGGAGCGTGCCGGCGGCGGTGGCGGTGCGAGCGCGCTTTCGCAGGGCATCTTCTATCTTGGCGGCGGAACCGATGTGCAGCAGGCCTGCGGCTATGAAGACACGCCGCAGAACATGTACGATTTCCTGCGCGCCAGCACATCGCATCCGGATGATGCGGTGGTCCGCACGTTTGCCGAAGGTGCGCGCGACCATTTCGATTGGCTGGAGCAGCAGGGCGTGCCGTTCACGCGCACCGGTTTTTCCGGCAAGGCCGTTTATCTCTCGAACGCCGATTGCCTGCTGACGACCGGCAACGAGAAGATCTGGCCATTCAAGGAAAGGGCGAAACCCGTGCCGCGCGGGCATCAGGCGCGCAGCGATGAGGTCAACGGCGGTCTTTCTGCAATGCGGGCGCTGCTGGCGCGCTGCGATGCTGAAGAGATCGAGACCACCTACAACGCCGCCGTGACCGGGCTGGAGACGGATGAGACGGGCCGGGTTGTGGGCGTGACGGCGCGGATCGACGGTGCGGAGCAGCGGATCGGCGCGCGCCGCGGGGTCGTGGTGGCGACCGGCAGCTTCACCAACAACACCGAGCTTGTAAAGAAGTGGCTCCCCCTGCTCAGCGAGACGTCCTCGCCGCTCGGCGTGCCGTCGAACGATGGCGCGGGGCTTGGCCTTGTGGAGGCGGTGAACGGGCAGCTGGCTGCGATGGACGGCGTGATCGCAACCGCCTCGATCTATCCGCCCGAACGGCTGGTCCAGGGGATCGTCGTCAATGCCCACGGCGAGCGCTTCGTTGCCGAAGACAGCTACCACGGGCGGCTGGCGGGCTTCATCATGGAGCAGCCGGGCCAGAAGGCCTACCTGATCCTCGACAGCGAAATCTTTGCTTACCCTGAGGCGGAATCGGCAAGGCACGCCCTGATCGACGGCTGGGAGACCGTGAGCGAAATGGCCGAGGGCCTTGGCATGTCCGCAGGCGCGCTGGAGCGCACGATGGCCGAGTACAACCGCGACGCGGCCGACGGCGTGGACACCCGGTTCCACAAGCAGCCGCCGTGGCTCAAGCCGCTGGATCAAGGCCCTTACGCCGCGTTCGACATCTCGTTCGACCGCTCGATCTACGCGTTCATCACGCTTGGCGGGATCGACACCGATAGCCGGGCGCGCGTGCTCGATGCTGCCGGCCAGCCGATCGCGGGGCTCTATGCCGCCGGGGCCTGCGCCGCACACATCCCGCGCACGGGCAAGGAATACGCCAGCGGCCTCAGCCTCGGGCCGGGTTCGTTTTTCGGCCGCATGGCGGGACGCGAGGTGGCCGCCGATCCGGGTGTCTCCGTCGCCAGCCGCATTCCCGCGAACGAGGCCGCAGACTGAGGTTTGCTCGAAACAGGAATGGCGCCCCGCCGCTGCGCTCAGGAGGCACAACGATGACCGAACGAAACACGCCGCCCAAAGGAGGTTCCATGGACGAAATCCGTTACGTCGCCGATCGCATCGCGTTGATGGATGTGATGCTGCGATATGCGAAAGGCTGCGATCAGCGCGATCTTGATCTCTACGCCTCGGTCTTTGCCGAAGACGTCGAGATCATCGGCTTCACCGACGAGGTTGTGCGCGGGCGTGACAACTGGGTGCCGTGGGTGCGCGAGCGGCTCGAAGACTTCGACGCGACCCAGCATATGCTTGCCCCGCAACTGGCCACGATCGACGGTGACAACGCACACTGCCGAACCGACGTGCAGGCGCTGCATTATCTGAAAGGTGCGCCCAACAATCGCACCCTCACCTTGTGGGCCACCTACAACACCGACATGAAGCGGATCGATAGGGAGTGGAAGATCGTCCGCCATGAACTGGAGCGGCGCGGCGTGCGGATCCAGGAGGACTGACATGCAGATGCCGTATGATCGGATCATGCAGAATGCCTATATCGTGAACGACATCGAAGCCGCCGCGCATCGCTGGAGCAAGACGTTCGGGATCGGGCCGTTCGTGCACTTCGGCCGGATCGATCTGGACGTCACCCACCGGGGTGTGGAGCGGAAGGTGGCTGTTTCGGCGGCGCTGGCGTGGGCAGGTGAGACGCAGGTCGAACTCGTGCAGCAACTCAATGACAGTCCATCCGCCTATCGCGACGTCTTTGCGGCGGGCGAGGAGGGGTTCCACCATGTGGGCGTCCTGTGCCGGGACTTTGATGCCTCGGTTGCGCATCACGCGGCGCTGGGCCACGAGATTTCGATGATTTTCGGCCGTCCGCATGGAACGACAGCCTATGTCGATGCGCGGCCTTCGATCGGGTGCATGATCGAGCTCTATTCCGACTATGCCGGGATCAAGGATCTTTACGCGCTTGTTGCGCAGCGCGCCGCGCAATGGGATGGCCGTGAGGTGATTGTGCACCCCTGACGATCAATGCCGGCGGCTCCCCGTGGGCGCCGCCGGGCATGTCTGATACAGCGGGCTAGGCGAGCTGTGTGAGCCCGAACAAGGGGCCTGCAGTCCCCAGTGGCAGTTTCTTGATGCGCGAAACCAGTGCTTCCTCGTCGTCCCCGATGTTGTTCGCCGTCGGGGAATCGGCCTTGGGTGCCGGTCGGGTCACGCGCACCACATCGTCGCCGAACATGCGCAGGGACAGGCTGCGCCGCGTCGCCTTCCAGCTTCGCCACGCGGAAGTTGGTGAGGATGTGCATGTGGTGCGACATATCGGCGAAGACTTGCGCGTAGAAATCGCGGATCTGCGCATGACCTTCGAAGCGCGGGAGTTCGAGGCCGGTCAGGTCCAGCACCGCGTCCGGCGTGAAGTTGGACATCATGAAGTCAAGATCGTTGAGTTTGTCGATCGCGACGCAGTACTTGACGACGGCCTCTTCCAGCGCGTTCTTCTCGATCAGGTATGCGATGCCATCAGCCATGTGGTCTCTCCGTTTGCCGCGGCGCAATCCGCAGTCCGTGTGCAAGTATGGTGTCAGCCCCGCGCGGCTGGCGCGTGCCGGGTCCGGTGAGGCTCGCTGACTTTGCGGTAGCTGCGCCGTCCTGCTCCATCGGCCCGGCTCACGGCTTGCGTGCTTGCGCCGAGCTTCCTGAAGCAGTTCCGCAGATGCATTCGGGTTGGTTGTGCGGCAGGCCTACAGTGAAATCAGCAGGCCCGGCACCTCGCCTGTAGACGAGGCGCGCCGATGACAGACTGGCTCAGCGGAATCGAGCGCTGCGGGATGCGCAGCCTTTCGCGGATTGGTCAGCGGTTTCCGTTCGAGACACGACTGCGCAGGCCTCGGCCCGGCGAGCGCTCTGTTGCATTGCCTTGCAACCCCGTATCCTTGGGGCGCCGGATATCGATGCGCGCGCCCGACAGCGTCTCGATGAATTGCGCGAAGGCCCGGGCTTTTTGGCGAGGATTTGCCAGATGTTCGGGCTCGGCTGCCAGATGGATCCGAATGCGGCCAGTGGGTTCGAGCGTGCAGAGCATGTGCAGGACCGGCAGCTGCATCGAATGGGCCAGCGAAAAAGCATTGGGCGAAATGAACTGAGGCCCTTCGGCGGGCTCGTTGAAATCGACAAATGCCACGACAATGCGGCCATTTTCTGCCGCAGATCTGGCCTTGACCAGAACCGTTGGATCTTCGGCGTCAAGCACTACGATCGGCTCGAAGCCCCCCCAGTTCCAACCCGTCATGTCGTCCTGCTGGTTGCCGACAAAGACAGGGGGGCGCCCCATTCCATCGCGAATGCCATGAAAGGCTAGCGCCAGCGCAGAATGGACGGTTGCCACGAGCACGCCGTTCCTCTGCTGCAGAGCCGCAGTCACCAACGATCTGTTGTCAATCGCCACATCTAGGGCGAAGCCCGGTGAGATCCGGCTGAACCGTGTCATCAGCGAATTGAATATCTTCGCGGTGTAGGGTGGCGATCCGGGCCGGAGGGGGCCAAACGTGCGCTGCAGCACGGGTGCCAGAAACCGGGCCAGAGCATAGGCTCTGTGCTGGCGATTCCCTGCCGCTCCGCAGCGCCACAAGACATTCGCGCTCACGTCCATCAGCATGCGATAGACGGGCATGAAAACGATACGCACCTGTCGTCCCGGCAAGGTTCAACCTTTGTCGCGCAGCCCAATCGGTGTTTGGTCCATGGCGCGTATGATGATCATCTGCGGCCGAAAGAGCGAGGTAGCTCTCTCCATACCCTTCAGCATGGTAGACGAGTATCTTGCGCTTCTGCGGGTGATGTAACAAGTCCGAATCGGGCCCATTGCGCCACGTCCTGCAACTGGACGGCGGGGGCATCCATACGTTGCCCTTCACCGGACCGCTCCCGGCCGGGGGCACCCCAATCAAGAGCATTACCCGCCCGGTGCCTCATGTCACCGTCGCGCGGGAAAGCCTCGGGCCGAAGTGCTTCCATGTGGGCAATCCCGGCGATGCGGTGCTGGAAAACAGTGCCTATGACGTGAAGGTGATCAGCCCTGCCGCAGGTTCATTTCGGCAGCAACGCTGCGCGCTGGTAAGTGGTCATCGCGCCGCTCTCGATCACCGCCGGGGCGCCCTCGTCACGGGTCTCATGCGCGCGCTTCCACACCCCGAACGTCCCCATGATGTGCGGCGGATCGCCGTGGATCTCGGTGAAGCCGCCGTTGAGGGACCGCGTGTCGAAATAGGCCGCATTAACGCCGTCCGCATAAAGTTCGGTGGCCAGCGCATAGCCCATATCGAGCCAGCGCTGGCGTTCGGCGGCAAAGTCGGAAACGAGATAGGCAATGTGGTGAAAGCCTTCCTCGCCGCTGCGGTACATGTCGCGGTAGATCGAGGGCTTGTCGTCATGCTGCTCGATGAACTGGATCATCGTATCGCCGAGATAGCCGAACGCATAGGAGACATCGGCCTCGGTTGCGGTGCCGCGATAGGTGAATTCCTCGCAACGGTGATGGCGCGCCATGAAGAACGGCCCGGCACCAAACGCCTTCGCCCACTTTTCCGCCGCCGCATCGATGCTCGTGACGAAAAAGGCAGATTGAAACAGCGGGTAAGACCGGGTCATGCGATCACTCCTCGAAGCGGGACCAGTTGATGCGCGTTGGGCCATAAAAGAGCGCTTGCTGCGGCAGAAAGGTCAACCGTTTTTCGCCCGGCACCCGCTCGGCCAGCCTTGCGCAGAACCACGGGGCGAGCCGTAAGGGCGCATTAAATGTTGCCGATTATCGCTATGCGGCATGTCCGGCACGCCGATCCCGACCGCGCCTGATAGCGGGCGACCAGCCCCGATCCGGAAGGCGGCTCTGCCTGTCCTGATCGGGGGCATGATCGCGTTTGGCCTGCTGCTGCCCGGCGGCCAGGGTCTGCTGGGCGCGGCCTTGCTCGCCATGGCCGCACTGGGCACGCTCGCCGCCAGCCTAGCCAGACGCGAACGCGCGGCGCGGCGCGACATGGCATGGCTGCTCGCCAGCATGGACCGCATCAGCCAGGGCCAGTTCGAAGCCGATCACGGCGCGGTCCAGACCCCTGACGATGGGCCGTTCCGCGATGTCGTCGATGTGATCACGCAGCGCTTCAGGCAGACTATCGAAGGGCTGCACGAAGTCGCCCAGCGCGATGCGCTCACCAGCCTGTTCAACCGCGCCTCGTTCGAACGGGCGGCCGAGCGGCAATTGAAGAAGGGCTCGGGCATTTCGGCGATCCTGTTCATCGATATCGATGGCTTCAAGGGTGTCAACGATACGCTCGGCCACAATTTCGGTGATCGGTTGCTGCAGATCGCGGCGGATCGCCTCAGGCTCGCCACCCGGCTTGACGAATTTCTCGCGGAAGATGGCGAGACGGTCCCCGATCTTCCCGAAACGGTCACGCTCGCGCGCTTCGGCGGGGACGAGTTTACCGTCTGCCTGTCCGGCATCGCTGCCGAAGCGGTCGCCCGAAAGATCGCGTCGCGCATTCTGCGGGTCATCAGCGAACCGTTCGAGCTTGGCGCGCACATGGCCAGCGTCGGGGCCTCGATCGGCATAGCCTTTGCCGGCAAGGACGGTGCCACGTATTCCGACCTGCTGCGCGCTGCCGATACCGCGATGTATCATGCCAAGCGTTCGGGTCGCAACCGGGTCGAGCTCTACACCTCGGCACTGGATGATGAAGCGCACCGGATCGCTGTGGAGGAACAGGAGCTGCGCGAAGCCCTGAGCCGGGGCGAATTCGAACTGCACTTCCAGCCGCTTTACGATTGCCGGACCCTCTCGATCACTTCGGCCGAGGCGCTGCTGCGCTGGCGGCACCCGCAGCGCGGGCTGGTGCTGCCGGGCGAATTCATCCCGCTGGCCGAGCGCGCCAACCTGATGAACGCCATCGGCGAATGGGTGGTTGGCGAAGCCGTGCGCCGCATTGCCGAGTTTGCGGCAGCGAAACGTCCGCTGCGCATTTCGGTCAATGTCTCGCCCATCCAGCTCGAAACGGTCGAGTTCATTGCCATGGTCAAGGCCTCGCTTCAGCGCTGGGATGCGCCGCCCGGCCTGCTGGAGCTGGAAATTACCGAGGACGTCGCCATGCGCGATGTCGATCTTGCCGCAGACCGGCTCGCGCGGATTGCGCGCATGGGTGTGTCGGTCACGATCGACGATTTCGGCACGGGTTATTCAAACCTCGCCAGCCTGATCCGCCTGCCGTTCACCCGGCTCAAGATCGACCGTTCCCTGCTGCAGGATTTGATGGCCCGGCCCGAAGCGCGCGTGCTGGCGCAAACGATCATCTCGATGGCCAACGGGCTGGGGTTCCATTCGGTCGCCGAAGGCGTTGAAACGCGCGAGCAGCTTGAGCTGCTGGCGGTCATGGGCTGCGATGAAGTGCAGGGCTATCTGCTCTCCCGACCGGTCAGCCATCCCGAACTCGTCAGGCTGCTCCTCGATAGTCGCCCTTATGGCGTGGTTAATCCCAAGTCGACCATCGCCGCCTAATCCAGCGCCCGACACATGGCGGGGATTAACGTGCGTAAAAACCTGAACTTGCTGCTTGCCAGCGCCGCGATCTGGCTTCCTCTTGCTGCGCCGGCTTTTGCCGAAGAAGCGCCTCCTGCCGCAGCGGCAGACGTCGAGGCGCCTGCGGCTCTGATGGAAATGTCCCTCGAAGACCTGCTCACGCTGGAATCGACCTCGGTCGCCAAGAAGCGCCAGCGGGTCAGCGATTCAGCGGCTGCGGTCTATGTCATCACGCAGGAGGACATTCGCCGGTCCACCGCCAATTCGATCCCCGAACTGCTGCGCACGGTGCCCGGCGTCGAAGTCGGCCAGCAGCAGAACGGCGGCTATGCCGTCTCGATCCGCGGCTTCAACAGCCGTCTGGCAAATGCCTTGCTGGTCATGGTCGATGGCCGCTCGATCTATGTCTCGACGCTTTCGGGCACGTTCTGGGATCAGCTGATGATCCCGATGGGCGATCTGGAGCGGATCGAGGTGGTGCGCGGCCCCGGCGCGACGCTGTGGGGCGCGAATGCCGTCAATGGCGTGATCAACATCATCACCAAGCATTCCGCCGCCGCCCTGGGCGTGAGCGGCGATGCCCGCGCCAGCACCCGCCGCAAGGAAGCCAGCCTGTCGTGGGGTGGCCGCCTCGATGAAACGCTGAGCTACCGCGTCCACGGCGCATGGCGGCGCGACAAGGGCCCGCAGGATGCCACTGGTGCCGACATGGCGAAGCGCTGGACCGGGATCGATGGCGGCGCACGGCTCGATTGGGAGCCGGACGCGGCCAACGCTGTCACCCTGCAAGGCGAATACAGCCGCGGCCAGTTCGATACGCCGTTCACCTTCGTGAACCGGGATGTGCTCACCCCGGGCCCGGTCAGGGTGCAGACCGAAAGCGATTTTCACGCCTGGAACATGCTGGGCCGCTGGACCCACAAGTCGAGTGATAATCTCGATCTGTCGCTGCAGGCAACGTATGACCATCTCGGTCGGTCGGAGTTCAACGGGCTGACCCTCGAATGGCAGCAGACCGCGCTTGACGCCGGATTGCGCTGGAAGGCCAGCGATACCCATGAATTCAACATCGGCGTCGGCGGCCGGATCATGCACGATACGCTCACCGGCAATTCGGTGCTGTTCCAGCTCGCCAATCCGGTCAATACTGATCGATGGGTCAGCGGCTATATCCAGGACGACATCACGCTGATCCCGGACCGGCTGCGGCTTACCATCGGCAGCAAGCTGGAAAGCAACAACTTCACCGGCTTCGAATACCAGCCCAGCGCGCGGCTATTCCTGCGCGCCTCACCGGGGCTTTCGCTGTGGGGCGGCGTTTCGCGCGCGGTGCGCACGCCCTCGCGGTTCGAACGCAGCGCGGTCATGTCGGTCACTGTCATGCTGCCGGGTGATCCCCAGAACCCCTATCCGCTCCCGCTCTACACCCGCATCAGCGCGCAGGCCGCGCGCCAGCCCGAAGTGCTGGTGGCATGGGAAGCCGGCGCCCGGGCCAAACTGCCCGGCGGCTGGACGCTTGATCTGACCGGCTACTACAACGCCTATAGCAAGCTTACCGCGATCCGGTTTATCGGCGCCGCGCCGATCTTTGCGCCGCCGGTTCCGTTTCCGCTCGGCATTCAGGCCGATCTCCAGATGCAGAGCGTTGGCAAGGCGCGCACATGGGGCATCGAAGCCGTGCTCGCCGGGCACATCAAGCCATGGTGGAAGGTCGAGGCCACATGGTCGCACTTCGATTTCAAGGCGACGGACGATCTGCTGACCGGCGCCCCGCCCAATCTGCTCTTCGCGCTCGAAGGATCGCCTCGCAATCAGGCGGGCCTGCGCAACGCGCTCGATTTCGGTGATCGCGTCTCGCTCGATACGCAGGTGCGCTATGTCTCCAGCCTACTGGGCGGGGTGATCCCGGCTTATGTCAGCGGCGATGCCCGGCTGACCTACCGGCCATCTGAACGCATCGAACTGTCGCTGATCGGTGAAAACCTGTTCCAGGAGCGCCGCTCGGAGTTTACCCAGCAGTTCTTCCAGGCCCCCATTGCCTACACGCCCCGCACCGTTTCGGTGCAGGCGCGCGTGCGGTTCTGAAGGGAGGCTGGACCCATGCGTATGCTTCCCAAGGCGCTGCTCGCCTCGCTCGCCTCGCTCACCCCGCTCGCTGCCGCTGCCGCAGTTATGGGCATGGCAGGCACCGGCCCGGCCCATGCCCAGAACGCGGGCTCCGGCCAGCTCAAGGCGGCGATCATCTTCAACATCATCCGCTTTGTCGATTTCGCGCCCGATGGCGATGCCGCGCTGGCGGTTTGCGTCGCGCGCTCGGCTGCGGCACCCCGTGAATTGGCCTCCCTCAGCGGCCAGCGGGTCGGCAACCGGACCATCGCGCTGCGCGCCATCGATCCCGCCAATCCCGGCGGCTGCGATGTGGTCTATCTCGGCAGCGCGGCCGGTGATCTGCCCCGCGTGCGCCAGCGCGGCGTGCTGGTGATCGGTGACGGGGCTGGCTTTGTCGGGTCCGGCGGCACGATCGGTCTGGTCCAGACCGGCAGTCAGGTCCGCTTCGAGGTCAATGTCCGCGCCGCGCGCGAGGCCCGGCTCGAAATCAGCTCCAAGCTGCTCAGGCTGGCAGCCCGGATCCAGCAATGAACCCGGAAAACCCCGGTCCTGAAAACCTGACCAGGCTAACCAGCAAGGTCTCGTTTCGCACCTTGCTGTCGGTCGTCACCGCCACCGCAGTCGCCTTCGCGCTGTTGCTCTCGTGCATCGGGCTGATCGGTCTGCAATATCGCGGTGATCGCAGCAGCGCCGAACGCCGCCACGATCAGATTGCGCGGGTGATCGCCGCCAATATCGGCGCGGCGATCCTGTTTGGAGACAGGAAAGCCGCGCAGGAAAATCTCAATTCGGTGGCGGGCATCACCGATATCGGCCGGGTCCGCGCGTTCGATCTGCGCGGCGCGCCGATTGCCGAGTTTTCAGGCAATGCGGCCAAAGCCGGAACGCTTGAAGAAGTGCGCTTCCCGGTGATGTTCGATGGTGAACGCATCGGCGAACTGCGCATGGATGTGCACTATCGCGGTCTGGTCGAAATTATCGCTGAAACCGCATGGACCGCGCTCGCGCTGTTTGCGGTGTGCCTCGCGATGGCGCTGGGCGTTGCGCGCTGGCTTGGCCGGATTGGCTTTCGCCCGCTCGATCGGCTGCTGGCGGCCATGCGCCGGATCTCCGCCTCGGGCGATTATGGCGTGCGCCTCCAGCCCGAACCCGATCCCGATTTCAATACGATCTCCACCAGCTTCAATACGATGCTGGGCGAGATCGAGACGCGCAACCACCGCCTTTCCGAAACGGCAGACCAACTGCTGCAGGCCCGCGATGATGCGCAGAAGGCCAATGTCGCCAAATCGCAGTTCCTCGCCAACATGAGCCACGAACTGCGCACCCCGCTCAATGCCATCATCGGCTATACCGAAGTACTGCAGGAAGAACTGACCGCCGCCAGCCTCGATCGTTCGGTCGAGGACGTGCAGTGGATCTACAGCTCGGCGCGCCAGCTGCTGACACTGATCAACGGCATTCTGGACCTGTCGAAGATCGAGGCCGGTCGCATGGATGTCGAAGTGCACGAATTCGAGGTTGCCGGCACCCTGCGCGAAGTCAGCGCGATGCTTGGCCCGATCGCGGCGCAAAAGCACAACACCCTGCATGTCCAGATTGATCCATCGGTTGGCAAGGCCATCACCGATTCCGCAAAACTGCGCCAGTGCCTGCTGAACCTCGCCAGCAATGCCTGCAAGTTCACCGATCATGGCCATGTCTTCCTGCTCGCCCGGGCTGAAGGCAGCGATCTCGTCTTCACCGTTTCGGATACCGGCATCGGCATGAACGCCGCAGAGATGGACCGCCTGTTCCAGCCGTTCGTTCAGGCGGATGCCTCCACCACGCGCCGCTATGGCGGCACGGGCCTCGGGCTCACCATCACCTGGCGCTTTGCCGAAATGCTGGGCGGATCGGTTGCGGTGGAAAGCACGCCCGGCGAAGGCTCCACGTTCACCTTGCGCATCAAGGCCGATCTCCAGCAGCGAGGCGGCGTGGCAGAGGTCGGTTCGGCCCCTGAGGGCGCGCCTTGTTCCGCCGCCGCCGACCGCGCATCCGGCCGCCCGCTCGCGCTGATCATCGATGATGAACCCAGCGCGGTGCAGTTGCTGTCCCGCATGGTCGATCAGGCCGGCTACGTTGCCGTCTGCGCCAGCGATGGCGAACGCGGCCTCGCGCTCGCGCGGGAAGCCAAGCCCGATCTGATCCTGCTCGATATCGCCATGCCCCGGGTCGATGGCTGGCAAGTCCTCGCCGCGCTCGAACTCGATATCGACCTGCAAGCGATCCCCACCGTGGTGGTGACCGTGGACGATGAACGCCGCCGCGCGCTGGCTGCCGGTGCCAGCGATCATCTGGTCAAACCGGTCAATCGCACCGAACTGTCGGACATCCTCACCCAGTACGCCGCGCGCCAGACCGGCAAAGTGCTGATTGTCGAGGACGACGCCGCGACCGCGCGGCTCTACGAACGCGGCATCGTGCAGATGGGGTATGATACCGAGGTCGTCGGCAATGGCCGAAGCGCGCTGGCCGCGCTCGATGCCGGCGATTTCGGCTATGTTGTCACAGACCTCAGGATGCCCGATGTCGATGGCTTCCAGCTGGTCAATGCGATCACCGCCATGCCCGAAGCGGTGCGCCCGCGCGTGATCGTGGTCACCGGCAAAGTGCTGGACGAGGATGAAACCCGCCAGCTCGATGGGAAAGTGGAGCGCCTGCTGCCCAAGAACGGGCTCTCGCCGCGCAAACTGGCCGATAATCTCGCCCGCGCCTTCAATGGCAATATGTCCCTCAGCGGAGAAGCCGCATGACCGCGTTCACGCCCCCCACCGCAGCGGAAGCAAAAGTGGCAAGCATCCTCGTCGTCGACGACATGGAAGCCAACCGCGCCGTGCTGGCCCGCAGGCTGGAAAAGTACGGCTACAGCGTGATCAGCGTCGATAGCGGCCCGGCCGCGCTCGCGCGGCTTGCGCACGCGGTGCCGGATATCATCCTGCTCGATTACATGATGCCGCAGATGAACGGCATCGAAGTGCTGCACGAACTGCGCGCCAAGCACGAAACGCGCGAAGTGCCGGTGATCATGGTCACCGCCCGGGCCGAAGGCGAGGCGACGATCGAGGCGCTGGAAGCAGGGGCCGACGATTACGTGACCAAGCCCATCGATTTCGATGTGCTGCGCGCCCGGATCGAAACGCAACTGGCCAAGCGCAAGGATGCCAGCCAGCTCAAGCGCGCCAATGCGGCGCTCGATGAACGGGTCACCTTGCGCGCCATGGCGCTGGCAGACCTCGAAGACGAACTGAAGCAGGAAATACGGCTGCGGCAGGATCTGGAGCGCCAGCTTTCGGCCAACCCCGTGCCCTTGGCCCCAGCGAAAGCATCAGCCGGCCCCATCAGTGCGCCAGCCTCCCCGGCGCTGGCGGTGCTGCTATCCGATATGGAAGCGCGCTACGACAGCTTCTTCGCGGCCGTCACCTCCGGGCGCACGCCCAATCTGGCGCAGATGGCCGATTTCAAGAACCTGATCGCCCGCTGCCGTCAGGCCGCTGGCGGTTAGAGAACTATTGCGCTCGGAAATCCGCTTTCCGGCGCGCGCTGAATGCGGCCACGCCTTCGCGCCCTTCGGGGCCGCCTGCCGCCGCGGAGATTGAGGCCGCCTCGCGCTCCAGTTGCAGATCGAGCGGCGCGCCCTGGCTCTGGGCCAGCAGGCGGCGCACCGATCCGAAGGCTGCCACCGGGCCATCGGCCAGCTGCGCAGCGAGCTTGGCGCCTTCCTCGGCCAGCGCCTCGGCAGGAACCACGCGCGTGACCAGTCCGGCCACTGCCGCTTCGGCTGCGGCAAGGCGGCGATTGGTCAGCATCATGTCCTGCGTCAGCCGCATCCCGACAAGGCGCGGCAGCAGCCATGTCATGCCCCCGTCGGGCGTGAGGCCGATGGCGGTGTAGGCGGCGGTGAAGTGCGCTGCCTCGCTCGCGATCACGATATCGGCGGCAGCGGCAAGGCTCAGGCCCGCGCCCGCCGCCGGGCCCTGGATCAGCGCAACGAAGGGTTTGGCCATCCCGGCCAGCACCAGCACCGCTTCGTGCAGCGTATCGGCCAGCTGGCGGATGAACGCACTTGCCCCGTCGCCTGCCGCTGAAAACTCGGCAATATCGCCGCCCACGCAAAACATCCGCCCGGCGGCCGCCAGCACCACGCAGCGCACGGCAGGATCGCCGGCTGCATCGCGTGCCGCCGCCAGCAGGTCTGCCGCCAACGCCATGTTGATGGCATTGCCCTGTTCGGGCCGGTTGAGGGTGAGGGTGAGGATGCCGCCTTCGCGGGTGGTCAGAACCGTGCTCATCGGCATGTCTCCATGGCTGCGCGGGCCAGCGCGGCAAGGCGGGGGAGCGATTCCGCCCGTTCGCGCGCCTGCTGGTTGGATGCGGTGCCGCGCAGGACGCGGCCTTTGATCCCGTGCATGATGGCGGCGAGGCGGAAGAAGTTGAACGCGAGGTAGTAGTCCCAGTTCGGAATGCTTGTCCGCCCTGTCCGCGCGCAATAGGCGGCGATGTATTCGGCCTCGGTCGGCAGGCCGAGCGGCACCGGGTCCGCGCCGCCAAGCCCTGCCACGATATCGCCCGGCATGCGGTACATCATGGCGTGATAGGCAAAGTCGGCCAGCGGATGGCCCAGCGTCGAAAGCTCCCAGTCCAGCACCGCCAGCACGCGCGGCTCGTGGGGCGCAAAGATCATGTTGTCGCAGCGGAAGTCGCCGTGAACCACCGTCGTCTCGTCGCCCTCGGGGATCGCGGTCGGCAGCCATTCGACCAGTGCGTCCATGTCGGGCAGGCGGCCCGCCAGCTCGTCGTCGAGGTACTGCTTCGACCAGCGCCCGATCTGGCGCGCGAAGTAGTTGCCGGGCCTGCCGTAGTCCTCAAGGCCCACGGCTGCGACATCGACCGAATGCAGCGCCGCGATCACGCGGTTCATCTCGTCGAAATAAGCCGCGCGCTCTGCCTTTGGCACATCGGTGAAGGCCGCGTCCCAGAAGATCCGCCCTTCCACCATGTCCATCAGGTAGAATGCGCTGCCGATCACGGTTTCGTCCTCGCAGACCGCGAAGATGCGCGCCACCGGCACGTCGGTGCCCGCCAGCGCCTGCTGCACCCGCGCCTCGCGCAGCACATCATGCGCGCCTTTCAGCAGCGGGCCGGGCGGCTTGCGGCGCAGCACATAGCGCTGGTTCGGCGTGGTCAGGCGGTAAGTCGGGTTCGATTGCCCGCCGTTGAACTGCGCAACGGTGAGCGGCCCGGCAAAGCCCTCGACATGCTGCGCCATCCACGCCCCGAGCGCCGCCTCGTCAAACGCGACGCGGACTTCCCCCGCGCCGGTGTTGGCCGCTGCAAGGTCCGTGCCCGCACCGCTCATTGCGCAGCCTTCCAATCGCGCCGCAGCTTCTTGGCGAGGCTCCACTTGTGGACCTCGGTCGGGCCGTCATAGATGCGGAACGCGCGGATCTCGCGGAACATCGTCTCGACGATGGTCTTGTCGGTCACGCCCATGCCGCCCATCACCTGCACGCACTTGTCCGCCACGCGCATCAGCGCCTCGGAGACGGCGACCTTGGTCATCGAGCTTTCGACCGTGCCAAGCGAGCCGGTATCGAGCACGCCCGCGCACCAGTCGATCATCAGCTCGCACTGCTTGAGGTCGATCATGTTCTCCGCGAGCATGAAGCCCACGCCCTCGTGGTCGATCAGCGTCTTGCCGAAGGCCATGCGGCGGTTGGCATAGTCGTTCGCGATTTCCTGCGCGCGGATGCACCCGCCCAGCCAGCGCATGCAGTGCGAGAGCCGCGCCGGGGAAAGGCGGATCTGCGCATACTTGAAGCCTTCACCGGCATCGCCCAGCATCTGGTCCGCCGGAATGCGCAAGTTGTCGATGGAGATCTCGGCATGGCTGCCGGGCATCGAGCTGTCGATGGTGTTCGGCACGCCGGTGATCTGGATCGCGGGATCGGGCAGGTCCACCAGGAACATGCACGCGCCGCCCTTGCTGTCCGGATCTTCGGACTTGGCCATCACGATGCCGACCTTGGCGCCTTCGGCCCCGGTGATGAAGCACTTCTTGCCGTTCACCACCCAATGGTTGCCGTCACGGCGGCAGGTGGTGATCATCATCGAAGGGTCCGCGCCCGCGCCGTTCAGTTCTGCCGGTTCGGTCATCAGGAAGGCCGAACGCGCGGCGCCATCGACCAGCGGCTTGAGGAAGCGCTCCTTCAGATCCGGGCTGCCGACATGGCCGATGAGGTACATGTTGCCCTCGTCCGGCGCCTGCGTGTTGCAGGCCAGCATGCCCAGCGGCGTCAGGCCCGACTTGATCAGGATCACCGCCGTTTCGCGCTGGTTGAAGTGGCTGCCATCGGGCCGGATATGCGGCGTCAGCACACCCGCCGCGCGCGCCAGCTCGCGCATCTCCATGACGAGTTCGTCCGTCGGCGCACCGTGATGATCGCGGCGCGGGTCCTGCTCATACGGGAAGATCACACCCCGCACGAATGCCTCGACCTTCGCTGCCATCTCCAGCGCTTCGGTGCTGATCGTCATGCCCTCAAACCTTCCTGAAAACCGTGCTGTGCTTACTTCGGCGCCATGCGGATCGCGCCGTCGAGGCGGATCACTTCGGCGTTGACCATCGGATTGGTCACGATGGCTTCTACCATCTTCGCATACTCTTCGGGCCTACCCAAACGGCTGGGGAACGGCACCTGCCGCCCGAGCGAATCCTGCGCTTCCTGCGGCAGCGAGCCGAGCAGCGGGGTCCAGAAAATGCCCGGCGCTATGGTGTTCACGCGGATGCCGAAGCGGGCAAATTCGCGCGCGATGGGCAGCGCCATGCCCACCACGCCGCCCTTGGACGCGGCATAGGCCGGCTGGCCGATCTGGCCTTCGAACGCGGCGACGCTGGCGGTGTTGATGATCACGCCGCGTTCGCCGTCCTCGTTCAGGGGCTCGGCATCATGGATGCGCGCGGCAAACTTGGACAGCACGTTGAACGTGCCGATCAGGTTGATGTTGATGATCTTGGCAAAGTCCGCCAGCGGCAAGGGTGAGCCATCGCGGCTCAGAACCTTGGCCGGCGGCCCGATCCCGGCGCAGTTGACCAGAATGCGCGCCTTGCCGTTCACCGCTTCGGCCTCACCGATGGCGTTCGCCACTGCGTCCTCGTCGGTCACGTTCACCGCGGCAAACCGCCCGCCGATTTCTGCCGCCTTGGCCGTGCCAAGATCGGCATTGAGATCGAACAGCGTGACCTTGGCGCCGCGCGCCGCCAGCAATTCAGCCGTCGCCGCGCCAAGGCCCGAAGCCCCGCCAGTGACGATGGCGGCCAATCCGTTGATGTCCATGCCCGTTGATCTCCTGCTTTGCGGCGCATTCGAATCGCTCTTGCGCGCTGCATTATTTACTCATGAGTATATTGCATGCGCCCGGGTTTTGGGTCAACCTGACACATATGCTGGATGCCGCCTCTGAACCCGCTTCATCGCCTTTTCCCAGCCCTGAGGAAAAGCGCGCCGTCCGCGCAGCCAAGCGCGAAGCCGTGCTGCGCGCGGCGGTGCAGATGTTCAACGAACGCGGCTTCCACCAGACCTCGCTCGATGATGTCGCCGCCCGGCTCGGCATCTCCAAGCCGACGATCTACCACTACCTCGGCAACAAGGATCAGGTCCTCCTCGAATGCGTCACGCTGGGGCTGGGCCAGCTGATCGCCGCGGCGGAGGAAGCCCGCCAGCGCCCCGGCACCGGAGCAGACCGCCTGACCGCGTTCCTCTTGCGCTATGCCGAAATCAACATGGACGATTTCGGGCGCTGCGTGATCCGCACCGGAGACGAAGCGCTCGCCCCGGAAAGCCGCGCCCGCTTCCGCCAGCTCAAACGCCAGATCGATACCGATCTGCGCGGCCTCATCGCCGAGGGGCTGGCCGATGGTTCGCTCGCCCCTTGCGACCCGAAAATCGCCGCCTTCACCATCGCTGGCGCGCTCAATTGGCCCGCGCGCTGGCATGATCCCACCGGCAGCGAAAGCCCGCAAGACCTCGCGCGCCAGATGATCGACCTGCTCGCAAGGGGCTTTGTGCCGCGATAGCCTGCCGGTAAGGGCAGGGCAGGGCCAAAATATCCCGCCGCTTTGCCCGATAGTTCAGTATCATCCTCCTTGGCGGCCGCACCGAAGGGGGTCTTGGTGGACGACAGCGCGGGCAGACGGGGTAGCAGAGGGGCGGCCAGCGGGACGCAGCTGCTGCTCGCTTGCGCGCTGCTGCTGGCTCTTGGCGCAGCCCCACCGGCAGCCCGCGCGCAAGGCTCCGCAGTTGCGGGCGCGCCCGTCGAGCGCGCCGGGCCGCAAGTGCCCGCTTTGGCTCAGCCCGCCTTTCCCGCCCCGCCTGCCGAAGCGCCGCTTGGCGTCCCCGAACAAGCGACCGCACCGCCCGCTGCGCCCGAAGGCAGCATGCACCTTTTGCGCATTGATATCGCGGCCGATCCGGCAGGCGGCACGGCGATCCCCACGCCCGGCTGGAAGCCCGCCGCCGATCGCACCAGCCGCCTCACGCTGACCCAAACCCCCGGCGCGCCGCTCGATCCCGCATGGATCCGCGCGCAGTTCGCCGCCAATGGCCTGCTCGGGGCGGAGGCCGGGTTCGATCAGATTGCCGCGCTGGTGCAGCTCGTCAACCTGGCGTTCGTCGGCAATGGCTATCCCAATTCCGGCGTGCTGATCGAAGAGGCGGGTGCAGACGGCGTGCTGCGGCTGCGGCTGGTGATGGGCCGCCTCGTTGCCCCGCCCGGCGCGCCCGATGCGCTGCTGGTGACTTTCCGCGCCCGCCATGCCCGCGGGCTCGATGCAGACTTCATCCGCCGCCGCCTGCCCTCGGCGCGCCGTCAGCCGCTCGATATGCGCGCACTCGAACGCGATTTCCGCCTGCTTTCGGATGATCCCGCGATCCGCACGATCCAGGCCAGTGTGGAGCCCGGCGCGCAGCCCGGCGAAGCGGCCCTCGCACTCGAAGTCGATCCCCAGCCGCGCTTTGATCTGTTCACCACGTTTGCCAACAACCGCGCGCCGAGCGTCGGTGCGCAGCGCCTAGGGGTTGGTGGCAGCTTGCGTTCGTGGCTGAGGCCGGGGGATCTGCTTGCGCTGCAATACGGCTCCACGCGCGGCCTCACCGATCTTGGCGCCAGCTACGCGCTGCCGCTGTTCTCGCCGCGCTGGTCGCTTGCGGTGCGCGCCGGGTACAACAACGCTTCGGTGGTCGATAGGCAACTGGCGCTGCTCGATATCCGCTCGCGCGAACATTTCTTCGAAGCCGGGCTTAGCCGCACCGTGATCGCGCGGCCCCTGATGCCCGGCCCGGGGGCCGTGAGCGGGCAGGGCAGCTGGCGGCCAGCCGTCACCGCCGTGATCGGCGCGCTGATCGTCCACCGCCGGGTGCAAAGCTCGCTCCTCGGCACACCGTTCTCGTTCAGCCCCGGCTCGCGCGATGGCCGCACCGAATATGATGCGCTGCGCCTCACGGCCGATTTCACCCGCCGCTCGCTGGATACGGTCTTCGCCGCCTCGCTCGTCGCCTCTCAAGGCCTTGGCGGCACGCGCTCCTCCCCGCCCGGGGCGCTCACGCCGAGCCCGTTCTTCACCGCGCTGCAACTCCAGCTCAATTTCGCCCGGCGCATCACCCCCGGCCTGCTCGAACTCAGGCTCCGCTTCGCCGGGCAATGGGCGAGCGGGCTGCTCTATTCGCCGGAACGCTTTGCGATCGGCGGCAGCGATACCGTGCGCGGCTACCGCGAGAGCCTGCTGCTGGCAGACGAGGCCGCAGCGGCATCGGCCGAACTGGCGCAGCCCTTCGATCTTGGCGGGCGGCGCGGCGGTGCCGAAGCCTTCCGCTGGGGTGCGTTCACCGCTTCGGTGTTCGCCGATGGCGCGCTCGCGCGCAATCGCATTGCGCCCCAGCCGCTGCCGCGGGGTGTGGCGAGTGTCGGCGGCAAGCTGGTGTGGGGACCAGCCCCATGGATCAGCGCGATCGCCACGTTTGCCCAGCCGCTGAAGCCGGTCGCGGTTGCCGGTCTGCGCGATCTGCAAGACCGGGGCATCACCTTCCAGTTCACCATCCATCCGCTCGGCTTCGCCCGCGCCATCGGCAGGAGGCTTTAGACGATGGCCCGCATCCGCTGCGTCCTCCATCGCTTCTGGCCGATGCTCGCGCTCTGCGCCGCTCCTGCAGCGGCGCAAACCGCCCCTCGCACACCCGCCACGGCCATCATCGCCGATAGCGCCGCCAGCGGGCGCGGCCTCGGCACGGTTGTGGGCACCGCCGGACGCGTCACCGTGATCGAGGGCGGAACCCTCGCCGGAACCAACTTGTTCCACAGCTTTGCCACCTTCGATCTCGCCGCTGGCGATACCGCGCGGTGGACCAGCACGCTCACCGATCCGGCGCGCATCACAGCCGTGATCAACCGCGTCACCGGCGGCACGATCTCTGCCATCAACGGGCGGATCGATACGCAGGGCCTGCCCCATGCCGCGTTCTTCTTCATCAATCCGGCGGGCATCGTGCTGGGTGAGGGGGCGCGGGTCGATGTCCCCGGCGCGGCCCACTTCTCCACCGCAGCCGCGCTCCGCTTTCGCGATGGCGGCAGCTTCTCGCTCAGCACCCCCGGCGGCTCGACGCTGAGCATGGCCGCCCCGTCCGGCTTCGGCTTTCTCGGCTCGCAGCGTGGCATCATCGTCAAGGCGCAGGCCCGCACGCTTGGCACCGGCGGCCTCGATCTGGCGGCGCGCAATATCACCTTCGCCGATGCCACTTTCGCCACCCCGTGGCTGCGGGCGGTCGCAGTCGGCACCGGCCTTCATGAAACCGCGCTCGGCGATGCGCCCTCGGGTGATCCGCAAGGCCGCCTGACCTTTCGCAGCAGCCGCATCGGTGTCGGCAGCGCGGGGGCGCAGCTTGCCGCCGGCACGATCGACCTGTTCGGCAGCGCGCTCAAGATGCAGACTGCGAAAGCTGCGCCAACAGGCGACATTGCCCTGGTCGGCCAGCGGATCACCCTTGGCAGCAGCACGATAACGTCTACCGGCACCACATCATCCGGCGCAATCCGCCTCGAGGGCGGCAGCCTCGATCTCTATGATGCCGCGCTCGTCACCCGCGCGCCGCGCGGGGCAAGCGGCGCCATCGCGGTCACGGCGCGCACGCTTGCGCTCGATGCCGTGTCGATCCTCTCCGAAACCGGCGGCGCTGGCCGCGCCGGAGCCATCACGCTCACCGTCTCGGGCAAGGCGAACGTGCGCGATTCCATTGTCTCGTCCACCGCTCGCAGCCGTTCGACCGGCGCGGCTGGGGCTGTATCGCTGCGCACCGGTGCGATGGAAATCTACGCCAGCCGGATCAGTTCCGATGTGCAGCGCGCCGCGCTCGGCTCTGCAGGGGCAGTCACGGTCGATGCCGCCTCGCTCAGGTTCGATGGCGGCGCGCAGATCGCCTCCACCACGCTGGGGCGCGGCGGAGGCGGCGCGCTGGCGGTGCAAGTCGATGGCACGCTCGAACTCTACAGCCAGTCCGCGATCTCCGCCGATACCCAGGCTGCGGGGGCAGGCGGAGACGTCCACATCAGCGCAAATCGCATCGTTGTCGATGATGCGCTGATCTCGGCGGATGGTTATGCAGCGGGGCAGGCGGGGGCGGTCACGGTCGATGCCGCCCGGCTGGTCATCGCCAATGGCGGTGCTATCAGCTCGGACACGCGCGGCGCGGGCAGCGGCGGTTCGGTCGTCGTCAACGCCGGGCGCATGGTGGTCGATAGCGCGTTCGTATCTGCCGACAGCTACGCCAGGGGCAGAGGCGGCACGATCACGGTCAACGCGCAGGAACTGCGGCTGGGCAGCGAGGCCAAGATCCGCTCCGCCGCCTATGGCCGGGGCGCGGCCGGCTCGGTCACCGTGGTCGCACCGCAGTTGGTTCTGCGCGGCAATTCGTCGATCAATTCGGACGCGCTGGATCGCGGCAGCGCGGGTGAAGTCCGCGTTACGGGACATAGGATCATCGTTTCCGGCAACAGCTACGTCACCTCCGATGGCGTCAGCGAAGGCGGCGGCGGCGCGGTCACCGTCAGGGCCGGGCGGCTGGCGCTTGTCAGTGGCGGTTTCCTCGCCGCGGATACCTATCAGGACGGGGCCAGCGGCGCGGTTTCCGTTGATGCCGGCACGCTGCTCCTCGATAGCGGCTACATCGCCACGCAGGCCCGCCCGGCTTCCTCGGGCGATGCGGGCACGATCCGCATCAGGGCAGGCCGCATCACCGCGCGCAATAGCAGCTTCATCGCTTCGGGCACGTTCGGCGATGGCAGCGGCGGCGGCCTCGATATCGCGGCAGACCGGATCGCGGTGCTCGATAGCAGCTTCTTCGGCACCGATTCCAACGGCGCGGGCAAGGCGGGCACGATCAAGGTCACCGCAGGCCGCCTCGCGCTCATCGGCGGGGGCACGATCTCGTCCAATGCTTTCGCGGAAGGAAATGGCGGCGATATCGCCGTCGCCGCGCAGACCCTGATTCTGCGCGAGGGCGTGATCGCGACAAGCGCAGATCCCGGCGCGCAGGGCAATGGCGGCGATATCGCCGTGCGCGCTGGGCGCCTTATCCTCACGCACGGGGTCATCTCGTCAGACAACATGGGGCGCGGCGCGGCGGGCACCATCGCGATCCGCGCCCGTTCCTTCGCGCTCGATGGCGGCGCGGTTTCCACTTTTGCCGGGGCTGCCGCCCGCAATGCCGGTGCGATCACCATGAACGTCACGGGCGCTCTCGCGCTCGGCGGCGGTGCGGCGATCACGGCGTCTTCGGCCAATGCCCGGCCCAGCGGCACGATCTCCATCACCACAAGCAGCGTGGCGGCGTTCGGCAGCGCTACCGCGATCACCACCTCGAACATCTGGCGCCGCCCCTCCGCCGGGGCTGCGCCCGATAGCGGCGGCGCCGGCACGATCATGCTCGGGGCCGAACGCATCACCTTTGCCGATGGTGCCGTGCTGGCCAGCAATTCGCTGGAAGGCCCGGCGGGCGATATCGCCGTGACCATGCCGGCCACGGGCATCTTCAGCCTCATCGGCGCGGGCGATCCGGGCGTGGTCACCACGTCGTCCGGGCCGGGCACGGGCGGCCGGATCACGATCAGCAACCCGCTCGCGCTCGTCTCCAACGGCGGTAGCATTCTGGCGCAGGGCCAGCTTGGCGGTGCCTTGCTGGCGCTGGATTCGCGCTTTTTCATCCAGTCGGCAGACCGTGCAAACCGGATCGCGGTCGATGGCGCGATCCGGATCGACAGCAGCTTCTACGATGTCAGCGCGGGCACTTCGCCGCCGCTGGTCGATTTCCTCGATGCCTCGAAAGTCCTGCTCGGCCAATGCGCCTCCGCCCGCGCCACGGGTGAGGCAAGCCGGATCGGATGGCGCAACACCGGCCCTTATGCCGCTGTCTCGCGACCATCTCCCGCACCGTGCCCAGCGCCATAGGGCGGATCGGCGTTTGGCCAATCCCCCGCTTGCCACCACCGCCCTATCGACTATGAAAAGTTCACACATATGAACTGGAGCGATGCGTGATGACCAGGATCAAGACCTCCCATGTCGGCAGCCTGCCGCGCGGCGACGAACTGACGCCCCTCCTGCTGGCCCGCGACAAGGGCGAGGCCTATGACGCCGAAGCGTTCGACACCGCCGTTGCTGCTGCCGTCGATGCCGCGGTCAAGGCGCAAGTCGAAGCGGGCGTTTCCGTAGTCTCCGATGGCGAACTCGGCAAAGTCGGCTACTCGACCTACATGATCGAGCGCCTTTCGGGCTTCGGCGGCCATATCGACCGCAAGCCTGCGGCCGACCTTGCCGAAGTGCCGAACCTTGCGAAGAAGCTTTCCGCGATCATGGGCAGCCAGGAATTCGTCCGCGCCTCATGCATCGGCGATGTGCGGCTTGTGTCGCTCCAGCCGCTCCACGACGATATCCGCCGTTTCCGCTCCGCCTTGGATAACCACGCTGCCCCCGATACCGAAGCCTTCATGAACGCCGCCTCGCCCGGCCTCATCACCGCGTTTCAGGTCAACCGCCACTACCCCAGCCACGAGGCCTACCTCGCAGATCTGGCGGACGCGATGCGCGAGGAATACGAGACCATCGTGAACGCGGGCTTCTACCTCCAGCTCGATTGCCCCGATCTCGCGATGAGCCGCCACACCGGCTATCAGGACATGAGCGAGGAAGATTTCCTCAAGGTCGCCGCCGCCAATGTCGAGGCGCTGAACGCCGCCACCGCCAACATCCCGCCCGAGCGGATGCGGATGCACGTGTGCTGGGGCAACTACGAAGGCCCGCACGATCACGATATCCCGCTGGAGCGCGTGATCGATATCGTGCTGAAGGCGCGGCCCTCCACGGTCCTGTTCGAAGCCGCCAACCCGCGCCACGAGCATGAATGGAAGGTCTGGCGTGACGCCAAGCTGCCTTCCGACAAGATCCTCGCCCCCGGCGTGATCGACACCTGCTCCAACTATGTCGAACACCCCGAACTCATCGCCCAGCGCATCGAACGCTTCGCCGCCATCGTCGGGCCGGACCGCGTGGTCGGTAGCACCGATTGCGGCTTCGGCACCTTCGCGGGCTACGGCAAGATCGATCCCATCGTGACCTGGCGCAAGCTGCGCAACTTGCGCGAAGGCGCGGATATCGCGGCGGCGCGCATATGACAGCTGACGAACGCCGCGCTGCCGAGGCCGATTGCGCCCGCCTCATCGCGCTCTACGCCAATCTCAACGACGCGGCGCGCTGGGACGATGTCGCCGCGCTCTATGCCGAGGATGGCGTGATGGTGCGCCCCACCGCACCCGATGCGCCCACCGTTGGCCGCGCGGCGATCCTGGCCGCGTTCAAGGCCCGCCCGCCGCGCACCACGCGGCACGTGTGCAGCAACGTGGTGATCGACGTCGAAAGCGCTGATACCGCGCGCGGGGAGAGCGCCATGCTGCTGTTCACCGGCGCTGCCGAACCGCTGGTCGGCTCGTTCCATGATCGCTTCGTGCGCACCGCCGATGGCTGGCGCTTTGCCGAGCGGCGCGGGAGCCTGCTGTTCACGTGAATGCGTCGTCCTCTTCCGCCGCCCCCCAGCCGGTCAAGTCCGCGCTGCGCACGCTCGATGTGATCGAATTTGTCGTAGCGCACCGGCAGGGGGTGGTGGCGCAGGAAATTGCAGCGGCGCTGGCGATCCCCGTCAGCAGCCTGTCCTACTTGCTCACCACGCTGGCAGACCGGGGCTATCTCGCGCGGGAGGGCCGCCGTTATTTGCCCGGCCCCGGCCTCGAACGCTTGCGCGCCGGGCCGGAAGCGCTGCCGCTGGCAGACCGCGTTGCCCCGCTCGTCCGCGCGCTCAAGGGCGAACTGAATGAAACCGCCGCGTTCATGGTCCAGCGCGGATGGGAAGTGGAATCGCTGGTCACCGAAGCCAGCGATCAGGCGCTGCGCTATGCGGTCGATCCCGGCACAAGGCGGCCTCTGCACGCGCTCGCAGCGGGCAAGGTGATCCTTGCCGCGCTGAGCGAGGCTGAACGCGCGCGCTATTTCGCCGAAACCACGCGCGCCGCGTTCACTCCCGCCACGCGCACCGATGAGGCCGATCTCGCCGCCGATATTGCGCGGATCACAGCCGATGGCATTGCCGTGGCGCGCGAAGAGGCGACGGTCGGCATCGTTGGCACCGCTGTGCCCGTGCGGCTTGATGGCACGTTCGTCGGCGTGTTCAGCGTCGCCGTTCCCGCCGTCCGCTTCGATGCCGCGCTCGAAGCCCGCGTCCGCCAAGCCCTCCTGCGCGCAGCATCAGCACTCGCCTAGTTCCTCCCCATTTTCGTCGAAGACGCAAATGGGGAGGTGGCCCTCTGTAGGCGGGTCGGTGGGGTACTTTACTTCTTCATCCCTTCCGTGATCCGCTGGGTTTCCGCACTGGTCGAAGCGGGGCCAGTGTTGCGCTTGTAGATCCCGCCCTGGCCCGCCGCGCGGTTGAACAAATCCGGATCGCCCTCACGCTGTTCGAGGCCAAACAGCGGAAACAGGCCCGGATGCCGCCCCAGCCCGCCGTACAGATCAAGGCTCCGCTCGATCCAACCCCGCAGCGGATCATCGTTCGCCAGCACCGGGGTCTTGCACACCGATGCGGTAAACAGAATGCCGCCCAGAATGCGGTAGTCGGCATAGTTGGGCGTATCCCCGCCCAGCCACTCGCTCTGCCCCAGCGCGGCGCGCAGCGGCTCCAGCGCGGCGGAAATCTTCGGCAGGCGCTCGTCGCGTCCGGCTTGCACGTCTTCCAGCTTGCGCCCCAGCATTTTCTCGCGGCTGTGGGTCACATACTCGTGGTCCTGCGGCAGCGAGAGATCGCGGTAATCCTGGCAGAAGCAGAACATCCACGGGCCGACCGCCGCATTCCAGAACCAGTGGTCGAGCGCCTTCAGCGTCGCCGCCACGGAAGGGTGCGGGATCAGTGCGGGCCGGTCGGGATACTTGGCGTCGAGATATTCGACGATGCCCCAGCTATCGAGCACCCATTCCCCATCATCGACGATGGCGGGCAGGCGCTCGGTCTTGCCGCCCGTCCGCTCCAGAATGCCGGTGAACCCACCGGGCACCACATCGAGATCGAAGCCCTTGTGCTTCAAGGCATATTTCGTCGCCCACACGAACGGACTGATCGTCGCGCCGGTGCTCAGCGCAAGGTCGTAGAAGGTGATCGTGTTGTTCGCCGCCATGGGGAATCCTCTCGTTTCTCGTTGCCCGCAATCTGCCAGATATTGTTAGTGACACAAACTATTTTTGCGCCTCCGCGGTCCCTCTCGCACACAAAAAAGCGCCGGCCTCATCGGGAGAGACCGGCGCTCCTTCTGTCTGGGATACCCCGGACGAAACTTACTTCCGCGTGCGCCAGCCTTCGGCATAGTTGTCACGCGCCGCCGCCACATAGGGCACGGGCGAAACCACGGCCTTGATCTCGGTCTGCACGTGTGGCTCGACAGTGGGCTTCGAAGTGCCGCCGTTCGGCTCGCCCCACAACAGCGTCACTTCGGTGCCGGTCTCGGCAAAGCCCGGCTCCATCATTGCCAGCGTCAGGAACTTGCCCTCGTTCGCGGTGTAGCCGATCCAGGTCGAAAGGCCGACCTGCTTGCCGCCGCTCAGCACCTGATCGAACGGGTGCATCGAATAAACCGAGCTCGGGTACTCCATGAACTTCGCGCGCTCGCCTTGGCTGAGCGCGGAGGACTGGACGCGCATCACGTCTTCGTTGTCGAGCGCCAGTGTCACCTTGGTACGATGGTTGCCTGCCGCTGCCATCTTTTCGAGTGCCGCGCGGCCGATGAACTCGTGGTCGAACTTCACGAACGGCCCGTAACCCAGATCCCACGGCGTGGTGTAATAGCCCTCGACCGTCTCGGGCACCCAGCTGCCGCCGACCGAGCACTTGGCCTCATAGGAATTGGCCGTCAGCCATGCGCGATAAGGGGCCAGCGCCTCGCCGGTGTAGATCGCGGGGAAGGGGGAGGGGATCCAGCCTGATTCCAGCGTGTTGGACGAATAGGCCCGGCCGCCGACGAGCGCCATGCCGAACTCCTTGCCCGCTTCGACCAGCGCGGCATGCACCGCGCCATAATCTTCCCACGGCCCCATCAATTCGAAGCCCGGCTGGCCCGCCATGCCGTGGCGCAGCGCGCGCACTTCCTTGCCGCCGATGGTCAGGCGGCACATGTGGAAGAACTTGAGGTCGGGCGGCGTTGCACCAATGGCCTTCTCGATGATCTTCATCGCGTTGGGGCCCTGCACCTGAAAACGATAGGAATTGCGCTTGCCGTCGGTGCGCATCGCCCATCGCTCGTCGCGCTCCACGGTCACGTTCCAGTTGCCGGTGGCGGCGTGGAATTCCACCCACTCGATCGTCGGCGCGCGGCCCACCAGATTGAAGTGGTTTTCATCGAGATAGAACAGGATCACGTCGCCGATGACATAGCCATCGGGCGTGACCGGCACGAACTGCTTGGCGCGGTCCGGCTGGAAGTTCTTGAACGAGTTGATCCCCAGATGCTCCAGCATGGCGAAGGCATCGGGGCCTTTCACCGCCAGATCGACCATGTGGTACGACTGGTTATACAGCACCGCCGTATGCCCCCAGGCCCACTGCTCCGCGCGCCAGTTGGAATATTCCGCCGGTACGCCGGGATAGACGTTGGGGCCAACCTGCTGGTTGCGCAGGAAGTGGACGAGATCAGGCTGGGCGCCGATCACAGTTTCAAGGGACTGGGTCATGACAGGGCTCTCCCGGAATGCGATTGCGAAATTCGCCATGCCTGAATTTCAACAGGATGAAAAGTTCAGTTATGTGAAATAGCGAAAAAAGTTCGCCGCGCCCCTCCACCTAGCCTCCCCCGACCGGAGGAGGGGCTCGTCGCGCTGTCCCCAAACGCAAAAGGCCGGCCCAAACGGACCGGCCTCTTGGCTAGGCTCTGGCTGGAAATCAGCCCTCGACGTGCTCGGCCAGAACCGTGAGGCCCTTTTCGCTCACTTCGGCAAAGCCGCCGACGATCTGGATATCCTCAGGCGCGGCGCCCGCGCTGCGATAGACGCGAAGCGCGCCGTCCTGCACCGTCGACATGAACGGCGCGTGGCCTTCCAGCACGCCGAAATTGCCTTCCGAGCCGGGGACTTCGACCATGAAGACCTCTTCCGAACGGACGAGGCGGGCCGGGGTGACGAGTTCGAAGTGCAGGGACATGGGCAGTTCCTAAAGCCCGCCCTCCAGCAAGGAGAGCGGGCGTTTCGAGATCAGGCTTCTTCAGCCAGCTTCTTGGCCTTGGCGATCGCATCGTCGATGCCGCCGACCATGTAGAACGCGCTTTCCGGCAGGTGGTCGTATTCGCCGTCCACAACCGCCTTGAACGAGCGGACGGTGTCTTCGACCTGCACGAACTTGCCCGAGATGCCGGTGAACACTTCGGCCACGTGGAAGGGCTGCGAAAGGAAGCGCTGGATCTTGCGCGCGCGCGCCACGATCAGCTTATCTTCTTCCGAAAGCTCGTCCATGCCGAGAATGGCGATGATGTCCTGCAGCGACTTGTACTTCTGCAGGGTTTCCTGAACGCGGCGAGCGGTTTCGTAGTGCTCCTGGCCGACGACGGCCGGGGTCAGCACGCGGCTGGTCGAGTCGAGCGGATCCACCGCCGGATAGATGCCGAGTTCCGAGATCGCGCGGTTCAGCGTGGTCGTTGCGTCCAAGTGGGCGAACGAGGCAGCAGGCGCCGGATCGGTAAGATCGTCCGCGGGCACGTAGATCGCCTGCACCGAGGTGATCGAACCCTTGGTGGTCGAGGTGATGCGTTCCTGCAGCTGGCCCATGTCGGTCGCCAGGGTCGGCTGGTAGCCCACCGCCGAAGGAATACGGCCGAGCAGCGCCGACACTTCCGAACCCGCCTGCGTGAAGCGGAAGATGTTGTCGACGAAGAACAGCACATCCTGGCCTTCTTCATCGCGGAAGTATTCGGCCATGGTCAGGCCCGAAAGCGCGACGCGGGCGCGGGCACCCGGCGGCTCGTTCATCTGGCCGAACACGAGCGCAACCTTCGAGCCATCGGGGGTCGGGTTGCCATCGGCGTCCTTGGCGATAACGCCTGCGTCGAGGAATTCGTGGTAAAGGTCGTTGCCTTCGCGGGTGCGTTCACCGACGCCCGCGAACACCGAAACGCCGCCGTGGCCCTTGGCGATGTTGTTGATCAGTTCCTGAATGAGCACGGTCTTGCCGACGCCCGCGCCGCCGAACAGGCCGATCTTGCCGCCGCGCGCATAAGGCGCAAGCAGGTCGATGACCTTGATGCCGGTGACCAGAATGGCCGCTTCGGTCGACTGGTCGATGAACTCAGGCGCCTTGGCGTGGATCGGTGCGGTCTTTTCCGCGTTCACCGGGCCCTGCTCGTCGATCGGCTCACCGATCACGTTCATGATGCGGCCCAGTGTCATCGGGCCAACCGGCACCGAGATCTGCGCGCCGGTGCTCTTGACTGCCTGACCGCGGGTCAGGCCGTCGGTCGCGTCCATCGCGATGGTGCGGACAGTGTTTTCACCGAGGTGCTGCGCAACTTCGAGAACGAGGCGGTTGCCGTTGTTGTCGGTTTCGAGCGCGGTCAGAATCGCCGGCAGTTCGCCGGTGAAGGTCACGTCGACGACGGCGCCGATGACCTGGCTGATCTTGCCGGTAGTGGTCTGGTTGAGGACGGCTGCGGTGGCCATGTTGGTTTCCTTACCTAAGATTTCTTAGAGCGCTTCGGCGCCAGCGATGATTTCGATGAGTTCGGTCGTGATCGCAGCCTGACGGCTGCGGTTGTACTGGATGGTCAGCTTCTGGATCAGCTCGCCCGCATTGCGCGTCGCGTTGTCCATTGCTGTCATCGAAGCGCCCTGTTCCGAAGCTTCACGCTCCAGCAGCGCGCCGAACACCTGGGTGGTGACATAGCGCGGCAGCAAGGCTTCGAGGATTTCCTCCTCGCCCGGCTCGTATTCCACGACCGCGTCGCTGGTGCTCGCCGCTGCCGGGGCAGGGACGGGGATCAGCTGCTGCGTCACCGGGTCCTGCTGCAGGGCAGACTTGAACTTCGGCGCCACGAGGTGCGCCACATCGAACTTGCCGCCTTCGAACAGCGCGATCAGCTCGTGCGCGATGGCGCTGGCTTCGTCGAAGCCGGGCGTGCGCACCATGCTGGTGTCATAGCCATCGGCCTTGATGCTGGGGAACTCGCGCTTCAGCGGCGCGCGGCCCTTCTTGCCGACGAGGTAGAAGGTCACGTCCTTGCCAGCCGCTTCGAGCGCGCGGGCCTGAAGCTTGGCTTCCTTGACGATGTTCGAGTTGAGACCGCCGCACAGGCCCTTGTCGGTGTTGACGACAACGAGCAGATGGCGCTGGTTCGAGCCCGTACCGCGCATCAGCAGCGGGGCGCTGTCCTGCCCGGCAACCTTGCCGGCAAGGCTGCCCATCACCGCCGCAAGACGGCTGGCATAGGGGCGCGCCGCTTCTGCCGCGGACTGCGCCTTGCGCAGCTTGGCCGCCGCGACCATCTGCTTGGCCTTGGTGATCTTCTGGGTCGATTTGACCGAGTTGATCCGGCCCTTGAGTTCCTTCAGCGAAGCCACTCTAGTTTCCTCTTAATCGTCACCCCGGACATAAGTCCGGGATCCCGCTGGTCCCTCCGGCTCCCGGCGCATGCACCGGGAGCGCGGGGAAAGGCTTACGCGAACTGCTTGCCGAACGCTGCGAGCGCAGCAACCAGCTTGCCCTTGGCTTCGTCGCCCAGATCCTTGGTGTCGCGGATCAGGGTGAGCAGGTCGGCATGGCTCGAACGCAGATAGCTCAGCAGCTCTGCTTCGTACTCGTTGACGCGGTTCACCGGGATGCTGTCGAGGTAGCCGTTGGTGCCCGCGAAGATCACGCAGGTCTGCTCTTCAAAGCCGAGCGGCGAGAACTGCGGCTGCTTGAGCAGTTCGGTCAGGCGCGCACCGCGGTTGAGCAGCTTCTGCGTCGAAGCGTCGAGGTCCGAACCGAACTGCGCAAACGCCGCCATTTCGCGGTACTGCGCCAGCTCCAGCTTGATCGAGCCGGCCACCTTCTTCATCGCCTTGGTCTGCGCCGAGGAACCCACGCGGCTCACCGAGAGACCGACGTTGATCGCCGGACGAATGCCCTGATAAAACAGGCCGGTTTCAAGGAAAATCTGGCCGTCGGTGATCGAGATCACGTTGGTCGGGATGTAGGCCGAAACGTCGCCGGCCTGCGTTTCGATGATCGGCAGCGCCGTCAGCGAGCCATTGCCGTGCTCGTCGTTCATCTTCGCGGCGCGTTCCAGCAGGCGCGAGTGGAGATAGAACACGTCGCCCGGATAGGCTTCGCGGCCCGGCGGACGGCGCAGCAGCAGCGACATCTGGCGGTAGGCCACGGCCTGCTTGGAAAGATCGTCGTACACGATCACGGCGTGCATGCCGTTGTCGCGGAAGAATTCGCCCATCGTCGCACCGGTGTAGGGCGCGAGGTACTGCAGCGGCGCGGGCTCCGAAGCGGTGGCGGCCACGACGATGGAATATTCCATCGCGCCGTTTTCTTCGAGCTGGCGGACGATCTGCGCCACGGTCGAGCGCTTCTGGCCCACGGCTACGTAGATGCAGTAGAGCTTCTTGCTCTCGTCATCACCCGCGTTGGCGGCCTTCTGGTTGATGAAGGTATCGATCGCGACGGCGGTCTTGCCGGTCTGGCGGTCACCGATGATCAGTTCGCGCTGGCCGCGGCCGACGGGAACGAGCGCGTCAATCGCCTTGAGGCCGGTCTGCACGGGCTCGTGCACCGACTTGCGCGGGATGATGCCCGGAGCCTTGACTTCGACGCGGGTGCGGACGGCGTCCACGATCGGGCCCTTGCCGTCGATCGGGTTGCCCAGCGCATCGACCACGCGGCCGAGCAGGCCCTTGCCGACGGGAACGTCGACGATGGTGCCGGTGCGCTTGACGACATCGCCTTCCTTGATCTCGGCGTCCGAGCCGAAGATCACGACGCCGACGTTATCGGCTTCGAGGTTGAGCGCCATGCCCTTAACCCCGTTCGAGAACTCGACCATCTCGCCGGCCTGGACCTGATCGAGACCGTAGATACGGGCGATACCGTCACCGACCGACAGCACCGAGCCAACTTCCGAGACCTGGGCTTCGGTGCCGAAGCTGGCGATCTGGTCCTTGATGACCTTCGAGATTTCAGCAGCACGGATTTCCATGGAATGCCTTCCTTAAATACTTAGGAGCTTCAGCCTGGGCGTTAGCCCTTCATGGCCTGCGCAAGCGAATTGAGACGGGTACGGATCGAGCTATCGATCATGCGGCTGCCGATCTTGACGACAAGGCCACCAAGGATCGCCGGATCGACATGAGCCTTGACCGTGACGGAGCGGCCTTCACGGACCTTGAGCTTTTCTGCCAACTGCGCAAGCTGCGCGTCATCGAGCGGATGCGCGGTGGTTACTTCGGCGGTCACTTCGCCGCGCGCAGCGGCCGCAATCGCGGTGAACGCGCGGACCACATCGGGCAGCGAGGCCAGCCGGCGATTGGCCGCCAGCACGCCGAGGAAATTGCGGGTGAGGGGCGAGACCTTCAGCAGCTCGGCCACTGCGTCCACCGCCTTGGCGGCTGCGTCGCGCGAAACTTCGGGGTTCTTCAGCAGCGCGGCCAGATCGCCCGATTCGCGCACTGCCGAGCCAAGCGTATCGAGGTCGGTTTCGACAGCCGTCACCACCCCTTGTTCGCCCGCCAGATCATAAAGCGCGGCCGCGTAACGTCCCGCCAAGCTGGCCGTAATCCCGCCGGAAATCTCCACGCGCCCTGTTTCCCTTCGTCCAGTATGGATCGCAAATCTGACTTGCATGGGCCATGGTGCCGCGCACACAGCACGGCGGCCCGCAATGGGGGCGCGCCTAGCAACCAAGTCCCCGCCTGACAAGATGGCTCTTGCCGTCTAATCGTGGATTCGCTGCAAGAGCGTGCCCGGCAAGCCCATCAGTTAGCCCCCAGAGACGTCCATACAGCAAGGAAACGCCGCCGATGCCGCCCACTGAAACTGCCCCTAGCGTCTGGATCGATGGTGGACGCGGCGCGGTGCTCCACTGGGATGTCGCGGCCACGTCGCTCGGCCCGATGCTCGTCGCTGCCAGCGCCAAGGGCGTCTGCCGCCTTTCGTTCGGCGAAGACCCCGCCGTCCTCGCGCAGCGTTTTCCACATGCGCGGCGCGTGCAGGCCAGAGGCGAGGCTGGTGCAGACTTTGCCGCGCTCCTCGCGCAGATCATCGCCGCTGCCGAAGCGCCCGGTGAAACCGAGTTTGCCCATATCCCGCTCGACGTTTCCGGCACGCCGTTCCAGCAGGCCATCTGGCAGGCGCTGCGCCGCATCCCCAAGGGCGAGACGCGCACCTATGCGCAGCTGGCAGCCGACGTCGGCCGACCGGGTGCGGTGCGTGCGGCGGGCTCGGCCAATGGGGCCAATCACGTCTCGCTGCTGATTCCCTGCCACCGCGTGGTCCGCACCGATGGCAGCCTTGGCGGCTATGCCTGGGGCCTTGATATCAAGGCGAAGCTGCTCCAGCGCGAGGGCGCGCTCCTGCCCCTTTAGCCGCGCGCTTAAATCGGCATTCCATCACAGCGAGGGGTGCTGTAGCCTGCGGCAGAATCAGCAGAACAACCGGGAGAGCTTCGATGACCACCGTGACCCTTGAGCCGGGCATGCCGCAGACCATTGGCGAGGCTTTCGCCCACATCGGCACCATTACCGCGCCCACTGTCACCGACATCAAGGTCATGTGCCTCGTCGAAGCCGCGAGCAAGGAGCTCTACCGCGCCACTGCCGCAGGGGCGGAAAATCCGGCCGTCGCCGATCTCCTGCGCACGAATGGTGATGAAGAGTTCGTCCACGCCCGCCGCGCCGCCGCCGTGCTCAAGCTCCTTACCGGCACGGACTTCACGCCCCCCGAAGCAGACGCCAACCCCTATCTCGCGGGCGGCGCGTTCCCCATCGGCGAACTCACCCCCGAAGCCCTGCGCAAGCTGGCGCAGACCGAATTCGACGGTGAGACGCTCTATGAAGGCTGGGCCGCCAGCATCGGCAACGAGGAAGCCGCTGCTCTCCTGCGCGCCAACGGCAAGGAAGAGACCGACCACGGCAATCGCCTGCTTCAGGCTGCCGCGCTTCTGGAAGGCTGAGGAAAATGGGGGCCTAAACCGCCCCCAGCTTCCGCCATGCCAGTTCGGCAAATTCGCACAGCAGTGGCCGCGTATCGCGAGGGTCGATGATGTCCTCCACCGCATAGCGTTCCGCGGTGCGAAACGGCGAGCGCACCTTGTTCAGCCGGTCGCGGATCATCGCGAGGTGCGTCGCCGGGTCTTCGGCAGCTTCGAGCTCGCCCTTGTAGGCCACCTCGATCCCGCCTTCGATCGGCAGGCTGCCCCAGTCGCCCGAAGGCCAGGCAAAGCGGTACTGGAAATCGTCGGCGTTGCTCATCGCGCTCCCGGCAATGCCATAGGCGCGCCGCACGATCACCGAGGCCAGCGGCACGCTCGCCCGGTAGATCGCGTTCATCGCCTGCACGCCGTAGCGGATCGTCCCGCTGGTTTCGGCGGCCAGCCCGATCATGAAGCCCGGATTGTCGACCAGGTGGACAATCGGCAGGCGAAACTGATCGGCCAGTTTCACGAACCGCTCGACCTTTTCCGAGGTGCGCGCTTCCCATGATCCGCCCAGAAACGTGGGATCGCTGGCGAGCAGCGCCACCGGCCAGCCATCGAGCCGCGCAAACGCGGTGATCGCGGCGCGGCCCCACTGGCGGCCCATTTCGAACACGCTGCCCTTGTCGGCAATCGCCTCGGCCACGCGGCGCATCGAATAGACCTGCTTGGGATCGCGCGGCACGGCGGACAGGAGGAACTCCTCGCGCCGATCCACGCTGTCGTGCGGCGCGGTGCGCGGTGCCGTCTGGCCCACGCGGCTCGGCAGGTAGGATAGGAATCGCCGCGCCCGCGCGAACGCTTCGGCCTCGCTCGCCACTTCCTCGTCCACCACGCCGTTGCGGGTGTGGATCACGCTGCCGCCAAGGCTTTCCTTGTCGCTCGCCTCACCCAATGCTTCCACCACCGCTGGCCCGGCGGCGAAGAGCTGGGAAAGTCCCTTCACCATCAGCGAATAATGGCTCGCCACCACCCGCGCCGCGCCAAGTCCTGCCGTCGGCCCCAGCGCCAGCGCCACCACCGGCACGCTGTCGAGGTTGCGAATCACGTCCGACCAGCCCGGCACGGCGGGCACATAAGTCGCGCCGATCTCCTCCAGCGTGCGCACCGATCCGCCGCCGCCGGTCCCGTCGATCATGCGGATGATCGGGATGCCCAGCGTATGCGCCATCTTCTCGCATTGGGTGAACTTGCGGTGGATCGCCGCATCCGCCGCCCCGCCGCGCACGGTGAAATCATCGGCCGAGGCCACCACCGGCCGCCCCTCGATATTGGCGCGGCCGAAGATCAGGTTGGAGGCGTTGAGATCGGTGAGATCGCCCGCCGCATCATAGTGCCCCTTGCCCGCGATCTTGCCGATCTCGCGAAACGATCCGGCATCGACCAGCCCGGCAACCCGCGCCCGCGCATCGAGCTTGCCGCGCCCGTGCTGGCGCGCCACTTTGTCCGCGCCCCCCATGGCTTCGGCCATTGCCTCGCGGCGGCGCAGTTCATCGATTTCGGCTTGCCAGGTCATCGCGTTCGCTCTCCTGTCCAACGATGTGGCACGCCATGCCGCGCGATGAAAGGGGCGAGCCGTGCAGGCCGGAAAGCCGGGTGCAGGCTTCCCCCGGGCTGTGCTATCGCGTGCATCAGAAGGAGCGGGGCATGCCATCATCTGACCGGGCAATACAGGCTGAGGCACTTTCCGCCCTGACCGCCACCGAAGGCCTCCCTGCCAGCTACCTCGCCATCATCGCAGCGCACTGGTGCCCGCTCGCCGCGCATATCGCAGCGCGCGCGTCAGCGCAGGGCGGACCGCTCATCGTGTGTATCAGCGGCTCGCAGGGCAGCGGCAAGTCCACGCTCTGCCGTATGCTCGAAGCGCTGCTGGCCCGCGAACACGGCCTTCATGCGGCCACGCTCTCGCTCGATGATCTCTATCTCACCCGCCGCGAACGCGCCGAACTGGCCTGCGATGTTCACCCGCTGTTCGCCACGCGCGGCGTGCCGGGTACGCACGATGTGGCGCTCGGCCTCTCGCTGCTCGCCGGGGTGCGGGCAGGGCAGGCCGGCCTCACCCTTCCGCGCTTTGACAAGGCCAAAGACGACCGCGCGCCGCAAAGCGCATGGCAGCGGCTCGCCGCGCCGGTGGCGGTGCTCCTCTTCGATGGCTGGTGCATGGGCGCCCGCCCGCAGGTAGATGCTGACCTTGCCCAGCCCATCAACCGGCTGGAAGCGGAAGAGGACGCCGCAGGCATCTGGCGCACCCATGTCAACGCCGCGCTCGCCGGTCCCTATCGCGCGCTGTTCGGTGCCCCCGATCTTACCGTGATGCTGCAGGCCCCCGGCTTCGAGACCGTTCTCGGCTGGCGGCGCCTGCAGGAAGAGAAACTGCGTGCGCGTACCGGCGCGGGCATGACCGATGCCGAACTCGCGCGCTTCGTGATGCATTACGAACGCCTGACCCGGCACCTCCTCGCCGATCTGCCGCCGCGCGCCGATGTCGTCATCCCGCTTGGGGCGGATCACGCCGTTGGCGCGGTGCGCTATGCCGCTCAGACGAACGAGTAGGGATCGATATCCACTGCCACCCGCACCCCCGGCGGCATCCGCAGCGGGGCAAGCCACGCGCGGATCAGTTTCTGCACTTCCGCAGACCGCCGCGCTGCGATCAGCAGCCGGTAGCGGTAGCGCCCGCGCAGCAGCGATAGCGGGGCAGGGGCGGGGCCGAGGATCAGCACCCCCGGCTCATCGGGCCGCGATCCGCCGATGGCGCGCGCCGCATCGCGTGCTTCGGCTTCGTCCTCGCTCGATACGATGATCGCTGCCCACCGGCCAAACGGCGGCGCGCCCGCTTCGCGCCGTGCCTCGGTCTCGGCGGCGTAGAACGCATCGCGCTCCCCGCTCGCCAGCGCGGCGATCACCGCCGCCTTGGGGTGCCGCGTCTGGATCAGCACTTCGCCCGCCTTGGCTCCGCGCCCGGCGCGGCCCGCGACTTGCGCGATCTGCTGGTAGGTCCGCTCTGCCGCGCGCAAGTCCCCGCCGTCCAGCCCCATGTCGGCATCGACCACGCCCACAAACGTAAGCTCCGGAAAGTGGAACCCCTTGGTGACGAGCTGCGTCCCCACGATCACATCGATCGCGCCGCCTTCCGCCTGCGCCACGAACTCGGCGGCAGCCGCCGGGCTCGCCAGCGTGTCTGACGTAACGACCGCTACCCGTGCGCCGGGCAGAAGTTCGCTCACTTCGTCGGCAATCCGCTCCACGCCGGGGCCGCACGCCACAAGGCAATCCGGCTCCCCGCATTCCGGGCACGTTGGCGGCGGCGGCACTTCATGTCCGCAGTGATGGCAGGCCAGCCGCTGCGAAAGCCGGTGCTCCACCAGCCAGGCCGAACAATTGGGGCACTTGAAGCGAAACCCGCAGTGCCGGCACAGCGTGAGCGGCGCATAGCCCCGGCGGTTGAGGAACAGCAGGCTCTGCTCGCCCTTGGCCAGCCGGTCAGTCAGCGCCTCCATCAGCGGCGGTGCCAGCCAGCGCCCGCGCGGCGGCTGCATCTCGGTCAGGTTGATGATCTCGATCCTGGGCAGCGTCGCCCCGCCAAACCGGCTGGGCAGCACCAGCCGCTTGTAGCGCCCGGCCTCGGCCATTTGCAGGCTTTCCAGTGCGGGGGTCGCGCTCGCCAGCACTACCGGAACCTGTTCGAAGTGCCCGCGCATCACCGCCACGTCGCGGGCATTATAGCGCACCCCGTCGTCCTGCTTGAACGCGATCTCGTGCGCTTCATCGACCACGATCAGCCCGAGATCGGCAAACGGCAGAAACAGCGCCGAGCGCGCGCCGACCACGACTTTTGCCCCGCCAAACGCCACCTGCCGCCACGCCCGCCGCCGCTCCGAAGCCTTGAGCGAGGAATGCCACGTCACCGGAGCCACGCCGAACCGCGCCTCGAACCGCGCCAGAAACGCCGCCGTCAGCGCGATTTCGGGCAGGAGGACGAGCACTTGCCGCCCCGCCTCCAGCGCTGCCGCCACGGCTTCGAAATAGGTCTCGGTCTTGCCCGAACCGGTCACGCCATCGAGGAGGAAGGGCTGAAACCGGTGCGCTGCCACCGCTGCCACCATTTCTGCTGCGGCTTCGGCCTGCTGTTCGGCCAGATCGGGCGCGGCAAAGTGCGGATCGGGCGCGGGGTAGGGCCGGTCGCTATCGACCGTGACCGGTTCCAGCAGCCCTTGGCCCAGCATCCCGCGCAGCACGCCTTCGGAAACCCCGGCGATCTCGGCCAGTTCGCGCATCGTGGCCTGCTCGCCGTGCAGCAGATCGAGCGCTTGCAGCCGCTGCGGCGTCATCCGCGCAGGCTCCTCGCCGGTCAGGCGGTATTCCGTCACCGTCCCGCCGCCCTTCAAGGCCGCACTGCTCGAAAGCGCCATGCGCGCCACGGCGGACAGCGGCGCGAGGTAATAGTCTGCGGTCCACGCGATCAACCGCCGCAGCGGGGCGGGCAGCGGCGGCACCGGCAGCACTTCCAGCACGCTGCGCAGCTTGTGTTCCGGGTATTCATCGCCGGGCAGTTCGCCTTCGTCCCACACCACGCCGATGATCTGGCGCGGCCCGAGCGGCACCACCACCACGCTCCCTGGCGGCGCATCCATGCCGGCGGGCACCCGGTAGTCGAGCGCGCCGAGGGCGGCGTTGAAGACGAGGCAGCGGACGCGCGACATGTATCCCATCTAGGGACTAGAGCCCTTGGGGGCAAAGCCTCACCGCCAGCCGTCTGGGGAAGAATGACAGGCTACACAGCCGCCCTGCGCGCGCTATAGGGTTTGCAGAATCGGATACAGGACGCTCCTCCCATGAAGTTTTTCGTCGACACCGCCGACACCGCCGAAATCGCAGACCTCGCCTCGACCGGCCTGCTCGATGGCGTGACCACCAACCCCTCGCTGATCGCCAAGGCAGGGCGCGACTTCATCGAAGTGACGCGCGAGATCTGCGGCCTCACCAGCGGCCCCGTTTCCGCCGAAGTCGTGGCACTGGATCACGAAGGCATGATGCGCGAGGCGGAAATCCTGCGCAAAATCGCGGACAACGTGTGCATCAAGGTACCGCTGACCATCGACGGGCTCAAGACGTGCAAGGCGCTGACGGGCGATGGCTCGATGGTCAACGTCACGCTGTGCTTCTCGGCCAATCAGGCGCTGCTCGCGGCCAAGGCGGGCGCGACGTTCGTCTCGCCCTTCGTCGGCCGTCACGATGACAACGGTTTCGATGGCATGGACCTGATCCGCGACATCCGTTTGATTTACGACAACTACGCGTTCGGCACGGAAATCCTCGCCGCCTCGATCCGCCACGGGGTCCACGTGCTCGAAAGCGCGAAGATCGGCGCGGACGTGATCACCGCGCCGCCTGCCGTGATCAAGGGCCTGTTCAAGCATGTCCTGACCGAAAAGGGCATCGAAGGCTTCCTTGCAGACTGGGCCAAGACCGGGCAGTCCATTGGCTGACCCAGCCAATTGGTTGATCGCTGGCCTTATCGACGGATGAAGACAGACCTTGCCTGACGAAAGCCCTCTCGACCAGTTCCGCTCCGTGCTTGCGGGCACCGCGCGCGCTGTGTCCGATGTGCCCGAACTCGAAGTCGCCTGGACGGCCGACGCGCCGAGCCAGACGGGGACGAACTTGCGCCTGCCGATGCCGGGCCGCGCCCTGCCTGCCGCGCAAGTGGCCGAAGCGCGCGGATTTGCCGATGGCATGGCGCTGAAATTGCGGCTCCACAACGAGGGGCTGCATGGCCGGGGCGCGCCGACCGAGCCGCTGGCGCGCGCCTGCTATGATGCGATCGAGCAAGTGCGCTATGAGGCGCTCGGCTCCGATGGCTATGCGGGCATTCGCGGCAACCTTGATGCGGCGACGACGATGCGCATCGCCTCTGATCCCATCGCCCGCGCGAGCCGGCCCGAAGAAGTGCCGCTGCCCACCGCGCTCGCCATGCTGCTGCGCGAAAAGCTGACCGGGCAGGCCGTGCCCGCCGCCGCCGAAGTGGGCACCGCCATGGTGCGCAGCTGGATCGAAGCCCGCGCAGGTGCGGATCTCGAAGCGTTCGCCGATCTGCTGGACGACCAGAAGGCGTTCCAGAACCTAGCGCTTGAAATGCTGGGCCACCTCGATCTCACCAAGGCCCCGGAGGAGGCGGACGAAGGCGGCGACGAGGACGAGGGCGAGCAGGCCGACGATCAGGCGGAGGAACAGCCCGACGCATCGGACGAAGGCGCCGAACAGCAGCCCAGCGAAGTCGCCGGAGATCCCACCGAAGGCGACGAAGAGGGCGAGGACCAGGAACAAACCGAAACGTCGGAAGACAGCGCCGACGCCGACATGGCCGACGAGGGCGAGGAGGGTATGTTGCCCACGCGCCCTAACCGGCCGTGGACCGATCTGCCGGAAAGCTGGGAATACAAGGCCTACACCACGCAGTTCGATGAAGTCGTCTCTGCCGCCGAGCTGTGCGACGAGGAAGAGCTGACCCGCCTGCGCGCCTATCTCGATGCGCAATTGAAGGGCCTGCAGGGCATCGTCACGCGCCTCGCCAACCGGCTGCAGCGCCGCCTCATGGCGCAGCAGAACCGCAGCTGGGATTTCGATCAGGAAGAAGGCCTGCTCGATGCCGCGCGCCTTGCCCGCGTGGTCATTTCGCCCGGCCATTCGCTGTCCTACAAGATCGAGCGCGACGTCGAGTTCAAGGACACCGTCGTCACCCTGCTGATCGACAATTCGGGTTCGATGCGCGGGCGGCCGATCTCCATCGCGGCGATCAGCGCCGACATCATGGCGCGCACGCTGGAGCGCTGCGGGGTCAAGACCGAAGTGCTTGGCTTCACCACCCGCGCGTGGAAGGGCGGACAATCGCGCGAGGCGTGGCTTTCGGGCGGCAAGCCCGCACATCCCGGCCGCCTCAATGACCTGCGCCACATCGTCTACAAGAAGGCGGACGAGCCTTGGCGCCGCGCGCGCAAGAACCTCGGCCTGATGATGCGCGAAGGGCTGCTCAAGGAAAACATCGACGGCGAGGCGCTGCTCTGGGCGCATACCCGCCTGCTGGCGCGGCCCGAAGACCGCCGCATCCTGATGGTCATTTCGGACGGCGCCCCGGTCGACGATTCAACGCTTTCGGTCAATTCGGCGGGCTATCTAGAACAGCACCTGCGCCGCGTGATCGACTGGATCGAAAAGCAGTCGCCGGTCCAGCTTGTCGCCATCGGCATCGGCCACGATGTGACGCGATATTATCGCCGCGCGGTTACGATCATGGATGTCGAGCAGCTCGGCGGCACGATGGTCGAGCAGCTGGCGGGCCTGTTCGAAGACGACGATTGAACGCACCACTCAAACACTAAAGATTGAAAAACTGGGGGAATTCGATGCCAATGGATGTTGCCGAAGCCGTTCTTTCGCGCCGTTCGGTCCGCGCGTTTCAGGACAAGCCCGTGCCGCTCGATGTGCTGCGCCGAGTGATGGACACCGCGCGCTGGTCGCCTTCGGGCTGCAATTTCCAGCCGTGGGAAGCCAGCATCCTGACCGGCGAGCCGCTCAAGGCGCTGCAGTCCAAGATGCTCACCACCCCGCCGCAGGATCCGCGCGAATACAACTGGGACGATCCCGAAGTGATCCCCGAATGCCTCGCGCGTCTGCACGGCGTGGGCAAGGCGATGTACGGCGCGATGGGCATCGGGCGCGATGATGTCGATGCGCGCAACAAGTTCATGGCGAGCAATTTCGAATCGTTCGGCGCGCCCGCCGTGCTGTTCTGCTATTTTGATCGCCGCATGGGCCCGCCGCAGTGGTCGGATGTGGGCATGTGGTTGCAGACGATCATGCTGCTGCTGCGCGGCGAGGGGCTGGACAGCTGCCCGCAGGAAGCGCTTTCGCTTCATGCCAAGCTGATCAAGGACTTCCTTGGCGTTTCTGATGAAACGCATATCTTCTTCTGCGGCATCGCCATTGGCTACCGCGCGGAAGATCCGGTCAATGCGTTCGAGCGTGAGCGTGAGCCGATCGACAATAACGTCAAGTTCCTCGGTTTCTGAGGAATCAAGTGCGCTGCGGCATAGGCAGCAGCGCACGGACTCGTTACTCTCCGCATGATTGCCAGTCTTGGCTGGCCATCATGCGGGGGTTCGAGGATGCCTGATTCCAAAGGCGCATCGGCGCAGATGGTGCGGCAGGGCTTGCGCCAGCTTGGCTGGCAGCGCCTTGCGGTTGCCGCATTGCTGCTGGTCCTTGCGCTGTTCACCGCGCTGCGCAGCTGGCAATTGCCCTTGCTGGGCGATGCCGAAAGCGTCCTCTACGATATTCGCGCGGCCTATTTCGCGCCGCACACCGATACCGACAAGCGCGTGGTTCTGGTGGTCTACACCGCCGATACCAACCGCAATACGGGGCAGATTTCGCCGGTAGACCGCACCGTGCTGGCGCAGGCCCTCGCCCAGATTGAAGCGCTGAAGGCCACCGGGCAGGGCGCGAAAGGCGTCGGCATCGACGTCCTGTTCGATAGTCCGCAGGACGATGATCCGCTGCTGCAAGGCGCGCTGCGCGGGATGACCACGCCGGTATTCCTCGCCTATGCCGACAAGCGCACCAACCCCGAGGCGATTACCTTCGAGCAGGAGCAGGATCTCAAGCGCTATATCGGCGAAGTGCGCACGAATGAGGTCGGTCCCGCCAGCATTCTCCTCGAAACCGATAGCGACCGTGTCGCCCGGCGCTGGCCGCGCCAGTATGACGGTCTGCCGCCGCTGCTTTCGGTTGCGCTGACCAGCCGCACGCCGGATGCTGACGCCAGCTTCACCCATTTCACCGGCCGCATTCGCTACCGCGTGCCGGCCGATCCGCAGCGTCCGGTGTTCGACAAGATCCCCATCGACATGCTCGCCGATCCCGCCACCGCGTCGCTCGTGGCCGAAACGATCCGGGGACGCTACGTGCTGATCGGCGGCGATTTTGCCGATTTCGACCAGTTCGATACGCCCCTGACGCGCACCGGCGTGTCCGCGCGGCTCAATGATGGCCAGTCGCGGATGATCGGGGTGGAAGTCCACGCCTCGATGCTGGCGCAATTGCTCGATCATGCGCTGCCGCGCGTGGTGCCGCCTTGGACGCTGTGGCTCGGCAGTCTCCTCGCCATCGGCCTTGGCGTGGCGACGGCGGCCGCGCAGGCGCGGCCCTGGCAGCTGGCGCTGGCGGTGCTGGCGCAGCTCGCGATTTTCGCTGTCGGCCCGTTTCTGGCCGAGCGCGCCGGGTTCGATACGCTAGGCTTTCCCGCGGTCGGCTGGGCGGTCGGCTGGCTCGTCGCCTATACCGCGATCAGCGCGGCACTGCGCGCGATCAACGCGGCGCAGCGCGAATTTGCGCAAGGCGCGCTGGGCAAATACCTCCCGCGTTCGGTCGCCGCCGAAATCCTGCGCAATCCCGAACGGCTGCGGCTCCACGGCGAAAAGCGCGCGATCTTCTGCCTGTTCAGCGATCTCGAAGGCTTCACCAAGCTCACCCACGCGGTCGAGGCGGAAATGATTGCGCGCCTGCTCAACGAGTATCTCGACAAGCTGTCCGCCGTCGTCCTCGACCATGGCGGCACGCTCGACAAGTTCGTCGGCGATGCGGTCGTGGCGTTCTGGGGCGCGCCGATTGCTTATCCTGACGATGGGGAGCGCGCGGTGAAGGCCGCCATCGCCATGTATCATGCGGGCGAGGAGTTTCGCCGCAATGCGCCGCCCGGCGTGCCGCCCATCGGGCGCACCCGCGTCGGAGTGCATTATGGCGAGGCGATTGTCGGCAATTTCGGCGGCGACGGGCGCATTCAGTATACCGCGCTGGGCGATGCGATGAACACGGCGGCGCGGCTCGAAAGCGCGAACAAGCCGCTTGATACGACGGTGCTGGTCAGCCGAGAGGCGATGGAGCGGTCTGGGCTGGATGGTTTCCGTCCGATGGGCACGGTGAACTTGCGCGGCCGCGCCACGCCGGTGGAGGTGTTCGAGCCGGTGCCCGATGCCGCACCCGAAGCGCGCGCGCTTGCCGAGGCGCTTGTCGCCGCGCATGTTGCCGGAAATCGCGCAGCTGTGGCCACGCTCACAGCGCGAATCGATGCAAGCGGCCACAAGGATCTCGCGTTGGCCAATCTGGCGCGGCGCCTTGCGGAACTGGATGATGGAGAGAGCTATGTCCTTGGCTAAGTGCACTTTTGCTGCGGCGGCGCTGATCGGTGCCAATCTGGGCTGGAGCGCTGCGGCACAGGCGCAGGCGGTGGTCATCCGGTCCACCGGGCCTTCGGCGGCGGCCTATCCGATGGGGCGCAAGCTGCCCGCAGGCGCGGCGGTGACGCTGAAGGCAGGCGATCAGATCACCGTGATCGATCAGGCAGGCTCGCGCGTGCTGTCCGGGCCGGGCAGCTTCAAGCTGGATAGCGCGGTGAACCGGGGCGCAGGCGGCGCGAACACCGCGCTGGCCGCGCTGGTGGCGCGCGGTGCGGCGCGCACCCGCACGGGGGCCGTGCGCGGCGATACCGAAGTGCCGACCGAAGCCTTGCGGCCCGAAAACGCCTGGTATGTCGATGTCAGCCGCGGCGGCACGGTGTGCATCGCGGACCCGGCGCAAGTCGTGCTGTGGCGGCCGAACCGCGCGGAAACCGGCAACGGCACGCTCTACGGCGCAGACAACACCCCTGCTGAAGTGACTTTCCGCGCCGGCAGCGCGATCAAGCTCTGGCCGGTGGCGACCATGCCGGTGGTCGATGGGCAGACTTACCGCTTCACCAGCCCGGTGGGGCAGACGGTGAAGATCACCACGCGGCTGCTCGTCGATGTGCCGGAAGACCCCGTCGCCGTGGCCGCGCTGCTGGCGGAAAAGGGCTGCGCCGAACAGCTCGAAGTCCTCTCCAGCGCGCAGGCCGCTCCGGCGGAGTGACGGCCCACCCTTGACCGGCGGATAGGCAGGCTGGCAGAGCGAGGGGCATGGAAACAACCGCTCCGCTGACCCTGTTCAACAGCCTGACCCGCCGCGCCGAACCCTTCACCCCGGTCCATCCCGGGGAAGCGCGCGTCTATACTTGCGGGCCGACGGTCTACAACTACCCCCACATCGGCAACATGCGCGCCTATGTGTTTGCTGATGTGCTGGGCCGCACGCTCAGCTTCAAGGGCTACAAGCTCACCCATGTTATCAACATCACCGATGTCGGCCACCTGACCGACGACGCGGATGACGGCGAGGACAAGATGGAGCGCATGGCGGCGGCTCAGAAGCAGTCGATCTGGGACATCGCCGAGCATTACAAGCAGGCCTACTGGGCCGACATTCGCGCGCTCAATATCCGCCAGCCCGCGCAGTGGACCGTGGCGACGGACTATGTGCCGCAGATGATCGAATTTGCGAAGGGGATCGCGGAAAAGCACTGCTACGAGCTGGACAGCGGGCTCTATTTCGACGTTTCGACCGTCGCTGACTATGGCCGTCTGGCGCGCGCGCAGACCGAGAACGGAGAGGGCCGGATCGAGGCGGTGGAAGGCAAGCGCAACGCGGCCGACTTCGCGATCTGGCGCAAGACCCCGTCGGGCGAGACGCGGCAGATGGAATGGGACAGCCCGTGGGGCAAGGGCGCGCCGGGCTGGCATCTGGAATGCTCGGTCATGTCGGGCGCGGTGCTGGGCTTTCCCTTCGATATCCACACCGGCGGGATCGACCACCGCGAAATCCACCACCCCAACGAGATCGCGCAGAACCAGGCGCATTGCTGCACGAATGGCCTCGACGAGCCTACCAATTCGGGTGCCAAGATTTGGATGCACAACAATTTTCTGGTCGAACGCAGCGGCAAGATGTCGAAGTCTTCGGGCGAATTTCTGCGGCTGCAATTGCTGATCGACAAGGGCTACCACCCGTTGGCTTATCGCCTGCTTTGCCTGCAGGCGCACTATCGCAGTGAACTGGAGTTCAGCTGGGAAGGGCTGGCCGCTGCGCTGACACGGTTGAAGCGGCTGGTTATGGCCGTCGAACAGCTGAAGGCCCGCATTCCCGCCGGAGAGGGCGGTCCGACCACGCCGGGCCGTGTGTTCGCGCCGCATCTCGAGCGCTTTGCTTCAGCCGTCTCCGATGATCTCAACACCTCGGTCGCGCTGACCGTGCTGGAAGAGGTCGCGGCGCTCAAGAAAGCCGATCCGGCGGAAAAGCTGGCCGTGCTCGAAGCCATGGACGCCGTCCTCGGCCTCGATCTCCTGAACCTCACCCGCGCCGACCTGCGCATCCGCCCCAAGTCCGCCGAGATCACCGAAGCCGAAATCGAAGCCACTCTCGCCGCCCGCAAGGAAGCGCGCGCCGCCAAGGACTTCGCCCGCTCCGATGCGCTGCGCGATGAACTCGCGGCCAAGGGCGCCGAAGTGATGGACGGCGATCCGCTTGGCTGGGAATGGAAACTCGCATGATCCTCACCGCACTCGCGCTCGCCGCTGCTACGCCCGTCGCCACACCCGAAGCGGCCGTCGCGGCGATCTATGCGCCGTTCCGCAAGCCTGACACGACCGAGGCGGCATGGGAGCGGCCGATCTTCACGCCGCGCCTCAAGGCGCTGATTGCCCGCTGGCGCGCGGTTACGCCCACGGACGAGGTGGACGACCTCTCGGACTTCGACTGGCTCTGCCAGTGTCAGGACTGGGAGGCCGGGGGCCTGCACGAACGTATCACCGCCCGCCGCGCGCTCGGGCCGGGGCGGCTGCTCCTCAGCGTGACCCTCGGCAAGGCGCCCGGCCACCGCGAGCGGCTGCGCTTCGCCTTTGCGCGCATCGGCGGGCAATGGCTGGTGGATGACATTTTTGCGAGTGGCTTCCGGGGCGGGTTGCGGGCGAGTCTGATCCGCACGACCGCCGCCGATACCGCGCTGCGCCGCCGCCGCTGACCAACCCGAAAAGGACCGAGCGATGACCATTCTCGTGATGCCCGCGCTCGCTGCGCCGCTGATCCAGCCGCATTTGCCGGACTGGGTGAGCCCGCGCTTCTTCCGCCACACGGCAGAGCTTTTGGAAATGGCGCCCGAGGCCGAGATTGGCTGGTTCGATCTCGATGACAAGGGAAAGATGGTAGAAGCAATTACTTCTGCCATAAACCTCAAGTGGCTTTCGAGCATATACGCGGGTGTCGATGGCTTCCCGCTGGAGCTGATGGCGCAGCGCGGGGTGGTGTTCACCAATGGCGTGGGCATCAACGCGGTCACCATTGCCGAATATGTCGTGATGGGCATGCTCAATGTGGCGAAGGGGTACCGCGAGGTCGTGCGCGCGCAGGATCGGCACGAGTGGCTGGGCGATTCGCCGGGCAAGGTCGAACTGGCTGGCAGCAAGGCGCTGGTTCTGGGCCACGGCGCGATCGGGCAGCGGGTGGACCGCATTCTTTCGGCGTTCGAAGTGGACGTGACCAAGGTGCGCCGCTCTCCGGGTGAGGGGACGTTGCTCCCCGATCAATGGCGCGCGCGGCTGGGCGAGTTCGACTGGGTGATCCTCGCCGTGCCCGCCACGCCGGAAACCGATGGCATGATCGGTGCAGGCGAACTGGCGGCGATGAAGGACAGCGCCGTGCTGGTGAACGTGGCGCGCGGCAGCGTGATCGATCAGGACGCGCTGGTGGCGGCGCTGGCTGAAAAGCGGATCGGCGGCGCGTTCCTCGATGTGACCTCGCCCGAACCCTTGCCCGCCGATCATCCGCTGTGGAGCGAGCCGAACGCGCATGTGACCATGCACCTTTCGGGCCGGGCGCAGACCGCGATGTTCCGCCGCTCCGGCGCGCGGTTCCTTGAAAACCTAGCGCGCTATGGCCGGGGCGAGCCGCTGGCGCATCAGGTCGACCTCGCGCGGGGGTATTGATCCCACCAGGCCGGTTGCAGGGAGGGGGTGACTCGCGCGCGGGGCTTTGTTACCTCTTGCAGCCAAGGCTGTGCGGCGCAGCACATCGTGTGCGCCGAAATGTCCATATGGTCGCGACCGAATAGGCAGGGGGGGTGGCGCAGAGGCGCGCGCTCCCGCGTGGGGAGCGATCACATGAGCGAAGGCACTGTTTCCGGGGGCAAGAAGGCTTCCGATCTGTTTATCGAATGCCTTGAAGAAGAAGGCTGCGAATACATCTTCGGCGTGCCCGGCGAGGAAAATCTCGATTTCCTCGATTCGCTGTCCCGCTCCACCAAGATCAAGCTGATCCTGACGCGCCACGAACAGGGCGCAGGCTTCATGGCCGCGACCTATGGTCGCCACACCGGCAAGACCGGCGTGTGCATTGCCACGCTGGGGCCGGGAGCGACCAATTTCGTCACCGCGGCGGCCTATGCCACTCTCGGCGGGATGCCGATGCTGATGATCACCGGCCAGAAGCCGATCAAGAAATCGAAGCAGGGCCGCTTCCAGATCCTCGACGTCGTCTCGATGATGGGGCCGATCACCAAGTTCACCCACCAGATGGCGAGTTCGGACAATATCCCGAGCCGGGTGCGCGAGGCCTATCGTCTGGCCGAGGAGGAAAAGCCCGGCGCGACCCATATCGAATTGCCCGAGGACATTGCCGACGAACACACCGATTCGCGCCCGCTCCAGCGGTCCGTGGTTCGCCGCCCCAGCGCCGATCCCAAATCAGTGCGGCAGGCGGTACAGGCGCTCGAAGGCGCAAAGGCCCCGGTGCTCGTGATCGGCGCGGGTGCGAACCGGACGATGACCGGGCGGATGCTGCTCCAGTTCATCGAAAAGACCGGCATTCCCTTCCTCACGACCCAGCTCGGCAAGGGTGTGATCGATGAGCGGCACCCCAAGTTCCTCGGCTGCGCGGCGCTGTCGGCGGGCGATTTCGTCCACCGTGCCATCGAAGACTCCGACTGCATTGTGAACATTGGTCACGATGTTATTGAAAAGCCGCCGTTCTTTATGCGCGAAGGCGGGCCGACGGTCATCCACGTTTCGTCCAAGACCGCCGAAGTCGATCCGGTCTATTTCCCGCATATCGAAGTGATCGGCGATATCGCCAACGCGATCTGGCAGATGAAGGAGGACATTGTCCCCTCCGGCAGCTGGAGCTGCGAGAAGCTGCTCGCCTATCGCGCTGCCGAAGTGGCGCACACCGCGCCGCTGGCGGCAGACGCGCGCTTCCCGATCTTCCCGCCGCATCTGGTGCAGCAGATCCGCGATGCCATGCCGGATGACGGGATCATCTGTCTGGACAACGGCGTCTACAAGATCTGGTTCGCGCGGGGCTATACGGCGTATCGGCCCAACACCGTGCTGCTCGACAACGCGCTCGCCACGATGGGCGCGGGGCTGCCGTCCGCGATGATGAGCGCGATGCTATATCCTGAACGCAAGGTCATGGCGGTCTGCGGTGATGGCGGCTTCATGATGAACAGCCAGGAGATGGAAACCGCGGTGCGCCTCGGCCTCAATCTCACGGTGCTGATCCTCAATGACAGCAGCTATGGCATGATCCGCTGGAAGCAGGCCAACATGGGCTTTGAAGACTTCGGGCTGACTTATGGCAACCCCGATTTCGTGAAATATGCCGAGGCTTACGGCGCGAAGGGCCACCGGGTGGAAAGCGCGGCGCACCTCAAGGAACTGCTTGCGCATTGCAACAGCACGCCCGGTGTCCACCTGATCGATTGCCCGGTCGATTATTCGGAGAACGATCAGATCTTGAACAAGGATATCAAGGCGCTGTCGAAGGCACTGTGATTTGGCCCAGACCCCTCCCGCACACCGGGAGGGGGGAGTAACCTATGACCAAGCTCAAAGACGTCTACCCGCTCTATCTCAACAACAAGGCGGTGCAGCCCAACACCGATCTCGCCGTGACCGACAAGTTCACCGGCGAGATCGCGTTCCGCACCGCGCTCGCCACGCCCGATGTGATCGACGAAGCCATCGCGGGCGCGGTGCGCGCGGCGGAGCCGATGGCCCGGCTGGCGAGCTTCGAGAAGCGCGACGTCCTCGCGCATTGCGTGAAGCGGTTCGCGGAACGCTTTGATGAACTGGCCTATTCGCTCTGCGTGGAAGCCGGAAAGCCGATTGCCGACGCCGAAGGTGAAGTGACCCGCCTGATCGACACGTTCCGCATCGCCAGCGAGGAAGCGACGCGCAATTACGGCGAAGTCCAGCCGCTCGATATCTCAGCGCGGGCAAAGGGTTACATGGGGATGTGGAAGCGGGTTCCCATCGGCCCATGCAGCTTCATCTCGCCATTCAACTTCCCGCTCAACCTCGCCGCGCACAAGATCGCGCCGGCCATCGCGATGGGCTGTCCGTTCGTGATGAAGCCTGCCAGCCTCACGCCGCTGGGCGCGATCATCATGGGGGAAGTGCTGGCGGAGTGCGATATCCTGCCCGACGGCGCGTTCTCGATCCTTCCCGCAGCGCGCGCGGGCGCAGACCTGTTCACCACCGATGAACGGCTCAAGCTGCTTTCCTTCACCGGTTCGCCGGGCGTGGGCTGGGAACTGAAGGCCAAGGCGGGCAAGAAGAAGGTCGTGCTCGAACTCGGCGGCAATGCGGCGGTGATCGTCGATGCCGATGCCGATCTCGATCATGCGCTCGCTCGGATCGTGTTCGGCGGGTATTACCAGTCGGGCCAATCGTGCATCCACGTGCAGCGCGTGATCATCCACGAAAACATCTACGAAATCTTCCGCAACATGTTGGCGAAAAAGGTTAAAATGCTGATATCCGGCGATCCCAAGAAGCGCGATACCTTCATCGGTCCGATGATCTCGGCCAAGGAAGCGCAGCGCTTGAAGGGCTGGATCGACAGCGCCGTGGCGGGCGGCGCAAAGCTGCTGGCAGGCGGCGGCTGCGAAGGGGCGATGCTGGAGGCGACGTTGCTCGAAGGCTGCAACCGCGACATGGAAGTCTATACCGAGGAAGCGTTCGGCCCGGTCGTCATCCTCTCGAAGTTCAGCGATTGGCAGGGGGCGCTTGAAGAAGTGAACGACAGCAAGTTCGGCCTGCAGGCAGGCATCTTCACGCGCGACATCCACAAAGTGCTCGATGCGTGGGACGGGCTCGATGTCGGCGGCGTCGTCGTGAATGACGTGTCGAGCTACCGGGTGGACAACATGCCTTATGGCGGGGTCAAGGATTCCGGGCTGGGGCGCGAAGGCGTGCGCTTCGCGATGGAGGACATGAGCGAGATCCGCAATCTCGTCATCAGGCGGGTGTAGCACACAGGTTCGATGGGCGGCGATTCGGCGCTTGAACGGCAGGTGGTCTCTGGCGTAACCAAGGCAAAGGGTCGCCTTGATGTTTTCCCGCCCGGCACGCGGCAAGGACCGAAATGGTTCCGCCGCATAGTGTGTCCGGGCGTATGAAACGAGGGGCAATGCGGGGCATTTCGACACTGGCGCGGCCGCTTGTGGCTGCCCTTCGCAGCGGGGTTAGGGCTCCGTTTCTGGCAGGCATGGCATGTCTGGCGCTGGCGTTTGCCGTGCTTGGCGGATCGCTCGTGCTGAGGCCCGCACCGCTGCGCGCCGAGGCGGAGGGCGCCGGATCGCTGCGCGCGCATATGGGCGTTGCCAGCTGCGCAGGCTCCACCTGCCATGGCCGCAGCGTCGCCAGCGGCACCCCGGTCCGGCAGGACGAGCTTTTGCGCTGGCAGGAAGAAAGCTCCCCCACTGGTGCACACAGCCGCGCCTGGCGTGTGGTCGGCGAACCGCGGGGTCAGGCGATTGCCCGCCGCCTCGGGCTCGATAGCGCCGGGACGGTGCGCGAATGCGCGGGCTGCCACGCCTCGCAAGGTGCGGCCAGGCTGGCGGACGGCGTCGATTGCGAAGCTTGTCACGGTGCTTCGGGCGCTGGGGCGGGCGGCGGCTGGCTCGCTGCGCACTACACCGTTGGCACCAGCCACGCGCGCAATGTCGCGCAAGGGATGACCGACCTGACCAGCCCCCGCGTCCGCGCCGGGGTCTGCCTCGATTGCCACCTTTCGGGCGACGGGCAGGGCCAGTTCATCGCACACCGCATCATGGCGGCGGGCCATCCGCGCATTTCGTTCGAACTCGATCTGTTCAGCACGCTGCAGCAGCATCACGATGAGGATGCGGACTACGTGACCCGCAAGGGCCACAAGACCAATTCGATGCAGATGTGGGCGATCGGGCAAGCCGAAGCGGTGAAGCGCGGCCTTGCGCTCTATAGCCAGCCGGCCAAGGCGAACGACGGCGTGTTCCCCGAATTCACCTTCTACGATTGCCATTCGTGCCACCGCCGCATTTATGATGGCGATGAGGCGAACGTCAGTGCGGTGCCCAATCCGGGCCGCCCGATCCACGCCGGTATGCCGCCGTACAACGACGAGAACATCATCCTGCTGCTGGCAGCCGCGCGCGTCGTCGCGCCCGGCGAGGCGGCCACGTTCGATGCGCGGAGCAAGGCCTTCCACCGTGCGATGGGCGTGGGACGGTCCGAAACAGTGGCGGCGGCGCAGGCGCTGCGGCAGGCTGCCGATGCGCTCTCGGCCCGTTTCGCGGCCACCGCGTTCAACCGCGATCAGGCCTTCACGGTGATCGACACCATCGCCAGCGACGCCATTTCCGAACGCTTCACCGATTATGAAGGCTCGGTCCAGTCGGTCATGGCGCTCGACACCTTGCTGAACGGCATGGTCAACGCAGGGATGGTCTCCGCTGGCGGGGCAAGCGGGCTGCGCCTGCAGATCAATCAGGCCTATGCGGCGGTGCGCGATCCCAACGGCTTCCAGCCCATCGCCTTCCGCCGCGCGTTCGGCAGCGCGGTCCGCTCGATCCGGAGCTTGCGCTGATGCGGGGTCGCAGCCTCGGCGGGCATGTGGCGGCATGGCTGGCACTGCTGGGCATGGTGCTCGCGGGGCTGGTTCCAGTGGCGGCGAGCAGCGCGGCGGCAGCGGTCTATACCGCGCCCTCGCAGCAGGCGCTGACCATCGCCAATGTCCAGCGCGTGATTGCGCAGGCCGCTGGCGAGGCCAAGGCGCGCGGTGCCAAGGCCACCATCGCGGTGGTCGACCGCGTGGGCAACGTGCTCGCGGTCTACCGGATGACCGGCGCGAAGACTACGATGCGCATCCCTGCGCCGACCCAGCTTCCCGCCACGACCTTTCCGTCCGAAGCCGGTGCCATCGCCAAGGCCATCACGGGCGCTTATCTGTCCTCGGGCGGCAATGCCTTTTCCACGCGCACGGCCAGCATGATCGTGCAGCAGCATTTCCCGCCCGCGCCCAGCACGCCCGGCCTTGAAAGCGGGCCACTGTTCGGCGTGCAGTTCAGCCAGCTGCCCTGCTCCGATCTCAACACGCGCTTCCCCGGCTCGGCCGCGATCGATGCGATGATCGGCCCGAAGCGCTCGCCGCTCGGGCTGGCGGCGGATCCGGGCGGCTTTCCGCTCTACAAGAACGGCGTCGTGGTCGGCGGCATCGGCGTGATGGCCGATGGGGTCTACGGGTTCGATCCGAACGTGCTCGATTTCGACAATGATCTGGATGAAGTGATCGCGTTCGCGGGCCTGCAGGGCTTTGCGCCGCCGGTGGCGGTCCGGGCGGATCGCATACCGGTCGATGGCTCGACCTTGCGCTTTTCCGATGCCACGACCAGCCAACTGCACCCCTTGCAATCCAGTTTCGCCGCGCTGGGCGCGAGCGCTGGCGCGCTGATCGCAGTGGTGGGGTTCTATGCCGGTACGGCCATTCTGCCCGGCGCTGCCTATGGCACCGAACGCAGCGGCATCCGCTTCGCCAAAGCGAGCGAGTTCAGTAATCCCCAAGCGTTCGTGCTGACCAATGGCAAGGGCGTGAACCGCTTTCCCATTCGCGGCGGGGCCGATGCGGCCGAAGTCGGCACGGCGCTGAGCCCGGCGGAAGTGCGTGCGGTGCTGGAAGAAGCGTTCACGGTGATGAGCCGTGCGCGCGCGCAGATCCGCCGCCCGCTCGATGCCCCGGCGCAAGTGACGATCTCGGTGGTCGATAGCTGGGGCACGGTGCTGGGCCTCGTTCGCAGCCCCGATGCGCCGATCTTCGGCACCGACGTTTCGCTGCAAAAGGCGCGCACCACGGCGTTCTTCTCCAATCGAAAGGCTGGCGCACTGCTGTTCGCCGATCCCGATCCGGGCACGGCGAGCACAGTGGCGGCAACGCGCACGTTCCTTGGCGATAGCGCCGCTCTAACGGGCAAGTCCGCGTTCAGCGCGCGCGCCATCGGCAATCTGGCGCGGCCCTATTTCCCCGATGGCGAAGTGGGCCGCCCCAATGGCCCGCTCTCGGTTCCCATCGCAAAGTTCAGCCCGTTCGCCACGGGGCTGCAGACCACGCTGATCGCGCAGACGCTGGGTTCGGGAACTTGCACCAATGTGCCCAAGGCCCCCAATGGCCAGCAGCGGCTGGCGAACGGCATCCAGATCTTCCCCGGTTCGGTGCCGATCTATCGCGGCACCATGCTGGTCGGCGCGATTGGCGTTTCGGGTGATGGCATCGATCAGGACGACATGATCTCGTTCCTTGGCGCGAACAACGGCGGCAAGAAAGCGGGTGGCGGGATTGGCAATGCGCCCAAGTCGGTGCGGTCCGATCGCATCGTGGTCAATGTGGGCACATCGGGCGTGCGCCTGCGCTATGTGAACTGTCCGTTCGCGCCGTTCCTCGATACGTCCGCCCAGAACGTGTGCGAGGGCCTGTGAACGTTCTGGCCTCCCTTGTCGCTCCGATGTTGAGCCTGACCCCGGCAGCGGGTGAGGCTGCCCCTCCGGCAACCCCGGCTGCGGCAGAGCAAGCGCCCGCAGCGGACCCGATCACCGCCGATGAAGCCCTGATCGATGGCCGCCGCCGCCCCGGCTATCAGAAAGTGCTGCCGGACCGGGTGGAGCAGGACAATCCCGGCGCGGTCAATGCGCCGCCGCCCGAAGCCTTCTACGACAAGTGGGCCGGAGAGGGCAGCCCGTCCGATCTCGTGCTCGATACCGGCGTGCCGGACCGCTGGCGCATCACCTCCTCGCTCTGCCCGAAGAAGGACAGCGCGACCGGCAAGATCAACACCGCGCTCTACACGCTGTTCCCGCGCCTGGCCTACATGTGCCATTCGCAGCTTGATCCCTTCCACCACAACACGCTGAAAGGGGATCGCCCGCTGGCCGATGGCAAGCGGCCGGGCTTCCTCAACGGCGACGACTGGTTCTTCATCGCCAATGGCGTGTCGGATACGGTGATCGAGCCGCGCAGTTTCCCTATTCCGGTCGGCAACCAGACGACGACCAATCCCGATTCCAATGATACCTTCGGCCGCAGCCACAGCCTCGTCCTCTCGCAGACGTTCATCGCCGGGTTCTCGCTGCTCAAGGGCGAAACCGCGTTCAAGCCGCCGGTGGTCGAATACCGCATCGCGATTGCGGGCAATATCAACCACGTGAGTGTGCCCGAGAGGCGCGTGCTGTTTGTCGAACCTTCGAAGGGCACCAAGCGCACCGATGGCTTCATCGGCCTGCAGGAAGCTTTCGTGGATTACCATATCGGCCGGTTCGATACGAAGCGGTTCGATTTCGTGTCCCTGCGCGTTGGTATTCAGCCGTTCCAGTCGGATTTCCGCGGCTTCCTGTTCAACGACAACCAGCTGGGCGTGCGCCTGTTCGGCAACCGCGACAACAACCGCGTGCAGTTCAATCTCGCCGCGTTCTGGCGGATCGAGAAGGAAACCAATTCCGGGCTCAACAACATCGCCGCGCCGCTGCGGCGTGACTGGATCCTGACCGCGAACCTCTATCGGCAGGATTTCCCGGTGGTCGGCCTCACCAGCCAGATTTCCGCAACCTGGAACATCAACCGCGACACGCGGATCATCACCGATGCCAACGGCTTTCCCGTGCGCCCCGCGCTGCTCGGCGATCTGCGCCCGCGCAAGTATGACGTGCTCTATCTCGGCTACGGGGTGGACGGGCACATCGGCCGCCTCAATCTCACGGGGCAGATCTATGGCGCGTTTGGCAAAGACCGTAACAACTACCTGACGAGCGAACCCGCCAAGATCCGCGCGTTCTTCGCCGCCGCCGAACTGAGCTATGATCGCGACTGGGCGCGCATCCGCGCCTCCGGCCTCTATGCCAGCGGCGACAAGGATCCCTACAGCCGCACCGAAACCGGCTTTGACGCGATCTTTGAAAACCCGCAGTTTGCCGGGGCGGACACGTCTTACTGGATCCGCCAGACGATCCCGTTCGCGGGCGGCGGGCGCGTCATTTCCGTGAATGGCCGCAACGGCATCCTCAATTCGCTGCGCTCCTCGAAAGAGCAGGGCCAATCGAACTTCATCAATCCGGGCACGGCGCTGGCCGGGCTGGGCGGCGATTTCGATCTCACGCCCAACTTGCGCGTCTCCACCAATGCCAACCACTTGTGGTTCGCCAATACCAAAGTGCTGCAAGTGCTGCGCAACGAAGGCTCGATCCCCAAGGCAATCGGGTGGGACTTGTCGGTCGCCACGATCTGGCGGCCCAAGGCGGCGCAGAACGTGGTGTTCCGCCTGTCCGGCGCGATGCTGGAAGCCGGGCAGGGCTTTCGTGATCTGTTCGACAAGCGCGGCCACGGGCGGCAATTCTATTCCGTGCTCGCCAACCTGACGCTGGCATACTGATGGGCAATCGACCGACCATGCACACCGGCCCCCGCTCAACCTCCAAGTCGTTGGCTGTATGGCTGGCGCTGCTGCTGGCCGCGCTCGGCGTGCCGAGTGCGCTCTGGGCTTCGGGTGAGGAAGTGGCGCAGAAGATCACGCACACGCGCGCGCCGCCCGCCCCGCGCGGCCAGCCCGGGGATACGGCGGCCGAGCAATGGGCCTATGTCGACAAGCAGAACGCCGGGTGCGTCAGCTGCCACACCAAGAGCGATCACCGCACGATGCACGCGAGCCCGGCGGTCGTGCTTTCCTGCGCGGATTGCCACGGCGGCAACACGAAGATCGTGGCAGACCGCAGCTGGAACCGCCATTCGATGGACTATGTCGCGGCGATGAAGGACGCGCATGTCCTGCCGAAGTTCCCGGCGGGGTGGAACTGGCCCAGCTCGGCGAACCCCAAGCGGTCCTATGCCCTCCTCGCCAAGGAAAGCCCTGAGTTCATCCGCTTCGTGAACCCCTCGGACTACCGCGTCGCGCGCGATTCCTGCGGGGCCTGCCACATGTCGATCATCGAGGCCTCGGAACGCTCGCTCATGAGCACCGGCGCGATGCTGTGGGGCGGCGCGGCTTATAACAACGGCATCGTGCCGTTCAAAAACTACATGTTCGGCGAGAGCTTTACCCGGCAAGGCGAACCGGCGCTGCTGAAGTCTGCATCGAAGCAGATCGGCCCCGATGGCAAACCGATGTGGGGCACCGTGACGCCGGCTGAAAAGGCGCGCGGCGCGCTGCCCATCCTATATCCCCTGCCCAAGTGGCACACGATCCCGCCGGGCGACATCTTCCGCGTGTTCGAGGACGGTGGGCGCACGATCAACCCGCAGTTCCCCGAAATCGGCCTGCCCAATTCCACCGGCCTGATCCAGCGCCTCGAAGAACCGGGCCGCCCGGACCTCAAGCAATCGAACCGCGGCCCCGCCACCGGCCTGCGCGTCGCGATCCCGGTGCTCAACATCCACAAGACCCGCCTCAACGATCCGTTCCTGTTCCAGATGGGCACCAACGACCAGCCGGGCGACTATCGCTCTTCGGGCTGCGCTTCGTGCCACGTGATCTACGCGAACGACCGCGAACCGCGCCACAGCATGAACTACGCGAAGTGCGGACGCGACGGGCAGACGATCACCGCCGATCCCACGATCAATAGCCTGCGCGAAGGCGAACACCGCAGCGGCACCTATGGCACCTATGATGCGGCCAAGCACGAAAGCCACGATAAGGTGCGCGGCACCGTGCTCGGCGGGCGCGGCAAGTATATGGGCGGCGACGCAACCGACCCCGAGGAATCGCATGACCGCGCAGGCGATTGCGCGCGCGCCATCGAATCTGCCGAACAGCTCGTCTATTCGCCCGCCACGGGCGCCGCGCCGCACGGCACGATGGACGAGCACAAGCTGAGCCAGGCCGAAGCCCACGCGGCTGCCGGGCTGGGCCATGATGGGCACCCCGCGTCCGATGGCCCCGTCCCGATGGAGCAGCGCGAACGCGGCCACCCGCTGGTCCACGCCTTCACCCGCGCGATCCCCACCGCGCAGTGCATGAATTGCCACATGCACCAGCCCAATATCTTCCTGAATTCGTTCCTCGGCTACACGATGTGGGACTATGAGTCAGACGCGCCGCGCATGTGGCCCGGACCTGAAAACACCGCACCCCGGCCCGAAGGCGTTTCGGACGCGGACTGGAACCGCGCGTTCAAGAAGCAGTTCCACCCCAACATGGCTGAAGCGCGCGAAGTGCTCGACCGCAACCCCGAGGGCGCAAGCACCCACGGGCTGTGGCGCGATGTGGAATTCCTGCGCAACGTCTACGATCTCAACAAGGACAACAAGGACACCCAGTTCGCCGACTACCACGGCCACGGCTGGAACTTCCGCGCGATCCTCAAGCGTGATCGGCGCGGCAACCTGCTCGACGATCAGGGTGACATGACGACTTACGGCACGGACAAGGCGCACATCGTCTCGCCCGATGATCCGGAGAAGTGGCGCAAGGGCAGCGAAGGCAAGTTCGTCGAAGCCGGGCCGGACAATCCGGGCAAGTCGGTCCACATGATGGATATCCACGCGCAACTGGGTATGCAGTGCGCCGATTGCCACTTCGCGGCAGACAGCCACGGCAATGGCCTGATCTATGGCGAAGTCGCCAATGCCGTTTCCATCGGCTGCAAGGACTGCCACGGCACGCCCGATGCCTATCCCACGCTGATGACCTCGAACCTAGCCGCGCCGGAAAAGGGTGAAAACCTCGCCCTGCTGCGCAACATGGACGGCCAGCGCCGCTTTGAATGGAGCACCGAGAACGGCCGCCGCGTGCTGATCCAGCGCTCGATCATCGACCCCAAGCTCGCCTGGCGCGTCAGCCTCGTGAAGGAATCGGTCGATCCGCAGTATCAGGGCGTGACCGAACCCAGCGGCAAGCCGGTGTTCAACCCCAAGGCCGCGCGGGCCAAGCTCATGGGCAAATCGGGTGCGGAGGACGGGATGTTCCGCTTCGGCCTCGGCGTGCCCAAGGCCGAACGCGCGCATGGCGACGACGACATGGCCTGCTTCACCTGCCACCTCTCGTGGACCACATCGTGTGCGGGCTGCCACTTGCCGATCGAGGCCAACTGGAAGTCTGCGACGCACAAGTACGACGAGGACTACACCCGCAACTACGCGACTTATAACCCGCAAGTCGCGCGCGATGACATGTTCCAGCTCGGCAAGCACCAGCGCAACAAGTCGTCGGGCTCCGATCCGGTGCAGTTCGATGCCTCGGGCAATCCGATAAGCGGAAAAGCGATCACCGCGCCGATCCGCTCGACTTCGGCGCTGATCCTGTCCTCGACGAACATCAACCGCGAGCGGATCTACGTGCAGCAGCCGCCGATTTCCTCGCCGGGCTATTCGTCACAGGCCTTCGCGCCGCACTTCCCGCACACGGTGCGCACGCAGGAAACCAAGCAGTGCACCGATTGCCACCTGAGCAAGGATGACGACAACAACGCGATCATGGCGCAGCTGCTCCTGCTCGGCACGAACTACGTCAACTTCGTTGGCATGAACGCGTGGTTCGGGCTGGACGGCGGGTTCGAAGCCGTCCGCGTCACCGAATGGGACGAGCCGCAAGCGGTTATCGGCAGCTACCTCCACCGCTACGCCTATCCTGATTTCTACAAGCAGCATGTCGAGAAGAATGGCCGCGAGCTCAAGAACTGGACCCGCGGGGCGATCTTCGACAAGAAACTGGCTGGCGAGACGACCGGCCGCGAGGAATTCACGAACATCACCAAGGGCACTTCGGATGCGGTGCGCTGCCTGCAGATGCGCGGTGAATACATGTTCGTCGCTGAAGGGAAGGGTGGTTTCCGGGCCTATGATATCGCCGCGATTGGCGACAAGGGCTTCTCCGAACGCATCGTGACCGCGCCGTTCTCGCCGCTGGGGCACGACACGCATATCGACACGCCGAACGCCACCTGCATGGCGCTGCCCACCAACCAGTCCATCGCACCCACCCGCAACACGCCCGAAATGCGTGAGGCAAACCAGGAGCAGCCATTCTCGCCGATCTACCACTACGCCTTCATCACCGATGCTGTGGAAGGCCTGATCGCGGTCAACGTCGATACGCTGGCCGATGGCGAGTTCCGCAACAACTTCTTCCGCCGCGCCGTCACCTTCAATCCGGACGGCGTGCTTTCGGGCGCGCGGCACATCACGCTCGCGGGCGATTACGCCTATATTCTTACCGACAAGGCGCTCGTGACCGTGCACCTGACAAAACCATGGTCGCCCGCTGCCCCTTGCGAGGTCTCCGACAGGAAGGGCGGCGAGACCTGCCTCGATCCGAAGGTGACCTCGGTCGTCCCCTTGCGCGATCCGCGCGCGACGGCAGTGCAGTTCCGCTACCTCTGGGTGACGACGGCCAACGGCCTCGAACTGATGGACGTCACCAATCTCGCCAAGCCCCAGCCGGTGCCGGGCGCGACAGTGGCGCTCGATGATGCCCGCCGCGTCTATCTCAGCCGCACGTATGCTTATGTCGCCGCGAAGAAGCAGGGGCTCGTCATCGTCGATGTGACGGCCCCCACGCGTCCGTCGATCTATCAGGCCTTCACGGCGGGCGGCCAGTTGACCGACGCGGAGGATGTGATCGTCGCCTCCACCAACGCCTCGCTGTTTGCTTACGTGGCGGACGGGGTGGGCGGCGTGAAAGTGCTGCAACTGACCTCGCCCTCAAGCCAGCCCAATTTCTACGGCTTCTCGCCGGAACCCAAGCCCGAACTGATCGCCTGGGCGAAGACGCCGAGCCCGGCGCTGGCGCTCTCCAAGGGCCTCGACCGGGATCGCGGCGTGGACGAGACCGGCGGCCAGATCGCGATCTTCGGCCGCCTCGGCTCGCGCCCGTTCAACCGGCAGGAAATGGAGGAGTTGTTCCTCAACAAGGCGGGCGTGCCGTTCAAGGTGAGCAACGCGGTGGACATGGCGATGTGGGTGGGCGCGAAGACCGCGCCGCAACTGATGGCGGCGCGGCCCTGAGGCTTGGGGACCAAGCGCGTCTCAGGCATCATCCAGCAGCAGCAGCGCCAGTTCCAGCGTCATCGCCGGTTCGGGCAGCAGCACCTGATCCAGCCGCACCACGGCCGCGTCGGCCACCAGCGTGCGCGCAATCGTGAACTCGTGATCGGGCAGCGCCGCCATCAGCGTCTCTGCCGCGTCGCAGGCTTCCCAGCCTTCATAGCGCAGCACGATGGTGTGGCGGGTGCCGGCAAAGGTCACGCTCGCCCACGGCGCTTCGCTGTGCTCCATGAGGTCCGCCTGCGGCCCGGCCAGCGCAAGGACAGCGCGCAGCAGGCGCTCTCCGGGGCTGATCCGCACGCGCGGATGGGGCTGTGTGGCAGGCGCTTCCGGCTCGGACTTGCGCTCGAAGGCCGGTTGGGGGAAGAGCTGGGCGGGGAACAAGCGATCAAGCCACATGGCGGTTACTCCGGTAAGTGTTCATGAAATGTTCTACACGTGCTGCTGTCGCGGGACGGGGTTCGCGGCCATTGCGCAAATCATCGACAAAGCGCGGATCGTGCGTGGCCAGCCGGCCAAACTTGGTGCGCGGCATGTCGTGGAGGGACAGGAACCTCTCGATCTTGCGTATCAGCATGGCCTCGGTCTCCGTAACGAGTCGAAATAGGATTTTTCTTATGTTGACGGATTAATCCTACAGATCTAGGAAAAATCCTTCGAATATGGAGGTAGGGAATGGATTCCCGAATCGAGACGCAACAACAGGGTGAATCGCCGATGGATCCGGCCCGCCAGCGCCTCGTCGCGCTCGCGGCAGAGCGCGGGGTCAGCCTCTCCGCGCTCTCAGGCCTGCTGGGGCGCAACGCGGCCTATCTCCAGCAGTTCGTGCGCAAGGGCTCCCCGCGCAAGCTGGAGGAAAACGACCGCCGCACGCTGGCTGAGTTCTTCGGCGTGGATGAAGGCGAGCTTGGCGCACCCACGCGGGAGACGGTGCAGGTGGTTGGGGCGGGCGCTCCACCAAAAGCCGCCGATTGGGCCGATATTCCGCGCCTGCCGCTCGGCGCTTCCGCTGGCCCCGGCACCGTGGCGCTCGATCCTGCGCCGATTGACCGCCTGCGCTTTTCCGGCCGCTGGCTGCGCCAGCAGGGCCTCGAACCCGGCATGCTCAGCGTGATCGAGGTCGAGGGCGATTCGATGGAGCCGACCTTGCGCGATGGTGACGAGATCCTGGTGGACCGCGCCCCGCGCCCCTTGCGCAGCGGGCTCCACGTGATCCGGCTCGATGATGTGCTGCTGGTGAAGCGGCTCGAACCCGGCTCGGCGGGCACGCTCCTCGTGATCAGCGACAACCCGGCCTACCCGCGCATGGAACGCGCGCGCGCCGATGTGGCGGTGCTGGGCCGCGTCGTGTGGAAAGGCGGGCGCATCTAGGATTTTTCCCCCTCCGACCTGCCTTCGGCAGGCCACCTCCCCATTTGCCCCTTCGACAAGCTCAGGGGAAAATGGGGAGGGCCTTCCTGATCCTCCCCATTTTTGCAGAGCACAAATGGGGAGGTGGCGCGCGCGAAGCGCGTGACGGAGGGGTTGCCTTGCTCGCGTCCAAGCGCCAACTAGAACGCCATGACCGAAACCGCCCCGCAAGCGCCGCTCAAGGCCGCCATCATCCCCGTCACGCCGCTCCAGCAGAACTGCACGCTGATCTGGTGCACCAAGACCATGCGCGGCGCGTTCATCGATGCGGGCGGGGATATCGAACGGCTCCGCGCGGCGATTGAAAAGTCCGGCGTCACCATCGAAAAGCTGCTCGTAACCCACGGCCATATCGATCACTGCGGGATCACCGGCGTGCTGGCGAAGGAACTCGGCGTGCCCATCGAAGGCCCGCACGAGGCGGACCGCTTCTGGATTTCGCGGCTCGATGAAGATGGCAAGCGCTGGGGTATTCAGGGCGAAGTGTTCGAGCCGACACGCTGGCTGAACGATGGCGACACTGTCACCGTGGGCGAGGTTGAGCTCGACGTGATCCATTGCCCCGGCCACACGCCCGGCCATGTCGTGTTCGTCCACCAGCCCTCACGCTTTGCCGTGGTGGGCGATGTGATCTTCCAGGGCTCGATCGGGCGTACCGATTTCCCGATGGGCAACCATGCCGAATTGATCGCTTCGATCACCGAAAAGCTTTGGCCGCTCGGCAATGATATTATGTTCGTTCCCGGCCACGGGCCGAACAGCACCTTCGGCCGGGAACGTCAGACCAACAGCTTCGTCAGCGATTACAATCTGATGCAGTAGTTTTTCAGCTCATCGCGCTCATTATCGCCCAGATGGCAAGGCCAAGCTGGGTAAGCAGCGTGATGATCGTGCCGATCATCCGGCCCACGCCAAGGCTGCCGCCTTCCATGCCCAGCCCGTGTGCCACACGGCCCAGCATGAACAGGCCTGCCACGGCCGCCAGCGCGGTGCTGCCGGTATGCGCGAATTCGAGCGCGGCGATCATCACCAGCACGATCGGCGTGTTTTCATTGAAGTTGGCATGGGCGCGCATGCGCCGGATCAGCTTGTCGTTGCCGCCATCGCCGACCGAAACCTTTTCGGCGGTACGGACCTGACCGCAGCGGATCGAAAGCCAGATATTGATCAGCGCGGCTGCGGCAACGGCGCTGAGTGTGATGGGCAAAGTCATGAGCAGGTCATCTCCCCTTTGGGTCTTGTTGTTGCACCCTGCGCCTCTCGTAGCCGCCCGGAGCTTGCAAAGCATCCAGAATTCCGTATAGGCGCGCCTTCGCCCGCGATTGGCGATTCCAGCTTGCTGCCGAACTTCAGCCGGGCCGCGATGAAAACGCGCTTGGACAGGGGTTGTGCATGGGGCCGGGATTGCCTATCGCGCTAGCCCGTAGACGACTTCAAGATCAGGAACAGGTGCCGCAATGGCCGTCCCCAAAAGAAAGACCTCGCCCTCCCGCCGGGGCATGCGTCGTAGCCACGATGCGCTGAAGGTTGATGCCTTCCACGAATGCTCCAACTGTGGTGAGCTGAAGCGCCCGCACATGCTGTGCGGTGCCTGCGGGCACTACAACGGCCGCGAGATCATCGCCGTCGGCCTCTGATTTCGGCTGAGGGGGAGACAGCCGGGTTATGGCACTGCCGCGTATCGCTGTAGATGCGATGGGCGGCGATGTGGGCGTGCGCGTCATGATCGAGGGCGCCGCACTCGCGCGTCGCCAGCACGATCAGTTCAAGTTCCTGCTGGTTGGTGATGAAACCGCCATCAAGCAGGCGCTTGCGCCGCATCCCAATCTGCGTGCAGCCTCCGAAATCCTCCATGCACCCGATGTTGTCGCGGGCGATGAAAGGCCCACGCTGGCTCTTCGCCGTGCGCGCACGACATCGATGGGCCTCGCCATCGATGCGGTGAAGCGCGGTGAGGCCGGCGCTGCCGTCAGCGCGGGCAATACCGGCGCGCTCATGGCGATGTCCAAAGTCGCGCTGCGCATGATCCCTGGGATCGACCGACCCGCGCTGGCCGCACTCGTGCCGACGCTGGGCGATCACGATCTCGTCATGCTCGATCTCGGCGCGAACACCGAGTGCGATGCGCGCAACCTTGTGCAGTTTGCGATCATGGGCTCGGCCTATGCCCGCATCGTGCATGGCCTTGCCGAACCGCGCGTGCGCCTGCTCAATATCGGCACCGAAGATATCAAGGGCACCGATGAACTGCGCGATGCCGCCGCCATGCTCAAGCAGGCAGGCGAGTCGCTCGCCTTCCGTTTTGATGGCTTCACCGAAGCGGACAAGCTTTCGCGCGGCGATATCGACGTCGTCGTTACCGATGGGTTCACCGGCAACATTGCGTTGAAGGCAATGGAAGGCGCGGCACGCTTCGTGGCAGACCTCTTGCGCCGTAGCTTCTCCAGTTCGCTGCGTTCCAAGTTCGGCTTCCTGATCTCGAAGCCCGCGACAGAACTGCTCAAGCATCATCTCGATCCCAACAATCACAACGGTGCCGTGTTCCTCGGCCTCAACGGCGTTGTCGTGAAAAGCCATGGCAATGCTTCCGCTCTCGGCGTGGCGCATGCGGTGGCCGTCACCGCGCGGCTGCTGTCCGAACGGCTGACCGAACGGATCGCGGCAGACCTTGCCGATGCCGGTCACGATGCAGTGCGCGGCGCCGCCACGCGCGGGCGCACAGCACCTCAAACTCCTGGAGCTTCGGCATGACGCTGCGTTCGGTCATTCGCGGCAGCGGTTCTGCATTGCCCGCCCGCGCCGTTTCCAACGCCGATCTGGCGACCATGATCGATACGACCGACGAGTGGATCGTCGAGCGTACCGGCATCCGCAACCGCTATATCGCGGGTGAGGGCGAAACCACCGCCACGCTGGCGACCGAGGCCGCGCGCAAGGCGCTCGATGCTGCTGGCATGGCACCGGGTGATATCGACCTGATCGTGCTGGGCACCTGCAGCCCGGATCAGACCTTCCCCGCCACGGCCACCATGGTGCAGCACGCGCTGGGCTGCCGTCCGGGCGGGATCGCGTTTGATGTCGCGGCGGTCTGCTCCGGCTTCCTCTATGGCCTGGCCACGGCGGATGCGCTGCTGCGCACGGGCGCGGCCAAGTGCGCGCTGGTGATCGGCGCTGAAACCATGAGCCGCCTGCTCGATTGGGAAGACCGCACGACTTGCGTGCTGTTCGGCGATGGCGCGGGCGCTGTCGTGCTCGAAGCGGCCGAAGTCGATGCCAGCGATCCCCGCGCGCCCGGCATTCTGGAAACACGCCTTCACGCCGATGGCGCGCAGCACGATCTGCTCTACATGGACGGCGGACCATCGAGCACCGGCACCGTGGGCAAAGTGCGCATGAAGGGCCGCGAGGTTTTCCGCCACGCCGTGGTCAATCTGGCGTCGGTGCTTGAAGAGGTGCTGGAGGCGGCGGACTGTGCTGCAACCGATGTCGATTGGGTGGTGCCGCATCAGGCCAATGCCCGCATTCTCGATGCCACCGCGCGCAAGCTCGGCCTGCCACCGGAAAAGGTGGTGATCACGGTCGACACCCACGCCAACACCAGCGCGGCATCGGTTCCGCTGGCCTTCGATACTGCGGTGCGGGACGGGCGGATCAAGCCCGGCGACCTTGTCATGTTCGAGGCGATGGGCGGCGGATTCACCTGGGGGGCCAGCCTCGTCCGCTTGTGATTTCCCCAGCGAAGATTGCAATGCCTCGCAGTTTTCGTTGCAGACCAATGCATTGGCCGATAAAATACCTTAGAAACCGGATTGTAAAGCTTGGCAGACACTGTATTGTGTCAAGCTGACTTGTCGCTTTGGTATCGGGGGAATCGGGGATGCGTTCAGTGGGGACTCTTACGCGCGCAGATCTTGCAGAAAGCATCAATCGCCGCGTCGGTCTGTCGCGTGCAGACTCGCTCGGGCTGGTCGAGGCGATCCTCGATCACATGTGCGAAGCCCTGGCAGAGGGTGAGAATGTAAAGATTTCCGGGTTCGGTACCTTTCTGCTACGCGATAAGGCGGAGCGGATTGGCCGCAACCCCAAGACCGGCGTGGAAGTGCCGATCACCTCGCGCCGGGTCATGACCTTCCGCGCGAGCCAGATGTTGAAGGATCGGATCGCTGCCAGCAGTTGATACCCCGGGATCCGCGCCGATTGCCGTTCCTGTCTTTCAGGACGGCAAGGCGCCAGACGCCTTGCGCACGATCGGTGAGGTAGCCAAGGCGCTCGGCCTCAAGCAGCATGTCCTGCGCTATTGGGAAGAGCAGTTTCCGACGCTGAGGCCGCTCACCCGCGCAGGCGGCCGCCGCTATTACCGCGCCGAAGACATCGCGCTCCTCGCCCGCATCGACCAGCTGCTCCACCGCGAAGGCTACACCATCCGCGGCGCGAAGCTGGCGCTTGTGGGGAAGGGTGAGGAAGCGCCTGCCGCAGCCGCGCCTGCTCCTGCACCGCCTGCGTCCAGCTCGGCTATGCCCGAGCAAGCCGAGATCATCTCGGCCTTGCGTATCCTGCGCCGCCACCTTGAAACGATCCGGGGCAAGCTGGCGGCGGCCTTGGACGATTGAGCGGCTCGTCGTGCTGCACAAGGATGGCTGATCGACAGCTCCTGGCGAGCACGGATTGGCGCAGATACGGAAAGCGGGATGGTGCATGAAATTCTCATCAGAATTTCCGCGCGTGTTTGCTGCTCTGGCTGCCGTGGCTATGCCATGTGCGGCAGTCGCAGCGCCCGAACCCGTGATGGTGAACCTGCCGTCCGGTTCGCGTGTTGCCACGTGGACCCTTCCAGCGGCCTCTGATCGCAAGCATCAGACCCCGATCATATTCCTTCATGGCGGGCCAGGCCTCTACGTCGAAGATCGACGGCTGGAGGAAGGCGCGGTTTTTCGGCAGCTCGGCTTTGCGACCATCTACTTCGATCAAGCGGGCGGTGGCCGCTCTGATCGCTTGCCGGTTGCGGAGTATTCGTTTGCCCGGGCGGTTGCCGATCTGGAATCCTTGCGCGTTTCGCTCGGTCAGGACCGCGTCATTCTCTGGGGCAATTCCTATGGCGCTGCACTTGCTGCAGTCTATGCTCAGCAGTTCCCCGGCCGCGTCGCGGCATTGATCCTGACCTCCCCCGGCATGTTTCCCGGGCTCGATGCGAGGCGAGACTATAGCGTGACCGCGCGTGACAAAGTTGAATACAGCCCAGCCATACGCGATGCGATGGGCCGGATCGACCGATCCGCGCCCGAAGCGGAAAAGCAGATATCCCAAGTCGCGGCTGGCCAGTTGTTCGACCAGATTGTGAGCGAGGAACTGCTGGACGGGGTTGTGTGCAAGGGCGCATCCATTCGCCCACCGGTTCTGCCGGGTGGCGGCAACCTTTATGCCGCACGTGCAATTTCTCGTGATCTGAAGCGCGTGAAACTCCCGCCAGAGAGCGCGACCCACGTCCCGACCTTGATCATTCGGGGGACGTGCGATTTCATACCGGCCAGCAGTGCCGAGCGTTATCGGTCGTTCTTCGGCGGCACGCTTGTGACGGTCCAGGGCACCGGCCACGGTCTTATTGAACACCGCGAGGAGGTGGATGCGGCGTTGCGCGCTTTTGTCGAGACTGATCTTGGCGCACTGCGATTGCCCTGAAACCGGGCCAATGTCCTTGCGCCCCGGCGCAAAACCTCGAAGCCTCAATCGTTGAGCGTAGGCCCCAGATCCGGGTCCAGATCGCGCGGCCGCATCAGCGAAATCAGCTTGCCGCAGCGCTCGTCAAGGTCCGCCCAGCGTTCGATGGCGAGTTCCATCACCGCGAAAGTCGCGGTCGGGAACTTCACTTCCACTTCCTCGCGCAGCGGGCTGTTGCCGTCGTCGGGCACGAGATCGAAGATCAGGTCTTCCAGCCCCGGATTGTGGCCGATCATCAGCACGCTTTCCGGCTCGCCCGATAGCTCGCGCAGCAGGTCGATCAGTGTGGCGGAACTCGCCAAGTAGATCCGCCGATCCCACTCGACCGGGAACGTGTGTCCCCAGGCCTTGCAGGCTTCCTCGATCGTTTCGGCCACGCGCACGGCGGGCGAGGCGATGATTCGGTCGAAGCGCAGGCACGTGTTCTTGATGTATTCGCCCATCGCCTGCGCCCCGCGCACCCCACGCGCATTGAGCGGCCGATCAAAATCCCGCGCCCGCGCGTCGGACCAGTCGGACTTCGCATGGCGCAAAAGAGCGAGCGTCTTCAAGCGCGGTTCTCGTCGATCTTGCTGAGCGGCAGAGGCGTGTTCACACCTTCAGAAACACTGCCCGCCACGCTTTGTAAAGCCGCATCGAGTGTCACGCGGCGCACTGGCGTGCCTGCGGGAAAAGCACTGAGGAGCCGTGAGGGGAAGGCGGACGACAGCACCACGAAATGCCCCTTGTCGGTTCCGGTGCGGATCAGCCGACCGAACGCCTGCGCCAGCCGCGCGCGGATGATGCGGTCGTCGTGTGCTTGGCCGCCCCCGCCAAACTTCTCCGCATGGGCCAGCCGCCGCGCGCGGTGGAGGATCGAGGGCTTGGGCCAGGGCACTTGCTCCATCACCACCAGCCGCAGCGAATGGCCCGGCACGTCCACCCCGTCACGTAGCGCATCAGTGCCGAGCAGCGAGGCGCGCGGATCGTCGCGGAAAATGTCGACCAGCGTGCCGGTATCGATCGGATCGACATGCTGGGCAAACAGCGGCAGCCCGCCGCGCGCCAGCCGGTCGGCAATCCGGCCATAGACCGCGCGCAGCCGCCGGATCGCGGTAAACAGCCCCAGCGCGCCGCCGCCCGAAGCTTCGATGAGGCGGCCATAGGCATTGGCCAGCGCCGGGATATCGCCGCGCGGCACGTCGGTGACGATGAGGACTTCGGCATTGCGCGCATAATCGAACGGGCTGGGCGCGGCGAACACATGGGGTCGCACGCCCAGTTGCGGCGCGCCGCTGCGCTCCACCGCGCCCGACCAGTCGCCGCTCTGCGTCTCCGCCCCGTCAGACAGCGTGGCGGACGTCAGCATGACGCCGTGCGCGCCCGCCAGCACGGTTTCGGCAAACGGCTTCATCGGATCGAGATAGCGCCGGTGCAGCCCAATATCCCATTCGCGGCCCTCGGACCGTTCCAGCGCCAGCCAGTCGACAAATTCCGGATCGCTAGGACCGCCCAGCCGCGCGAGCAGGCTGATCCAGCCCGCCAGCAGGTCCGTGCGCCAGCCGATGGCCCCGCGCGCGCCTTCGATCCGCGCGCGCGCCGGGCCGTCGAGCCAGTCCGGCCCGTCCTCGATCAGCGCCTCCAGCCGCAGCGCTAGGCGCATCAGCGGCTGGCGCAGCCCTTCCAGCGCTTCCTGCGCGCGGCCTGCCACTTCGATGAACGCGCCGCCCAGTTGCGCCGCCTCGGTCTCCAGCCCGTAGCCCGCTTCCTGCCCGCCGCTTTCGTCCCGCGCGAAGACCAGCGCGCGCGTCTCGGCCAGCAGGTCTTCGATCGGGCCAAAGGGCGCACCATCCACGATCCGTGCCAGCCAGCCATCGCCGGGCAAGGTGCTGGCTGCCTCGCGCGCATCGGCAATCGCGCGCGCGCCCTCGTCGTCATAGCTCGACACATCGGCCAGCCGCGCCGCAAGGCCCCGCCGCCGCCCGCGCGACGTGCCTTCGGGGCCGATCACCCAGCGCCGCAGCTCCACCGTTTCCGCGCCGGTCAGCGCCGCAGCAAAGGTGCTGTCTGCGGCATCGAACACGTGGTGCCCTTCGTCGAACACGATCCGCGTGGGGCGCTGCGCCGGTTCGCGCGCGCGGGCGGCGTTGATCATCACCAGCGCATGATTGGCAATCACCAGCTCCGCGCCCGCCGAGGCCCGCGCCGCGCGTTCGATGAAGCATTTGCGGAAATGCGGGCACCCGGCATAGACGCATTCGCCGCGCTGATCGGTCAGCGCCGTGATCCCCCGCTTGCGAAACAGCGTGCCGAGCCAGCCGGGCAGATCGCCGCCGATCATGTCGCCGTCCTGGCTATATGCCGCCCAGCGCGCCACCAGCTGCGCCATGATCGCGGGCCGCCCGGTAAAGCCGCCCTGCAGCGCGTCTTCCAGATTGAGCAGGCACAAGTAATTCTCGCGCCCCTTGCGCACCACCACTGGCGGGCCGGGACGGCCGCTGCGCTCGGGAGGAAACGCCGCGCGGCTCTCGCGCCGCAGCTGCCGTTGCAGCGCCTTGGTATAGGTCGAAACCCAGACCGTCCCGCCAGAACGCTCTGCCCACAGCGAGGCGGGCGCGAGGTAGCCGAAGGTCTTGCCGGTGCCGGTGCCTGCTTGCGCCAGCACCATATGCGGCTGGCGCTGCTGGCCGCGCGGGCCGAACATTGCGCCTGCCGCCCGCGCATAGGCCTGCTGCGCCGGGCGGCTCTCTGCGTCTGCCCCGGTCAACTGCGCAAGCCGGGCGGTGATGGCTTCGTCCTCAAGCACGATCTGCGCAGGCTGGGGCGGCTCGGGCGCTTCTTCCCATTCGGGCAGGCGTGCAAACAGCCAGCGCTCGGCACGCTGCGGCTGGGCAATGCGCGGGCTGAGCAGCCCAGCCCAGGGCCAGCGCATCCGCACCAGCGATTGCAGCGCGCTCCATGCCCCTTCGCGCTCGGGCCAGGCGGGGTTCTCGCACATTGCGAGCAAGGCCGCTGCCGCCGCTTGCAGCAGCGCGGGCACGCCGTCGTCGCTGGCCGGTTCCGCCAGTCCCAGCGCCTGCGCCAGCCCCTTGGGCGTCGGCACCATGAACCGCGCGGGGTGGATGAACGCGTAAAGCTCCAGCAGATCGAGCCCGGACAAGTCCGGATAGCCCAGCCGGCTCGCCACCAGCGGCGCATTGAGCATCAGCAGCGGCGTATCGGCCGCCGCCATGATCGCCTCACCCTTGCCCACGGGGCGCGTGCCCACGTGGTCCCGCAGCCAGCAACCGCTGTGGCTGGCGTGGAGTGCGGCCAAAGGGGTTGAGGGGAGGGGCGTGTCACTCATCGTCCGGCACTAAAGAGGAAAGCCGGGCAGGGGGCAAGGCGCACCCCTACGTGCTTTCCCCCATGCACTTCACACCGAGTTGCAGGGCGCTTGCCTTAAATCCGGCAAGGTATGGCCGTCCTGGCCTTTCGGGACATGAACGGGGCCCCACGCCTCGCCCATAGTGGAGAATGGGATCATGGCAGTTATCAATACGAATATCAGTGCGATCCGCGCCTCGAACGCGTCTAACAGCGCCTCGAAGATGGCCGGTGTCGCAATGGAGCGCCTGTCGACCGGCAAGCGCATCAACGGCGCCAAGGACGATGCCGCCGGCCTTGCGATCACCACCACCATGACCTCGCAGATCAAGGGCATGGGGCAGGGGATTCGCAACGCCAACGATGGCATCAGCTTCGCGCAGACCGCCGATGGCGCGCTGAACGAAGTGACCGCGATGCTGCAGCGCATCCGCGAACTCGCGATTCAGGCCAAGTCGGCGACCTATACCGATACTGATCGCACCTCGATGCAGTCCGAAGTCGCCAACCTCACCGCGCAAGTCAGCGAAGTGCTGGAAAAGACCACGTTCAACGGCACCAAGCTGTTCACCGTCGTCGGCGCAGCGCCTGCGGCCAACGGTGCGGACGATGCCACGTTCTCGATCCAGACAGGCAGCAACACCACCGACACCGTGGACCTGCGCAGCAAGGCGATTGATGGCACCAAGCTGTTTGGCGGCACCAACACCACCTACAATTCGGCGACCGCCCCGCAGGCCATCGACGTCAGCACCGCCGTGCTGGCTGGCACCACGATGGACAACGTCGATGCCTCGCTCACGTCGATCAACGCGGCGCGCGCCGAATTCGGCTCGGGCCAGAACCGGCTTGAATCGGTGGTCAACAACCTGACGGACAACGTCACCAACCTCTCGGACGCGCGCAGCCGTATTCTCGATACCGATTATTCGGCGGAAACGACCGCGATGGCCAAGGCTCAGATTCTGAGCCAGGCGTCTACGGCGATGATCGCGCAGGCCAACCAGGCCCAGCAGAACGTCCTCTCGTTGCTCAAGTAAGGCTCTCTCCCCTCCCGCTTGCGGGAGGGGCCGGAGGCCTCAGGCCTCGGCCTTGCGCTCCAGCAGCAAGCCTTCGAGCCGCCCCACGTCCGGCACGGCAAACACTTCGAACCGCTCGATCACCTTGTCGCCGTCGCTATCGGTGCGAGTACCGGTCTGGATCCGCAAGCTGCCATAGCCGTCCGCATCGGCGGTCACATCGATCGGCCCCATCTGCGCAAACAGCACACTCGCGCTCTCGCGCTTCCTGCCCGCCGTCACGCGCACAATGCGCCGGTCGGTCAGGCCGAAGATCGTCTGCGCGGCCTTACTCCGCGCCTTGAACGGCAACGAAAGCATTTTCAGGCCGATGCCGATAAACGGCAGGCCGAACAGCGGGAAAATGATCCCGAAGCTCCATTGAATGCCAAGCGGCGTATGCGTGCTGCCCAGCCACGGCAGCAAGGCCATCGCCTCCCAGAACAGCGCAAACGCCGTCCACGGCACGGCGAAAAACCAGATCGCGAACGGTGCGCGCAGCCGTGCGGGATCGGGCCTGCCGCTCCACAGCAGGCGCTCGCCCGGCATCAGTTCGCGCCGCAGGATCGAATCGAGGTCTTGCGAGGGGTCTGGCATGATCATCAGCTGACCATGCCACGCACCGGTTATTCCCGCGTTACGCCTCTTCAAACCCCACGAACGTCGCCGCCTCGGCCACCGACTTGCGCTCGGAAACCACGGCATTGGCCGGGAAGCTCTCGTCCGGCCAGCCCAGCGCGATGCTCTTCATGATCACCTGATCATCCGCGATCCCGGCATGTTCGCGCACCACGGGCGATTGCATGATGCCCTGGCTGTTGATCACCGTGCCCAGCCCGCGCGACCATGCTGCATTGACCAGCGCATTGACCACGCCGCCGCAATCGAACGGAGTATCGTCGCTGCCCGAAAGCACTTGGTCATAGGTCACGATCACGCAGACCGGCGCATCGAACTGGCGGAAACCGCGCAGCACCCAGTCCTGCCGCTGCTCGGCGTTGTCGCGCGCGATGCCCATCGCGGAAAACAGCTGCTTGGCCACGCCGATCTGCCGCTCACGGTGCACGCCCGCAAACGCCTCACCCCGGCGAAACTCGCGGCTATCCGGCACGCCCGCCAGAATGCGCTCGGTATTGCCCTGCCGGATGCGGGCCAGCGGCTCGCCGGTGATCACGTAGAAATTCCACGGCTGCGTGTTCATCGAAGTCGGCGCGCGCATCGCGATATGCAGCACTTCCTCGATTAGCTTCTGCGGCACCGGATCGGGCTTATACCCCCGTATGCTGCGCCGCCCGAGCATGACCTCATCGAATTTCATAACCTCTCCCAATCCTTCTTTGCCCAATCGGTAGCGACCCCGTGCCCCCGCGCACAAGCTTTTCCTTGCGCTGAAGGGGGCCATCCGCAAAAGGGTCAGCACTATGGAAAACGCAGAAAACCCCGCACCGCTTGATCTTCTCACCGCCAGAGTGACGGAAGCTGCCTTGGCCTCCAAGGCCTGGCCGTTCGAGGAAGCGCGCAAGCTGGTCAAACGCTTCCCCGGCGGCAAGCGCGATGCGAACGGTGATCTCGTCCCCGTCTTGTTCGAGACGGGCTACGGTCCCTCGGGCCTGCCGCATATCGGCACCTTCCAGGAAGTGCTGCGCACCACCCTCGTGCGCCGCGCCTATGAAACGCTCACCGGTGGCCACCCGACGCGCCTGATCGCTTTTTCGGATGACATGGACGGCCTGCGCAAGGTGCCGGACAACGTGCCCAACAAGGCTGTGCTGGCCGAAAAGCTCGGCCACCCGCTCACCCGCATTCCCGATCCCTTCGGCACGCACGAAAGCTTCGCGCACCACAACAATGCGATGCTCTGCACCTTCCTCGACCAGTTCGGCTTCGAGTACGAATTCGTCTCGGCCAGCGATCGCTACAATTCCGGGCAGTTTGACGATGCGCTGAAGAACGTGCTCGCCAAGTACGACGCGATCATGGCCATCATGCTCCCTACTCTGCGCGAGGAGCGCCGCCGCACTTATTCGCCGGTCCTGCCGATCAGCGAGAAGAACGGCGAAGTGCTGCAAGTGCCCATCGAAGTCGTCGATGCGCAGGCGGGCCTCGTGCGGTTTGAGGATCAGGGCGAAATGGTCGTCCAGTCGATCCTCGGCGGCAAGTCCAAGCTGCAATGGAAGGTCGATTGGGCGATGCGCTGGTGCGCGCTCGGCGTCGATTACGAGATGTGCGGCAAGGACCTGACCGACAGCGTCACCCAGTCCGGCCGCATCACGCAAGTCCTCGGCGGCAAGCGCCCCGAAGGCTTGATCTACGAGCTGTTCCTCGATGAGAACGGCGAGAAGATATCCAAGTCCAAGGGCAACGGCCTCACCATCGAGCAGTGGCTGGAATACGGCAGCGAGGAAAGCCTCGGCTTCTACCTGTTCCGCGAGCCAAAGAGCGCCAAGTCGCTCCACGCCGGGATCATCCCCCGCGCGGTCGATGAATACTGGCAGTTCCGCGAGAAGCTGCCCAGCCAGCCGGTCGAGCAGCAGCTCGGCAACCCGGTATGGCACTTGCTGCGCGCCAATGGCTATCACGGCGGTGACGGTGATACGCTTCCCGTCACTTACGGCCTCCTGCTCAACCTCGTCGGCGTGCTGGGCGCGCAGGCGACGCGGGGGCAGGTCTGGTCGTACCTCGCCAACTATGTCGAAAACGCCGATCCCGCGGCGCATCCCGCGCTCGATACGCTGGTCACCTCGGCGCTCGCCTACAACCGCGATTTCGTCGCCCCGACGCTCAAGCGCCGCAAGCCCGAACCGAACGAGGCCGCAGCCCTCGCCGCGCTCGATGCCGAACTCGCCGCGACCGAAGATGGCGCCAGCGCCGAAGACCTCCAGACCATGGTCTACGAAATCGGCAAGGATCCGCACTACGGCATCGGCGCGCTGCGTGATTGGTTCAAGGCGCTTTACGAAACGCTGCTGGGTTCGGCCCAAGGCCCCCGCATGGGCAGCTTCATCGCGCTCTACGGGATCGAAGGCACGCGGCGGTTGATTGCGGAAGCGCTGGAGGGCGTCGAACTGCCGACGGAGTGAGACAAGGCTGGGAGTGCCATCTTCGCGCGACTCCACACAGTCTCTACTTCGTCGCCCCGTGCTCGACACGGGGCCGGGCTGCCTTTCGCCGCATACCGCTAGTCCAGCAGGTACACCCAATCGGGATTATCGGCCCTGATCAACGCGCTCGTCCACATGTGGAGTCGTGCGGAAGCCAAGGTCATCAAAACTGTTCCTCCTTCGGAGGCACGGGGCGGCCATGCGTGATCGCACGAAGCTCGTCCAAGTTGTTGTCAGATGAAATTATCTGAAAATCGGAGAGCTCAATGAATGTGCGTGGTGCGGTTTGCACATGTCCGATGATTCCGGTTTTGTAAGTAAAAGTACCTCGAATACACACTCGTCCATATAGCGCATTTCGTTCAGGGATTTTGGAAACGGCTTGTCCCAGCCTGTTTGCGTCTGCTCTTGATGTGGTAACAACGTCAGTGATCCGGCCGTCAATATTCGCAAACGACCCCTCGCCCATCACTGTTGTGATAATGCAATGAAACCTGACTGATTTTGTGGTCCAATCATAAGCTGGTTTCGATTTTTCTGTTTCTTTGCAGGAAGCCAGAAAAAATGCGAGGAAAATCAGAAGGATACCGGATTTCCGCATATCTCTGGTATCCCCGCCTAAAACCAAGGCCGCGCGCGGTACCACTTCGTCACGATATACTTGACGCCCCGCTCCACCGGCATCCCGGCGTGCAAGGTCAGCGGGTTGGGCTTCCCGCCCGGCCCCATGTTGTTCCACACCAGCAGCGCGCCCTTCTGCGGCGGCACCGAGATCGGCACTTTGGGAAACTCGGTCGCCCCGCCTGCCTCCACCGCGCTCAGATAGCCCATCGCGGTCCAGCTGCGCTGCCCGCCGCGCTTCACTTCGGTTGGCCAATAGGCGGCTGATGTATCGAAATAATCGAAGTGCGCGCGAAACTGCTGGCCCGGTTCATAGCGCTGGCCCTGAACCACTTCGCCAAAGTCCGGATCGATGCCGAGGAAATCGTCGATCCGACGCTCGATCATGCGGATGAACGGATCGCTGCTGTCAACGTCGCCGGTGTAGCTCGTTCGCCCGCTATCGGCATTGCCATGATAGGTGGGGGAAGGGCGCGCTACCGCATCAACCATCGCGATCAGCCGCGTGCATTCCTCGGCACTGAAGAAATCGGCCACGCCGTAAAGCTCGATGCCATCCACCGGCAGGCGATAGGCGCTGGGATCCGCTTCCAGCCGCGCGCGCACCCGTTCGCCCACTTTGGCCAGCAAGGGCGCATCCTGATCGGTGGAGGTGCGGCGGAACTTCATCATCGCGCGGTCATGCCGCAGCCGTCCGCCGCTGCCAAGTGGCAGGAGGTAAGGCCCGGACCTTGCGAAATGTGAACGACCTGAGGCTTGTCAGTAGAATGGTAACTAAAGTTACAACCGAACTGGACTATATTCTCATACGCTGGGCTTACCTATATTGCGCAATATGGTTACATATATCCCGCGATTGACAGTTGATCGATCATGAAAACCCTTGGGTCGCCAAGCCGAAAAGACTGACCATGCAAAAGCCACTGCCATATCTCCGGCAGCCCAGCGGCGGGGCGAACCAGGTGATCGGCATGGCAGGTCAGGGCCGAAACGGGTCAGGCGATTCCTTGGAAAATGAGGAGTTGGTCTTGGACGGGCATGTCGACTTGGATGCGGAAACCCTCCGCATCGCCAAATTGCTGTATGAAGCGCGCCGCCGCCGCGATGCAGCAAGCTCGGTCAAAGGCCTTTTCGGAGAGCCGGGCTGGGATATCCTGCTGGACTTGTTCATCGCCCGCAAAACCCGCACGGCGCTGCAGGTTTCCAGCGTTTGCGCCGGTGCGGGCCTGCCTTCCACCACGGTTTTGCGCTGGATCGCCCGGCTGGAACGCGAAGGCCTGATCGTGCGCGTGGCCGATCAGGAAGACGCCCGCCGCCGCTACGTCAGCCTCACCACCCGCGGTCTGCGGCTCACCACATCCCTGCTGGATGCGATCGGCTCCATCGGCTGAACACCCCGGATTGGCCCGGCGCTTCAGGGCAGCCGGGCCAGCACATCCCGCGCGAAGGCCGATAGGGTGTCATCGCGCGCCCCCATGATCACGATGCGGTCGCCGCTCCGCGCCAATTCCGCCATCCGCGCGCCGCAATCGGCGCGGGCGGGGATATGCTCCGCCGTGCCGCCGTGCGCCCGGATCAGCTGGACAATCCGCTCGCTGCCCACCGAACGGTCCACCGTCCCGCCGAAATAGACCGGATCGCACAGGATCGCGGTGTCTTCCGCGCCCAGCCGCGTGGCAAGCACTTCGGCCAGTTCCGCCCCCATCTGGCGCAGCGGCCCATAGCCGTGCGGCTGGAAGAACGCGATCACCCGGCCCGGATGCGCCTTCAATGTAGCCAGCGTGGCCGCCACTTTCTCCGGATTGTGCCCGAAATCGTCGATCACCGTCACGCCCGCAGGGCTGGTTCCCACCACATCGAACCGCCGCGCCAGACCGGCATAGCCTGCCAGCGCCTGCACCGCATCGCCCAGCGGCACACCCGCCGCATGGGCCGCCGCCAGCGCGGCAAGTGCGTTGGAGAGGTTGTGCCGCCCAGGTACGTTCAGGCTCAGCCGATGGCGCTCGCCAATGCGGCGATGCTCGACTTCGGCAAAAATGCCTAGGTGCGATTCGGCAATACTGCCGGGTAGGACCCCGATATCGGCTTCGCTCTGCCTTATGCCAAAAGTTAGCAGAGGCGCCCGAGCCGTAGCGGCAAGGGCCGCGCTTTCCGCATCATCAAGATTGACCACCGCCGTGCCTGCCCGGTTCAGGAAATCGCCAAACAGGCTGCGCAGTTCCTCAAGGCTCTTGTGATCAAGGCTCACGTTGTTGAGCACGGCGATGGTCGGCACATAGGCTGCGATCGAACCGTCGCTTTCGTCCACTTCGGAAACGAACGGCCCCGCAGGCCCGCCCACGCGCGCGCTGGCAAAGGGCGCGTCGGCGCGCACGAAGTTCTTCATCACCGCGCCGTTCATGATCGTCGGATCACGCCCGCAGGCCGTCAGGATCCACCCCAGCATGCCTGTCACGGTCGATTTGCCGCTGGTCCCGGCAATGCCGATGCTGGTGCCTGCCGCGTTGAACAAGGCCGAAAGCAGTTCCGCGCGCCGCATCCGCTGGCAACCCAGTTCGCCCGCGCGCACCATTTCGGGCACCGTGTCTTCCACCGCCGCCGAAGCCACCAGGATCTGCTGCGCCGAAGTGATCCCGCTCCCGTCCTGCGGATGGAGCGCGAAGCCCAGACTTTCCAGCCACGCGAACTTTTCCGGCGTGCGCCCCTGATCGCGGCTGCGGTCCGATCCCGCCACGTCGGCGCCCTTGCCCTTCAGGATCAGTGCGAGCGGCAGCATCCCCGAACCGCCGATGCCGCAAAAGAACCAGGGCTGCGCCGTAAGGCTTGTGGTGTCGTCCATGCTCATGGCCCAATTCGGTATGCGCCCTTGCCGCGCAGCGCAACCGGGTTAGGGTGCGCCATGCCTCACCACGCCGTTCGTGTTGCCATCTGCGCGCCTGCCCGCCCGATCACGCCCGCCGATGCCGCCGCCGTCACCGCGCTGGCGGCGGATATGCCGCAGCTGGATTTGATGTTTCACCCGCAGTGCTTTGCCAAAGCAGGGCATTTCGCAGGAACCGACGCCCAGCGCCTCGCGGCCCTGCTCGAATGCGCCAACGATCCGGCGTTCGATGCGGTGTGGTTTGCCCGCGGCGGCTATGGCTCGAACCGCATTGCCGAGGCCGCCATCGCAGGCATGAACGATGCCGCCCGCACCAAGGCCTTCCTTGGCTATTCCGATACCGGCTACCTGCTGGGCGGGCTCTACCGCGCCGGGATCGGCCAGCCCGCCCATGCGCCGATGCCGGGCGATATCCGCCGCGAAGGCGGGGCAGAGGCAGTGCGCCGCGCCTTGCGCTGGCTGGCGGGAGAGCGCTGGGATGAAGAACCTGCCGCCGACGGCCACCCCCGCGCCGCCTTCAATCTCACCACGCTCGCCATGCTCTGCGGCACGCCCTTGATGCCCGATCTCACCGGCCATGTCGTACTGGTCGAGGAGGTTTCCGAACACCTCTACGCGGTCGACCGCTTGTTCTTCCACATCACCGCGCACCTTGGCGGGGTGGCGGGCCTGCGCCTCGGCCGGATCGGCGATGTGCCTGAAAACGATGTGCCCTTCGGCGCGGATGAAGAAGCCATCGCCCGCGATTGGTGCGCGCGCAGCGGCATTCCCTACCTCGGCCGCGCCGATATCGGCCACGATATTGATAACAAGATTGTCGCATTCGGGCTTGAGGCGACCCTTCCGAATCACTAGGCGCGCTGCTTCACAGCAGGAGTTTGTTGATGCGGGCATTCGTTTTTCCGGGGCAGGGCAGCCAGAAGCTGGGCATGGGCGCAGAGCTTGCCGCCGCCAGCGCCGCTGCGCGCGAGGTGTTCGAGGAAGTCGATGACGCGCTCGGCCAGAAGCTGTTTGCGCTGATGACGCAGGGGCCGGAAGACGAACTCACGCTGACCGCCAATGCCCAGCCCGCGATCATGGCCAATGCCATTGCGGTGCTGCGCGTGCTGGAAAAGGAATGCGGTCTCGTGCTGGCCGACAAGGCGCAGTTCGTGGCGGGGCACAGCCTGGGCGAATATACCGCGCTGTGTGCTGCCGGGGCGTTCAGCCTTTCCGATACCGCCCGCTTGCTGCGCCTGCGCGGGTCCGCCATGCAGGCCGCCGTGCCGGTGGGCGAGGGCGCAATGTGCGCGCTGCTCGGGGCTGAAATCGATCAGGCTGCCGCGCTCGCCGAAGCCTCCGCGCAGGGTGAAGTCTGCACCGTTGCCAACGACAACGCGCCCGGCCAGGTCGTGCTTTCGGGCCACACCGGCGCGATTGAACGCGCCATCGCCGGTGCGAAAGACCACGGCATCAAGCGCGGGATGCTGCTGCCCGTCTCCGCCCCCTTCCACTGCCCGCTGATGCAGCCCGCCGCCGATGCCATGGCCGAGGCGCTGGAGCACACCCCGCCGGGGCCGCTGCGAGTCACGCTCATGGCCAACGTCACCGCTGCCCCTGTCACCGATCCCGCCGAAGTGCGCCGCCTGCTGGTCGAGCAAGTCACGGGCCGCGTCCGCTGGCGCGAAAGCATGATCGCGCTGGGCGCGGCAGGCGTCACGCATTTCGTCGAACTCGGCGGCAAGGTCGTCGGCCCGATGATCACCCGAACCGTGGCTGACGTGGCGGTTGCCAGCCTCGTCGGCATGGCCGATATCGAAGCCTTCGCGAAGGAACTCTGAGCTATGGAAAACCGCCTCTTCGATCTCACCGGCATGACCGCTCTCGTCACCGGCGCCGCTGGCGGCATCGGTTCGGCCATCAGCCACGCGCTGGCAAAGCAGGGCGCGCGCCTTGCGCTGTCCGGCACCAACCCGTCCAAGCTGCGTTCGTTCCGTGAGGAACTGAACGACACCTATGGTCACGACCATGTCGAGATCACGTGCGATCTCTCGAACACCGAGCAGGTCGAGCATCTCGTCCCCGCCGCGATCGACACGCTCGGCAAGGTCGACATTCTGGTGAACAACGCCGGGATCACGCGCGACAACCTCGCGATGCGGATGAAGGACGAGGAATGGGACGCGGTCATCCGCGTCAATCTCGAAGCCGCCTTCCGCTTGATGCGCGCGGCCTCCAAGCCGATGATGAAGGCGCGCTTCGGCCGCATCATCACCATCACCAGCGTGGTGGGCGCCACCGGCAATCCGGGGCAGGTCAATTATGCCGCCGCCAAGGCGGGCCTCGTCGGCATGTCGAAGAGCCTCGCGCAGGAACTCGCCACGCGCGGAATCACGGTGAACTGTGTTGCCCCCGGCTTCATCCGTACCGCGATGACCGACGTGCTGCCCGATGCGCAGAAGGACGCGCTCAATGCGCGCATCCCGATGGGCCGCATGGGTGAGGGCGGCGATATCGGCGCGGCGGTCGCTTATCTCGCCAGCCGTGATGCGGGCTATGTCACGGGGCAGACGCTGCACGTCAACGGCGGCATGGCGATGCTGTCCTGATCGCCATGCGGCGCGCCTTGCTGCTGCTGGCTTTGGCCGCGCTGCCCGGCGTGGCGCATGCCCGCGCGCCGCAGGCACTCGCCTGCGCGGTCATCGCTGCGCCTGAGGGGCTCGATGTCCAGCTCGCCGAAACCACGCTCACGCTCGACGAGACGAAGAACAGGCCCGCGCTCGATACCCTGCGCGCCCTCGTCGATCGCTGCGCCGCCGATCAGTTCCTCGGCGACAAGGAGCGCGAGGCCTATTTCGGTTACGTGCTTGGCCGCATGGCGCGCGATGGGCTGGATGCGCGGCTGGCGGGTGAGGGCATCCCGTCCGCGTTGATCGACAAAGCGCTCGATATCGGTCCCGGCAATGCCAACAATCCGGCCACGCAGGTCACGCAGGGCGATCTGCGCCGTGTGTCCACCGCGCTCAGCGAAGCGGGCAAGGATCCGGCCAAGGTTACCCCGGTTGGCTGGGGCCTGATCACCGCGTGGATCGCCGCCACCGCGCAGATGTTCGATGCCTTGCGCGTGCTGGACTGACCGGAGGGGGCAACCCCGCCGTTTTCGCCGCATTTATGCACAGCTTCGGGGTCCGGAAAGCCGCTTGCGCTTGCCCGCGCCGGGGCGCGCGTTAAGGAAGGCAGTCCAGCAACACCGCGTTTCCGTGCGTGATTCCATACGTGCGGCAACGCCAGCGACACGGCCCTGAACAGTCTGCTCCGTGCAGGCCGGCAGGGCGGGGGACACGAGACGAGAATGAAGGCCACGATCGAACGCGCGACCTTGCTACGCTGCCTGTCCCACGTGCAATCGGTGGTGGAGCGGCGCAACACCATCCCGATCCTCTCCAACGTGCTGATCGAGGCATCGCCCGATGGCTCGGTGCGCGTGATGGCGACCGATCTCGATCTCCAGATCGTGGAAATCATGCCCGCGCGTGAGGTTGAGCGGCCTGGCGCGATTACCGTATCCGCGCACCTCCTGTTCGATATCGCGCGCAAGCTGCCCGATGGCAGCCAGGTCAGCCTCGATTGCGCCGATAGCCGGATGGTCGTGAAGGCCGGGCGCAGCCGCTTCCAGCTGCCCACCCTGCCGCGCGATGATTTCCCGGTGATCGTCGAAGGCGATCTGCCGACGAGCTTCGAGATTCCCGCACGCCTCCTCGCCGAACTGATCGACCGCACCCGCTTCGCGATCTCGACCGAGGAAACGCGCTACTACCTTAACGGCATCTTCCTGCATGTGGCCGATGAAGCCCAGCCGGTGCTCAAGGCCGCCGCGACCGACGGACACCGCCTCGCGCGCTATACCATCGCCCGCCCGGATGGCGCCGAAGGCATGCCCGATGTGATCGTGCCGCGCAAATGCGTGGCCGAGCTGCGCAAGCTGCTCGAAGATGTGCTCGATACGGCCGTGCTGGTGGATCTTTCCGCCAGCAAGGTGCGCTTCACCCTCGGCGGTGAACACGGCGTCGTGCTCACCAGCAAGCTGATCGACGGCACTTTCCCGGATTACAGCCGCGTGATCCCCACCGGCAACGACAAGCTGCTGCGGCTTGATCCGCGCAGCTTCTTCGAAGGCGTTGACCGCGTCGCCACCATCGCCACGGAAAAGACCCGCGCGGTCAAGATGGCGCTGGAAAACGACAAGGTCACGCTCTCGGTCACCAGCCCGGAAAACGGCACGGCGGCGGAAGAAATCGCGGCGGAGTACCGCGCTGCGGGCTTCGAGATCGGCTTCAACGCCAACTACCTGAAGGACATCCTCAGCCAGATCGACGGCGACATGGTCGAACTGCACCTCGCCGATGCCGGTGCGCCGACCCTGATCCGCAAGGACGACAAGTCTGCCGCGCTCTATGTGCTGATGCCGATGCGGGTGTAAGCGGGGCTTCTGTTCGGGGCTGTGAGCAGCGGACATTGCTGGGTTCAAAGCACCTTCACAGTGTCACCAATGCCGCAGTCTGCGGACAATCTGTTCAGGTGCTCGAATTGCCCCAAAGGGCAGGCCTCCTTGTCCGTGTTGATCGGAAAGCTGCGAAGCTTCTGAAATCCTTGCGCGATCTCCAAAGTGCCCAGCGTAATCGTTGCGCGCCGACTACGGATCGACGCGTATAGACCATTTCGCCGTTGCCAATTGGTGTGGGCGTATCCGATTCGGACACAAATCGGATGGAAGCACGACGATGGACAATCGCAACATCTCAGGAAAATTGGACTTTTTTGCGCTCCGTGCGGAAGACAAGTCTCAGCTGCCACACTTGAGCAAAGCGATCGCCAACGCAGGTTCTTCCGCTCTGGACAAGCTCTATGATCGGATCGCCGCCACCTCTGAAACGGCAGGCTTCTTTTCCTCCACTTCGGCCATGGCATCGGCCAAGTCCAAGCAGATCGCGCATTGGCAGGCCTTGTTCGCCCATGGCGCCAATGCCGCCTATTTCGAACGCGCCGAGAGAGTCGGCAAAGTCCACGCCCGCATCGGCCTCTCACCGCAATGGTATATCGGCGCTTATGCCAGCGTGCTCGAACCGATCATCAAGGAGCTCGCCGGCCCTCTGGCGCAGCGCAAGGCGCGCCGCATCGCGACGCTCGTCAAGATGGCGCTGCTCGATATGGAAATCGCGGTCGAAACCTATTTCGCGGTCGAAGAGGAGCGCCGCAGCAATGTCATCAGCGCGCTCGGCGCTGCGCTCCAGCGCATGACCGACGGCGATTTCAGCACGCCGCTCGAAAACCTGCCCGATGAATTTGCCGCGATCCATAGCGATTTCGAAAAGATGCGCTCGCAAGTCGGCACCGCGCTCGGCGATGTGGCGCAAACCTCGCGCGCGGTCGATGTCGGCGCGCAGGAAATCCGCCAGGCATCGGATGATCTCGCGCGCCGCACCGAACAGCAGGCCGCGAGCCTCGAAGAAGCCTCGGCGGCGATGACGGCGCTGGCCGCCAGCGTCGGCAGCACCGCAGGCGATGCCGCACACCTCCACGATTCCGTGCAGGCCGCCCACGGCGATGCGCAAGCGGGCGGCGGCGTGGTCGATGAAGCCGTCCAGGCGATGACCGACATTCACGATTCCGCGCTGGAAATCGGCAAGATCATTGCCACGATCGATGGCATTGCCTTCCAGACCAATCTCCTTGCGCTCAACGCTGGAGTGGAAGCCGCCCGCGCCGGGGATGCCGGGCGCGGCTTTGCCGTGGTCGCCAACGAAGTGCGCGCGCTCGCCCAGCGCTCCGCCGAAGCCGCGCTCGATATCAAGACGCTGATCGGCCAGAGCTCGGTTCAGGTCGAACGCGGGGTCGCGCTTGTCGGCCAGACCGGCGATACTTTCGCGCGGATCGTTGGCAAAGTCGGCGAAATCGCGGGGTTGGCGAGCAATATCGCTTCGGCCGCCAGCGCGCAGGCCACCAATATCGGCCAGGTGCGTGAAACCGTGCGAGAACTTGACGTCATGACGCAGCAGAACGCCGCGATGGTCGAGGAAGCGACCGCCGCCTCGCGCAATCTGGCGGGCGAGGCCGACCGCATGGCTGCGCTCGTCGGCCGCTTCGCGCTGGCCCAGCCGACCATGGGCGGCGAGGCGCCGCTGCGCCGCGCCGCCTGAGGGTCAGATATCGACGACGATCTTGCCGAAGTGGGTATTGCTCGCCTGATGCCGGAAGGCATCGGTGAGGCCCGCCAGCGGGAAATGGCTGTCGATCACCGGGCGGAGGCCATTGGCTTCGATGCCGGCGATCATGTCGAGCTGCATCGCCCGGCTGCCGACGGTCAGGCCCTGCACGCGCAAGTTCTTGAACATCAGAGCCGCTGTCTGCACCGGCCCGGCAAACCCCGCCAGAACGCCGATCAGCGCGACATGGCCACCCACGCGGGCCGCCGTCATCGATTGATCGAGCGTACCTGCGCCGCCGATCTCGACCACGCAGTCGACACCCACACCGCCGGTCAGTTCCAGCGCCTTGACGCCCCACTCCGTCACGCTTTTGTAGTTGATCAGCTCATCGGCCCCCAGCGCGCGCATCCGCTCCAGCTTGGCGTCTGAAGAGCTCGTCGCGATCACCCGCGCGCCCGCTGCCTTGGCAAATTGCAGCGCGAAGACTGAAACGCCGCCGGTCCCTTGCACCAGCACGGTCGAGCCGGGCTTGACCGATCCATCCGCAAACAGCGCGCGCCATGCGGTCAGCCCCGCGCAGGTCAGCGTCGCCGCTTCGGCCGCCGAATAGCCCTTGGGCGCCCGGGTGAACCAGTTCGCCGGGGCGACGATTTCCTCGCGCGCATAGCCGTCGATGCCGTCGCCCGGCACCGTGCTGAAGGCGGTCGCGGGCGGCGCGCCGTCGTCCCAGTTGGTGAAGAAGGTGGAGACGACGAGATCGCCGGGCGCATAGCCCGTCACCCCTTCGCCCACGGCCACGACTTCACCAGCGCCGTCCGACATCGGAATGCGGCCAGCAGCGGCGGGCATCATGCCCGTCACCACCGCGAAATCGTGGAAATTGAGCGAGGACGCGCGCAGGCGGACGCGGATTTGGCCCGGACCGGGATTGCCGCAGTCCGGCAGCAGATCAAGGTGCAGGCTGTCCAGCGTTGCCGGTGCGCCGATGCGGATGGCGGAATTGCTCATTCTGCGGCCTCCAGCATTTCGGCTTGCTGCGGCCCGCGCACGAGGCCCCCCGGCACTGCGCCGGTCCAGGTGCCGTTCTCGAAGGTCACTTCGCCCGATTTGATCGTGTAGAGATAGCCGTCCGCCTTCTGCAGCAGGCGCTTGCCGCCTGCCGGCAGATCGAACGCCAGCCACGGCTTGCCCAGCTTCAGCGCGTCCATGTCGATCACGTTGAGATCGGCCAGCGCCCCCGGCGCGATCACGCCGCGGTCGTTCATGCCATAGAGCCGCGCGGTATCGTGGCATTGGCGCTTCACCGCCTGCTCCAGAGAAAGCCGCTGCCCACGCTTGCGATCACGCACCCAGTGCTGGAGCATGAACGTGGGCGAGGCCGCATCGCAGATCGTGCCGCAATGCGCGCCGCCATCCGAAAGCGAGTTTACGCAATCGTCGCGCGACTGCAATTCCTCAAGAAAATCAAGGTTTCCGTCGGCATAGTTGAGGATCGGCAGGTAGATGAAACCGGTGCCGCCATCGGCCAGCATCAGATCATAGGCATAGCTTTCGGGCGAGACGCCCGCCGCCGCCGCGCGCGCGGCAATGCTGGCATCGGCCTGCGGCTCGTAATCAAACTCGCCGTCCATCTCGTACTGGTTGGCCCAGCCTTCGCCGATCACGTGGTAGAGGTGGACGATATCGGTGTCGGGATAGACGTTGCTTTCCGAAAGCAGGATCTTCTTGAACACCGGATCGGCGAGATGCGCGAGTTGGTCTTCCCAGGGCATCGCGGCAAGCGCGGCCCACGAAGGGCGGAACAGGAACGGATGCACGGTCCCGCGCCAGTTCATCACGATGCCGTTGCCCCGCAGCGCGATCTGCGCGACGATATTGGCGCCGTTCGCGTTCTGCCGCGTCATTTCCTCGATCTGCTCGGAAAGCGGCAGTTCCTTGGCGATGGATTGCAGCGCGGCGAACGTGACGGGCAGGCCCGTCTCGCGGCTCAGCGCGCCCATCCAGCCGAACTCGTCCCATTCGCGCTTCATGTCGCTGGCGATCTCGAACACGCCGTGGCCCACGCGGCCCATGGCGCGGCCGATGCGGATCAGTTCGTCCGCCGTAGCCGTGGTGCCCGGCACCACTTCGCCATCGATCGACTTGTGGATGATGGTGCGGCTGCTGGAAAAGCCGAGCGCGCCCGCGCGCACGCCTTCCTCGACGATTTTTGCCATTGCTTCAATGTCTTCGTCGGTCGGCACAGCGCCCGGCCGCTCGCGGTCCCCCAGCACATAGGCGCGCACCGCGCCGTGGGGCACATGCGTTGCCACGTCCACGCTGCGCGGCAGGCGCTCCAGCGCGTCGAGGTATTCGGGGAAGCTCTCCCAATCCCACTTGAGGCCCTCGGCCAGCGCGGTGCCGGGGATGTCCTCTACGCCTTCCATCAGGCCGATCAGCCACTCGTGCCGGTCCGGCGCGGCGGGCGCGAAGCCCACGCCGCAGTTGCCCATGACCACCGTCGTCACGCCGTGCCACGAGCTGGGCGCCATTTCCTGATCCCAGGTGGCCTGCCCATCATAATGCGTGTGCACGTCAACCCAGCCCGGCGCGACGACTTTGCCGCTCGCATCGATCTCGCGCTTGGCGGTGCCGGAAACCTTGCCGACAGCCGCGATCAGCCCGCCTTGCACCGCAACGTCGCCGGTAAAGCGCGGCCGGCCGGTGCCGTCGACAATGGTTCCGCCCCGGAGGATGAGGTCGTAAGTCGGCATGCAGCAGGCTCCTGTTCCCGTGCGGAGCCGATTCGTCGTGGACGGCCCTCGCGTTTAACTGGGCGATTAAGTCAGAGCTTTGGCCTGCGGTCAATCGCAGGCGTGATCGGGGACCTTCAGGCGGTCCCGGTCAGGAAACCGCTCAGCCGCGCGATGAACGGATCGGGCCGGGCGAGCATGAACAAGTGCCCGCCGCCCTCGCTCATCTCCAGCTGGCTACCCGGCACGGCATTGTGCAGGAAATGCGCATTGGCGGGCGGGATCAGCTGGTCATCCTCATCGGCCATGATCAGCACCGGCATACCCAGCAGCGGCAGGAACGCGGCGCTGCTCCAGCCGGCGAAAGCGGCCAGCTGGCAGCTCCATCCCAGCGGCGAGGGGGCGGTTGCGGCATTCAGCGAAACGCGGTCTGCCCCGCCGCCATTATAGAACATGGCAAGGTTGCGGCGCAGCGCCTTCTCGGCCGAATATTCCATGGGATCCAGCATCTTGCTGATCATCGAGGGATTGCCGGGGATCATCGTGCCGCCCGCTGAAGTCGCCGCGAGGACAAGCTTGCCGGTGCGCGCACGGTGCTGGAAGGCGAACTGCTGCACCACCGCGCCGCCCCAGCTGATGCCGAGCAGATCGACCGTCTCGATATGCAGCCGGTCGAGCAGCGCGGCGAGCGTCAGCGCCATGTGCGGGATTGTGTAGGGGAAGATCGGATCGGGCGAGCCGCCGATGCCGGGCATATCGAAGCTCAGGATGCGGCGGTCTGGCAGGCGGCTGGCGATCGGCTCCAGCATCTCCATGTTCATGCCGATCCCGCCCAGGATCACCAGTGGGTTCGCTGCGGGCGCGCCCGGCCGCGCAGGCCCCCCCGTGGGATGCCACTGCCCCACGCGCAGCCGACGTCCGGCCACGCCGATCATTGTGAAGCTGGCAGTCGTGGCCACGAGAAATCCTTGGCAATCATGTAAAACAAAGCGTTGCTGCGCCCCCTAGCATTCCGGTGCCGTCAGCAAAAGAAAACCTTCGGAAAACTGCGGAAAAAAGGTCCGGTCTGGCAGCAGCCTTAACGGTTTCTCAAAGCAGTTAAGCGCATTTGGCGGGAATGAGCCAATCCTCCGGGGACATTGCTGCATCGCTGGCCGAACCTGTGCGTGCCACGCGCGATTTCGCGCGTACGCACCGGCGGCGCGAACGTGTGCCGAGTTCCCAGGTCAGCCGGTCCGATGTGGCGGGGGCTGCGTTCCTGTTTGGCACCGGCCCGGGGCGCGGGCTGATCGCGCGCGAATGGCCGCACATGGCGCTGCCGATGGTGCTTGGCGTGTTCGGCCTCGCGATTGCCAATTTCTCGGTGCGCCCGATCATCGCGCCGCTCCTTGCGCTGCTCGCTTCCGCGCTGCTGTTCGTCGCGCGCTTCACCTCGGCGTACGAGGAAAGCAAGGATCACTCGACCGCGGTGCGCATGGCGCTGATGGGCGCCTCCATTGGCATTCCGCTGTTCATCTATGGCTTCGCCATCGGTATGTGGGCTCATAGCGGCGTGGTGCCGTGGGTGCAGGCGCTGGCGCTGCTCGTCACCATCTCGCTGCTCGCCACGGTCACCGAATCAGGCCGCCTCGCGGGCATGCTCACCGCCGAAGTGGCGATGTGGTCGGGCGTTACCTGGGTCACGAACCTCGCGGGCGGGATCACCTCGCTGCTGATTGGCGGCGTTATCGCGGTGGCGGCCTATCTGCGCCAGCGCGAGATCGACCTCAAGTTGCGCCTCGTGGCGGAAGAAGGCGTGCGCCTCCAGACCCGCGCCGAGGAAATCCTCGCCGATTACGAGGAGACCGGGCAGGGCTGGTTCTGGGAGACCGACCGGCGCGGCCTTATCACGTATCTTTCGCGCCCGGTCGCCGAAGCGCTGGGCCGCGATGCCGAATACTTCATCGGCCGGCCCTTCGCCGAATTGTTCAACCTTTCGGAACAATCGGGCGAGGGCGAACGTACACTGGCGTTCCATCTCTCGGCTCGTTCCAGCTTCAGCGAACTCGCCGTGCGCGCGGCGGTCACGGATGAAGAACGCTGGTGGTCCGTCACGGGCCGCCCGACGTATGACGCGTTCAACAACTTCCAGGGCTTCCGCGGCTCGGGCACTGATCTCACCGAAAAGCGCCGCTCGCAGGAACACGCCTCGCGGCTTGCACATTTCGATTCGCTGACCGGCCTGTCGAACCGCTTCCAGATGTCGCAGACGCTGGAGAAGATCCTCACCGCGCCGAGCGAGCAGCACCGCGCCTGCGCCGTGTTCCTGCTCGATCTCGATCGCTTCAAGCAGGTCAACGATACGCTGGGCCACCCCGCTGGCGATGCCCTGCTCAAGCAGGTCGCGCAGCGGCTGGAGCGGGTCATCGGCACGGTCGGCCGGGTCGGTCGGCTGGGCGGTGACGAATTCCAGGTCATTCTTGCGGGCAAGATCGCGCGCGAACAGCTCGCACATCTCGCCGAACGGATCATCGAGCAGCTTTCCCAGGCCTATTCGATCGAGGGCAGCCGCGTGATGATCGGTGCCTCGCTAGGCATCGCGCTCGCGCCCGATGACGGGGTGACCAGCGAGGCGCTGATCCGCAATGCCGACCTTGCGCTCTATGCCGCCAAGGACGCCGGGCGCGGGCGCTTCCATTTCTACGCCGCCGATCTCCACAGCGATGCCGAAGAGCGCCGCCAGCTTGAAGAAGATCTGCGCGACGCGATCACCCACGGCAATCTCGAACTCTATTACCAGCCCGTGGTGCAGACCGCGACAGAGCGGATCACCGGCTTCGAGGCGCTGCTGCGATGGAACCACCCGCAGCACGGCTTCATCTCACCGGCCAAGTTCGTGCCCATCGCAGAGGATGCCGGGCTCATCGTTACAATCGGTGAATGGGCGCTGCGCACCGCCTGCCAGCACCTTGCGCAGTGGCCGTCCGATGTGCGCGTCGCGGTCAACGTCTCGCCGCTGCAATTTGCCAATCCCGCGCTCCCCGCCATGATCACCAGCGCGCTTGCTGCGGCCGGTGTCGCGGCGGATCGGCTCGAACTGGAAATCACCGAAAGCGTGTTTCTGGGCGATGATATCGCCACCGAATCCATGTTCCGCGCGCTCAAGGGGATCGGCGTGCGCCTTGCGCTCGATGATTTCGGCACCGGCTATTCCTCGCTCGGCTATCTCAAGCGCGCGCCGTTCGACAAGATCAAGATCGACCAGTCCTTCGTGCGCGGCGCCACGCAGGCAGGTAGCCGCAACGGCGCGATCATCGCCTCGATCGTCAGCCTTGCCGAAGCGCTCGGCATGGAAACGACCGCGGAAGGCGTGGAAACACTCGACGAGCTCGATCTCGTCCGCATGCTCGGTTGCAGCCACGTGCAGGGCTATATCTACGAACGCCCGCTATCCGCCGCCGCCACGCAGACGCGCCTTGCCACCGGCCTCATCGCCATCGCCCGCGGCCCCCGTTCAGCCCGCGCCTCGCGCCAGGCCATGCTGCGCCGCGTGGTGCTCGATCACGGCGGGCACCGCTACAACGGCACCGTGCGCAACATGTCGTTGACGGGCGCCCTCGTCGAAGGGCTGTGGAATGTCCCGCCGGGCACGATCTTCCGCATCCAGCTTACCGATGGCCACACCGTCACCGCCACTTGCCGCTGGGCAAGCGATGACCGGATGGGGGTCGAGTTCTCGCAGCCCCTGCGGCTTGACGAGGATGGCCGCATCGCCGCGGTGGCGATCAAGTCGACGATCCCGTTTCCCGATCCCGCCGCAAACCAGCGCAAGGTCGGGTGAAGGTTAAAGCACTTTGCCGAAGATCTTTGCGATCAGCTTGCTGCCGGTGCCCAGCGGATTGCGCCGGATCTCGCGCTCCTGCTCGCCAAGGTAGAGAAATACCCCGTCGCTCGCCTTCTGCGTGACATAGCCTGTCAGGTCTCTCGCTCCGAACTGGCCTGCGATCATGCTGTTCTTCGCGGTAAAGCTGTCGAGCGCCTGAAACGCCTTCACGCCCGATAGCGACTTGCTCACCACCGGGTTCATCCGCGCTTGCAGGTCTGGCCCCATGGTGCGGCGAAAATAGTCGGTGGCAGAGGTATCGCCGCCGGTCACGATCCCGAGCGCGTCGGTCATGGTCATGCGCGTGATCGCGGTCTTGAGCAGCGGCAGCGCCTGCCCCACTGCGCCTTCGGCAGCGGCATTGAGCTTGCCGGAAAGGCCATCAGTCACCCCTGCGCGGTCAAGCGTGGAAAACAGCCCGTCAAGCCGCCCCAGCGCCCCCGGCAGCCCGATCCGCACGCGCGGATCATTGGCAAACCCGCCGGGCTGGCCCAATTGCGCCACCACCCGCTCGGCCGCCTTGCCCAGCGCCAGTTTCAGCCCGCCCGATGCCTGCCGATTGGTCACGCCCACGGGGGCCGCAGGGGCCGCGGCCGGGGAGGGTGTGGTCGTGGGGGCTGGCGTACCCGAACCCAGGATCCGCCCAAGCAGCGCTCCGGCATCTTGCGCGGATTGGGCGGTGGCCGTTCCCGCTGCGAGCAGTGTGATCCCCGCCGCCAGCCAGAGTGCCTTCGTGCGCATGGCCTTGTTCCTTCCCGTGTGATGTTTGCCAGCCAGAGTTCCTGCCCAGTCCGTAATTATCGGTAGATTGCGCTGCCCAGTCGCGCTCGACAAGGGGCCAGTCCGCCAGAATGGACCGGCCCCGCGCAGCCGCCCGCTAATCAATTAGGCAATGGCCGGCCCGGGCTCCGCTGGCATAGCGTCGGGTCTGCGTATCATCGCCGCAAGGATTTCTGCCATGCCGCACACCAACCGCCGCGTTTTCTTGCGGCACTACCGCGAAGGTCTGCCGCTGATCGAAGATTTCGGCATCGAGGAAGCCGAAATCGCGGACGTGCCTGCCGGTCATGTCGTGGTCGCGGTCGATACGCTCTCGATGGACGCGTGGATCCGCACCACGCTCACCCCCGGCAGCTTCCACGAAACCGCAGGCCTCGGCGCCACGATCCGCGCGTTCGGCGTGGGCAAGGTGGTCGCGAGCGCGAGCGATGCGCTGGCCACCGGCGATTGGGTCTATGGCCTGCTCTCGGCCCAGACCCATGCGCTGATGCCCGAAGCGGCGCTGACCAAGCTCGATCTTTCCAACAGCATCCAGCCGCGCGATTATGTGGGGCCGCTCGGCCTCACCACCGGGCTCACCGCATGGGTCGGCCTGATTGCTGTGGCCGAAGTTGCGGCGGGCGATACCGTGCTCGTCTCGGGCGCTGCGGGTGCAGTCGGCTCTATGGTGGTGCAACTGGCCAAGGCGCGCGGCGCGCGGGTCATCGGCATCGCGGGCGGACCGGAAAAGTGCCGCTACCTCATCGAACGGCTCGGCGCGGATGTCGCGGTGGATTACAAGAACGCCGATCTCGCCGCCGAAGTCGCGGCTGCAGCGCCCGACGGGATCAACGTGTTCTTCGATAATGTCGGCGGCGAAATCCTCGATGTCGCGCTCGCCAACCTCGCACCGGCGGATGCGCGCATCGCCATCTGCGGCGCCATCTCGCAATATTCCGATCTTACCAACGTGCGCGGGCCCAAGAATTACCTGAAGCTTGCCGAACGCAACGCGGCGATGAAAGGCTTCGTCGTGACGCACCACGCCGCTCGCTTCCCAGAGGCGAAATCAGAAATCGCCGCCCTGATGCGTGAAGGCAAAGTGAACCTGCCCGAACACGTCGTCGATGGCATCGAACATTTCGCCGAGGCGCTGCTTCTGCTGTTCGCGGGCGGACACACCGGAAACCTGCTGGTGCGCCCTTGATTGATCAGCCCTGACCTTGCTGCCCCACAGGCAGCCGGTTTGTCGGCAGCCTACTCCTGCGCAGCGTAAGCCCTGACCAGATCGTACAGGTAATCACGCGCCCGACAGACTGATTGCACCGCGATCCGTTCATCGTGGCCGTGGACATTGTTGCCATCAGGGTCGGTATAGAGACCGGGGACGCCGTAAGTCGGGATGCCGATCGGCCCAAGGTAGGTCGCGTCGGTCGCGCCGGTCATTATCCCTGGCTCCAGCGGGACGCCGGGGTAGTAGCGCTCGATCAGCTTTTTCGCGGGCTGAAGGATTTTGGCGGAGAGTGGCGGCGGGACCGCCAATGGGCGCACCCGGCCCACAGGGGAAAGGACCATCTGCGGATCGCCGATCGCCATGTACATTGTGTCGCGGGTCGTCTCGGCATCCTCGCCGGGGAGGATGCGGCAGTTGATCGAAGCCTTTGCCGTCTGGGGCAGCGCATTGAGCAGGTAGCCCCCCTGAACCAGCGTGACGACACAGGTGGTGCGGAGCATCGCATTCATCGTGCGGTCGGCAGAGACCGTCTTCTCCGCGTCAGCGTCGGCAGGATTGGCGGCAAGGCGGACCATTGCGGCACCCAGCGCATCGCCGCGCCTCGAGCCGATATTGGCGAAATAGCTGCGGGTCGTGTCGTTGAACCGCACCGGGAACTTGATTGCACGCACTTTTACCAGCGCATCGGCCAGTTTGTAGATGGCGTTGTCGTCGTTCGGTATCGAACTGTGGCCGCCCTCGCTGAATGCTTCGAGGTCGAAGTTGCGATTGGCCTTCTCGCCGATCACGATCGATTGGCTGAGCACTTTGCCCCGCCCGTCGGTCATGCCGCCGCCGCCTTCGTTGAGCGCAAATTCAGCTGCGAGCAGTTCGGGCCGGTGCCGCGTGAGCCATTCCACACCGTTCATCCGGCCGCCGGTTTCCTCACCGCACGTAAGCGCCAGCTTGATGGTGCGCTTCGGCTTGTAGCCCTCTGCCCGCAAGCGCAGCAGCGTGTCGATCCAGATCGCATCAAGCGCTTTCATGTCGGCCACGCCGCGTCCGTAGAAGTATCCGTCTCGCTCGGTGAGTACGTAGGGATTGCTCTTCCAGTGCTGCGCCTTGGCGTTGACGACATCGAGATGGCCGAGCAGCAGCATCGGTTTCGCCTTGCCCGATGTGCCCGGGAGGCTGACGACAATCCCGCCATCGAGCGGCAAGGTCTCATCGCGAAACAGCGTGATCTGGCCTTCGTCAAATCCCGCAGCTCGAAACCGCGCCGCGATCTTCTGAGCCAGCGCGGTGCAGCTACCGGTGCTCACCGAAGTGTCGGTCTCGACCATCTCGCGAAACAGATCCCGGAACGCGAGCTGCCCGGCGCTTTGCCGAGATGCTGGAGCGGTTGCATCAGCCTTCTCCCCAGCCTTCGCGTCTGCTGCAAGAACTCCACCCGGAACGAGTGCAAGTGCCAGTGCAGCACCCCATGCGGTCCACGTAGTCATCTTGTTCGGCTCCGGTTAAGCATTATAGTTAAAATATTGGCGCAACCCTAGTCGATGAGCAATGCGTTGCTTTGATTTCCCGCAAATGTCGGGCTGAGACCGGCAATCCCGTTGCGCCTGCGCGCACAGCCATTCGATGGAGGCCTGTGGTGGGGAGCACGAGCGTGTTGCGGGCAATCGGCCGACGCTCGGCAACCGGTCCGCGTGACGCTGCGTTGATCCGAGCCCTAGCTTACTTCTGCGCAGCGTAGACTTTCACCAAATCGTGGAGAAAATTCCGCGCGATGTAGGTTGATCGCACGGCAAGCCGCTCATCGTGGCCATGGGCGCTGTTGCCATCAGGCTCAAACGACAGGCCCGGCACGCCATAGACCGGCACGCCAAGCTTCGCGAGATACGCCCCGTCGGTAGCAAGCAGGCTGGTCGCTGGCACCAGTTCCATGCCCTGAAAATAGCGGGCGATCAGTTTTGCCGCCGGGCGCAGGATGCGGGGGTCTTGCGGCGGCTCCGCTGGCGCCGGACTTACCCGGCCAACGCGGGACATGACGAGATTGGGATCACCGATGGCGTTGAACAGCGCGGTGCGCGTTCCTTCGGCATCCTCGCCGGGCAAGATGTAGCAACTGATCGTCGCCTTGGCGGTCTGCGGAATCGCCGTCACAAGAAAACCACCCTGAATCAGAGTGGTGAGGCAGGTGGTGTGCACCAGAGGGTTGAGAAATCGGTCTGCTGAAACCAGGGTATGGGCCGCAGCGTCTGATGGATCGGCGGCAAGCCGCACCATGGCCGAGCCCAGGGCATCGCTGCGGTGGGCTCCTACTGCTGCCAAATAGCTGCGCGTCGCTGTGTTGAGGTGCAGCGGAAATTTGAACGCCCGAACCTTCCACAGCGCATCGATCATCTTGGAGATGGCGTTGTCATCGGTCGGGATCGAACTGGGGCCGCCCGCGCTGAATGTCTCGATATCGAACGTCGCCGTCGTCATTTCACCAATGGCGATGGTCTGGATGGCCGCTTTGCCGCTCCCGATTATCTGGCCGCCGCCGCCCTCGGTCAGAGCGAATTGCGCATCCAGCAAGTCGGGTCGGCGGCGCACCAACCATTCGGCACCATTGGCCTGCGCGCTGGATTCATGCCCGCAGGTCAGCGCCAGCTTGATCGTGCGTTTCGGCTTGAATCCCTCGGCGCGCAGGCGGAGCAGCGTGTCCACCCAGATCGCATCGAGCGCTTTCATGTCCGCCACGCCGCGCCCGTAGAAATAGCCGTCCCGCTCGATGAGTTTGAACGGGTCGGTCTTCCAGTGCCAGGGATTGGCACTGGAAACATCGATATGGCCGAGCAGCAGCATCGGTCTCGCTTTTTTTGATCTGCCCGGCACAGTGATGACCACGCCGCCATCGAGCGCGATGGCCGGATCGCGAAACAGCGTGATCTGGTCGGCGGCAAAGCCTGCGTTGCGAAACCGCGCGGCAATCTTTTCTGCCAGCGCGCTGCAGTTCCCTGTGCTCACCGATGTGTCGGTCTCGATCATCTCGCGGAAGAGTTCGCGGAAGGCCGTCTGGCCGGCGTCCGATCCCGCCGCTGGAAGGGCCGGCTCGGCCGCCAGGGCCGCGTTTGCGGCAAGCGTCCCGCTTGCGACAACGGCCAGTGCCAGCGCTGCGCGCCAGATACTTCCATTTCTCATCATGCAAGCTCCGGTGAGCATCATGGTTAATACCTATGAGGCCGCCTAGAAGTCTGAATGCGAGCCGCATTGACCTTGAACAATTTTCAGGCGTTCACGCAGACAGTCCGCCGCGCGGGCCGCCCTATCTCCGGCGCACCCACTTGAGGTCGTAGTCGGTCGTCCACGTCGCGCCGCCGTCCTCGGTGCCCACGGCCAATTCGCGCACCGTGCCATCCGGCATGGCGTAAAGCGTCCAATGGCGCAGGCGCACCTTTCCTCCGGGCAGGGGTCTTTCGGTTACGTAACGAATCTCGCCCGGCTTCACGAGATTGCCGCGAAATACCGTGGCAGCGCCGTCGTCGGTTGCCCAGGTATAACCCCACGATCCCAGCAGCCGCGAATAGTTGAAAAGGCCGATGCCGTTGCCGGTTGGGCGGCCATCGGTCTTCCTCCAGTGCTCCTCGATCGCGCAATCGTTGAGGATCAGCTTCATCGTCACTTCGTCGGTCTTCTTGTCCCCGGTGTAGACGTCCCAGCTGCCCACGGTGAAATCCTGCTCGCGGAACTTGGGGTCGTTGCGGCAGGTGTCGGCGGTCTGGGCCGCGGCGGGGGCGGCAAACGCGAAAAGAGCAGCAGCAATCAGCGGGCGGTGCATCGGCGGTCTCCTGAGCAGATCACCGCCATGAGGCCGCAATTTGGGCGATTGCGCAAGGCGGCATTGCCATTACACTTCAAGCTGAAGCGGCGATCTGGAACGGGGGCAGGGCGGTGAGCGAATGGTCGGATAAGGAACTGGGCTTGCACTTGCCCATCGCCCGGCGCGATTTCATCGGCGGTGTCGCTGCAGGCGCGGCACTGGCGGCGGCCCCAGGCGCGCTGGCGCAGGCGGCCCCTGCCCCAGCGGCGGACTATCCCCCCCGCTTTACGGGCCTGCGCGGCCAGTATCCCGGCTCGTTCGAGGCCGCGCACATGGCGCGCGACGGCGAATTTGGCGGCGCGCTTCCTGCCGAAGACAGCGGCGAGCACTACGATCTCGTCGTGGTTGGCGGCGGCATCTCGGGCCTCGCCGCCGCGCACTTCTACCGGCAGGCACTGGGCGATGACCGCAAGATCCTGATCCTCGACAACCACGACGATTTCGGCGGCCACGCCAAGCGCAACGAGTTCACTTACGAAGGCCGCACGATCCTCGCCTACGGCGGCACGATGAGCATTGAATCGCCGTTCCCCTACAGCTTCACCTCCAAAAAGCTGCTGGCCGATCTCGGCGTCGACCTGACCAGCTACCACCGCTACGAAACCAAGGCCTACGAAGGCCTCGGCTCGGCCACCTTCTTCGACAGGGAGCACTTCCTTGCCGACAAGCTCGTTACCGGAACCGGCGCCAAACCCTGGCCGCAGTTCTTCGCCGAAGCCCCGCTGACCGGCGCGGTGCGCGCCGATCTCACCCGGCTCTACACCGAAAAGGTCAACTACCTGCCGGACCTGACGCCCGATGCGCGCGCGGAATATCTGCGCCACATCAGCTATCAGGATTACCTGCTGAAACACGCGAAAATGCTGCCCGAAAGCCTGCCCTATTTCCTCGGCCACTATTTCCGCAACAACAAGCGCGTCGATACGCTCCCGGCATGGGAAGCTGCGCTCGGCGGGCGGATGCCGGGCTTTGCGGGCATGGACCTGCCGCAGCAGATCACCGCCGAAGCGCAGCACTTCCACTGGCCCGATGGCAACGCCACCGTCGCGCGCCTCCTCGTCAGCCGCCTTGTCCCCGGCGTTTTCCCGTCCGCCACGCTCGATCAGGAAAGCGTCGTCCTCGCGCCCGCGCGCTACGGTGCGCTGGATAATCCGGCCAACCCCACCCGCATCCGCCTCTCCAGCATGGTCATCCGTGCCGAACATATCGGCAAGCCCGCGCGCCAGACCGAAAAGGCCGTGCGCGTCGTCTATGTGAAGGATGGCAAGCGCGTTGCCGTCACGGGCGCAAACGTCATCATGGCCTGCTTCAACATGGTGATCCCGTTCATCGTCCCCGCCTTGCCGCAGGCGCAGAAGGAGGCGCTGCACTATGCCTCCAAGGTGCCGATGCAATACACCAATGTGCTCGTGAAGAACTGGCGCCCCTGGGCCAAGCTCGGCGTCAAATCCATCAGTGCGCCCAACGGCTATCATATCGGCGCTTCGCTCGACACGCCCATGAACATCGGCGGCTATGCCAGCGCGCTGACGCCCGATGAGCCGGTGGTGATCCACATGGTGCGCAATCCCAACCAGCCCGGCCTGCCGCGCAAGGAGCAGAACCGCCTAGGCCGTGCGGCCATGCAGGCAGAGGAATACCCCGCCATCGAGCGCGAGATCCGCTCGCAACTCCAGCGTATGCTGGGCAGCGCAGGCTTCAGCGCCGCACGCGATATCGCCGCCATCACCGTCAACCGCTGGCCCCACGGCTATGCCTATACATACGATACGCTGGGCGATCCCGACGTGCCCGACGAGCAGCGCCCCCACGTGATCGGCCGCCAGACGTTCGGCCGCATCGCGATTGCCAATGCGGATGCTTCGGGCAGCGCCTTCACCAATACGGCCATCGACATGGGCGAGCGCGCCGTGCAGGAATGCCTGATCAGCCGGGGACTTATCTGAGCCAATGATCGAACTGTACCACTGCCGCGATGCCCGTTCCTTCCGCGCGCTCTGGGCGCTCGAAGAACTGGGCCTGCCCTACACGCTCCACACCATGCCGTTTCCCCCGCGCTTTGCTGTGCCGGAATACCTCGCGCAGAACCCCCTCGGCACAATCCCGCTGATGGTCGATGGCACCACGCGGATGACCGAATCCAGCGCGATCCCGCAATATCTCGCCACGCGCTATGGCCCGACGCCGCTTGCCGTCTCCCCGGAAGAGCCTGACTACGGCCTCTGGCTCGATTGGATGCACCGCAGCGAGGCGACGCTCACCTTCCCGCAGACCATCGTGCTGCGCTACACCCGCTTCGAGCCCGACGAGCGCAAGCTGCAACAGGCTGCGGACGACTACACCCAGTGGTTCTTCTCGCGCCTCAAACACCTGACGCGCGCGCTGGAGGATGGCCGCGAATGGCTCTGCGCCGGGCGCTTCACGATGGCGGATGTGTGCACGGCCTACGCGCTGCTCCTCGCGAAGGACTTGGGGCTCGATTACAAGTTCAGCCCTGAAATCGCCGCCTACTGGGAGCGGGCAAGCGCGCGCCCCGCTTTCCTCGCGGCAAAAGTAGCGCAACAAGCCAGCTGACGCGCAACGCAAAGGGGCGGCGGCTTTCCAGCCACCGCCCCGCTTGCGTTCACCGGTTTTCAGCCGATCAGAACTTCACGCTACCACGCACGCCGAACGTGCGCGGAGCCTGGAACTGATAGGTATTGGCGCCCGCGTTGAAGTTCTGCGTGGCATAGGCCAGCACCTGCTTGTCAAACACGTTGCGCACGAACGCGGAGACTTCCCAGAAGCTGTTTTCCGGCGCGAACTTGAGGCTCGCGTTGGCCAGCACATAGTCCCACGAACGCGTATCCGGGGTGTTGAACACCGAATAGTAGAACGCCGAGGAATACTTGGCGTCCACCCGCGCGGTGAACTTGCCGAACGAGACCGGAATTTCCTGCTCGATCGCGCCGGATGCCGTGAAACCGGGCGCGTTGGGCAGGCGGTTGCCGCCGATGTCGATCGCAACCGGCGGGGTGCCGCCATTGTTGATCTTGATCCCCTCGCCAAACTTGGTGTGCAAATAAGTGGCGTTGAAGCTCAGGCGCGTGCCCTGGCCCACCAGCGCGGTGGCGCTGCCCTCGATGCCGAACACCTTGGCGCTGCCCACGTTGAACACCCCCGAACCGCTGCTCGTCGCGGCGGTGAACTGGCTGCCCTGATAGCCCTTGTAGTTGAAGTAGAACACCGAAGCGTTGAGCTGGAGCGTATTGCCCATCAGCGAGTTCTTGGTGCCCAGTTCGAACGAATCCAGCCGCTCCGGGCCGTAATCGACCGAAGGCGCGCTGCCGTTCGAATTGAACCCGCCCGATTTGTAGCCGCGGTCATACTTGGCAAAGATCAGCGAACCCGGGGCAGGGCGGTAGTTCAGCCCCGCATGCCAGGTCGGCTCGCTCTGGCTGAGGTTGCCGTTGCCCGGCGTCGTCAGCGGGAAGGGCGGGCACGTGCCCGGCGCGGGGAAGCCGTTGCCGCATAGCGGAAACGCCAGCGCGGGCAGGCTGAGCACGGCATTGCCGGTGCGCACCTTCTTGTCCCACGTGTAGCGCCCGCCAAGGCTGAGCTGGAGCTGGTCGGTGAGGTCATATTCGATCTGGCCGAACAGCGCCTGCGAACGGGTCAGGATGTCGTAATCGAACTTGATGCCATAGCGGTTCGACTGGTCGGCATTGGGCACGAACGAGAGCGGACCGCCGGGTGCGAACGGCCCAGTCATGTCGAGGTTGAAGATCCCCGAATTGACGACGTTCTTTTCCTGAAAATAGAAATACCCGGCCTGGAAAAACAGCTTGCCGCCCTTGTTGTTGCTCACGCGGATTTCGTGGTTCCAGGTCTTGGGGGTTTCCTGTTGGCGAAACTGGCGGTTGGCCGGATAGCCGCCAGTGGCATCGAGCTGGTTGCGCCAGTTCGCGCTGTCATACCCGCCCGAGTAGATGAAGTTCAGGCCCATGTCCGCGTTGTAGGCCAGTTCCCAGCGCACGCGGTCGCTCTCCAGCTTGGTGCCGGTCGGCGCGCTGCTGGTAAACGTCTTCGCCTTGCCGAACACAGGTGTCGGACCGCCCAGCGGCCCGCGAAACTGCGCGTCGCCGTTCACATCGCGGTTGTCATGCTGATACGAAACCCATGCGGAAAGGCCATTATCGCCCTTGTAGAGCGCCTGAATTCGGCCCGACTTGAAGTTCTCGTCATCGCCGTCAAGCGCGGGACCGGCCGAAGTGCGGTAGCCCTTGTGGCTGAGCGCGGTGCCCGAGGCGCGGACGGCAAAGCTTTCCGCCAGCTGCACGTTGACCCCGGCCTCGCCGTTGAAGGTCTTGTAGTTGCCCGCCTCGGCGCTGGCAAAGCCGCCATTGCGCATTTCGGGGCGCACGGTGATGATGCTGACAAGGCCGCCGGTCGAATTGCGGCCCTGAAGCGTGCCCTGCGGACCCTTGAGCACTTCGATGCGCGCCACGTCATAGAACGAGGAGCTGATCGCGAACGAGCGGTTGGTGAAGAACCCGTCGCGGGTGATCGGCACCGAAGGATCGCCGATTTCGGTCACGTCGGTCGAGGCAATGCCGCGCACCGCGACATAGGCCGAGCCGGTCGAGTTGGTCACGTTCACGCTGGGGTCGATCTGCGCCAGATCGCGCACGGTGTTGACGCCCTGATCGGCAAGCGCAGCGCCGCTATAGACGTTGAGCGCAATCGGCGTGTCCTGTGCGCTTGAGGCCACGCGGTTCGCGGTCACGACGATTTCGCCAAGGCCCTCTGCTGGCTTGGCGGCATCGGCAGCAACCTGCGCCTGTGCGGGCGCGGTGAGGGCAAACAGGCTGGCGCCCAGCAGGAATGAACCGGCGGTGGTGGCCTTCATGGACATTTCTCCCCTTGAATTGAAGTCTTTTGGTCGAATTGGAATCTTTTGAGAATATTAGATTAATAATGATCATTCTAATATGAGTTTCCAAAACGGACGTCAAGTCGGTCGGCCACGGGGCATGAGAGTGGGTCAGGAGGAAGAGGGGAAGTGCAGCGCAGCAACGCTGTCCGACACGGGCCCGGCTGTCATGATGCGCGGATGGCCCTTCTGCTTCGATCAATCGGCCATGATTGATCGAATGCAGGTATTCCTCGGGCCAGTGTCGACTGCGTCAACCTGCCGATTCCCTGCCGCCCAACCGGGCCTGATGACACCGCGCGCGCGCGCTGCTAACGGCGGCGCATGACTGAACTCGCTCTCATCCGTAATTTTAGCATTATTGCTCACATTGACCACGGCAAATCGACGCTGGCTGACCGGCTGATCCAGTTCACTGGCGGCCTCTCTGCGCGCGAGATGAGTGAGCAAGTCCTTGATAACATGGACATCGAGCGCGAGCGCGGGATCACCATCAAGGCGCAGACGGTGCGACTGGAATACCCGGCCAAGGACGGCAAGACCTATCAGCTCAACCTGATGGACACGCCGGGCCATGTCGACTTCGCGTATGAAGTCAGCCGCAGCCTCGCCGCGTGCGAAGGCGCGCTGCTGGTGGTCGATGCGGCGCAGGGCGTGGAGGCGCAGACCCTCGCCAACGTCTATCAGTCGATCGAGCACGACCACGAGATCGTGCCGGTGATCAACAAGATCGATCTGCCCGCCGCCGAGCCGGAAAAGGTGCGGGCCGAGATCGAGGAAGTGATCGGGATCGACGCCAGTCAGGCGGTGATGACCAGCGCCAAGTCCGGCATCGGCATCGAGGAAGTGCTCGACGCCATCGTCGCGCGCATTCCCCCGCCGGGCGGTGATCGCAGCGCGCCCTTGAAGGCGATGCTGGTGGATAGCTGGTACGACCCGTATCTCGGCGTCGTCATTCTGGTGCGCGTGATCGACGGCGTCATCAAGAAGGGCCTCCAGGTCAAGTTCATGGCCGGCGGCACCGAACACCTGATCGACCGCGTCGGCTGCATGCGGCCCAAGCTGCAAGTGCTCGACGAACTGGGGCCGGGCGAAATCGGCATCATCACCGCGCAGATCAAGGAAGTGGCGCAGGCCCGCGTGGGTGACACGATCACCACGGTCAAGCAGGGCGCGACGCAGGCGCTGGCGGGCTTCAAGGAAGTGCAGCCCGTGGTGTTCTGCGGCCTGTTCCCGGTCGATGCGGCGGACTTCGAAAAGCTGCGCGAAAGCATCGGCAAGCTGCGGCTGAATGATGCCAGCTTCTCGTTCGAGATGGAAAGCTCTGCCGCACTCGGCTTCGGCTTCCGCTGCGGCTTCCTCGGCCTGCTGCATCTGGAAATCATCCAGGAACGCCTCAGCCGCGAATACGACCTCGACCTTATCACCACCGCGCCCTCGGTGGTCTACCGCCTGACGATGACCGACGGCACGGTGAAGGAACTGCACAATCCTTCCGACATGCCCGATCCGGTCAAGATCGCGGAAATGGAAGAGCCGTGGATCAAGGCGACGATCTACACGCCGGATGAATATCTCGGCTCGATCCTCAAGCTGTGCCAGGACAGGCGCGGCATCCAGACCGGCCTGACGTATGTCGGCGGGCGCGCGCAGGTGAGCTATGAACTGCCGCTCAACGAAGTGGTGTTCGATTTCTATGATCGCCTGAAATCAATCAGCCGGGGCTATGCCAGCTTCGATTACGAACAGATCGGCCTGCGCGAAGGCGACCTCGTGATGATGAACATCCTCGTCAACAACGAACCGGTCGATGCGCTGAGCATGGTCGTCCACCGCAGCCAGGCCGACCCGCGCGGCCGCCATCTGGTCGAACGCCTGAAAGACCTGATCCCGCGCCACATGTTCAAGATCCCCATTCAGGCCGCCATCGGTGCAAAGGTGATCGCGCGCGAAACGATCAGCGCGATGCGCAAGGACGTGACTGCCAAGTGCTATGGCGGCGACATCAGCCGCAAGAAGAAGCTGCTGGAAAAGCAGAAAGAGGGCAAGAAGCGCATGCGGGAATATGGCAATGTGACTATCCCGCAGGAGGCGTTTATTGCTGCATTGAGGATGGGTGAAGAATAGCCGCAAGCGCCCAAGCGACGTTTGCGTGAGCAAACGGTAGCTTGGAAGCTGGTCGCCGCAGGCGAGCGGCTATTTCGGCCGGGGGCCGGGAGCCTTAAGCGAACCGAGCCCTTCGACGACGCGGCTTTGCCGCGTTGGCTTCCTTGCTTGTTCTTCAAGCCTTACTGCAGAGAATGCTACCCCTCCGACCCGCCTGCGGCGGGCCACCTCCCCATTTGCCCCTTCGACAAGCTCAGGGGAAAATGGGGAGGACGCACACGGATCGCCAAGGCGCACCGCTTTGCCCCTGGTGCAGGCGGCGTACACCCGATAACCTCCTGTCATGGCATTTGGCATCTTCGTTCACCGCGCGGACTCGATCTATGATGATGCGCCGTCATCGCGGTATCAATTTCCAAAGCCTTATCTGGGCCGCGCCAAGCCGCTTGAGGGTGGATGGGTCGTATATTACGAACCATCAAAGGTGCCGCAATCACGCGGCTATTTCGCGGTGGCGAAAGTTGCCAGAATTGTTCCTGACCGCACGATAGACGACATGTTCGTCGCTGAGATTGAACCAGAGACATACCTCGATTTTGTCACGCCGGTTCCGTTGAATGCGCCTGACGGTCAACGCAATGAACGCGGGCTGGGCGGACGCGCGCAATGGGCCGTTCGCGACCTCTCGCCAGAGGATTTCCGGCGGATAACCTCACTTGGACTGCCGGAGCAGGAGGATTTCCTACCGCGTGTGGGCGATGTTCCCGATGGTCGCTTGCAAGAGCCGCGCGTTCCCTTTGAGGTGGAACGGACTATCGTCCAGTCGCTGCTGTCCCGGCCGAAGCGTGACTATCTTTTTAGGCGCGCAGTTCTCGCTGCCTATGACAGTCGCTGCGCCGTCACCGGGTGGAAGCTTATCAATGGCGGGGGACGGGCTGAAGCCGAGGCTGCCCATATCAGGCCGGTTGAGAAAGGTGGTCCGGATAGCGTGCAAAATGGCATAGCCCTGAGTGGTACGCTGCATTGGATGTTCGACCGTGGGCTAATCGGCTTCTCCGATGAACTGGATATTCTCATTTCGCGGCAGGTGAATGATCGCAGCAGCGTTGAGGCGATGATCAATCCATCCGGCAGGGCGCTTGCTCCCGACCGACCCGGGCTTCGGCCGCATCCCGTGTTCTTGCGGTGGCACCGGGAGAACTGTCTGAAGCCGTAGGTTGCGCCAGTTACCCCTCCGTCAGCGCTTCGCGCTGCCACCTCCCCATTTGCACTTCGTGAAAATAGGGAGGGTCTTTGGCGGGGCGAGGTGGGTGAAACCCGTTAGACCTGCTTGTTGGTGGAGAATGGGGAGGACCTTGCCAAATCGGCGCTATCTCCTTCTGGTCCTCCCCGTTTTTGCGCAGCACAAACGGGGAGGTGGCATTGGCGCAGCCAATGACGGAGGGGTTCTTGCCGAGGCCAAAGCAACCACGCAACGTACCTTTGGCGCGTAGGCTCCGCGCGGAAGCGAGTCTGCCGGAAGCGCTGCTCTGGCGGCATCTACGGCTTCAGCCTGATGGCGTGAAAATCCGCCGCCAGCATCCGGTTGGGGATTGGGTGCTGGATTTTTACTGTGCGGCCACGAAGGTTGCTTTCGAGATTGATGGCATAGCCCATGATATGGGCGACAGGCCTTTGCGGGACCAGCGGCGGGATGCGGCGCTGGGGGCGCTTGGGATTGCGGTGGTGCGGATCGCGGCGGGGGATGTGCTGCGCTCGCCGGAGGCGGTGGCGGAGAGTGTGGTGCGGTTTTGTCGGCGTTGATGGCCCTTCCGTCAGCGCTTCGCGCGTTACCCCTCCGTCAGCGCTGCGCGCTGCCACCTCCCCATTTGTGCGGCCCGCATAAATCGGGAGGACCTAGGAAGGTGCGGCCTCACTCCCCGTCCTTCGGCGGGGGCAGCGCCAGCCAGTTGGGCATGTTGGGGGCTTTCCCGGCGGCTCTGGCTTCGGCTTCGGCGATGAGGAACGCATCGTAGGCTTCGCGCGCGGGGGCGGGGAGGGCTTCGTACCACTGGCGGTTGGCGGCGGTGAAGCGGGAGAGGATATCGGGCGCAGCTTTGGCGGCTTTGGCGCGGGCGGCTTCTTCGTCTTGCTCATATTCGGCTTGCCACTGCTTTTTCAGCTTGGCGATTTCGGCGCGGGTCGGGGCATCATGGCGGCCCACGGCCTTGAAGCGCTTGGAGGCGCGGTTTCTGAGCAGGAACATCAGCAGCCGATCATTGTAGACACGGCGGCTGCCGACGACGGCGCCGTAGTGATAGACCGGGACTTCGATGCCATGGAGCGCGCGGTCCATCGCGACGTCTTCCAGCCGCTGAATGCCGAGCGCGAGGGCGGCTTCCCACGCCTTGCGGAACTCCTGCGCCTCGGGGGGGCGGCGCAGGAGGTAGGCGCCTTCGGGGGTCATGTTTACTGCATGGGCGGCGCGTTTGACGCTGCCGGTATCGGCAAGCGCTTCGATGAAGCCGCGCTGGCGTTCGGGCGTCCAGCCATCAAAGCGGTTGTAGTGGCGGGGGACAGGAGTGAATGCGGGGAGCGTGCCTTTGGCGGCGGGCTGGCGGGAGCGGTCTTTCATGCGCGGCCTCGGTTCGTTGCGGAAAGCGGGCGCGGTTATGCCATGATGGTGGGCGTGTAGGACAGAACGAAATGGGAACTTGTGGGGCGAAGGGGGGCTCTTCCGGCTAGCGGTAGTTACCCCCACCCAGCCTCCCCCGAACGGGGGAGGGGCAATTGGAAGTGGTCGCGGCCTGGCGTTCAGCTTGCTGTGAAGCCGCCATCTACCACCAGTTCCGAGCCGGTCATGAAGGCGGCGCGGTCTGAGGCGAGGAAGGCGACGGCGTCGGCGATGTTTTGGGGCACGCCGAAGTGGCCCAGCGGGTGGAGGTTGGAGAAGCTGGCGCGGGTGTCGTTTTCGCCGGTGCCGGTGGCGGCGGCGAACTGGGAGACGAGATCGCGGCCCATATCGGTTTCGATCACGCCGGGGTGGACCGAATTGCAGCGGATGCGCAAGGGCGCGACTTCCATCGCGACGCCCTTGGTGAAGAGGCGGACCGCGCCCTTGCTGGCGTTGTAGCAGCTGACCAGCGCGGTGCCGACGAGGCCGGCGACCGAGGAGAGGTTGATGATCGAGGCGCCGCCGGTCCATTGGTTTGCGCGCTCCGCCAGCAGCGGGACGGCGTGCTTGCACCCGAGGAACACGCCTTCGACATTGACGCTGTGGAGGCGGCGCCAATCTTCGAGCGTGGTTTCGGTGAGGGGTTTGGCGAGGAACAGCCCGGCGTTGTTGACGAGGATATCCAGCCCGCCAGCCGCTTCGCGGGCGAAGGCCATCGTGTCGATCCAGCTTTGTTCATCGGTCACGTCATGCGCGCGGGCGAGGCCGCCGAGTTCTTCCGCGAGGGCTTCGGGCGCGGCCAGATCGGTGACGATGACGCGCGCGCCAAGGGCGGCGAGGGCGCGGGCAGACGCCTCTCCGATGCCGCGCGAGGCGCCGGTGACGAGGGCAATGCGGCCGGCCAGTTCAGTCATGGGTCTCTCTCCATCGGTTCTGTTTGCGCAGCATCCTAGCGCCGATTTCGCCGATGGCCACTGGACAGAATCCGTCATCACGAACGGCGCGGGGCGAGCCGTGTCGCGGGCTGCGGCCTTGCCACGGCAGGCCGGGCGGCTACACAGGGGAGGATGGCCCTGCGCGGCGGGGCTGCTGGAGAGGATGTTTCGAATGACGGCCTATGTTGTGTTCATCAAGGATGGCGTGAACGATCAGGCGGAGCTGGATCAGTATAACGCCAAGGCAGGGGCTTCGATTGCGGGGCATCCGCTGAAGCCGCTGGCGTTTTATGGGCCGAACGAGACGTGGGAAGGGCCGACCGCCGAGGGCCTCGTGATCATCGAGTTTCCGGACATCGACGCGGCGAAGGCGTGGTATAACAGCCCGGCCTATCAGGAGGCGAAAGTGCACCGGCTGGCGGGCGCGAGCTACCGCGTGATGGTGACCGAAGGGGTCGGCTGAAAGCGGTTCCCAGGCGGGAGCCACTGCGGCATGATGCGCTGATGGCTTCCGCCCACCCCCCTGTGATGCGCGCAATCTCGCGCCGGTCGATGCTGATCGCGGGCTTTTCGACCGTGGTCGAATGGTATGATTTCACGCTGTATATCTATGTTGCGACGATCCTTTCGCGCGTGGTGTTCGGCGGCGGGAAGGGCTCGCTGGCGGTGGTGCTGGCGGGCTTTGCCGTTGCCTATCTGATGCGGCCGCTGGGCGCGCTGGCGATGGGGCATTATGGCGACCGGCATGGGCGGCGGCGGGCGATGCTGCTTTCCATGGCGGTGATGACGGCGGCGATGCTGGGCTGCGCGGTGCTGCCGACTTATGCGCAGATCGGCCCGGCGGCGGGCATGATGCTGCTGGCCTTGCGCTGCGTGATGGCGTTTGCGGTGGGCGGCGAATATACCGGCGTGGTCGCCTATCTGCTCGAAGGCGCACGGCCCGAGCGGCGCGGCCTCATCACCAGCTGCGCTTCGGCGGCGAGCGAAGTGGGGGCGCTGCTGGCGGTGGGCGTGGCGGCGCTGACGGCATGGGCGCTGCCGCCGGACGCGCTCGATGCGTGGGGCTGGCGCATTCCCTTCTTCGTGGGCGCGGTGCTGGCGGGCGGCGTGCTGCTGGCGCGCGCGGCGATGGACGAAAGCCCGGAATATGAACGCCAGCGCGCGGCAGGCACGGTGCCCAAGGCGCCGCTGCGCCATGCCGTGAAGCACCAGCGCGCAGGGATCGCGCGCGGCTTTGCGATCTCTGCGCTGGGTTCGATCAGCTATTACGTGGGGATCACGTATGTGCCCGCGTTCCTCGCTTCGGTGGGCGCAGTGGGCGAAGGCGCGGCGGGGGAGAGTTCGGCGCTGGGGCTTTCGACCGTGGCGGCCTTTGTGGTGATCGCGGTGACGCCGCTGGTCGGCGCGCTGTCTGATCGGGTGGGGCGGCGGCCGGTGCTGATCGGCGTGGCGGCGGCCTGCGCGGCAGGGCCGATCACGCTGTTTGCGCTGATGGCGAGCGGCGGGGTGTGGCCCGCGCTGGTCGGTGCGGTGCTGCTGGCGTGCCTTGGCGGGGCGGTGAGCGCGGTGGGCGCGGTGGCGACGGCGGAGCAGTTTTCCGGCGAGGCGCGGCTTTCGGGCCTCGCGCTGGGGGTGACGAGCGCGACGGCGGTGTTTGGCGGGCTGACCCCGCTGGCGGCGCAGATGCTGCTGGAAGCAACCGGCTGGCCGGGGGTGCCTGGCGCGATGATCGCGGTGGTGGCGCTGGCGATCCTGCCGGTGCTGTGGCGCATTCCCGAAACCGCACCGCGCGCAGGCTGGACAGCGCAGCCGCAGCCGATATAGTTCGTGTGCCTAACTATAATCGGAGAGTGCCGTGGCCAGTGTGATGACGGACAATATCGAGGAAACCGCGCGCAAGGCCCCTGCGCTGATCCGCTATCTGGACGAAGGCGAGTTCGTCACCCGGCGCTATGTGAGCCAGGGCGCGGAGATCAACACCGGCGATTACCGCGACTATCCCGTGGTGGTGCGCGACGGGATGCCGCTGCGCGATCATTTCAGCCTCGATACGCATGGCTTCGTGATCGTGAAGCACGCGACCGCGATTGCCGATTTCCATGACAAGTCGGCAGTGGATGCGGCGTACCAGCGCGAAGTGGAAGCACTGGTTGCGCGGCTGACGGGCGCGGACAAAGTGGCGACGCAAGGGTGGATGATCCGCACTTCGGGCGATCTTTCGGCGCGCGTGCAGGAAAAGGTCGAAGGCTATGTCCATTCGGGCGGCATCCAGCCCCCGGCGGGCGAGGCGCATGTCGACTATAACGAACTGACGGGCAAGCACGCGGCGGCGCGGGTCTATGGTCAGGCGTTTCCCGATGGGCCGGGATACAAGCGATACATCTGCTTTTCGCTGTGGCGCACGTTTTCACCCGGCCCGCAGGACTGGCCGCTGGCGGTGTGCGACGGGCGCACCGTTTCGGACGCGGAGACGGCTTCCAACACGCTGTTCGTGGTCGATGAATTCCCGGTTGGCGATGCGCTGACCGCGCCGGTGGCGGGCGAGGACGAGATGATCGCGGCCACGATCTTCCGCTATCGCGAGCAGCACCGCTGGTGGTATTTTTCGAACATGGCGGCAGACGACGTACTGCTGTTCAAGTTTCAGGACAGCGATCATTCGGTCACGTGGCGCTGCCCGCACACCGCGTTTCACGATACCAGCTTGGCTGATACGAATGTGCGTGAAAGCATCGAAGTTCGCGGGGTGGCGTTCTTCGAGTAAGGCGGGCTTGGAGTAAGCCGGGCCCAAGGCAAGCCGAGCGGGGTAGCGAAGGGCTGGACAAACGATGGACGATATCGAACTGGCCCGGCATCTGGCGCACGGTGCGGCGCGCATCCTGATGGCGCTGCGCAGCGCTGCGACGGCTGAAGGCGCGATCCACGATCAGAAGGCGCTTGGCGCTGAGGGCGATTTGCGCGCGAATGACTGGCTGATGGCGCAACTGGCGGTCCACCGTGCGGACGATGGCGTGCTTTCCGAAGAAACGCAGGATACGCCCGCGCGTCTGGCCAAATCGCGCGTGTGGATCATCGATCCGCTGGACGGCACGCGCGAATATGGCGAGGGGCGCAGCGATTGGGCGGTGCATGTTGGGCTGGCGGTGGACGGCACGGCCACGCTTGGCGCAGTGGCGCTGCCTGTGCTGGGCGTGGTGCTCGATAGCGGCGCGCCGCTGCCCCTGCTGCCGATGGTCGCGCGCCCACGCTTGCTGGTGAGCCGCACGCGGCCCGCGCGTGAGGCGGTGGAAGCGGCGAGGGTGCTGGGCGGCGAACTCATCGCGATGGGGTCTGCCGGGGCAAAGGCCATGGCAGTGGTGCGCGGTGAGGCGGAAATCTACGTTCATTCGGGCGGACAGTATGAATGGGACAATTGCGCGCCCGTGGCGGTCGCGGCGGCGGCGGGTCTGCATGTCTCGCGCATCGATGGCGCGCCGCTGGTCTACAACAACCGCGATACTTATGTGCCGGACTTGCTGATCTGCCGCGCTGAATGGGCAAAAAGGGTACTGGACGCCGTAGCGGCAATCGAGACTTGACCGGCTGCGGCTTTGCAGACACGGATCGGGCATGATCGATCCCCGCCTGTTTCGCGATGTGCTTGGTGCCTACCCGACCGGGGTCTGCGTGGTGACCGCGCAGGCAGATGATGGTGCGCGCCACGGCCTTGTCGTCGGTTCGTTTACCTCGATTTCGCTCGATCCCCCGCTGGTGGGCTTCTTCCCGGACAAGCGTTCGGGCACCTGGCCGAAGATCGCGGAGACAGGGCGGTTTTGCGTCAACGTGCTGGGCGCTGACCAGCTGGCGCTGTGCCGCCGCTTTGCCGCGCGGGCGGACGACAAGTTTGCCGAGCTGGCGCATGGCCAGAGCCCGGCGGGGCTTCCGGTGCTCGACAATGCCATCGCGTGGATCGATTGCACGATCGAGCGGGTCACCGAAGTGGGCGATCACTGGCTGGTGGTCGGCGCGGTGGAAGCGCTGGGCAAGGCAGGCGAGGGCAACCCGCTCTTGTTCTTCCGCGGGCAATATCACGATCTCGCGCTGCTGGCCGACTAGGGTACGCGGGTATTTGGCCCAGGCCGGGCTGCGAACCGCCGCTTTCTGCGCTTCCGGTGCTCACGTACAGGAAGTACGCTGCGCGCGGGTTCTCGAAATCAGCAGTTCTCGCTCCGGCCTGAGCCAAATTCCCACGAACCCTGAGCGGCGCTTTGCAGCGTTTCATTCTACCAGTCGGTAGAAATTTTTCATGCTGGGCGCATGGTTTGATCTCGGTCAAGGATCGCGGGGTCCGCCGCTGCCAGAAAGATGGGGCGCGGAAGGACCGGCCCTCAAGTTCTGGGTTTTCCCCCTTCCGCCGATTTCTCCCCGACTTCGGGCGGCCAGAACCCCTGGCCGCCCACTTTTCGTTATACTTTTTAGTAGGCTAGATCTGATGCATGATTGCCGCAGGCCCGTCCGGCTGATAGAACCGGAGCGGATGAGCGCCTGTGATACTTGCATCGTACGCAATCGTGCGATTTGCGCCGGTCTCGAGCACCACGAGATTACGGCCCTCAGTTCTATGGGCCGCCGCCGCACCGTTGCCGCAGGTGAACCCCTGATCTGGGAAGACGACGACTCGCTGCTTGTCGCCAATGTGATCGAAGGCGTGCTGAAGCTGACGACCAGCACGGCTGATGGTCGCGAGCAGATCGTGGGCGTCGCTTATCCTTCGGATTTCATTGGCCGCCCGTTCGGCCAGACCAGCGCCGCCAGCGTGGTAGCGCTGACGGACGCGCGCGTCTGCGTGTTTGCGCGCAACGATTTCGACCGCTTCGCGCGCGAGCACCCCGAACTGGAGCACAAGCTGCTCGAACGCACGCTGGCCGAGCTGGACCGCACGCGCGCGTGGATGATGCTGCTGGGCCGCAAGAGCGCGCCGGAAAAGATCGCGACGTTTCTGCTCGATATGTCGGACCGGTTGGCGGACAACGGCTGCATGACGCACACCGGTCCTGCACGCCACTTTACCCTTCCGTTTTCGCGGCAGCAAGTGGCAGACCTGCTGGGCCTGACGATCGAGACGGTGAGCCGCCAGTTCACCAAGCTGAAAAGCGACGGCGTGGTGGCGCTGCCGGGACGGCGTGATGTCGAAATCCTGGATCGCAGCGCGCTGGTGGCGCTGGCGGGGTGACCTTCAGCCGCCCTCGTTGCGGCGGCACCATTCCCTGATGACGGGAAGATAGGCGCCCGGTGCGTCGCTCAGGATTGCGTGCGCGGCGCCGGGAATGGTGCGGTAAAGTGCATGGGTGACACGGCGGGCGAAGGCGCTGACGGTTTCGGGCCGGGCTTCGTCATGCTCTCCGGCCACGAACAGGGTGCGGCGGCCCTCGAGCCGGGCAAGCAACGACTCGCCGTCGTATTCGCGTAAGGTGCCGGTGGCGCGGAACTCTGTCGGACCCCACATGCCGTTGTAGACCGTGTTACCTGCATAGGCAGGCAAGGCCGCGCGATAGGCGGTGATGCGCGGATCGCGCGGGGCGCGCCAGACGTGGCGGCTGAAGTATGCCTCGTCTGCGGCGGCGCACTGGGCAAGGCTAGGCGGTGCTGCGCCTTCACAGGCAGCGAGCGTGGCCTGCCACTGGCCGGGCAGGCGGCGGCGCAGGGCATTGGCATCCGCGATCCAGCTGCGCGTGGAAACCAGCGGTGACTGGATAATGAGGCCCGCGAGCGCGGCAGGGCGGCGCGCGCCGTATTCGAGCGCGAGGGTGCCGCCCCAGCTGCCGCCGCCAAGGTGCCAGCGTTCGATGCCAAGGGCGCGGCGCACGGCCTCGATCTCGTCGACAAAGCGTTCGACGCGCCAGTTGCGCGGATCGCCGGGGGCATCGGAGCGGCCGCTGTCGAGCTGGTCGTAAAGGATCACCGCGCGCTCGTCTGCCAGCGCAGTAAGCGGGAGCAGCCCCGCGTGGCCGCTGCCGGGGCCGCCGTGAAGATAGACCAGCGGCAGGCACGGGCCGGAGAGATCGCCGTTGACGCGGACATAGATGCGACCGCCCTCGACCGGGACCATGAGCTCGCGGTCCGGCTTGAGCCGCAGCTCCGGCAAAGGAGCGGCGCGGGGTGAAAGCGCCGGAGCCGCAAGGGCGGCAAGGCCAGCGCCGAGCAGGTGGCGGCGCGTGAACGCAGGGCAGGATGGCGACATGGCCGCCATCCTGCCTGCTGTGCGCTGCGAGGCAAGCGCCAATCGGTCAGAAGCGGTAGGACACGCCCGCGCTGAGGATCCATGCGTCGATCTTGTGGCGCGTGGTCAGCGCTTCCACTCCGCCAGCGGTGGTGAAGTGGGCGGTGGTGTTGACCCAATACTTTTTGGCATCGAGGCTGAGGCCGTAGCCCTTGTTGCCCAGCGCGATATCGACACCGGCCTGCACGGCGGCACCCACTTCGTTGGAGAGGCGCACGCGCGCCGCGCCAAGGCCTGCCGCTGCCGCGCCGGGGCGTTCACCCAGCCAAAGGTAGAGCGCCGGGCCTGCGCCGATATACGGCTTGATCCCACCGCTGAGCGGCAGGTGATACTTCACCGTGAGCGTGGCCGGGATCAGCACCGCGTGATCGACGATGGCCGCACCGGCCAGCGCGCCCGCACCGGTAACGTGGTGTGAGGACGTGCAGCAGATCGTTTCGGCCGAAATGTTGGGCGTGAAGAAGTATTCGACCGCGAGCGTGGGCACGACATTGTCGCTCGCCTTGGTCTGCGAACCTGCGGGCAGGCCGATGAGGTCCTTTTCGACACGGCTGATCTTGCCATCGGGCAGGACGGCAGAGCCGAGCACCTTGATCTGCCACTTGCCTTCGCTCGAACCGGCGTGGGCAGGGGCGGCAACAAGGGCGGTGGAGGCGAGCGCCGCACCGATGGCGGCTCTATGCAGGGTCTTCATGAGCATGGCTTTCGTAGGCTGCGGCTGTCCTGCCCCTCGCAGGACTGCATGTGGACCGCAGCACAGGGGCCAGATGCCTCGGGACCCTGCTGCCGACATTGATGGAGCGCAAATTGCGAAGGAAAATTGTAACCGGAAAGGACAATGATTTCAGGTCATTTTCAGGCGCGCGCTGCAAATTGACACGGGTCAATGTTGCAAGGGCGAAGGACGGGCAGGGACGGTTCCAGGACTTGAACCAGAAACCCGACATGGAAGGGTACTTCCCATGGATTCCGTACTCCCGCGTACTGGCATTTGGCTTGGCGCGTTATTTTTCGCGGTGATCGCCACCGCGCTGGCGGCCGATAGCGGCTTTGCCATCCATATGATGATCTGCGGTCTTGCCGCGTTGATCGGGCTTGTCGCCACGGTGCGCGGCTGGGATCCGGCAGCGGCGATTCGCCCGGTCGATACAGAACGTTATGACGACGACCTGATCCGGCTGGGCGTCATCGCCACGGTGTTTTGGGGCATGGCGGGGTTTCTGGCGGGGCTGTGGATCGCGCTGGAACTGGCGTTTCCGCAGCTCAATCTGGGGCTGCAATGGATCAATTTCGGGCGGCTGCGCCCGCTGCACACATCGGCGGTCATCTTTGCCTTCGGCGGAAACGCGCTAATCGCGACTTCGTTCTACGTGGTCCAGCGCACCTGCCGCACGCGGCTCGCGCTGCCGGGCCTCGCGACCTTCGTGTTCTGGGGCTACCAGCTGTTCATCGTGCTGGCGGCAACCGGCTACCTGATGGGCATTTCGCAGGGCAAGGAGTACGCTGAACCGGAATGGTACGTCGATCTGTGGCTCACGGTGGTCTGGGTCGCCTATCTCGCGGTCTTCGTCGCCACGCTGCTGAAGCGGTCTGAACCGCATATCTACGTCGCCAACTGGTTCTACCTCTCGTTCATCCTGACCGTGGCGATGCTGCATCTGGTGAACAACCTCAACGTGCCGGTCAGCTTCTTCGGCTCGCGCAGCTATCCGCTGTTCGGCGGGGTGCAGGGCGCGCTGGTGCAGTGGTGGTATGGCCACAACGCGGTGGGCTTCTTCCTCACCGCCGGCTTCCTCGCGATGATGTACTACTTCGTGCCGAAGCAGGCCGAACGCCCGGTCTATTCCTACCGGCTTTCGATCATCCACTTCTGGGCGCTGATCTTCCTCTATATCTGGGCGGGTCCGCACCACTTGCACTACACCGCGCTGCCCGATTGGGCGCAGACGCTGGGCATGGTCTTCTCGGTCATGCTGTGGATGCCGAGCTGGGGCGGGATGATCAACGGCCTGATGACGCTCAACGGCGCGTGGGACAAGATCCGCACCGATCCGATCCTGCGCATGATGGTCCTCGCGCTCGCCTTCTACGGGATGAGCACGTTCGAGGGGCCGATGATGAGCATCAAGTCGGTCAACTCGCTTTCGCACTATACCGACTGGACCATTGGCCACGTGCATTCGGGCGCGCTGGGCTGGAACGGGATGATCACGTTCAGCTGCCTCTACTACCTTGCGCCGCGTTTGTGGGGCCGTGAACGGCTCTACTCCTTGCGCATGGTGAACTGGCACTTCTGGCTCGCGACGCTGGGGATCGTTTTCTACACCGCCGCGATGTGGGTGGCGGGGATCACCCAGGGCCTGATGTGGCGCGAATACGGGCCGGACGGCTATCTGGTGAACTCGTTCGCCGATACCGTCGCCGCGCTCCACCCGATGTATGCGCTGCGCGTGGTGGGCGGTCTGCTCTACCTCTCGGGCGCGGCCGTCATGGCCACCAACATCACCCGGACCATCCTTGGCCACTATCGCAGCGAAGCGCCGATGCATTCGGCCGCCTTCGACCCGGCGCGCGACGTTCCGCTCGCGCCTGCGACCGCCATCTGACCAGCCCGGACAGGAGATACCAACATGGCTACTTTCATGGAACGCCACCGGAAGCTGGAACGCAACGTCACCCTGCTGGGCGTGCTTGCCTTCGCGGCGGTGACGGTGGGCGGGATCGTGGAGATCGCGCCGCTGTTCTGGATCGATAACACGATCGAAAAGGTGCAGGGGATGCGTCCCTACACCCCGCTCGAACAGGCCGGGCGCGATATCTACGTGCGCGAGGGCTGCTATACCTGCCACAGCCAGATGATCCGCCCATTCCGCGACGAAGTGGAACGCTACGGCCACTACAGCCTGGCGGCGGAATCGATGTACGATCACCCGTTCCAGTGGGGATCGAAGCGGACGGGTCCGGATCTGGCGCGCGTGGGCGGCAAGTATTCGGATGAATGGCATGTCCAGCACCTTTCCGCCCCGCGCGAACTGGTGCCGGAATCGATCATGCCGAACTATGCCTTCCTCAAGGTGCAGCCGCTCGATCAGGGCGACATGGTGCCCGCGCTGCAGACGCTGGAGCGGGTGGGCGTGCCCTATACCAAGGAAGAGATTGCCGCCGCCAATGACGACCTCAAGGCGCAGGCCGATCCCGAAGCCGATCACGCTGCCTTCCTGAAGCATTATCCCAAGGCGGTCGTGCGCGATTTCGATGGCGATCCGAAGCGCCTGACCGAGATGGATGCGCTGGTCGCCTATCTGCAGGTGCTGGGCACGATGGTCGATGTGAACGCCCCGGCGGCGCAGGAACATCTGGCGAAGGAGAAGGGCCGGTGACCTTCCTGCAGCTTTCCACCCATTCGACTTATGACCAGCTGCGGCATCTGGCCGACAGCTGGGGGCTGGCGATCATGGCGCTGATCTTCGTGGCGCTGTGCCTCTGGCCGTTCCGCCCGGGCGGGCGCACGGCGAGCCGCGATGCGGCCCTCTCGATCTTCGAGGATGACTCCAATGACGCATGACAACACGCACCATGGAAAGGTGATCGACGCGGCGACGGGCACGGCCAAGGTCGGCCATGAATGGGACGGGATCGAGGAACTGGATACGCCGCTGCCGCGCTGGTGGCTGTGGACCTTCTACGCCTCGATCGTGTTCGCGCTCGTCTATGTCGTGCTCTATCCGGCGATCCCGATGCTCCATTCGGCAAGCAAGGGCACGCTTGGCTGGAGCAGCCGGGGCCTGCTGGCCGAGGACATGGCGCACCAGAAGGCCGAGCACAAAGCTGTGCAGGATGCCATTGCGGCAACGCCGATCACTGCGCTGGCCGCCAATCCGGCGCTGCAGCGCGCGGCCATCGAAGGCGGGCACGCGGCGTTCAAGGTGAACTGCGTGCAGTGCCACGGTTCGGGCGCAGCGGGGGCAAAAGGCTATCCCAACCTCAACGACGACGACTGGCTGTGGGGCGGCGATCTGGAAACGATCCAGCAGACGCTGGTGCATGGCATTCGCCATCCCGGCGATGATGCAACCCGCACCAGCCTGATGCCCAGCTTTGGCCGCGACGGTATCCTCAAGGCGTCTGAAGTGCAGGATGTGGTGAGCCACGTGCGCGCGCTGAGCAAGCAGGAGCCTGCAGGCGCAGCCGCGCGGCGCGGGGCGCAGATCTTCGCCAACAACTGCGCGGTGTGCCACGGCGCGGCGGGCGAGGGGAACCGGGGTCTTGGCGCGCCCAAGCTGAGCGACAAGATCTGGCTCTATGGCGGAGACCGTGCCGCGCTGACCGAGACGGTGACCAATGCCCATGCCGGGGTGATGCCCGCGTGGAACGGGCGGCTCGATGCAGTCACGATCAAGATGCTGGCGGTCTATGTCCACTCGCTGGGCGGCGGCGAGGCGGCGCCTGTGGCGGCTCCTGCTCCAGAAGCGGGGGCAGCGCAGTAACCACCATGAACGCGCTTGATCCCAATAAGCCCGCACCGCTCTATGCCAAGCGGACGGCAGTGTTCCCCCGCAAGGTTGACGGGCCGTTCCGCCGCTTCAAGTGGCTGGTCATGGCGGTGTGCCTTGCGGTCTACTGGGGCACGCCGTGGATCCGCTGGGACCGGGGGCCACATGCCCCCGGGCAGGCGGTGCTGGTCGATCTGGCGCACCGCCGGTTCTACATGTTCGCCATCGAGATCTGGCCGCAGGAGTTCTACTTCGTGGCCGGGCTGCTCATCATGGCGGGGATCGGGCTGTTCCTCGTGACGAGCGCGGTGGGCCGCGCATGGTGCGGCTATGCCTGCCCGCAGACGGTGTGGACCGACCTTTACCAGCATGTCGACCGCCTGATCGACGGGGATCGCAATGCGCAGATGCGGCTGAATGCCGCGCCCTGGACCCCGGCCAAGTTCGTGCGGCGGATGTTCAAGTGGAGCGTCTACCTTGGCATCGCGTTCGTGACTGGCGGCGCGTGGATCTTCTACTTTGCCGATGCGCCGACCTTGCAGCGCGAGTTCTGGACCGGGACGGCGGCCCCGGTGGCTTATGCCTGCACGGGCATCCTGACGTTCACGACCTTCTGGCTCGGCGGCTTCATGCGCGAGCAGGTGTGCATCTACATGTGCCCCTGGCCGCGCATCCAGACCGCGATGCTGGACGAGAATTCGCTGACGGTGACCTACAAGCACTGGCGGGGCGAGCCGCGCGGTTCGCTCAAGGAAGCGAAAGGGGCTGCGAGCCCGCTGGGTGACTGCATCGATTGCAAGCAGTGCGTGGCGGTGTGCCCAACGGGCATCGACATCCGCGAGGGGCCGCAGATCGGCTGCATCACCTGCGCGCTGTGCGTCGATGCCTGCGACAAGGCGATGGCCTCGATTGGCCGTCCGCGCGGGTTGATCGACTATTGCACGCTGATCGATGCCGAACGCGAGATCAAGGGTGAGGCGGCGCGTCCGGCCATCAAGGTGCTGCTGCGCCCGCGTATCCTGGCCTATTTCGCGGTGTGGGGCGGGATTGGCGTGGCGCTGCTGTTCCTGCTTGGCGCGCGCGAGCGGCTGACGCTTTCGGTGGCGCGTGAACGCAATCCCGAGTTCGTGCAGCTTTCAGGCGGGGCGGTGCGTAATGCCTTCACGCTGGCGCTGCGCAACATGGAAGACCGCCCGCGCACCCTGCGCATTGCCGCCGAAGGGCTGCCCGGAGCGGCGCTCTATACCGACGAGATGGCACCGGGCGCGGCGCGGGCGACTATCGATGTGGCGGTGCCGGCGGACAGCACGGCCAAAGTGCGGCTCTATGCCGTGGTGCCCGCAGACAAGGCGCGGTCGCACGACTTTACCTTGCGCGCGACTGCGCTGGACAAGGATGGCCAGGCGGTGCGCCGCGAAACCCATTTCGCCGCACCCGGTAGCGAGCATGAAGAAGAGGAGCACGACTGATGGCACCGCTTGCAGCACGAACCGCCAAGCCGTTTACCGGGCGGCACATGGCGCTGGTGATGATCGGCTTCTTCGGCGTGGTGATCGGCGTGAACATGCTTCTCGCCAACCTTGCGGTGGCGACGTTCAGCGGGACGGTGGTGGAGAACTCCTATGTCGCCAGTCAGGGGTTCAACCGCCTGCTGGGCGCGGCGGCGGCGGACAAGGCGTTGGGGTGGAAGCTGGCGCTCGGGCGGACCGAGCACGGCACCGTGCGCCTGCAACTGAGCGACGCCAACGGACGGCCGCTGACGGGCGCGGCGGTGCGGGCTGAGGCGGACCATCCGCTCGGCGCAAAGGCGGCGGTGGTTCTGACCCCGCGCGAAGTGGCACCGGGGGTTTACGAGGCAGCGCTGCCTGCGGGCCGCTGGCACGTGGCGGTTGAAGTGCGCGCGGGTGGCCATGTGTGGCATGCCGAGGATGACGCGCTGTGAACGCGGCGCCAGCAAGGCTCGCCCCTGAGGTCATGCGCAGCGTGCTGGCGGTGCCGGGGATGCACTGCGCGGGCTGCATGGGGAAGGTGGAGCGCGCGCTGGGCGCGGTGCCGGGGGTGGCTTCGGCGCGGGCGAACCTGACCGCGCGGACCATTGCGGTCGATCATGCGGCGCAAGTGGAAATCCCCGCACTGGTGGCCGCGCTGGCGGGCGCGGGCTTCGCGGCAGAGCCGCGCGAGGATGCGCTGGAGCCGCCCTCGGCCTCGCGCGAATTGCTCGCGCCGCTGGCGGTGGCGGCGTTTGCCTGCATGAACGTGATGCTGCTTTCGGTCAGCGTCTGGTCTGGCGCGGATGGCAGCACGCGCGATCTGTTTCACTGGCTTTCGGCGCTGATCGGGGTGCCCGCGATCCTCTATGCCGGGCAGCCGTTCTTCCGCTCGGCGCTCGGCGCGCTGAAGCGTGGGCGCACCAACATGGACGTGCCGATTTCCATCGGCGTGACGCTGGCGACGGGGCTTTCCTGCTACGAGACGGTGACCGGCGGCGCGGAAGCGTGGTTCGATGGCACGCTGATGCTGCTGCTGTTCCTGCTGGCAGGCCGCGCGCTCGATGCGATGATGCGCGACCGCGCGCGCGCCGGGGTGGCGGCGCTGCTGCGGCAGGCCGCCAGCGGGGCGATGGTGGTCGGCGCAGAGGGCGCGCTGCACTGGACGGCGGCGGCTATGCTCGCGCCGGGGATGCTGATGCGCGTGGGCGTGGGCGAGCGGCTGGCGGCGGATGGCGAGATTGCCAGCGGAACCGGCCGGTTCGACCAATCGCTGCTGACCGGCGAGACCGCGCCCGTGCCTGCCGGGCCGGGGCAGTGCGTGCTGGCGGGGATGCTCAATCTGGATGGGCCGGTCGATGTGGTGGTGACCGCAGCGGGGCAGGGCACGGCGCTGGCGGAGATCGCGCAGGCGATGGAAGCGGCGGGGCAGGGGCGGAGCGCCTTCGTGCGCATCGCGGACCGTGCCTCGCGGCTCTATGCCCCGGCGGTGCATACGCTGGCGGCGCTGAGCTTTGCCGGGTGGCTGATCGCGGGCGCTTCGTTTCATCAGGCGCTGGTGGTGGGGATCGCGGTGCTGATCATCACCTGCCCTTGCGCGCTGGGCCTCGCGGTGCCGGTGGCGCAAGTGGTGGCGGCGGGCGCGCTGCTCAAGCAGGGCGTGATGGTCAAGGACGGCAGCGCGATCGAGCGGCTGGCGCGGGTGGACCGTGTGCTGCTCGACAAGACGGGCACGCTGACGATGGGCCGCCCGGTGCCCGATCCGGCGGTGCTGGACGCGCTTTCTGAAGTGGAAGCCGCAGTCGCGCTCGCGCTGGCGAGCCACAGCCGCCATCCGCTCTCGCAGGCGCTGGCCTTGGCACTGGCGGCGCGCGGCGTGCGCGCGGCAAGCCTGGAGCACGTGCGCGAGACGGCGGGGCGCGGGGTTTCGGGAACGTGGAATGGTCAGGCGGTCGCGCTCGGGCGGCCTTCGCAAAGCGGCGGCACGGCAGCGGCGCTGGCAATTGGCGCGGGACCGGTGCGCGTGATCGGCTTTGCCGACCGGCTGCGGCCCGATACGCGCGCGGCGCTGGCGGAGCTGGGGGCGCTGGGCGTGCAGGCCTCGATCCTTTCGGGCGATGTTCCGGCGGCCGTGGCGCTCACCGCGCGCGAGACGGGGCTGACGGGCCAGGCTGCGGCGCTGCCGACGGACAAGCTCGATGCGATCCAGCGGCTGCAACGCGCGGGCAAGCGCGTGCTGATGGTGGGCGACGGGATCAACGATGGCCCCGCGCTTGCGGCGGCGGATGCTTCCATCGCGCCGGGCAGTGCCAGCGATGTGGGGCGGCAGGCGGCGGACTTCGTGTTCACCGGGGATTCGCTGCTCGCCCTGCCGCGCACGGTACGGGCAGCACGCAGCACGATGCGGGTGGTGCGCGAAAACTTCGCAGCTGCGATCGTCTACAACGTGCTGGCGGTGCCGCTGGCGATGGCGGGCATGGTCACCCCGCTGGTGGCCGCGATTGCCATGGCGACATCCTCGCTGATCGTGGTGGGCAATTCGCTGCGCCTTGCGGGAGCCGCGAAATGACCTCCATACTTGTCCTGATCCCCATCGCGCTCGGCATGGGCCTCACTGGCCTTGCCGCCTTTTTCTGGGCGCTGCGGGGCGGGCAGTTCAGCGATCTTGATGGCGCGGCGGCGCGCATCCTGATCGATGAGGATGAGCCCCTATGAAGCGCACCTTTGCCCTGCTCAGCACGCTGGCGGTGCTGCAACTGGCGATCCCGGCGCAGGCGGCCCCGCGCCCGGTGATGATCGCGATCTGCGGCGACGGCGCGCCGATCCGGCTGCCAACAAAAAAGCACGATCCGGAAAAGCAGAGTTGCAAGATTTGCCATAGCGCAATGCGGGGCCGCTTTGCGGGTGGCAATTGCTGCGGGGATAACGACGAGGAGGAGGATCCCGGGCCATGAGCGAACCGACCGCAGCCGAGACATTCGCCGATTGGACCTATCACCCGGCGCTGCTCGCGCGGCCCGTGCCGCGGTATACCAGCTATCCCACGGCGGCGGAGTTCGTCGAGGAAAGCTTCGAGGCCCGGCAGCGTGCGGCGCTCGAACGGCTGAGCGGCCCAGTTTCGATCTATCTCCACATTCCTTATTGCGAAGAGATCTGCTGGTACTGCGGCTGCAACACGGGCGCGGCCAACAAGCGCCACCGCCTGACTGCCTATCTGGAGGCGCTGCACCGCGAGATTGCGCTGGTGGCGGAGATGCTCGACCCCTCGGTGCGGATCGAACATATCGCATTCGGCGGGGGCAGCCCCAATGCCGTGCCGCCGACCGAATTCGTGCGGCTGATCGATGCGCTGGTGCTGGCGTTCCGCTTCGTGCGGCCTGCGCTTTCGGTAGAGCTCGATCCCCGCACCCTAACGCGCGATTGGCTCACCGCGATCCGGGGCATCGGCGTGACGCGCGTGAGCCTTGGCGTGCAGACGCTGAACCCCGCCGTGCAGGCCGCCATCGGGCGGGTGCAGCCGATCGAGATGATCGAGCGCGCGGTCGAAGGGCTGCGCGCGGCCAAGGTCGGCTCGATCAATTTCGACCTCATGTACGGCCTGCCGCACCAGACCGATGACGTGCTGGCGGAAACGCTGGCGCAGACGGCGGCGATGGCGCCCGAGCGGATCGCGCTGTTCGGCTATGCCCACGTGCCGCACATGATCCCGCGCCAGCGCCGGATCGATGCCTCGGACTTGCCGGACCAGCGCGGGCGCTTCCGCATGGCGGCAATGGGCGCGCGGCAATTGATGGACGCTGGCTATCAGGCGGTGGGCTTCGATCACTTTGCACTGCCCGACGACAGCCTTGCCGTGGCGGCGCGCGAGGGCAAGCTGCGGCGCAATTTCCAGGGCTTTACCAGCGATCCCGCGTCGGTTCTGATCGGGCTTGGCGCTTCGGCGATCAGCGAATTGCCGGGCGTGATGGTGCAGAACGAGAAGAACCCCGGACGTTATCGCATGTTGATCGGCGCGGACCAACTCTCGGGACGCAAGGGGCTGGAGACCACCGCCGAGGACGCGCGGCGCGCCGGCGTGATCGAGGCGCTGCTGTGCAAGGGCGCGGCATGGATCGAACCTGACCTGCTGAACGCGGCGCGCGCGCGGCTGGAGCCGTTTGCCGCGGCGGGGCTGATCACCACCGAGCGTGGCTGGCTGCGGCTGGAGCGCAGTGCGGCGCCTTATGCGCGGGCGATTGCCTCGGTTTTCGATGCCTATCGCACCGAAGAGCGCAGCTTCAGTTCGGCGATCTGAGGCGGGGACAGCACCTTCAAACCGAAGAATAGCTATGCGGATGGGCGATTGCAGGCTGCATGGCGGCCCTGCGCGCGGTAGGTCTGGTGCTCATCCAACCAGCCACGCGAGTTCCCATGAAGCCTATTGAAACCATCATGCGCACGGCTCCGGTCATTCCGGTGCTGGTGATCGAGGACGTGGCCCACGCCGTGCCCGTGGCGCGCGCGCTGGTAGCGGGCGGGCTGCGCGTGCTTGAAGTCACGCTGCGCACGCCGGTTGCGCTCGATGTGATCCGCGCGATGCGCAGCGTCGAAGGCGCGATTGTCGGCGCGGGCACGGTGACCGATCCGGCCACGCTCAAGGCCTCGATCGATGCGGGCGCGGAATTCATCGTTTCGCCCGGCCTTACCGAGCGGCTGGGCGCGGCGGCGGTGTCTTCCGGCATTCCCTATCTGCCCGGCATCGCCAATGCGGGCGATATCATGCGCGGGCTTGATCTGGGGCTGACGCATTTCAAGTTCTTCCCGGCTGCCACGTCGGGCGGTTTGCCTGCATTGAAGGCGCTTGCCGGGCCGTTTCATCAGTGCCAGTTTTGCCCGACGGGCGGGATCACGCTGGAATCTGCGCCGGACTGGTTGGGCTTTGGGCCTGTGCTGTGCGTCGGCGGCTCGTGGGTGGTCGGCCAGACCGCCTCTGGGGGGGATCCTGATAGCGCGGCCATTGAAGCTGCAGCGCGCGCGGCCGCGGCACTGACGCGCAACTGAGCCATTTGGAGTGAGGCGCAAACCGGGGAAGGCGAAGCCGATGGCGGATAGTTCTTTTGGGGTCGATTCGCTGAGAGACCGGTTGCAGCAGCTGCACGCGCAGACCGCCGAGACCCCGCTGTTCAATCCGGTGTTTCAGCTGAGCCATGATCTTTCGCGCCAGCTGGAAAGCGGCGCGCTCGATCTGGGCGCGATGGAAGCGCTGGTCGCGGCGCTGGAGTGCGAGGGGTTGCAGGCGCGCGCGTCCAAGCTGCGCGGGCTGATCGCGCCGACCGATCCTGCGGAAAACCTCGCGCGGATCGCGGCGCTGCTGAACGAGGAGGACGGCCTTTCCGAATTCCGCCGCCGCTGGGAACGGCCGCTGCTCCACGCCGTGTTCACCGCGCACCCGACCTTCCTGCTCAGCCCCGCCGAATCCGATGCCGTGGCCGAAGCTGCGCTGGCGGATGATCCGATGGCGGCAACCGTGTGCCAGGTGCCGGGCGCTGCGCCCAAGGTGACGCTGGACTATGAGCATGATGAAGCGCTGGCCGCCATCGAGCGCGCGGGCGCGGCGCGTGACCGGATCAATGCGGCACTGCTGGCCCATGCGCGGGCGCGCTGGCCGGGGCGCTGGCTTGATTTCCGCCCGCTGCCGTTCCGGTTTGCCAGCTGGGTCGGCTATGACATGGACGGACGGACCGACATTTCGTGGTCCACGTCGGTGGCCTACCGCCTCATGGAAAAGGCGCGGCGGCTGGAAAGCTACGGCGCGCAGCTGGCGGCAGTGCGGCCCGGACACGCGCTGATTGCCACCTTGCGCGGCGCGGCGGCGCATGCGGCAGACATGGCGGTGCGCTTCACCGGGCTGGGCGCGGAGCCAGATGCGCTGGCGGCGGCGGCCAATGCGCTGACAGCGGAGCATCCGGACAAGCTGCTCTCGCTCACGCCCGTGATCGCCGCACTGGAGGCCGAAGCAAAGGCAGCGGACGGCGATGATGCGATTGCGCTCGCCGTGCTGGCGGGCGCGATGCGGGCGGACGGGCTGGGGATGGGCTGGATCCATTTCCGGGTGAACGCCTCGCAGCTGCTGAACGCGCTGCGGCGGCGGATCGATCCCGAAGGCACGATGGATCTTGCCAGCAAGAGCGCGCTTTCGAAGCTGCGCGAGCTGCTGGCCGAGGTGAAGCCGCTGCGCGCGAATTTCGCCGCGCTGGCCATCGAAACATCGACCGCGATGCGCCAGTTCCTGGTGATGGCGCAGATCCTGCACCACGTGGATGCCGATGCGCCCATCCGGATGCTGATCGCCGAATGCGAGCAGCCGCAGACGGTGCTCGCGGCGCTCTATTTCGCGCGGCTGCTGGGGATCGATGGCAAGGTCGATGTCTCGCCGCTGTTCGAAACCGAAGCGGCGCTGGAGCATGGCGGGCGGTTTATCGAGGCGCTGCTGGCCGAGCCTGCCTACCGCGATTATATCCGCCAGCGCGGGCGGCTGGCGATCCAGACGGGGTTCTCGGATGCCGGACGGTTCATGGGGCAGATCCCGGCGGCGTTGGCGATCGAGCGCCTGCAGGGGCGGCTCGCGGCGGCGATGAAGGCGGCTGGGCTGACCGATGTGGCGGCGCTGGTGTTCAACACCCACGGCGAGAGCATGGGGCGCGGGGCGCATCCTTCGGGGCTGGAGGACCGGCTGACATGGCCGCTCAGCCGCTGGGCGCGCGGGCGCTTTGCCAAGGCGGACATCGCGCTGGAGGCGGAGGCGAGCTTTCAGGGCGGGGATGGCTATCTGTTCTTCCGCTCGGACGAACTGGCGCTCGCCACGCTGACGCGGATCATCGAGGCGGAAGAGGCCTTGCGCGGGGAAGCGGAGGCCGATCCGTTCTATGACCGCACCGACCTCTCCCTCGATTTCTACCGCGCGATCCGGCGCGTGCAGCGCGAGCAGCTGGAAAGCGTGACCTATGCCCGCGCGGTCACCGCGTTCGGGCTGGGGATGCTCAAGACCACCGGCAGCCGGGTTTCGCGGCGGCAATCGGATATCGCCAGCGACCGCACGATGAGCCTGCGGCAAATCCGCGCGATCCCGCACAACGCGATCCTGCAGCAAATCGGCTATCCGGTGAACGTGATTGCGGGCGCCGGGATCGCGGCGGGCGAGGAGACCGAGGCGGTGGCCGAACTGCTGGGCCGTTCGGCACGCGGGCGGCAGCTGGTGCGGCTGCTGCGCGCGGCCAACGGCCTTGCCTCGATCAAGACGGTGGCCTGCTTTGGCGAGCTGTTCAACTCCGCCTACTGGGCAAGCCGGCCCTATCGCGGCACCGAAACGAGCCTTGAGGACGCCTGCCTTGCGCTGGCGGAATACCTCACCAAGGACGACCGTGCGGGCGTGTTTCGTCGGCTCGCCTCGCGGTTGCGCGTGGACTGGATGAAGCTGCACCGGCTGCTGGCGATGATCCCCCACGAGCCAGTGGGGGGTGAGGCCCGCAACACCGCGACCGAGAAGCAGCGCCGCACCATCGCGCTGTTGCAGTCGCTGCGGCTGGCGCTCCTGATGCACATGTTCCTGCGCGCGGTGCAGGTGCCGCCGTTCAGCCGCTCCAACGACGTGAGCCGCGAGGATGTGCTCGAAATGGTCCTCTCGCTGCGGGTTGACGAAGCACTGGCGCAGCTGCGGCGCGCCTATCCGGTGGTCGAGCCCGAAATCGAGGACTTCCCGGTGAACGAACCGACCGACTACCCGGACAACCGCGCGGAGGGATATGGCGCGATCCGCACGCGGTTCATTGATCCCATCGAGCGCGCGCACGCGCTGAACCTGCGGATTTCAGCGGCGATTGCGAACCACTTTGGGGCGCATGGGTGAGGGCCTGACACCTCACCCCACAAACGTCCGCCCCTGCTTCACCGGTTTGGCGGGCAGGCCGAAGATTGCGCCTGCGCTCAGCCGGGTGCCGCGCACGACCAGCACCAGCGTGTCGCCTTCCTCGATGTTCACGTCTTCGCCGGGGTGCTGGATGGATTGGCCGTTGATGCGGTCGATCTGCACGATGAAGAACGCGCCCGCGCCGCGGCGCTCTGCTTCGCCCACGGTCGCGCCGGTGAGGGCACCTTTGTGGACGGCGGTGACGACTTCGACATCGAGGCCGAGATCGTGGAGGAAGCGGCGCGCATCGGCCATGTGTTCGGCTTCCTGGATGCGGGTGTCCGTCGCGGGGTAGAGGATCAGTTCGGTGATGCGTTCCGCGCCGATGTGGGTGGGGAGCACTACTTTGTCTGCACCTGCGTGGAACAGCTTGCGTTCAGTGGTGGGCGCTTCGCCGCGCGCGATGATCTGGACGGCGGGGTTGAGGCTGCGCGCCGAGAGCGTGATGAACACGTTGGCGGCATCATCCGGCAGGACCGAGGCGAGCACGCGGGCGTGCATGATCCCGGCGGCGCGCAGGGTTTCCTCCTGCGTCGCTTCGCCCACCAGCACCAGCCAGCCTGCGGCGCGGGCTTCGTCTGCCAGATCGGGGTTGCGTTCGATGATCACGAAGGGATGGCGCGCTTCGGTCAGCGCCTTGGCGAGCTGGAGGCCGATGCGGCCCATGCCGCAAATCACGGCGTGGTCCTTCAGGCGATCGATTTCGGTCTGCATCTTGTTTGCCCCCAGGAGCTGGCGGAACTGGAACAGGGTGAACACCTGCACGAGCGCGGAGGTGAGCACGATCATGCCGGTGCAGCCGAGCACGATCGTGGCCGTGGTCCACAGGCGCAGGAAGTTCGTGTCGATCGGGCGGACTTCGCCGTAGCCGACCGAGAAGATGGTGAGGAGCACCATGTAGGCCGCATCGCCGGGGGGCCAGCCGCTGGCGATATAGCCGATGGTGGAGACGGCGAAGACCACCGCGACATAGAGCAGCGTGCCGATCAGCAGCCGCAGCGGCGATGCGAGCACGCGGCCTGCGCCTTTGGAGAGGGTGGCGAGCTCGTCCATCGCCCCGGTTCAGCCGCCGCCGAGGCGCAGCAGCGCGGCCATGCCCCAGACCGTGCCGACGATGAGCAGCACGCCCGCCAGATCGAGCAGGAAACCGGCGCGCAGCACGCGGGGCATGGCGATATGGCCAGTGCCCCAGGCCAGCGCGTTCGGCCCGGTGCCCGCAGGCAGCATGAAGCCCCAGCTGGCCGCTAGCGCGGCGGGAAGGGCGAGGAGGATCGGGTCTGCCCCCAGCGCGCCGCACAGCGCAGCGACGACAGGCATGATCCCGCTGGCGGCGGCGATGTTGCTGGCAAATTCGGTGACGATGATGACAAAGCCGACGAGGACGAGCGCGACGACGGGCAGCGGCACGCTGCGCAGCGGGAGCATCGCGGTGCCGAGCCAATCGCTGAGGCCCGAGGCGTCCATCCCCATCGCGAGGCTGAGGCCGCCGCCGAACATCAGGATCACGTCCCAGGGCATCCGGTTGGCTTCCTTCCACGTCAGCATCGCGCGGCCCGTGCCATCGGGGAGGACGAAAAGCGTGAGCCCGGCGATGGCGGCGATGGTGCCGTCTGTCAGCCCGCCTTTGGGAAACAGGCTTTCGGTGAGGGGGAGCGTGACCCACGCGAGGACGGTGAGCAGGAACAGCGGCACGAGGCGGCGTTCGGGCACGGTCCATTTCACCGAATGTTCGATGGCATTTCGCGCGGCGGCGGGATCGAAGCTGCCAGGGCCGATGCGGTGGACGCGCGCGATGATGAAGGCGGCCAGCGGCACGCCGATGAGCACGATGGGGAGGCCGAAGGCGGACCATTCGAGGAAGCTGATCTTCACGCCCAGCGTCCGATCCAGCAGCCCCGCCGCGATGGCATTGGTGGGCGTGCCGACAATGGTGCCATAGCCGCCCAAGGTGGCCGCGAAGGCAACGCCCATCGGCAGCGCGCCTGCCATGCCGTCGGTCTCGCCTTCCTCGACCCCGCCCGAGGTGAGGATGGCGAGCGCCATCGGCATCATGATGAGCGCGGTGGAGGTGTTGGAAATGAACATCGAGATCGACGCGGTGGCGGCCATGACCGCGAGCAGCAGGCGCACCGGGCTGGTGCCGGCATGGGCGAGCATGGTGAGCGCGAGGCGGCGGTGCAGGCCGGTGCGCTCGATCGCGAGCGCAAGGAACGCACCGCCGACGAACAGGAACATGATCGGCGAATAATAGGCCGAGGCGGTCTTGTTCGCGTCCGTTACCCCGGTGAGCGGGAGGACGATGAACGGAAGCATGGCGGTGGCCGAAAGCGGCATCGCCTCGGTCATCCACCACACCGCCATCCACCACACGAGCCCGGCGGTGTGCCACGCGGTGGGCGGCATCCCGGCAGGCGCGGCGATGAGCAGCGTGGCGAGGAGGCCGAGCGGGCCGAGTGCGAGGGCGATGGAGCGGGCGGTCATTGTGTCCCATCTCTGGAACATGTTGACACGGTCCTGAGGGATATTTGCATTCGATCAGTTTGGCAGATTTGATCGCATTTTTCGATCAAATGCCAGCCGCTGCCTTCGATCACGCCCCGCCACCCCTTCAAGCTAGTGCCAGCGCGCGCCGCACCAACCTCACCGCCATAGGCGATGAGGGGTGGGGTAGGAAAACGGTTTCGCCGAAACAGGCGGCTTCAGAGCACGAAATCGGCTGCCACGAGCACGGCATCGGGCTGTACGGCAATGGTGAAATCAGCGACGCCATCGCCGTTGGTATCGCCTTGCAAGAGGTAGCCGGCCACGACTGCCTCTATCTTGAGTTCGCCCGTCACATTGTGGAAAGCTTTTGTGCCGATGAAAGTAAATGCCTGATTCTGAGCCAGATTCGTGTTGGCGTCGATCGCGGAAAGATCGATTTTATCACCCTCGGCGTGTTTGAAATCGAAGATCTTGTCAAAGCTGCCGTTTTTGGCGCTGCCGGCAACGTCGGCGAGCGCGAAGACGAACTTGTCTGCGTCGGCCCCGCCAGTGAGTTTGTCAAAACCCGCGCCGCCGATCAGGGTATCCCGGCCAGCCTCGCCATTGAGTTCGTCGTTGTTGGCGCCGCCATCCAATCTATCGGCACCGCGCCCGCCATAAAGCGTGTCGGCACCTGCCAGCCCGTTCAGAATATCGTTGCCGCCGTATCCAGAAAGGATGTTGCTGGCATTACCGCCGATCAACGTATCGTTTCCGCTGTTTGAGCCGATGATCGATTCGAATCCGATGTAGATATCGTCTTTGGCCCAGCCGGTGCCATCGATGCTGGCATCAAGCGCAACGGTCACGCCCGAGGATCGGCTGAAATCGAGCGTGTCGATATCAGCCCCGCCGTCGACGGTTTCAGCGCCAGCGCCGGGCATGAAGGTATCGGCGTTTGAGCCAAGGTCGATAGAGCCATCGATCGTGCCGGAGCGATTATCTACAACATCGCTGCCTGAGCCTGTCGTCACATCGCCGGTCATCAGGCCGCGATTGAGCAAAGTGTCGTTGCCCGAATAGAGATCGACATCGCCTTCGATCTGTCCGCGATTGATCAGGCGATCATTGCCCAGATCGGTGTAGATGGCCTTTGACCCGATGGACGAGATCGTGCCGTAGTTGATGATGCGGACCTCGCCCGTGCCGGTCGCGGCATAGATGCCCCCGTTGCCCTGGATCATGCCGTAGTTGAGGATGCGGCCAGCCAACCCGCCCGAGGCCGAGTTCAAAACCACAGCCGCCGAGGTACTCGCATGGATCTGGCCATAATTGGTCAGCACCGCGTTGGTCGATTTCAGCATTACCGCTTCACGCAGGCTGGCGATCGTGCCGCTGCTGCCGATGGTGATCACGTCTCCGGGCGTGCCGTCATTGCCGAGCTTGAGGCCCTGATAACCACCCACGAAGCCAAAGACCTGGACCGAGGCGCCGCCACCGTTGGCATAAACGGCAGCATCTTCGGAGCTCACCACAGTGATCCCCGTCGGGATCAGAAGCCCGTTCAGCGCATCGACCGCGTATTGGACGCCGTTGCTGGAGCTGTTTACGGCAATTTGAAACGCCATCTGAAATCCCCTCAAACTCTGGAACCGGATGAGCAGGGCATGACATATGCAACAGGCTTGCGCTTGTACAAATTCAACACTTCAACCCATTGTGCTGGCCTGATAAGAATTTGGCGCAAACAGAAAGTGGGCGCACTGCAGTTGTCCGCCCAACTTCTTTGAAAACCGCAACTGATTTAATTCAAACATCTTAGAGTGGTTTCCGACCAATCTGGCGCACGCATGATCGGCGCCGACAATGACCAAGGCCTTCAGCCAAACAGGGGCGCGGCGGATAAACGCCGCGCCCCCTCTCTTTTGCAGTGTTATGCCGATCAGGCGATCAGCAGGAAATCGCCTGCTACCAGCGCCGGATGGGTGGCTTCGCCGATCAGCGCGATCTGCACGGCGGCGGCGCTGCCGGTTCCATCGCGATCATACAGCAGCACGCCGGTGGAGGTGTTGTAGATCAGGCGGTCGCTTGCGTCCTGCGCGGCGGTGGCGCCTGCTCCGGCGAAGAATGCGGCATCGGCCAGGGCAGTGTTGGCAGCCCCGGTGAGGCCGGTGAACACCGACTTGTCGAGCACGATGCGATCGCCCTGCGCGTGGCTGAAATCGGTGATCGTATCGCCCGTACCGGCAAGCGGAGCATCAAATACGAAGCGGTCAGCACCAGTGCCGCCGGTGAGCCGGTCCTGACCTGCGCCGCCGGAGAGGCTGTCTGCACCTTCATGGCCATTGAGCGTATCGTTGCCGCCGCCGCCGATCAGGCCATTGTTGGCTTTGCTGCCATCGAGCAGGTCGTTGAGATTCGAGCCTGTGACCGATTCGACACCGAGCACGAGATCGAGGCCCGCGCCGCCCGTGGCCTGTGCCACGGTGATGCGCAGATCGACGGTGACGGCAGCGGTGGCCTTGGCATAGCTGGCGATGTCGATCCCGAGGTTGCCGAGCAGTTGATCGTCACCCGCGCCGCCATCGAGCACGTCATCGCCGTTGCCGCCGCTCAACTCGTCGTTGCCGGCATCGCCGTTCAGCACATCATTGCCGTCTCCGCCCGAAAGCACGTCGTTGCCCGCGCCGCCATTGAGGACGTCGGCGTCGCCGAAGCCGAAGATCTTGTCGTTGCCACCAAAGCCGTTCATCGTGTCCTTGAATTCCGAAAGCAGGATCCGATCATCTCCGCCCAGTACTTTGGTGAGCAGGGCCAAATCATCAGCCGTGCTGGCCGTGTTGGCGATGCCGACGATTTCGAGCGCGCTGATCGTCACGCGGCTGAGGATGTAGTTCGGCTTGGAGAAATCGGCGATCCGGCCGCTGTAGACCGAGACGGCGCGCACGGTGCCTGCGGTGGCGGTGCCATCGGCTGCGAATGTGATGCCCGAGCCACCGAAATAGGCCGTGCGGGTGATGCCATCGAGATACTGGAAGGCCGCAATATCCTGTTCGACGCTGCTGCCCGTGACTTCGTTGATATTGTCGAAGAAGGTCCTGCCGGTCTGGTCGGTGATGAGCGAGCTGAGATCGAGTGTGCCCAGATTGAACGCTGTGGTTGCCACGAAGTTTGCCATAGTCTCTCTCCCATCCGGACGGTCAGCGGGGCCGCGTGATCCGACAATTGTGCCAAGGTATGGCTGATCGCGAAGCCTATGCAACCGAAATAGCCACTTATGCCTAGCTCGGTTTTTGCCGGAACGGGACAGCTGGAATCGCGCGGCGCGGGCCGCCGTGGAGACGCAATGCCGCTGCGCGGCGCGCGGGGCTGTGACGGGGCGCATAGCGCAAAAAAAGGCGCGCCTTGCGGCACGCCTTTTTTGCATGGCTTGGCCTGTGGCCCGGTTCGGACCTTGCGTGCCAAGGCCAAACGCGCGTTACTTGGGTGCGAGCACCATCAGCATCTGGCGACCTTCCATGCGGGGGAAGGCTTCGACCTTCGCGACTTCGGCGACATCATCCTGCACCTTGCGCAGAAGATTCATGCCGAGCTGCTGGTGCGAAAGCTCACGGCCGCGGAAGCGCAGCGTGATCTTGACCTTGTCGCCCTCTTCGATGAACTTCACGACATTGCGCATCTTGGTGTCGTAATCGTGGTCATCGATGTTCGGACGCATCTTGATCTCCTTGATCTCCTGCGTCTTCTGGCTCTTGCGGGCGAGGTTGGCCTTTTTCTGCGCTTCGTAGCGGAACTTGCCGACATCGAGGAACTTGCACACCGGCGGATCGGCGTTGGGCGAGACTTCGACAAGGTCGAGGCCGACTTCGGCGGCCTGCTCGATCGCTTCGCGGGTGTAGAGGACGCCCAGATTCTCACCGTTCTCATCAATCACGCGCACTTTGGGCGACTGGATGAGATGGTTGTAGCGGGGGCCGGTTTTCACTGGGGGCGCCATCATGCGCCGGGGTGGGGGGGCTATAGTGTTTGCTCCTGAAGTTTCACGGATGGGGTGGCCGCTCAGCCGGACCCCCGCGCGCTCATATCACAATGTGGCGGCAGATAAAGCGGGAAGGTTGGTTTGCGGTTAAGCTGCTTGCCCGCCGCGCCAGAGGGGGAAGCGGGCGAGTTTGCCGGCACCAGAGCCCGCCACCGCGACGAGGGCATCGATCACCCGGGCAGGCTGGAGGGCGGCGAGGATGGCCGGGTCGGCCGCGTTCATTCCGCCGGTGAGAGCGCCGAACGCGGGGAGGATGAGGCGGTTCTCGCTGGCCACCGCGCAAGGGCGCGCCACGCGGCGGCCGCGCGCGGTGACGCTGAACTTGGGGTGGAAGTGGCCGGAAAGCTCTGGCCCGGTCTCGCCGGGGCGGGCTTCGTGGCGCAGCGCGATGCCGCGCACGGTGAGTTCGGGAAGGCCGGGCGCGGCGGCGGCGGTGTCCTTGATGTCGTGGTTTCCCGTGATCCAGACCCAGTCCACCGCGCGCATCAGCGCATCGAGCATGCCGGCCGCGTGGGGTTCGAGGCGGGCTGGGCCGTGGCTGTCGTGGAAATTGTCGCCGAGGCAGAGCACGCGAACCGCACCCGTCTCGCGGATCGCTTCGGCGAATCGGCCCAGCGTCTCGCGGCTGTCGTATGGCGGGAGCATCGACCCGCGCGCGGCGTACCAGCTGGCCTTTTCGAGGTGGAGATCGGCCACCAGCAGGGCGCGTTCCTCGGCCCAATAGAGCGCGCGGCTGGGGGCGAGCGCGAATTCCTGCCCGGCAAATCCGAAGGGTGCGAACGAAACGGGAACCATGGACAGGCCTTGCCGGATTGCGTTTGGCTTGGCAAGACTTGGCCATGAGCACTGCACAAGAGGCCGGTCAGGCCGTCGTTAAAGAGGATTGGAGCGCGGAAACTGGCCGCGCGCGGACATGGTTCGAAAGCCTGCGGGACCGGATCTGCGCCGAGTTCGAGGCAATCGAGCGCGAGGCAGGCAGCGACGCTAGCTTCGCCTACGCGCCGTGGAAGCGCGAGCATGACGGCGAGCCGGTTCCCGATGGTGGGGGCGGCGTACAGGGGCTGATGAAGGGCAAGGTGTTCGAGAAGGTGGGCGTGAACGTTTCCACCGTGGGCGGCACGTTCAGCCCGGAATTTGCCAAGACGATGAACGGTGCGGACCCGGAGAACCCCGGTTTCACAGCAACGGGGATCAGCCTTGTGGCGCACATGGCGAACCCGCATGTGCCCGCCGTGCATATGAACACCCGCTTTCTGACGACGCGCAAGGCGTGGTTCGGCGGCGGCGGCGATCTCAACCCGCCGATCCCTTATGCCGAGGATACGGCCGATTTCCACGCCAGCTACAAGGCGGCCTGCGACGCGCATGATCCGGCCTATTACGACAAGTTCAAGGCCTGGGCGGACGACTACTTCTACATTCCGCACCGCAAGGTGCACCGGGGTGTGGGCGGGATCTTCTACGACCATCTGGAATGCGCGGACGATGCCGGGTTTGAGGCGAACTTTGCCTTCACCCGCGATGTAGGGGACGCGTTTCTCAACATCTATCCGGCGCTGGTGCGGCGGCGGATGGGGATGGACTTCACGCCCGAGGACAAGCTGACGCAGCTGACCTGGCGCGGGCGCTATGCCGAGTTCAATCTGGTCTACGACCGGGGGACGCTGTTCGGCCTCAAGACCGGCGGCAATATCGACGCGATCCTCATGAGCCTGCCGCCTGAGGCGAGCTGGGTTTGAGGTAGCCGGACCCCGGATTCGGGGTGACGGGCAACGCAGGGGCAGTCTCCCGGAGATGGGGGCTGCCCTTTTTTTTGGCCCCTATTTTTGTGCCTGCTGCGTGGCGGGTGCCCAGGTGGTCCAGACGAGGCCGATGAGGATCGCGGCCGGGATTGGCATCAGGTTCAGCCCCAGCGGCAGCGCGGCGGCACGGGTGGCCAGCGGGGAGAGCCAGATCAGCACCAGCAGGGTCTTTTCCCAAGGCCGCCAGCCCATGCTGCGGCCCATGCCCACAAGGAACGCGATCGGCATGATCAGGAACGGCAGATCGTAGCTGAAGAGATAGGGCGAGGCGAGCGCGGTGGCGGCGAGGAGCATCGCGCCTGCCGCTTCGTCTGACGGCGCGCGGCGCCAGTAGAGGCAGGCGAGCGCGCCGGTGATCACTGTGATGACCGCTTGTCCATACATCGCGGCGGTGGGGCCGAACAGGACGCGCAAGGCGGCGAACGGCGTGCACATGCGCAGGAAAAATTCGCTGCCCGTCTGGTTCATCAGGATCTGGCTGACTTCGAAGCTTTGCGGATAGGCGCGCCACGTCTCGACCCCGAACACTGCGAGCGAGGCGAGGCAGAGCGCGGCGGCGCTGGCGGCGGCAGCGGCCATGGCAGTCCACTTGCGCCCGGCGGCGAGCCAGAAGGGCACCAGCAGCGCGAGGTGCGGCTTGATGATGAGCAGCCCGAACAGCGCGCCCGACAGCGTCTGCGAGCGGCGCAAGCTGAGCACGGCTGCAATCAGGATCGCGCCGGTGACGAAGCCGTTCTGCGCGTGGCTGGCGGCGAGATAGGCGGCGGGGAAGGCAAGGACGATGAGCGCGCCTGCTGCACCGCCGTTCGGCAGCGCGCGGCGGGCGACGAGGAACCACACAGCCCAGCCCGCCAGCGCCCACACCACCCACGCGGCGGCATAAGGCATCAGCCCCAAGGGCGCGGCGAGGAACAGGTAGGGCGGCGGATTGACATAGGCGACCATCTGGCCGGTGCCCGCCGCCATCTGCGCCGCGTGCTCGGCGGCGAGATCATAGACGCGCGGCGCGGGGCCAGTGGCGAGCAGGCGGCCCGCGCCCCAGAACGCGAGGAAATCGCTGCCCACGGTGCCGGTCGCCTCGCGGAACACTTTCACCATCATGGGCACGTAGGCGACGAGGATCATTGCGGCATAGACGCGCACGCGGGGCGCATCGAGCCAGGTGAGAGTGCGCAGATTGGCCTTGAGCCATGCGCTGAAATCGTGGTCGCTCATTGCTGCCATACGTGCCGCTGCGGTCTCGCGATGGCAACACAGGCATGAAAGATTTGCGCATCGGCGGCATTTTCCCTTGTCGGGAACGCCGGGCCGGGGCCATCTAGGGTGGAAATGCTGCGTCAGTACGAACTTGTCGAACGCGTGCTCGCCTATGATCCGGATGCGGACGAGGCGATGCTGAACCGCGCCTATGTCTATACCGTGCAGAAACACGGCTCGCAGAAGCGTGCCTCGGGCGATCCGTACTTCTCGCATCCGGTTGAAGTGGCGGGCCTGATGACCGAGCTGAAGCTCGATCAGGAGACGATCATCACCGCGCTGCTCCACGATACGGTGGAAGATACGCTGGCGACGGTGGAGGAAGTGGAGCGCCTGTTCGGCCCGGCAGTGGCGCGTCTGGTCGATGGGGTGACCAAGCTCTCCAAGATCGAGACGATGAGCGACAAGGAGCGCGCGGCGGAGAACTTGCGCAAGTTCCTGCTGGCGATGAGCGAGGACTTGCGCGTGCTGCTGGTCAAGCTGGCAGACCGGCTGCACAACATGCGCACGCTGCACTACATCAAGAGCGAGGAAAAGCGCCGCCGCATCGCGCGCGAGACGATGGATATCTACGCGCCGCTGGCCGAGCGCGTGGGCATGTATGAATACATGCGCGAGATGCAGCTGCTGGCGTTCGAGCAGCTGGAGCCGGAAGCCTACGCCACGATCACCGGGCGGCTGGGGGCGATCCGCAGCGAGGAAGGCGCGCAAGTCGATTCGATTGCGCTTTCGATCAAGCAGGCGCTGGCCGAAGCGGGGCTGAAGGTGGAAGTTTCGGGGCGGGAGAAGCACCCGTTCTCGATCTGGCGCAAGATGGCCGAGCGCCATGTGAGCTTCGAGCAGATCACCGACATCATGGCGTTTCGCGTGCTGACCGAGAGCGCGGAGGATTGCTATACCGCGCTGGGGCTGCTGCACCGCACGTGGCAGATGATCCCGGGCCGGTTCAAGGACTATATCTCCACGCCCAAGATGAACGGCTACAAGGGGCTGCACACTTCGCTGATCTATAACAACGCGATGCGCGTGGAAGTTCAGATCAAGACGCGGGAGATGCACCGGATCAACGAGTTCGGTCTGGCCGCGCACTGGGCCTACAAGCAGGGCGCGCTGCCCGATGGGCAAGTCGGCTGGGTGCGCGATCTCGTCGAGATTCTCGAGGCGAGCAACGACGCCGACGAACTGCTCGAAAACACCAAGATGGCGATCTATCAGGACCGCATCTTTGCCTTCACTCCCAAGGGCGCGCTCTATCAGCTGCCCAAGGGCGCGACGCCGATCGACTTTGCCTTTGCCGTGCACACCAATCTGGGCGCGCAGGCGGTGGGCGCGAAGATCAACGGGCGGCACGTGCCACTGCGCACTTCGCTGAACAATGGCGACGTGGTGGAGATCATCAAGAGCCGCAGCAGCGAACCGCAGCTTTCGTGGCTGGCGTTTGTCGTCACCGGCAAGGCGCGCGCCGCGATCCGCCGCGCGGTGCGCCAGAAGGAACGCGCCGAAATCGCAGAGATCGGGCGCAAGCTCTATGAGGAAATCGCCGACCGCCTGCCGAGCAAGATCGGCAAGAAGGCACTCAGCGACGCGATCAAGCGGCTGAAATTTGCCAATGAGGAAGAGCTGATGGTCGCCATCGGCAGCGCCAAGATCGACGACCGGCAGGTGATGGAAGCGCTCGTGCCCGGCAGCGCGGCGAACCAGCCCGCGAGCGACACCTGGCCGAGCCAGCAGCGCGCGATTGCAGTGCGCGGGCTGACGCCGGGCATGGCGTTCAAGCTGGCCGATTGCTGCCACCCGGTGCCGGGGGACCGCATCGTCGGCCTTCGGCGCATGGGCAAGGGCGTCGAAGTCCACGCCATCGATTGCATGAGCCTCGCGAACGGGGTCGATGCCGACTGGATCGACCTTTCATGGGACGCGCGCACCGATGGCGCGGTGGGGCGCCTGCGCGCGGAGCTTTACAACCGGCCGGGAACGCTGGCGGAAATGGCGGGGGTGTTTGCCAAGAACCACGCCAACGTGGTGAACTTGGAGATGACCCAGCGCGAGAACCCGTTCCACACCTATGAGGTCGATCTGGAAGTGCGCGATCTGGCGCACCTGACGCGGATCGTCAGCGCCTTGCGGGCCAGCGATGCGGTGGCGCAGGCGGACCGGATTTGAGGGGCCGGATTGGATGGCGGTTTTCGCCCGGAGGCGGACGTTGTGACAGGCTCTAAGAACAGGGTAAGAGCACGACCATGCAGATTGAACTTGATGGCCTCACCTTGGAGTTCTCGGATTGCATGGAGGTAGGTCAGGGAGGACCAGAGGCATGTTCATTGGCCGTCAACGGCAATGCCATCGTCGGCGAGAAGTTCGATCCTTCACCGCTACTTTATGAAGGCAAGATACTCATTCCAATGCGGAAGATCGGGTTTTGGAAATCTGGCTACGTCTTGACCCGCCTGGATCCATCGAGCTTGACGCTTGAGCGCATATCGAGGGTGCATGAATATATGAGGTTAGTCCGCCGCCGTGAACGATCAGTCGAGTTCGTCACGACCGCATGGGGCACAGGCACCGCTTTTTTGCCACTTCCATAAAGTCGGCTTCCCACCAATCACTGCCAGTCCGCAAATGTTGCGCTGATTTTTCTTCCGTCACCCCGTGCTTGACACGGGGTTGGGCTGTTCTTCTGGCGCTACGCCCACAAAAGAAAAGCCAAGGCCCGGATCAAGTCCGGGCCGACGATTCCATCTGGTGTCATGCTGCTCCGGCAGGAATCCACCAATCTTAGCCGCTCCCCTCACTCCCAGATCTGTCCACGCAGCCTGTCACTCCCCCGCCATCGCCGCATCCAGCGCATTGTGGAAGTGCTGCACCCTTGCCTCCTCATCACTCAGCCAGACGGACTGGAACCCGCTTGAGGCCATGCCCTGCTGCACGCGGGCGAGGAGGGAGATGTCTTCGTCAATGGTGACGGTCATCGTCTTGCGCCCGGCGATGATGTCTTCGTGGGTGAAGCTGTCACGCGAGGGGCGCTGGTAGTCTGCGGGGCGGGGGCCGTTGAGGCGGAAGTGGGTGCCGGCTTCGGTGCCGTCAGCGGCCTTGGCCTTGGCGGCATCCTCCTCGGTGCCGTGGAACTGGACGAGGGTGATCATGTCGAAATGGCTCTTGCCGGGACCCTCGGCATCGGGGCGCGAGCGCATGAGCCAGGCGCTTTCGGGGGTGATCGAGAGGATCACGTTGGGGAAGAGGTTGAACTGCCAGACATCGGTGAGCTGTGCGTCTGAGAAGCCATCGTAAGCGAGGCCCTGTTCCTTCGCGGCGGCGCGCTTGGCGCGTTGCAGGGCGGGGCGGATATCCGCGACGCGGCCCTGATAGTCCGCCGGATCGAGGCCGAAGGCCTTGAGCTGCATCGCGAGGAGATCGGTCGGCGCGTCCGGCACGGGAAAGCCGGAATCGGTGGTGCCGCCTTCGACATAGACGGCGGTGTGGCCATGATCGAACAGTTCGAACGGGGCGGCGGCGCATTCGAACATCCGGCGGTGGAGCGGATGGATGAAGGGGACGTGGTAAAGCTCGGCGAAATTGTCGAGGATCGCCTTCCAGTTGCAGGTGTGCGAGACGGTCTGATCGCCGGTCACGGTCATCGCCTCGATCCGGTAGGGCGCGATAAGAGCGCGGATGGGCGCGAGAAATTCGCTGAGCATGGGGCCGCCGGGGGTGAGGCGGACGAAGACGAGGCCGAGGGCTTCCTCCACTTCCACCGCCTTCAGCGCGAGATCGGCCTTGGGCACGCCGTTCGAGAAGCGCGCCGCGCCGGGGACGCCCTGCAGTTCGCCGTCCAGCCCATAGGCCCAGGCATGATAGGGGCAGACGAACTTGCGCAAGCTGCCGAGAGGTTCGCTGACAAGGCGCGTGCCGCGGTGCGTGCAGGCATTGTGCATGGCCCGCAAATTGCCATCGGTGCCGCGCGCGATGAGCAGGCTTTCCGCGCCGATCTCGAACGTGACGTATTGCCCCGGCGCGGCGACATCGGCGGCGATCCCGGCGACGAGCCAGGTCCGCGCCCAGAGGCGGTCACGCTCGCGCTCCATCCATTCGCGCGCGACGTAGCGGTCCTTGGTGAAATTGCGGATCGGGATCGGCGATGTATCGGGGGCGTGAGGACGAGGGGCTGAGGGCTGCGGGCTGGCTTTGGGCATGGGCGGCTCCCGGCAGTGCGTGTGAATGGGCGAAGGTATGAACGCAATCGCGGTGGACAGAACTACTCATTCTCTTAGGCTGGGCGGGGCTGCATAGGCCGGGGGAGACAGGGATGCGCGGCAAGGGTCTGACATGGCTGGGATGGCTCGCAGCCGGATGGCTGGCGCTGGGCGGGGCGGCGGCTCTCGCCCGCGATGCCGCGCCCGACGCTGAAACGCGCGCATGGTGGGCGCTGACGGAGGAGCTTTCCTCCGATGCGATGGAGGGCCGCGATACCGGATCGCCGGGCTATGACCGCGCGGCGGCAGTGGTGGCGAAGCGCTTTGCCGAGGCCGGGCTGCAGCCTGCGGGGGAGAACGGCAGCTGGTTCCAGAGCATTGCGTTCGAAGACCTGCGGCTGGATGAGGCGCGTTCGCGACTGGTGATCGGCGGCACGCGGCTGCGCTTCAACCGCGAGGTGCAGCTTGCACCCTCTGCCGCGACGCCCGGCGCGCTGGCAGCGGCGGTGACGTTTCGGGGCTATTGCGGCGCGGACGAGATCGGCGATGTGCGAGGGCAGCTGGTGGTCTGCTATGGCCGCCCGGCACCCGCGCGGCTGAACGGGTTTGACCGGGCGAAGGCGCTGCAGGCGGCAGGCGCGGCGGGGCTGCTGCTGATTGCCGCGCCCGGGCTGCCGGGCGAACCGATCCGCTGGCCGTTCGCCTATTCGCGCAGCGTGATGCCGCTGGCAGAAGCGGTGAAGGCCAAGGTGGGCGCGCCGTTTGTGCAGGGCGTGCTCAATCCCGATGCGCTGGCGCGGCTGACCGCGCGGGCCGGGGAGATCCTGAAGGCAGGCGCGGCGGGGGCGGACTTGCCGCGCGTGGAACTGGGCGCGGCCTCTGCGCGGCTCACCGTGGTGCGGCGCGAAACGCGATCGGCCAATGTGCTGGGCCTGTTGCCGGGCACCGATCCGGCGCTGGCGGATCAGGTGATCGTGATCGCGGCGCACCTCGATGGCTATGGCCGGGGCGAGCCGGTGGCGGGCGACGGGCTCTATAACGGGACGCTCGATGATGCGGCCTATGTCGCGCTGCTGGAGCAGTTTGCCGCGATGCGCGCGGGCAGGGGGCTGAAGCGGCCCGTACTGTTTGCGGTGTTCACGGGCGAGGAGAAGGGGCTGTGGGGCTCGCGCTGGTTTGTGGATCATCCGACCGTGCCATTGGCTTCGCTGGCGGCGGTGATCAATCTCGATCAGGTGCGGCCGCTCTATCCGCTCAAATTGATGACGGTGCATGGCCTGAAGGAAAGCTCGCTGGGCGATTTGGTGCGGCAGGTGGCCAGCGCGCGCGGCATTGCGGTGCAGGAAGACCCCGAGCCGGAACGCAACCTGCTGCGCCGTTCGGACAACTGGCCGCTGATGGAAGCGGGGGTGCCGGGAGCGAGCTTTGTGTTCGCCACGTATGATGCGAGTTCAAGGGCGAGGTACCGGGACTGGTACGAGCGGCGGTATCACCACCCGGCGGACGACCTTTCGACCCCGGTCGATTGGCAGGCGGCGGCTGATTTCAACCGCTTCTTCATTGCGCTGACCGAAGCGGCGGCGGATGCTTCCGGGCGGATCGTGTGGGCTGCCGAGGGGCGGCCGGGGAAGCGCTGAGCGCTCCCCCGGCCTGACGCACGATTTACCAGAAGATGTCGTAGACCGCGTCGACCACTTCGCCCGAGTAGATATCGACGAGCAGCGCATCGTTGTAATAGCGCACCCAGCGGTAGGGGCCGTCTGCCGGGGGCAGGCGATAGGCCCAGGGGTCTGCCAGCCAGTAGCGTTGCTCGTAGAACGGCTGGCCGATGACCACGCCGATATCGAAGCGGCTGTAGTTGTAGCCCTGCCACGGCGCGTAATAGAACCCGAGGCTGAAGGAACTGCGATTGCGGCTGCGCCAGCCGGACCAGTCGTAGCGGTTGTTGCGGCGCCAGCCATCGCGGTCCCAGCCGCGCCCGCCGTTGTTGCCCCAATGGTTGCCGCGCCAGTCATTGCCGCGCCAATCGTTGTTGGCCCAGCGGTTGTTGTTCCAGCCGTTTCCGCGCCAGCCATCGCGGTCACGCTGCCAATCGCGCGAGCCGTTCGAGTTCCAGTTGCCGCCCCACTGGCTGTTGTTGTTGCGGCGCCAGTCGTGGTCTCGGTCTCGGTCTCGGTCTCGGTCCCGATCACGGTCGCGGTTCAAGTTGCCATCGCGGTCCCGGTTGCCGCGGTCGGTCCAGCTGCGCCCTTCGTTACCGCGCCCGTCGTTGCCCCGCGCATCCCGGTCGCGGCCGCCTTGCTGGCCGCGCGCGGGATCGCTGTAGGTGGGGTTGCGCCCACCCCATGCCGGAGTGCCAGCGCCCGTGCCAGTGGTGGTGCCGGGCCGAGGAGCCTGACTGCCTTGATAGCTGCCCTGCGCGCCGTTGTAGGTCCAGGCCGGGCGGCTATTGGTGGGCTGGCCGATGGGGCTGGCGCCGTTGCCGCGATCACCGCGTTCGCGGTCACGGTTCCAGTTGCCCGGATTGGCAGGACGCGGCGTCTGGCTGGCCTGATAACCGCCGCCGAAGCCGCTGCCATTGGGGCGGTTGTTCCAGCTCGGCTGAGGATTGGCGGCTGGGGAGCGGCCCTGCCATGCCGGGGCCTGTGCTCGGGCCGGTGCCGGGACGGAACGTTCGACGCGTTCGCCCCCGCGGGGGCCGCGCTGATCGCGCTCCTGCGCGCTCGCGGCGTTAGACAGCAGGACTGCTGTGCCGAGCGCGAAGGCGATGAGGGCGGAAGCGCTGCTCTTCAGAATGAACTTGGCGGCCATGGTCCCGGCTCCGGTTGCATTGGGCCGCGACTCATTCGCGGGCTCCGATGCAACCGGGCTATACCACGGGGCCTGTCATATGGCTGAACCAAGACAGGATCATCCGTTCATGTTCAGGCCTTTGAACATGAACGAATGGCGTGACGTCAGCGCGTCAGCTTCTTGTAGGCCAGACGCGTCGGGCGGTCTGCGGCATCGCCCAGACGGCGGCGCTTGTCTTCTTCATAGGCTTCGAAGTTGCCTTCGAACCATTCGACGTGGCTGTCGCCTTCGAACGCGAGGATGTGGGTGGCGAGGCGATCGAGGAAGAAGCGGTCGTGGCTGATGACCACGGCGCAGCCCGCGAAGTTCTCGATGGCTTCTTCGAGCGCGCGTAGGGTTTCGACGTCGAGGTCGTTGGTCGGCTCGTCAAGCAGGAGGACGTTGCCGCCCTGCTTCAGCATCTTGGCGATGTGCACGCGGTTGCGTTCACCGCCCGAAAGCTTGCCGACGTTCTTCTGCTGGTCCTGACCCTTGAAGTTGAACGCGCCGACATAAGCACGGGTGCTCATGTCCTGCTTGTTGACCTTCATGTAATCGAGCCCGTCAGAGATTTCCTCCCAGACGTTCTTCTTCGGATCGAGGTGGTCGCGGCTCTGGTCGACATAGCCGAGGCGCACAGTCTGGCCGATCTCGATCGTGCCGCTGTCGGGCTGTTCCTGCCCGGTGATCAGCTTGAACAGCGTGGACTTGCCCGCGCCGTTCGGTCCGATCACGCCGACAATGCCGCCCGGCGGGAGCAGGAACGAGAGGTTCTCGAACAGGAGCTTGTCGCCATAGGCCTTGGAGATGTTCTTGGCCTCGATCACCTTGCCGCCGAGGCGCTCGGGCACCTGGATGACGATCTGGGCCTTGTTGATCACGCGGCTTTCAGCCGATTCCACCAGCTGGTCGAACGCCTTGATGCGCGCCTTGCTCTTGGTCTGGCGGCCCTTGGTGCCCGCACGAATCCAGTCGAGCTCGTCCTTGATCGCCTTCTGCTTGGAGGTGTCCTCGCGCTCTTCCTGTTCGAGCCGCTTGGCCTTGGCTTCGAGGTAGGTCGAGTAGTTGCCTTCGTAGGGGAAGTACTTTCCGCGATCGAGTTCGAGGATCCAGCCGACGACGTTATCGAGGAAGTAGCGGTCGTGGGTGATCATCAGCACCGCGCCGGCATATTCCTTGAGGTGGTTTTCCAGCCAGTTGACGCTTTCGGCATCGAGGTGGTTGGTCGGTTCGTCGAGCAGCAGGATCGAGGGCTTCTGGATCAGCAGGCGGGTGAGCGCGATGCGGCGCTTTTCACCGCCCGAGAGGTTGTCCACCGGCCAATCGCCCGGCGGGCAGCGCAGCGCTTCCATCGCGATTTCGAGCTGGTTGTCGAGCGTCCAGCCATCGACCGCGTCGATCTTGTCCTGCAGTTCGGCCATCTCGGCGCCGAGCGCGTCGAAGTCGGCGTCTTCCTCGGCCATTTCCATGCCGATCTGGTTGAACCGCTCGACCATGTCCGCCGTGGCGCGCGCGCCGTCCTTGACGTTTTCGAGCACGGTCTTGGTGTTGTCGAGCTGGGGTTCCTGCTCGAGATAGCCGACCGTGATGTTTTCGCCCGGCCAGGCTTCGCCGGTGTAGTCCTTGTCGATCCCGGCCATGATCTTGATCAGCGTGGACTTGCCCGCGCCGTTGGGGCCGACGATGCCGATCTTGGCACCCTGATAGAACTGCAGGCTGATGTTGCTCAGCACCGGCTTGGGCGCGCCGGGGAAGGTCTTGGTCATGTTCTTCATGACGTAGGCGTATTGAGCGGCCATCGGTGGTCCTTGGGCAAGCAGTCAAACAGGATTAGCCGCGCGCTCTACAGGTGAGCGCGCGGGTCGGCAAGCGGGCTTAGGGAGGACGAGGCCCCCGCTTGCGCAGGGGCCTTATCGGATCAGATGCGTTCGATGATGATCGCGGGGGCCATGCCGCCCGCGGCGCACATCGTGACGAGGCCGTAGCGGCCGCCTGAGCGTTCGAGTTCATCGAGCGCGGTGCCGATGAGGATCGAGCCGGTCGCGCCGATCGGGTGGCCGAGCGCCATTGCGCCGCCGTTGATGTTCACCTTGGCGCGGTCGAGATCCAGATCGCGGATGAACTTTTCAGCGACGACGGCGAAGGCTTCGTTGATTTCCCAGACGTCGATGTCTTCCTTGGTCAGGCCCGCCTTGGCGAGGACCTTCTTGGCGGCCGGGACCGGCGCATTGAGCATCAGCGTGGGATCATCGCCCTGATTGGCATAAGCGACGATGCGCGCGCGCGGCTTCAGGCCATGCTTTTCGGCATAGGCGGGCGAAGTGATGAGGAGCGCGGCGGCACCATCGACCACGCCCGAGGAATTGCCCGCGTGGTGGACGGGCTTGATGTCCACATCCGGGTAGCGGCGGTTGATCTGCCCCCGGAAGGTCATCCCGCCGCCGAGATCGAAATCGAGCATCCCGGTGAACGCGGGCTTGAGGCTGGCGAGGCCTTCAGCGGTGGTTTCGGGGCGGGGGAACTCTTCGTGATCGAGCGCAACGGTGCCGTCTTCATTGAGCACGGGCACGACCGACTTGTTGAAGCGGCCTTCCTTGATCGCCACGTCGGCGCGTTGCTGGCTGACGAGGGCGAGGGCGTCGAGCGCCTCACGCGAGATGCCCTCGATGGTGGCGATGGCATCGCCGCAGATGCCCTGGTGCGATTGCGGGTGCAGTTCATCGAGCGCCTTGTTGCCCGAACCCATCAGGCGCGGCGGGAAGCCGGCGTTGGCTTCGGCCGCAGCGTTGGCGGCGGTGAAGCTCATCATTTCGGTGCCGCCGGCGATCACGCAATCTTCCATGCCGGACATGACCGTGGCCGCCGCAAGGTTCACCGAAGTGATGCCGCCCCCGCAGAACCGGTCGAGCGTGGTGCCGCTGGCGGTGATGTTGAAGCCTGCTGCGAGCGCGGCCATGCGGCCGAGATCGCCGCCCTGCTTGCCGACCTGCGACGAGGTCGACCAGATGATGTCGTCCACCGTGCCGGTATCGAGGTTGTTGCGCTCTGCGATGGCCTTCATGACCGTGGCGGCGAGGTGCTGCGGGTGCAGGTGCGACAGCGCGCCCTTGCCGGGCTTGCCAACCCCGCGCGGGGTGCGGACGGCATCGATGATATAGGCTTCGGCCATGGACTCTCTCCCAAATGCGTTAATCGAGCGATTAAACACCTGCGCGCGCCTGTGCAAGGGGGAACCTCGACAGCAGTGCGGCGGGCGGCTTATGGTATGCGCACTTTAACCGACAGGAGCCCCCCATGCTGCATGCCGATCTGCTGGAGCAGGCCCGCACCCTTGAGCCGCAGATCACGGCACTGCGGCGGGCGATCCATGCCGAGCCGGAGCTGGGGCTGCACACGCCGCTGACTTCGGCAAAAGTGCGTGCCGCGCTGGCGCATCTGCCGCTGACATGGCGCGAGGGGTCTTCGACGACCGGGCTGGTGGCGACCCTGAAAGGCGGCGCGGGAAGCGGGCGACGGGTGCTGCTGCGGGGCGATATGGACGCGCTGGAAATGCCCGAGGAGACGGGGCTGGAATTTTCCTCGCAGTTTGCCGGGCGGATGCATGCCTGCGGGCACGATGCGCATACCGCGATGCTGGCGGGGGCGGCGGAACTGCTCTGTGCGCGGGCGGAGACATTGGCGGGCGAAGTGCAGTTCATGTTCCAGCCGGGCGAGGAAGGGCACCACGGCGCGCGGTTCATGATCGACGACGGACTGCTGGAACCGCGCGCGGACGCGGCCTTTGCGCTGCACATCATGCCCAACAGCCCGCACGGGATGATCGCGGGGAAGGCGGGGCCGCTGCTGGCTTCGGCGGACCGCTTCGAGATCACCGTGGCGGGCGATGGCGGCCATGCCTCGATGCCGCACGATACGCTCGACCCCATTCCGGTGGCCTGCGAGATCGTGAGCGCCCTTCAGGCGATGGTGACGCGCAAGTTTTCCGTGGCCGATCCGGTGGTGGCGACGGTTTCCAAGATCGCGGCGGGGACGGCCTACAACGTGATCCCCGATACGGCGCACCTGCTGGGCACGATCCGCACGCTTTCGGCAGCCAGCCGCGCGAAGCTGCATGAGGCGCTGCCGAAGCTGGCGGAGCATATTGCCGCGGCGCATGGGCTGACCGCGACGACGGTGATCACGCCGGGCTTCCCGGTGACGGTGTGCGATGCGCGCGCGGTCGATCTGGGGGCCATGGTGGCCGAGGAACTGGGAGGAGAGGGGCGTTTCCACCGGCTGGCGCACCCGATCATGGGCGCGGAGGACTTTGCCTATGTGCTGGAGCAGACGCCGGGGGCGATGTTCTTCCTCGGCGTGGCGCCGCAAGGGGCGGACTGGAAAAGCTGCTGTTCGATCCATTCGACGCGGATGATGCTGGATGAAAGCGTGATGCCGCTGGGCAGCGCCATGCTGGCGGGCTGTGCGGAGCGGTTTCTCAGCGCTGGCTTTGCGTGAGGTGTGGCCATGGCGCGGCTGATCTGACAAAGACGCGTCCCATGGAAAACCGGGTTCTGCCGCTGAGCGGCATTCACAACTTTCGCGATTATGGCGGCTATCAGGCGCGGGGCGGCACGCTGCGCACGGGGCAACTGTGGCGTTCGGGCCATCACTTCGGCGCGACGGCGGATGATCTGGAGGCGGTCCACGCGCTGGGCATCGCCAAGGTGATCGACCTGCGCGGTGATAGCGAGCGGGCGGAATACCCCTGCCTGCGCCACGAGGAATTTGCCGGGCACGTGGTGTTCCACCCCGGCGAGACCGCGAGCGAGCGCGGCAAAGCGGTGCACGACGAGGCCGCCGACGGGGTGCGGACGGCGGAGCACGCGCGGGCCTCGATGGTGAAGCTCTATGCGCGGCTGCCGTTTCGCCCCGTGCTGGTGGGCACCTACCGGCTCTATCTCCAGACGCTGGCCGAAGATCATGGGCCGAGCCTGCTGCACTGCTTTGCGGGCAAGGACCGCACCGGCGTGGGCGCAGCGGTGGTCCACCGGCTGATGGGCGTGCATCCCGATGACGTGATGGCGGACTACCTCCTGACCAACACGGCGGGCAATTCCGAAGCGCGGATCGCGGCGGCGGCGGTGAGCGTGCGCGCGAGCTTTGGGCCGAAGATGGACGATGCGGCGCTGCGCACGATCATGTCGGTCCAGCCGGAGTTTCTGGAAAGCGCCTTCGCCGCGATGGAGCGCGAGCACGGGACGTTCGAGGCTTATGCCGAAGCGGTGCTGGGCGCGGATGCGGCGCTGGTGGCGCGGCTGGAAGAGCGGCTGGTGGTGTGAGGGGCGGCTAAATGTTGCGGATCAGGTAGCCGTTTTTGGTGGTTAGCTGCCTCTGCGCCCAAGAGATCGAATTGACGCGATCAGGAGAATAATAACCACGACTACTAATGCGACGAATGTTTGCAACTGGCAGATCCCGGCTGTGAATGCACGAGTCTTAGCTTCCACTCCCGGGGGCAGCTGGACGAAAGTCTGCCGATACCAGATCAGTGCATAGAACTCGATAGTTGGGGGCAACAAGCTAACTGCAACAAGCGCGATGCGGGTCAACCATGACCTAGATCTGACGGCCAAAACCGCAAAACCGGCCGGAACAGCGAGCGCGAATGCTATCAGTAAGAGGTCGAACATAGCGTGTTGTAAACTATAACGTTCATGTCCGCAAATAGGGTGAACATGAAATACAGCCCCATGAGTTCCGCCTAGCCAGCCTCTCACCCCGCCCGCGTCATCACCACGGCGTCAAACCGCCGGTTCGCCAGATCGTCCGGCGTGATCCACCATTGCAGCGCGCCGCCGCCGAAGTGGTGGCCGAGCGCGGGGTTGTCCGGCAGTTCGAGCAGGAGGAGGTGGGTGGCCGCAAGGTCGCTGGTGCCGCTCGCGGGGGCGAGGAGGCGCGGCGGGGGCGGGGCGATCACGCCTTCGGGGGTGCCTATCGCCAGCGCGTGGCGGTAGGCCACGCGGGCGATGACGTCTTCCGGCAGCTTGGCGGCTTCTTCGGCTGAGGCGTGGAGCGTGGTTTCGATGGCGGCTTCGACCGCTTCGGGCATCACGCGTTCGGCCAGCGTGCGGTGGGTGGAAAGCCAGTCCCAGAAGGCCTTGCGCACCGGCGGGCCGAGCGGGGCGAGCGCAGGATTGGCTAGCGCGTGATCGAACCAGGCCTGCGCTTCCTCGCGCACGGTTTTAATCTGGGCAGCGCGTTCGGCCTCATCCAGCCCGGGGTAGGGATCATTCTGGACGGTGCGCGCGGCGCGGTCTGCCTCACGCACCAGCGCGGCGCAGGCGATCTGGACCGAGATCCAGTCCTGCGGGTAGCCGTACCAAAGCGGCTCGAAGCCTTGGCCGTCGGCGCCGTGGAAATCGGGAATGTCGAGCGCGGGGGCGAGCGGTTCGGCGCCTTGGGCATCGAGCAGGGCGCGCACGGTTTCGATGCGGTGCGGCCAATCGCGCACTTCTGCTTCGGGCGCTTCGGCTTCTGGCAGGGCGATCAGCCGGGGCGCGAAGGGCCAGCGGGGGAGGACTTGCGTCCCATGCTCGGGCGTGAGCACCCAGGGCCAGACGAGCGCGGCTTCATCGCCATAGGCCATCGCGAGGGCAGGCGGCACATCCAGCGCGCGCCAAGGGGTTCCGGCATAGCCTGCGGCGTGGAGCACGCAGAACACCTCGCCCGCGCCCCAATCGAGGTCGAGGAACACGGCAAGCGCGCCTTCTGGCGGGAGCAGGCCGAGACCGGCTTCGGGCGGCACTTCGGCGAGATCGAGCTGGAGGAGGAAGTGCAGCGGCTTGCCGGTGGCGGGATTCGTGGGCCAGTCCGCCGCGCCGGGGAGCACGGGTGTGCCGCCAAACCAGCTGCGCGTCTGCGGTGCGCGGTGCGGGGGGAAATGCTGGTGCAGCACGATGGCCTGCCGGGCAGCGGCGGTGATCGGTGCGGGCAGTTCCGGTTCGGCTGGCTCGGGCTCGATTTCGGGATAGTCCGGATCGGGCAGCGCGTTGGCGGCTTCGGCTTCGGCAAGCGATGAGGCGGAGATCAGGCGGCTGCGGGTTTGTTTGAGCGGAGCTGCGTCGGCGTCTGCTTCAGGCTCCGGCAGGGCATCGGCGGTGCTGTCAGCGGTCTTGCTGCGGCGCGGCTTTTTCGCCTTGCGCGGCTTCGGGGCCTGCTGCGCACGCTGGCGCAGCCAGTAGACGAGCAGCGCGAGGAGCCCCAACGCGCTGACGCTGAACATGGCGATAATCGCGACTAAAGCCGACACGCGTTCACCTTTCCGGTGTTACGCTGCCGTATTCGGCGCAATTCCGCAAGAATTGGTTAAATCGGGGTGAAGCGCCCCGACCTACGAACTAGCGGGGGCGGGCTGGCTGGCCCGCCCCCGGCACTTGTCAGGCTTTGGCAGCCATCGCGGTTTCGAGGTTTTCGACGATGGCTTCGAAGAACTTCTCGGTCGTCAGCCAGGGCTGGCTGGGGCCGATCAGGATCGCGAGATCCTTGGTCATCTTGCCGCTTTCGACGGTTTCGATGCACACGCGCTCCAGCGTTTCGGCGAACTTCACCACTTCGGGCGTCTCATCGAACTTGCCGCGATAGATCAGGCCGCGCGTCCACGCGAAGATCGAGGCGATCGGGTTGGTCGAGGTCTGCTTGCCCTGCTGGTGCTGGCGGTAGTGACGCGTGACGGTGCCGTGCGCAGCTTCCGCTTCGATGGTCTTGCCGTCGGGCGACATCAGCACCGAGGTCATCAGGCCCAGCGAGCCGAAGCCCTGCGCCACCGTGTCAGACTGAACGTCGCCATCGTAGTTCTTGCAGGCCCAGACGAACTTGCCCGACCACTTGAGCGCCGAGGCGACCATGTCGTCGATCAGGCGGTGTTCGTAGACGATATCGGCTGCGGCGAACTTTTCCTTGAAGCCTTCGGTTTCGAACACTTCCTGGAACAGATCCTTGAAACGGCCGTCATAGGCCTTGAGGATGGTGTTCTTGGTCGAGAGATAGACCGGCCAGCCGAGGTTGAGGCCGTAGTTCAGCGAAGCGCGGGCGAAATCGCGGATCGAATCGTCGAGGTTGTACATCGCCATGGCAACGCCCGCCGAGGGGAAGTCGAACACGTCGAGATCGATCTTCTGGCCGTCATCGCCGTCCCACACCAGACGCAGCTTGCCGGGGCCGGGGATCAGGGTGTCGGTCGCCTTGTACTGATCGCCGAACGCGTGGCGGCCCACGACGATGGGATCGGTCCAGCCGGGCACGAGGCGCGGCACGTTCTGGATCACGATGGGTTCGCGGAACACGACGCCGCCCAGGATGTTGCGGATCGTGCCGTTGGGCGACTTCCACATCTTCTTGAGGCCGAATTCCTCGACGCGCTGCTCGTCCGGCGTGATCGTGGCGCACTTCACGCCGACGCCGTACTGCTTGATCGCATTGGCCGAATCGATGGTGATCTGGTCACCCGTCTCGTCGCGCTTCTCGACCGAGAGGTCGTAGTACTTGAGATCGATATCGAGGTAGGGAAGGATCAGGCGTTCGCGGATCCACTGCCAGATGATCCGCGTCATTTCATCGCCGTCGAGCTCGACGACAGGATTCTTCACCTTGATCTTTGCCATGGTTCGCGTGCCTTCTCGGGGAGGGTTCAAAATTTGCCGTTCCTTAGCAGGCGCTTCCGTGTGCGCAAGCGGGTGACTTTCACCAAAGGGCAGGTGCAGCGGCATTTTGCGCGGTTTCAGTCTGGACAGGGGCTAGGCGCGGGCTCTAGACATTTAACCAAGCGATTAAGCGCACATGCGAGGAGAGATGCCGTGAGCGATGCACCTGAAGTCCTGACCGAAGTCGATGGCAATGTCCTGATCGTCACGATCAACCGGCCCGATGCCAAGAATGCGATGACCAAGGCCGCCGCCGAAGGCATTGCCGCCGCGATGGACCGGCTCGACGCCGAGACCGATCTGCGCTGTGCGATCCTGACGGGCGCTGGCGGCACGTTCTGCTCCGGCATGGACCTCAAGGGCTTTCTGCGCGGCGAGCGGCCGAGCGTGCCGGGTCGCGGTTTCGGCGGGCTTTCGCAGTGGACGCCGAAGAAGCCGATCATCGCGGCGGTCGATGGCTATGCGCTGGCGGGCGGCATGGAACTGGCGCTTTCGTGCGATCTCATCGTGGCGAGCAAGGGTTCGAAGTTCGGCATTCCCGAAGCCAAGCGCGGCCTTGCGGCAGCGGCTGGCGGCCTGATCAAGCTGCCGCGCCAGATCCCGCCGCGCATCGCGATGGAACTGGCGCTGACCGGCGATTTCATCGACGCTGAGCGCGCCTATGCGCTGGGCTTCATCAATGAACTGACCGAAGGGCCTTCGCTCGATGCGGCCAAGGCGCTGGCCGCGCGCGTGGCGGCCAATGGCCCGCTGGCGCTGATCGCCTCCAAGGCCATCGTGCGCGATTCGCATGAGTGGACCGAGGAAAACATGTGGGACAAGCAGGAGGCCTATATCGCCCCGGTGTTCACCTCGTCCGACGCGCGCGAGGGCGCGCTGGCGTTTGCCGAGAAGCGCAAGCCGAACTGGCAGGGCAAGTAACTTCAGGCTGAAACTGCCGCCAGATCGGTGCAGATGCCGGTCTGGCGGCGGGCTTGATGTGGGAGTAGCCTGCCGGGATGGGCAGGTTGATATGGCGGATCGGGTGCGCGGCGGCGATCTTCTCGCTGTGTGCGGCTGCGCTCCCTGCGGCTCTGATCTGGGGCCACGCGGCTCTGCCCAAGACGGCGGGGCGCGCGCTACCTGGCACCATGCGCGGGATCACCATCGATTCCACCGCGCGGCTGGCGGTGCTGACCGCGGCGGTGCGCGCGCATACCAGTGTGCCGACGGTTCGGTTGGTGCTCGATCCCGGGACGGCGCCGGGAGACTATTCCGCCGCAATCAGCCACTTGCGCGGCGCCGCTTATGTGATGGCTGAACTCATCGATTCCGAGGCGATGGCGGGATATTCCGTGGCCGCCGTGACGCGGCGCGCGCGCACGTTTGGCGCGGCGTTCAAGGATAGCGTCGACCTGTGGGAAATCGGCAACGAAGTGAACGGCGAGTGGCTGGGCAAGAGCCAGGCCGAGATCGATGCCAAAGTGGCGGCTGCGTTCGACGTGATCCACGGCGAATTGGGGAAGCCCACGGCGCTGACGCTGAACTACTGGGCGGGGCCGCAGTGCTATGCCAAGCCCTGGGAAGCGACGCTGGCCTATGCGCGGGCAATGCCCAAGCGGGTGCGCGTCGGCGTCGATTACGTGTTCCTCAGCCTGTATGAGACGGCCTGCGATCCGGTGCAGCAACCGGCCGCGCGCGATCTGGCGGCGGCATTCCGCGAACTGGCGGTGATTTTCCCCAAGGCGAAGCTTGGGATGGGCGAGATTGGCGCGCAAGGCGTGGCGGATGGGCTGGCGAAGGAGCCGGGGCTGGCCGAGAAGCAGCGCATCGCCCGGCGCTATTACCGGATGGACCCGGTGCTGCGGGCGAAAGTGGGTCCGCGCTGGGTGGGCGGCTATTTCTGGTGGTACTACACGCGCGACGCAGTGCCGATGGGGCGCGCAGGAACGCTGTGGCCAACGCTGGACGAACTGCTCGCGGGAATGGAGCGAGGGCAGCAGAAAGCCTCGCCGTAGCGGGGTTTTTGAAGTGATGCTGGGCGTGACGTGAGGCCCAGCTTTCCTACAGCCGGGATTGGCGCCGAGCCGTCTTCATGCGCACGAGCGCGGTTGAGCAATGGTCAGAACAAATTATTTGCAAGAATGAAAGCGCTTTGGGTGCCAGACCGGCGTGGCCATCTCCTCACGGGGCACCAAGTCCTTCCCGCGAGGCGCTGTCAATATATTTTCATTTTTGAAAACATATTGACAGCGCCTCGCAGCGTTGGCAGTGCTCGTCGGCGACCCTAGGTAGCTAAATCCTCCGCGCTTTGGCTGCTAGACACTTACACCTGGCCCTTGAACGGGGCCGGGTGTTTTTTTGTTCACGCGCCGATTACGCCGTAAAAAACCTCTGCGGAACCGCGCACTAAGGCCGCCGGGGAAGGACGAACACAAGGATCGTCGACAGCGCAAACATGACGATGGCTGAGCCGACAAGGTCGCCGACAAAGACAGTCCCGATCTGGATAAAATCGCCGCTGAGCTTGCCGGCGTACCAGAGGTAGCCATTCAACGTGAGGGCGTTGAAAACCGAACACAAGGTGCAGATCGTCACGATTTGCCTTGGCTTCAGGCCGGCCAGATTGTTCGGAATTGCCATCATGCGCTTGCCCAGTCTGACGGCAAGCCAAGGCGTGATGCCAAGAATGAGCGAGAGCGTCACCGCGTGGGCCTGATCACCGCCGGTGGTGTCCATCACGGTCAGATATCCGCCCAGGACCAGCCCAACCGCGCCCACTTGATCAAACAACAGGATAATGATCGGCCGGAAACCTGCCGGGAGGAAAATCCAATGCGCCCTGATCGAATGCGCAAAGCGGCCAAATATCTGATCGTTGAAGTCGGTGATCAGAAGCCAGCCGACCGATATGAGGAGAACGATGCCCAAATTCTTCAGGATCTGAGCATATTTCAGCGGCATTATATGGCTTTACCCTCTCTTGCCAAAAGGCCTGGCTGCGGACGGGAAAGTCAGATTTTCCGATCGTCCCAGCCATGCTTCAGGAGGCATGGCGCATAATTGACAGTCCGGGGTCAGCGTGTAACCAGACCCCGTGCACCATGCAAAATAATTTCATTTCTGAAAATAAGCCCTTTCAGCTAGTGAGAATGGCTGCATTACGTAACGGACTGGCGCGCTACGCGACTCAGGTGTTCAGATTTACGACCTTCGGAGCTTGAGCATGCCGCGAACACTCCCCGCAGACATCAAACTCCTGAACCTCCTCGAAGCCATTCGCGGCCTCTCGCCCTTCGACGCAATGTCCGCTGACGAAGAATGCCTGCTTCGCAACCTGATCATCCTTTGGCACGCGGGCGAGGATATTCCCGTAAGCGCGGTCATGAACGGCATGGCCGGCGCGTCCGGAACCACGGCTTATCGCCGGTTGATTGGTTTGCGGGACAAGGGGTTGATCGAACTTCGCGTTGATCAGACGGACCGGCGGGTAAAGTTTGTCGAGCCGACCGCTCTGGCCAAGACCTATCGGCAGCAAGTCCGGAAAGCGCTTGAAGCGGCTGCTGCGGCGACGGCATGAAAAAACCCCGCCGAAGCGGGGTTTTCTAAGCGATGGTGGGCGTAGCAAGGATTGAACTTGCGACCCCTACGATGTCAACATAGTGCTCTACCACTGAGCTATACGCCCGCACCATCGATTTTCCGGAAGCTGTCAGCGGTCCGGAGAGGCAGCCCATTAGCCGGGGGCGGCGGGGCTGGCAAGGGGGTTTTGGCGTACCTTCAGCGCAAGTTGCCAGTCATCGGAGAATCGGCGAACACGCGTTCCACTTCGAGCACGAGATCGCGCAAGTGGAAGGGCTTCGACAGCACGCGCGCGCTCGGCGCTTCGCGGTTGGCCTTGAGGGTGACTGCGGCGAAGCCGGTGATGAACATGACCTTGGTGGTCGGGCTGATCTCCGCGCAGCGCTGCGCCAGCTCGATTCCGTCCATTTCCGGCATGACAATGTCTGACAGCAGCAGATCGAAGTGCTGTGTTTCGAGCAGGGGCACGGCTTCGGTGCCGCGATCGACGGACACGACTTCATAACCGGCGTTTTCGAGCGCGCGAGCAAGGTAGGTGCGCATCGCTTCTTCGTCTTCGGCCAGGAGGATTCGAATCATGGTCACCTTCGCTCGTCTTGCCAGTCTGCCTGGTCTTTGCGCCCGTCAGCCGTCGTTTTCGGCATCCTGTCTCCCGGCGGGCCTACACCCGCGCAGGTTAAGATTCCGTCCAGATCGGCGCCTATCTTTCCGCGTCTTATGGAGCACTTTGACATGCGCGCCAAACCCCGGCAGCCTTTGCGCATGAACCGAACCTTCGCGTCGCAGAGCGAATCGCCTGCGCACGGCAGTGCAGTCCCCGTCAGCGGTGGGTTTGTCCCCGGGCTGGAAGGGACGCCCGCGTTCACCGTGTGGGGCCACGATCCCTCGCCGGTGCCGGTGGTGATCGCGGTGCCCCATGCGGGGCGCAGCTATCCGCAGGCGCTGGTTTCGCACATGCGCCAACCCGCGTTCAGCGCGCCACGGCTGGAGGACCGGCTGGTCGATCTGGTCGGCCGCGCGGTGGCTGAGCGGACCGGGGCGGCGCTGCTGGTGGCCCATGCGCCGCGCGCGATGATCGATCTCAACCGGGCGAGCGACGATGTCGACTGGGACATGATCGGCGGCGGCGCGCCCGATGCCGGGCCTGTGCTGCCGCCATCATCCGGGCGGCGCGCGCGCAGCGGGCTGGGCCTCGTGCCGCGACGGCTGCCGGGGCTGGGCGAACTGTGGAAGCGGCCGATCGCGCACCACGAACTCGCCGCACGGATCGCCGGCGTGCATGAGCCTTATCATTCGGCGCTCGCTGCGCTGCTGGAAGGCGTGCGGGCGCGCTGGGGGGCGGTGCTGCTGATCGATCTCCATTCGATGCCGCCGCTGCCCGCGCGTGCGGGCGAACCTTCGGCGCAGTTCGTGGTGGGCGACCGGTTTGGCGCGGCGTGCGACGGCGCGCTGGTGGCCGAAGCCTTTGCCGCGTTGGGGCAGGCACAGCGGCTGGCGGCGCACAATCGGCCCTATGCCGGGGGCTATGTGCTGGAGCGCCACGCGCGGCGCACCGCCGGAATCAATTGCCTGCAGCTGGAAATCGACCGGCGCGTCTATCTCGATGCGGCGATGGCAGAGCCCGGGCCGGGCCTTGGTGCGACGATCGAGGTGGTGGCCGCGCTGGTTCAGCGCATGGCGATTGCGGTGGCGGATCTGGGCCGCGAACGCGGGTTGTGGCGCGCTGCGGCGGAGTGATTACGCCCGCTTTTCTGCGCTAAGCTTTTCAAATCAAGAAAAAACCACCAGGAGCACGCTCCTGGTGGCCAAGGTTCAGGGAGGAGGTGCACCGAAGTGCACCTGCCGCGCCGGGCCATGAGGGGAGCACCGGAGCGACTTACGGAAGATAAGGGGGAGGCCGCGCCAGCGCAAGGGCTTTTGCCCTCCGATATGGTGCTACCCCGCTATCCCCTTATCCAATCAGTATTACTGGTGCTTCAGAACGTCGGCAGCTGCGGGGTGGGGCCGACGCCCTGTTCCACTTGCTTGCCGAAGATCGTGCTCATCAGATCGAGCGAGAACACGTGCGCATAGAGCAGCGGCAGCAGGCCGCTCTGTGCCCAGCCGCGCAGGACATCGCCGCGCATGTCGCGCAGCTTTTCCTGATTGACCATCTGGAAGCCGCGATAGACGAACGGCTGTTCGACACCGGCCTGCTGGATCGCGGCTTCGCCGTCCATCAGCAGATCGTGCTTGGTCAGTTCTTCCACGAAAGCCTGCGTGCGCTGGCCCGCCTGCTCGAACTGCTCGCAGAACTGGAGCACGTTGCGGGTGGCTTCGGAGGGTTCTTCACCAGCGAACATTGCCTCGCCCTCGGCGAAATCGCCGAGCAGGCCCGAGCTGGGATCGAAGCACAGCGACAGGTCGGTGGTCTCCGGCGTCAGCTTGGCGAGGAGGAAGGGGTAGCGGCGCGCATAAGCGGGGACATAAGCGCCCGGCGCGACATTGCCTTCCGCATCGACGAACACGTTGATGCCTTCGTTCAGACCCATCAGCGCCAGCGGCACCGGGTTTTCGCCCGAAGCGAAGATGATCGGGAAATGGCGCGCGGCCTGCGGAAATTCCTCGACCGTCAGCGGCACGGCGTGCTGGCCGACCATCCAGGTCGCCTTGTCGGCCGCGCGGGCCTTCCAGTTCGCGTGATCGCGCAAGTTGAGCGGCACGAGATCGTTGTAGAACAGGGGCAGGGATTGCGGCGCGCTGGCCATGGACTCTTCTCCGTCAGACTGATCGCCCAGACGCGCCATGACGCGCGGTATTGCGGCGGGAGCGGGCCGTTTAGGGATTGTGCGAGTGCTGCGCAAGAGCACCTGCAACACGGTTGTCATAGTCCGCGACGTTCCCGGCCACTCGCCGTGCCTAGATCAACTTCCCCGGGTTCAGCAGGCCGTGCGGATCGAGCGCGGCCTTGATCTGGCGCAGCAGCGCGAGCGCGACCGGATCGCCGAGGCGGGCGAGTTCGTCGCGCTTGAGTTGGCCGATGCCGTGTTCGGCGGAAATCGAGCCGCCCCACTGTGTCACGAGATCATGGACTTGCGCGCTGATCGCCTTGGCATCGGTGGACTGCCAGGTGGCCGGGTGCACGCCTTCAGGCGCGATCACGTGAAAGTGGATGTTGCCATCGCCAAGGTGGCCGAAGCCGACCGCGCGGGTGCCGGGCCACGCGGCCTCGATCAGCGGAATGGTGGATTCGACGAAGGCGGGCATGCGCTGCGTGGGCACGCTGATATCGTGCTGCACGGCGGGGCCGAGCGCGCGTTCGGCAGGGGCGATGCTGTCCCGCAGGGTCCAGAAGGCTTCGGCCGAGGCTTCGCTCGCGGCGATGGTGGCATCGGCGATGAGGCCCGCTTCGAAGGCGGAGGCGAGCAGGGCTTCGGCGCGTTCGGGCAGGGTGGCGGCTTCGGCCTCGCTGGTGGCGACGAGTTCGATGAGGGCGTGCCAGGCGTGCGGCTCAGCCAGCGGGGGGCGGGCGGAAGGGAGATAGGCGCAGACCGCTTCGAGCGAGTGCTGGGGCAGGACTTCGAACCCTTCGAGCGCGGCACCGGAATGCGCTTCGGCGTGGAGCAGCAGCGCGCGGGCATCGGGCAGGGAGGCAAGGCCAGCCCAGAGCACGGCGCGGCCCGCGATGGCCGGCTCCAGCCGCAAGGTGGCGGCGGTGACGATGCCCATCGTGCCTTCCGAGCCGATCAGCACTTGCTTGAGATCGAAGCCGCGGTTGTCCTTCTTGAGCGGGGTGAGCGTATCCAGCACGGCGCCATCGGCCATGACCGCTTCGAGCCCGAGCACCGAGGCGCGCATCGTGCCGTGGCGCAGGACTTGCGTGCCCCCGGCATTGGTGGAGATGAGGCCGCCAATGGTGGCCGAGCCCTTGCCGCCGAGCGTGAGGGGGAAGCGCAAGTCCGCCTTGGCGGCGGCTTCGTGGAGGGTTTGCAGGACGAGGCCGGCTTCGGCGGTGACCATGCGGTTTTCGGCATCGAGGCTGAGAATCGCGTTCATGCGGCGCAGGCTGAGCAGCAGGGCCTCGCCGCCGGTATCGGGCGTGGCTCCGCCGGACATGCCGCTGTTGCCGCCCTGCGGCACCACGGGCACGCGGTGCTGCGCGCACAGCTTCATCAGTGCGGAAACCTCGGCGGTGGAAGCGGGCGAGGCCATGCCCAGCGCGCGGCCGGTGAAGCGCCCGCGCCAGTCCGTCAGCCACGGGGCCATCAGATCGGCATCGGCGGTGAACCCACGCGGAGAGAGCAGCGCAGTGGCGGCGGCGATGAAGTCGGAATGATCAGGGCTAGGCATCAAGCATCGGGCTAATCCCGGCAGGGCGCTGTGGGCAATTCATTTTTTCATGAAGGCGGGTTAAGCGGGGGTTCAAGCACCAATGTTAACAGGGAAAAGCGATTCTTGGCCGGGCCGCTTGCGGGGCTGGCAACACGAACGCTTCAGGGATCTGGAACGAGGGACCAAACTGCATTAGCTGCCGCCATGACGACGTTCCTCGATCTTTTTGCGAGCATCGCCCTTGTCCTGCCGGGATTTCCTGCGGATTCCATCGCGTTCGCGCCGCTGGAAGATGCGGCGGGCGGCGATGAGGTGTGGGCGGCGGCGGCGATTCCTTCCGGCGCGCCGCTGCTGGTGAGCCCGCAAGGCACGGCCGCGGGCATCAATCCGTTCAGCCCCGATGTGTGGGATCAGGTGCGGATCGAGCAGCGCGTGATCATCCGCGTGACGCCGCGCGATCCGGGGCGCGATGCGCTGGCCCCGCAAGTGATGCCGATGCAGCCGATGCAGCCCATCGTGCAGCCCATGGTGCCGCAGCCCCGCAGCACATCGGTGCGGGTGCGCGAACGCAAGGCGGGCAAATGCATGCCGGCAGCGGGCATCGCCGCCGTGCAGCCGGTGACGGACGGGCGGCTGATGTTCTATATGCGCGACCGGCGGATGCTGGCAGCAGGGCTGGAAAAGGCTTGCAGCGCGCGCGATTTCTACCTTGGCTTCTACATGTCGAAGACGCCGGACGGGCAGCTTTGCGTGGGCCGCGATGCGATCCATTCGCGTGCGGGGACGACCTGCAAGCTGAAGGACGTGCGCGAATATGTTCCGGTGGAAGGCAACTGAGCCGAAACGGCGCGGGTCCGTAACCACTTTCCTTGACTTTCGCGCTCGTTTGGGACTAGGCGCGGGCTCACGAAGGCGGGCCTCCAAGGCCGGGCTTTCGGCGCGCCGGACCATCCCAGTGCGCACCTGCTGATCGGATCACCAAACCTCATGAAATTTGCCGATCTCGGCCTGTCTGACGAATTGCTCCAGTCGGTTCTCGACGCCGGCTACGATACGCCCACTGCGATTCAGGCGCAGGCCATCCCCTCCGTGCTGATGATGCGCGACATCATCGGCATCGCGCAGACGGGGACGGGCAAGACGGCCAGCTTCGTGCTGCCGATGATCGACATTCTGGCGCATGGCCGCCGCCGCGCGCTGATGCCGCGCTCCTTGATCCTTGAGCCGACGCGCGAACTGGCGGCGCAGGTGGCGGAGAACTTCGAGAAGTACGGCAAGAACCATGATCTCAAGATGGCGTTGCTGATCGGCGGCGTGCAGATGGGCGATCAGGTGAAGGCGCTGCAGGACGGCGTGGACGTGCTGATCGCGACGCCGGGCCGCCTGATGGACTTGTTCGAGCGCGGCAAGATCATGCTCAACGGCTGCAGCCTGCTGGTGATCGACGAGGCGGACCGCATGCTCGACATGGGGTTCATCCCGGATATCGAGACGATCTGTTCCAAGCTTCCCCCGAACCGCCAGACGCTGCTGTTTTCGGCGACGATGCCGCCGGTGATCAAGAAGCTGGCGGACAAGTTCCTCAGCAATCCGAAAAGCATCGAGGTGGCGCGGCCCGCTTCGAACAACACCAATATTGCCCAGCACAAGATCCAGGTTTCGACGCGCGGCAAGCGCGAGGCGCTGCGGCACCTGCTGCGCACTGACAATGTCGGCACCGCGATCATCTTCGCCAACCGCAAGACAACGGTGCGCGAGCTGGCCAAGAGCCTGCAGCAGAGCGGTTTTTCGGCGGGCGAGATCCATGGCGACATGGACCAGAACGCGCGCAATGCCGAGCTGCAGAAGTTCAAGGACGGCGTGATCTCGATCCTCGTGGCGTCCGACGTCGCCGCGCGCGGGCTTGACGTGAAGGGCGTGAGCCACGTGTTCAACTATGACACGCCGTGGCATCCGGACGACTACGTCCACCGCATCGGCCGCACCGGCCGCGCGGGCGCGACGGGCCGGGCGTTCACGTTCGTGACCGACGACGATGCCGAAGCGATTGCCAATGTCGAGAAGCTGACGGGGATGAAGATCCCGGTGTTCACGTTCGATGGCGCGGATGCGGCGGCTGAGGCGCCGGTGGCGGAGAAGCGCGAGCGGGCACCGCGGGCTGAACGCGCGCCGCGCGGCGAGAAGGCACCGCGCCGCGAGCGTGCGCCCAAGGCTGCGGCTCCGGTGGATGAAATCGAGGTTTCGACCGAATTGGCGGAGGAAGCGGCCCCCGCTCCTGCGCGCGCCCCCCGCGCGCGGCGCGACGAGCCGCGTCCGCCCAAGGACGTGCTGACGGAATTGCCGTCGAAGCCGGGCGAGTGGAACGGGCCGGTGCCGGGGTTCCTCAGCGTTTCGGCGCTCTGAGGAACGCCCTCTTGCCTTCTGCGAGGTTGCGCCCAGCGTAACCGCCGAGGCCCCGTGTGGGTTCCGGCCAGAGCAGCATGACAACCAAAGGAAGCGTCGGCCCGGACTTGATCCGGGCCTTGGCTTTTCTTCTTTCAGCGCCGTGCCGGAAGAACAGCCTAACCCCGTGTCAAGCACGGGGTGACGGAAGAAAAATCAGCGCAACATTTGCGGACTGGCAGTGATTGGTGGTTAGCGGAAACTTAGATGACGGGTTTGTGTCGCACACTCGTGCTAGCATCTGAACCACAAAGCCACACATCTAGCTTGTCATCGCCAATAGAATATGTGGCATCAGCTGCGAACGAGGACCCGTCGTCTAAAGTGACGTAGGTGGTAGGCTCTAATATAAATCGCCCAGTCGGCAGCCCATTAATCCCACCTTGCCGCACGCTTATGTCAATAAAGCCAGGGATATGTTTTCCAGAACGAATAGAAAATCGATACTCGCGTCGCATTTCTTTAATATCTTTTAAGCATGGATCGCTCGAAAGCCTCGCTTCGATTTTGTCGACGAGTTCGGCGCTCGGCTTTTCCTTATTAGTAATAAGAGATTGTTCGGCTGCCCGGGAAAATCCGATCAATGCCGTAAGGCAAAGGAGAAGAGAGAATCCAGAGCGCATAGGCCGACAATTGATAGCGTCTTCGACAGGGTCCGCAATGTTGTCGTGTCCGGAACGTCCACTTTTGGGCGAATTAGGTCATCCAAGAACACCTACCGACAATGCCCCCCTCAAGCCGCCTTCACAAAGCTATCAATCACCCGCTTCCGGTCCCCGGTCTCGAAATCGATTTCCAGCTTGTTGCCTTCCTGCGCCGCGACCACGCCGTAGCCGAACTTGTCGTGGAACACGCGGGTGCCGACGGTGATGTCGGTGCGAGGCTTCGCGGCAAAGCTGGCGGCGCTGCGGCTGGGTTCGGCGATGCGCTTGGGGGTGGCGTCGTAGGTCGTGGCGGCGGCGCGTTGCCAGCCGGGGCCTCGGCTGAGGTTGCGCGCGGGGTTGGCGCTGGCAACGTGCGCGAAGGGATCGCTGTGTTCGGACCACTGCGCGCGCCACAGGGATGCGCCGCCGCTCATCGTGGTTTCTTCCTCGATGTGATCGGCGGGCAGCTCGCCCACGAAGCGGCTGGGGATCGAGCTGGTCCACTGGCCGTAGATGCGGCGGTTGGCGGCGTGGAGGATCGTGCAGCGTTTGCGGGCGCGGGTGATTGCGACGTAGGCTAGGCGGCGCTCTTCCTCCAGGGAGGCGAGGCCGCCTTCATCGAGCGCGCGCTGCGAGGGGAACACGCCTTCTTCCCAGCCGGGCAGGAACACGTTGTCGAATTCCAGCCCCTTGGCGGCGTGGATGGTCATCACGGTGACCTTCTCGGTGTCCGCCGCCGCGTCGTTGTCCATCACGAGGCTGACGTGTTCGAGGAAATCGCCGAGCGTTTCGTATTCCTCCATCGCGCGGGCGAGTTCGGTGAGGTTTTCGAGGCGGCCCGAGGCTTCGGTGCTCTTTTCCGCCTGCAGCGCGGCGGTGTAGCCGCTTTCATCGAGCACGGTGCGCATCAGTTCGGCGGGGGTGAGCGTGGCGATCCCGTCGCGCCAGCCGATGAAGCTGCGCATCAGGCTGGAGAGCGTGGCGCGGGCGCGCGCCGGAAGCTCGTCGGTATCGCACAGCTCGATGGCGGCGGCGGCCAGCGGAATGCCGCGCGCGCGGGCGTGGCGGTGGAGCTTTTCGAGCGTCTTGTCACCCAGCCCGCGCTTGGGGGCGTTGTAGATGCGCTCGAACGCGAGGTCGTCCTGCGGGGAGGCGATGACGCGCAAGTACGCGAGCGCATCGCGCACTTCGGCGCGTTCGTAGAAACGGAAGCCGCCGACGATCTTGTAGGACAGGCCGATCTGGATGAAGCGGTCTTCGAACTCGCGCGTCTGGAACGAGGCGCGCACGAGGATGGCGATGCGATTGAGCGGCGCGCCTTCGCGCTCCAGCCGCTCGATCTCCTCGCCGACGCGGCGGGCTTCCTCCGGCCCGTCCCACACGCCGATGACGCGGACCTTGTCGCCGCCATTGGTCTCGGTCCACAGCGTCTTGCCGAGGCGCTGGCTGTTTTCCGCGATGACCCCGCCGGCGGCGGCGAGGATGTGCGGGGTGGAGCGGTAGTTCTGCTCCAGCCGGATCACCTTGGCGCCGGGAAAATCCTTTTCGAAGCGCAGGATATTGGCGACTTCTGCGCCGCGCCATGAATAGATCGACTGGTCGTCATCGCCCACCACGCAGATGTTCTTGCGGGTCTGCGCGAGGAGGCGGAGCCAGAGGTATTGGACGGCGTTGGTGTCCTGATACTCGTCCACCATCACGTATTTGAAGCGGGCCTGCCAGCTTTCCAGCACTTCGCGGTGCTGCTTGAAGATGGTGAGCATGTGCAGCGTGAGATCGCCGAAATCGCAGGCGTTGAGCGCGCGCAGGCGGTCCTGATAGAGCGCATAGAACTTCGCGCCCTTGCCGTTCGCGTAAGCCTCGTTGTCGAGCGCGTCCAAGTCCTTGGGGCCAAGGCCGCGGTTCTTCCAACGGTCGATCAGACCTGCCAATTGGCGCGGGGGCCAGCGCTTGTCGTCGATCCCTTCGGCCTGAATGAGCTGTTTCAGGAGGCGCAGCTGGTCGTCGGTGTCGATGATCGTGAAGGCGCTGTTGAGGCCCACGAGTTCAGCATGGCGGCGCAGCATCTTGGCCGCGACCGAGTGGAAGGTGCCGAGCCAGGGCATCCCTTCGACCGAAGGGCCGATCAGCCCGCCGACCCGCTCGCGCATTTCGCGCGCGGCCTTGTTGGTGAAGGTGACGCAGAGAATCTCTGACGGCCACGCGAGCCGCGAGCGCAAAAGGTGCGCAAGCCGCGCGGTGAGCGCGGCTGTCTTGCCGGTGCCCGCGCCCGCGAGCATCAGCACGGGGCCTTCGGTTGTTACCACGGCCTCACGCTGCGGAGTGTTGAGGCCTTCGAGCCAGGCGGAATCGGGTGCGGTTACGAGAGTCACACAAGAACAAGTAGGGAACTTCGTTCCGGCGCGCAACTGCGATGCGGCGGATTGTCCGCCGGTTCAGAACTCCGCCCAATCGCTGTCCGGCGCGGGTTTGAGCGCAAGGTTGCCGCTGACGGGGAGCGGGGCGGCTTTCGGGGCCGGGCGGTGGACGGGCGGGGCGGCAATGGCTGCCGGGCGCGTACCCTGGCCGATGGTGAAGCGCTGCATCTGGCCGGAGAGCTGCTGTGCCACGCTGGCGAGCGTGCGCGAGGCGGCAGTGCTTTCCTCCACCATCGCGGCGTTTTGCTGGGTCATGCGGTCAAGCTCGCTGACGGTGGCGGCGACTTCGGCGAGCATGGCGGACTGGCGCTCAGCGCTTTCGGAAATCCCTGCAACAAGCGCGCTGACACCGCCGACGCGGCCCACGATCTGGCGCAGGACTTCGCCGGATTCGCCGACGAGCGTGACGCCGTGTTCGACTTGCGCGGTGGAGGCGGTGATACGTATCGGCAAGGATTTGACGAAGTCTCCTCGCTTGACAACGCGCTTGACCGCAGTGGCTGGTTTACCGCGCGCTAATCAGAATTCCGCCCATTCGGCATCCGGCTGCGGCTTGAGCGCCAGCGCGCCTTGGGTGCGGGGCGCATTGTATGTTTGCGCAGGTTTTTGGGCAGTGCGGTGTGGCGGCGCGATGGCCACGACTCGGCCGGTTTCGAAGCGCGCAGTCTGCGCGGTGAGCTGCTGCGCGACGCTGGCCAGCGTGCGCGCGGCGGCGGTGCTTTCCTCCACCATCGCGGCGTTCTGCTGAGTCATCCGGTCAAGCTCGCTGACCGTCCCGGCGACGTCGTCGAGCATGGCCGATTGGCGCTGGGCGCTTTCGGAGATGCCTTCGATCAGCACACTGACTTCGCTGACGCGGCCGACGATCTGGCGCAGGACATCGCCGGTTTCGCCGACAAGCGCGACGCCGCGTTCGACCTGGCTGGTGGAGGTGGTGATGAGCTGGCCGATCTCGCGCGCGGCATCGGCGCTGCGCTGGGCGAGCGCGCGCACTTCGGTGGCGACGACGGCAAAGCCGCGCCCGGCTTCTCCGGCACGCGCGGCTTCTACACCGGCGTTGAGCGCGAGAAGGTTCGTCTGGAAGGCGATGCCGTCGATCACGCTGATGATCTGCGCGACACCTTGCGAGGATTGCTGGATGGCGTTCATCGCGGTGACCGCGCGTTCGACGACCGTGCCGCCATTGGCTGCTTCGCCGCGCGCATCGGAGACGGCGCGGTTGATCTCTGCGGCGCGGCCCGCGCTTTCGCTGACGAGCGCGGTGACCTGCTGCATGGCGGCGCTGGCTTCTTCGAGCCGGGCGGCCTGCTGTTCGGTGCGCGCGGCGAGATCATCGGATGCGGCGCGGATCTCGGCGGCGCCGGTATCGATCGAGGCCGCCGATGTCGTGACTTCGCCCATCGCGCCGGCCAGCACGGCGAGCGCCTTGTTGAAATCTTCGCGCAGGCCCTCGGTCTCACCGGGGAAGACCTTGGTGATGCGGTAAGCGAGGTTGCCGCGCGCGAGTTCGCCCATTGCGCGGGTCAACTCGCCCGAGACGATCTCACGCTCGATCCGGGTGGCTTCGCGCAGCGCCGCGGCCTGATCGCGGAAAATGCCGAGCGCGCGGGAAAGGCGGCCGACACAATCGGCATAATCGGTGTAGGCCACCGGGCTATCGAGATCGCCCGCCGCGAGCCCTTCGGTGCGCACCACGGTGGCGACATAGGGATCGCAGATCATGCGGCGCGATTGGAGCACGGCGAAGGCGGTGAGGGCGAGCGCCAGCGCGGGGGCGAGGAATGCGGCCATGCCGAACCCCGCGAGCGCGAGCGCGGTGCCGAGCCCGGCGCTGGCGACAAGCGCGAGGTGGACCCACAACAGCGCGGTGAACTTGGCGCGGATCGGTGCCCGCTTTTCAAACCATTCCGACATTGTTTCCCGCGCTTTCCCAAGAGGCATTTGTCCCAACCAACAGGGCTAGGCTGCGCTGATTGACGATATGGAAAACGCTGCCATAGCGGCTCATGCGGGGAGGGCGGCCACAGTGGCTTAACCTTTTCTGGTGGGAGATCGGTAAGGCTATGGCAGGCGCTTCGGCGAATCCGTTCGTGATCCATGCACGCGTGCTCATGGCGAGCCTTGTTGGCACGGCGGTCGAGTTCTACGATTTCTACATCTTCGGCACGGCGGCGGCGCTCGTGATCGGGCCGCTGTTCTTCCCGGCGGAAAGCCAGGCGGCGCAGACGCTGCTGGCGCTGATGACCTTTGGCATCGCCTTTTTTGCTAGGCCGGTGGGGGCTGTAGCGTTCGGCCATTTCGGGGACAGGATCGGGCGCAAATCGACGCTGGTGGCTTCGCTGCTGCTGATGGGCGTCTCGACATTTCTGGTGGCCTTCCTGCCGGGCTATGCCGTGGCGGGGTGGGTCGCGCCCGCGCTGCTGTGCCTGCTGCGCTTTGGTCAGGGCTTTGGTCTGGGCGGCGAATGGGGCGGCGCATCGCTGCTCGCGGTGGAGAATGCACCAAAGGGCATGGAGGCCCGTTTCGGCATTGCCGCGCCGCTGGGGGCGCCGCTGGGGTTCCTGTTTGCCAACGGCCTGTTCCTGATCCTGGGCCTGACCCTGTCCGATTCAGACTTTCTGAGCTGGGGCTGGCGCGTGCCTTTTCTGGCAAGTTCGCTGCTGGTGATCCTCGGGCTGTGGATCCGGCTGAGCATTGGCGAGACGCCCGCCTTCAAGGAGGCGATGGCTGCCGCGCCGCCGCCGCGCGTGCCGCTGGGCGTGCTGCTGACGCGGTATCCCGGCGCGGTGCTGGCCGGGACGATGGGCGTGATCGCTTGCTTTGCGCTGTTCTACCTCGCGACGACCTTCGCGCTTTCGTTTGCCACGACCAAGCTGGGCTACCCTCGCGAGACGGTGCTGGCGATCCAACTGGGCGCGGACGTGGTGTTTGCCATCGGGATCGTGGTTTCGGGCTGGTGGTCTGATGCGACAAGCCCGCGCACGGTGATGGCGGTGGGGGCAGGGCTGACCGCGCTGGTCGGCTTCGTGTTCGGCGCGGGGCTGGCGGCGGGATCGCTGCTAGTGCTGTTCCTCACGCTCTCTGCCGCGCTGTTTGTGATGGGGCTGTGCTATGGCCCGATCGGCGCGTGGCTGCCGTCGCTCTATCCGGTGGAGGTGCGCTACACCGGCATTTCGCTGGCGTTCAATATGGGCGGGATCGTCGGCGGGGCGCTGGCGCCGCTGGGCGCTGCGTGGCTGGCGACGAACGGCGGCGTGGTATGGACGGGGCTGGTGCTGGTGCTGGCCGGGATCGTGACGCTGGTGGGTGTGCTGATGGCGCCGCGAGAGGCATAGGAAGAAATACCCCTCCGTCAGCCCTGCGGGCTGCCACCTCCCCATTTGCCCCTTCGACAAGCTCAGGGGAAAATGGGGAGGGAGAAGGTGCTCCCTATTTTGCGAAGCACAAATGAGGGGGGGGGGGCTGCCGAAGGCAGGTCGGAGGGGTCTATTCGCCCACCCGCATCAGTGTCAGCCGCGCCTTGCCGACCTTGCGTTCGGCATCCACCGTCAGGCTGCGCACACCGGCGGGTTCATCGGCGTGGGTTTCGAGGCTGATCCATGTGGCGGGGCCAATCCAGCCGAGGCGTTTGAGCCGTTCGATGGCAACGGGGCCTGCGCCCGAACCATAGGGCGGATCGAGCATCACCACATCAAGCGGCGCGGGCACGGGGCCGAGCGCGAGGACCGAGGCCGCGCGCACGTCGCACTGCGCCTGCGCGTGGAGCGCGGCGATATTGGCGCGCAGCGCGCGGATCGCGGCGGCATCCTGCTCCACGAACACGGCCTTGGCCGCCCCGCGCGAGAGGGCTTCGAGGCCCAATGCGCCCGAGCCTGCGAACAGGTCTGCCACGGTGAGTTCCTCCCAGCTGCCGAGGCGGCTGGTGAGCATCGAGAACAGCGTTTCGCGCGTGCGATCAGCCGTGGGGCGGGTGGTGTCGCCCGCCGGGGCCTGCAGTTTGCGGCCGCGCCAGGTGCCGGCAATGATCCTGAGCATCAGCGTTTGGCTCCGGGCCGCCCGCCGGGCTTCTTGGGAGAACTGCGCAGCGTCTTGCTCGGCGCGCGGGCATCGGGTCCGGGCGAGGGGGCCTCTGCAGGAGCCTTGGCATAAGGCCGGTTGGGATACGTCTTTGCAGGCTGCCTGGGCGCTGAAGGCTTGGCGACCAGCTGACCGGCATCAGCGGAGGGCCGAATGCGTTCGGCGCGCGCGCGTGAAGGCCGCTCAGGTTCTGCGCGCATGCGCGAAGGCCGCTCGGGTTCGCGCTGCGGGCGGGCTGGCCTTGCAGGCTTGGCCGCTGCCTCTTCGGCGGGTTTCGGCGCGCGCGGCGCATAGGCCTTTCCCGCGTGGACGGCCTGCTGCACGCGCGTGGCGTGATCGCCCGCAAGGCCCTTGCGGAAGCGTTCGACCACGATCTGCGGCACTTCCTCCGCCCCGCCGCGCGGCAGTTCGCCCAGATCGAACGGGCCATAGCGCAGACGCAGCAGGCGCGAGACTTCGAGGCCGAGGTGTTCGAGCACGCGGCGCACTTCGCGGTTCTTGCCTTCGGTGAGGGTCAGCTCGATCCACTTGTTGCGGCCCGCGCTGCGCTCCATGTTGGCGTTGATCGGGCCGTAGTGGATGCCTTCGATCTCGATCCCCTGCATCAGATCGTCGAGCATGATCTGCGTGACATCGCCGAACGTGCGCGCGCGGTAGGTGCGCGGCACGGCGTTGGCGGGCAGTTCCATCGCGCGCTTGAGTTCGCCGTCGTTGGTGAGAAGCAGCAGCCCTTCGGTGTTGATATCGAGCCGGCCGACCGGCATCACCCGGCCCGCGCCCGGCGGCAGGGCATTGCGCAGCGCGGTATAGATCGTGGGCCGCCCGGTGGGATCGCGCTCTGCCGTGATCAGGCCCGCAGGCTTGTGGAACATGAACAGCCGCGGCGGTTCGGCGGCGGCGACGGGATTGCCGTCGACCGTGACGCCCTTGAGGTTTTTCAGGATCGTGGCGGGTGTGGTGATCACGTCGCCATCGAGCGCGATGCGGCCTTCGGCGATGTAGCGCTCGATCTCGCGGCGGCTGGCCACCCCGGCGCGGGCGAGGAGCTTGGCGATGCGGTCGCCTTCACGCGCGGTGCCATCATCGGCCAACGCGCGGGTTTGCGGCGCGGCGGGTGCCTTTGGCAGGCGCGGCGCAGGGATCTTGTAGGGCGCAGGTTTAAGGGATTGGGGCGCGCCGGGCTGTCGGCGCGAGCCAGTGCCGGATCCGGTAGGAGCCGCGGGCCGTCCCGGTCGGCCGCTCCTGTCTTTGGGGGGGAATGCCATGTCGTGCCCCTTACGCCGGAGTGGGCGCGCCGTCACCCTTCTTCGTATTTGGCGATTTCCTGCTGGCAGATCTCATGGAAACGGCGGATCCCGCCTTCGAGCGTGCCGAGGGTGAGCTGCGGCACCGCGCCGGTGGCGAGGCCCTGCTGGCCAAGCTCGGCAGCGCGGAAATCCTCGGCGCCGAACACTTGCCCATCCAGCAGTTCCCAGCTGCGCCGCCAGTGGTCTTCGGCCTTTTCGGTTTGTGGTGCCTCGGCAATCAGCATGAAATCCTCGACCAGCGTGAGGTCGTGCGCCTGCGGCATGATCGTCATCAGGTTCACATAGTCCGGGCTGATCACGATCACGGTGGCGGGGAAGAGCTGATAGGCGAACGTGGCGACGCGGCGCAGCGCGGGCCAATCGGCAAGGTCCAGCCCTTCGAGTTCGGCCATGCGGCCGACCAGCGAACGCATATGCGGGCCGATCTCGTCGCCCGCAGTGATGCCGTCCTTGAAATAGGGTCCGATGGTGCGGGCGTGGAGGCGCTGGACGTGGTAGCTTTCGAGGAACGCGTCCATGATCAGCTTCCAGTTGGACGCGACCCGGTGCGTGCGGCGGGCATAGAGGTGGTGCGAGCCGAGGTCTGCGGCGGCGAAATCGGCGCTGATCCGGGCGGCGTTGGTGAAATCGGCGGGCTTGGGCGCGAACCAGATGAGGCCGCCCGCTTCGAGGCTGGGCAGTTCGACAAGACCGAGCGCGGACTGGTCGAGGCTGGGGAAAGTATCGGGGCGGGGAAGCGCGAGGAGCTTGCCGTCGGTGCCGTAAGTCCACGCATGATAGGGGCAGACGAGGCGCTTGGTGCAGGCCGCTTCGCCGCCTTCGAAGCTTTCGACGCTTTCTACAAGGCGGGTGCCCCGGTGGCGGCAGACGTTCATGAACACGTGCGCCTTGCCTGCGGTATCGCGCGTGAGGAGCAGCGGCCTGCCGGTCGCGTCATGCGGCACGGCCATGCCCGGCTGCGGCAGAAGTGCGGACGGGGCGAGGACTTGCGGCAGTGTGCCGAACAACGCGGCCTTCTCGCGCGCCCAGTGCGCGGGATCGGTATAGACGCTGGCGGGGACGTGCGCGATGCTGTCCGCCTTGCGGCCCGCGCCCGAGGCAACGAGGCGGGCCAGCGCAAGCTGGCCATCGGTGGGCCGCATCGCCCGTTCAGTGGTGGCCATTTTGCGGCTCTCCCCGGCTTGATCACTCTCCAGTGCTAGGCATAGCGCAATTTGGCGCTAAGCATGCAGGGTAATTTCGGGTGGCAACAAGGGTTTGAAATGGCATCGACCGGGGCATCACCAGGCGCTGAGGCCGAAAAGCCGCCGCGTCCAAAAGGCTTTCGGCTGCTGATGGTGGCGCTCGCCGCGCGCAAATCGGCCACGATGCTGGGCTTCGGATTTTCCTCTGGCCTGCCTTATGCGCTGCTGATCGGCACGCTCAATGCGTGGCTGGGCGAAGTGAAGATCGATCTCGCGACGATCGGCGTGCTCTCGTGGATCGGCCTGTCCTATTCGTTCAAGTTCCTGTGGTCGCCGCTGGTTGACCGCATGGCGCTGCCGGGGCTGGAGGCGCTGGGGCGGCGCAAGAGCTGGATCCTGCTCTGCCAGATCGCGATGGTGCTGGGCTTTGCGGGCCTTGCCGCGACTGATCCGGCCACGTCCATCGGCACGTTCGCGCTGTTTGCCTTCGTGGCGGCGCTGGCCTCGGCCACGCAGGACGTGGCGGTGGACGCCTGGCGGATCGACGTGGCGGACGAGGATACGCCGGTCGAGCTGCTCTCCTCGATCTACCAGTTCGGCTACCGGATTGCCTCGATCGTCGGCGGCGCGCTGGCTCTGGTGCTGGCGGGGCGGATGTCGTGGCCGCTGGTCTATTGCCTGATGGCCGGGCTGATCGGGGTGATCTGCATCGTCACCTTGCGCGCGCCCGATACACCCCGGCCCGAACAGGGCCGGTTGCACGAAGCGCTGGCGCAGCCGGGCGAACTGGAACCGCGCGCGCGGGGCCTCGCGCTGCTGATCGTGGGCACCAGCTGGGCCTGGGCCATCGGCACCATCATCCGCTTCATGATCACGATGCTGAGCCCGCTCGGGCCGGGCGAGAAACACCCCTCGGTGGGCGATTTCACCCGCGAATATGCGCCGCTGATCGTGCTGGCGACGGTGGCCGTGCCGCTGGTGGTGGCGGCGACCACCAACCTGCTCAAGCGGCAGGGCCGCGCGGTGCTGACCGCGCCGGACACCCGCGTTTCGGCGGCGCGCACGGCGGCGAACCACCTCTATGTCGCGCTGATTTCGCCGCTGGCCGAACTCGTGGCGCGGCTGGGCTGGGGTGTGCTGGTGGTGATCGGCATGATCCTGACGTACACGCTGTGCTACAACGTGTGGTCGAGCTTCGCCTTCCCGTTCTACCTTGAGCACCTCAAGTACACCAAGGACGAGGTGGCCTTCGCCTCCAAGGTCTTCGGCATCTTCATGACCATCGCGGGGATCAGCCTGGGCGGCTATCTGTTCCTGCGGCTGGGCCGGATGCCGACGATCCTGATCGGCGCGATCCTGCCGATGCTGGGCAATTTCGTTTATGCCGATCTGGCCGAAGGCGCGGTGGCCATCGATGCAGTGGGGCGGACCATCGGGCTGCACTGGCTGTTTGCGCTGTTCGGCTTCGATCCGCGCATGATCCGGCTGCTGCTGGCGATCTCGTTCGAGAACATTTCCACCGGCATCGCGGGGGCGGCGTTCGTGGCCTATCTCTCCGGCATTGTTTCGAAGCAGTACACGGCGGTGCAATATGCGCTGATGTCGTCGCTGACGTTCCTGATCGGCTCGCTGGGGCGCGGGATCGCGGGGGAGGCGTTCGATCTCTACGGCTATGCCACGGTGTTCCGCTGGACGGCGGCGGCGGGACTGGTGGCGGTGGCGTTCGTGTGCGCGGAATGGGTGCGGGTGGCGCGGGGCAAGGCGATGCAGCCTGCGGAGGAAGCCGCCTAGTCCGGCGCTTCGTCGTTGCGCCTCAGCACATCACCCGCGAGGTAAAGCGAGCCTGCGATCAGGACGTCGCCTTGTGGCGGCAGCGCGGCTAGCGCTTCGGCCACATTCGCGAAGCTCGCCACGGGGAGCGCGGTGAAGGGGGCGAAGTCTTCGGGCGTGTGCGCGTCGTGGCCCGGGGCGGGGACGATGGAGACCGAGGCGAGCTTGCCTTCCAAGGGGCGCAGGATGGCGCTGGGGTCTTTGCTGGTGAGCATGCCCATCACGAGGTGAAGCGGCGCGGCATTGGCGAAGTGGCGGGCGATGGCCTCACCGGCATCGGGATTGTGGCCGCCATCGAGCCAGACGGTGCGGTTTCCGGCGAGCGTAGTGAGCGGGCCTGCACCAAGGCGCTGGAGGCGGGCGGGCCAGCGGGCGGCGCGGATGCCCTGCGCCATGGCTTCGGGGGTGACCGGAACGGCGTTCTGGTGGCGCAGCATGGCGATGGCGAGCGCGGCGTTGTCAGCCTGATGCGCGCCAACCAGCGAGGGGAGCGGGAGTTCGAGCGTGCCCTGCGAGTCACGGTACTGGATCGTTTCGCCGACGTCTGCCCACCAGTCACGGCCCCGCAGCGCCACGGGCGCGCCGATGTGGCTGGCGGTGGCGAGGACGCTGGCGAGTGGGCTGGCCGCGTAGCTTTGCACCACCAGCGGCGCGCCGGGCTTGGCGATGCTCGCTTTTTCGAAGGCGATGCGGGCGAGCGGGTCTTCGGGGGTTCCGGCTTCGGGGACGAGCAGGAAGGACTCGTGGTCGATCCCCAAGGTGGCAATGCCGCAGACGGCGGGGTTTTCGAGCACGTTGGTGGCATCGAGCCGCCCGCCGAGGCCGGTTTCGATCACGCAGGCGTCTGCAGGCGTTTCCGCGAAAGCGAGGAACGTGGCGACGGTGGTGACTTCGAAGAAGCTGGGGCCGAGGTCTTCGGACGCATCGAGCACGCGTTCAAGCAGATCGGCGAGGCTTTCATCGGAGATGAGCTTGCCTGCCACGCGGATGCGTTCGTTGTAGCGCACGAGGTGCGGCTTGGTGGCGGTGTGGACAACAAGGCCCTGCGCTTCGAGGATCGCGCGGAGGTACGCGCAAGTCGAGCCTTTGCCGTTGGTGCCTGCGACGTGGAACACCGGCGGCAGGAGGCGCTGCGGATCGCCGAGGCGGGCGCAGATGTCGCGCACGGTATCGAGGCCGAGGCGGCCTTGGGGGAGCGACAGCGAGCCGAGGCGGTCTAACTGCGCCTGCACGCGGGGGTTTTCGGAAATGGCGAAGTCGCGCAAGATTACCCCTCCGTCAGCGCTTCGGGCTGCCACCTCCCCGTTTTCACTTCGTGAAAATGGGGAGGATCTCGATAGCGTGTCTTGTTCTGGTCCTTCCCATTTTCCCGCTGGGCGAATGGGGAGGTGGCCCGCGTCAGCGGGTCGGAGGGCCTAAGCCGCCTGCGCGGCCATCAGATAGCCGATGGTGCGGGCGAGCGTGGCCTTGAGCTGGTGGCGGCCGATGACCATGTCGATCATGCCGTGCGCGTGGAGGTATTCGGCGCGCTGGAAGCCTTCGGGGAGCTTTTCGCGGATCGTATCCTGAATGACGCGCTGGCCGGCAAAGCCGATAAGCGCGCCGGGTTCGGCGATCTGGATATCACCCAGCATCGCGTAGCTGGCCGTCACGCCGCCGGTGGTGGGGTCGGTGAGGACGACGATATACGGGAGGCCCGCCGCGCGCATGCGGTTGATGGCCACGGTGGTGCGCGGCATCTGCATGAGGCTGAGGATGCCCTCCTGCATGCGCGCGCCGCCTGCCGCGGTCACGGCAATGAAGGGGCACTTGTTGGCGATGGCGGCTTCGGTCGCGGCGATGAACGCATCGCCCACGGCCATGCCCATCGAGCCGCCCATGAAGCCGAAATCCTGCACGCCGACGACGGCCTTGTGGCCATCGATCTTGCCGACCGCTGCGGTCAGCGCATCGGGCAGCGGGTTGGCCGCGCGGGCGGCCTTGAGGCGATCAGTATAGCGCTTGGTGTCGCGGAACTTGAGCGGGTCTTCACGCACCTTGGGGGCGGGGAGGATTTCAAAGCCAGCGTCGAGCAGTTGCGAGAGCCGCTCCGTTGCGCCGATGCGGCCATGGTGATCGCAGCGCGGGCAGACCGAGAGGTTGTCCTCGTACTCCTTGGTGAACAGCATTTCGCTGCACGAAGGGCACTTGATCCAGAGATTGTCCGGCGTGTCGCGCTTGGGCGCGAAAGGCAGAGAATTGCGGACGCGGGTCAGCCAGCTCATGCTTCTACCTTTCTTGCATTGTGAACCGCATTGGCGAGCGCGGAGACGAGTTCGCGGACCGGGCCTGCGGCGTTTTCGCCGTATTCGGCGATGATGTCGATGAGGGCCGAGCCGACCACGACGCCGTCTGCCACGCGGGCGATGGGGCCTGCCTGCTCGGGCGTGCGCACGCCGAAGCCGACGGCGACGGGGATCTCGGCCGTCTGCTTGATGCGGGTGACGGCTTCCTCAATGGAGTCGAGCGCGGCGGACTGCTTGCCGGTGATGCCCGCGACCGAGACGTAGTAGAGAAAGCCGGAGGAGCCTTCGAGCACGGCGGGCAGGCGCGCGGCGTCGGTTGTCGGCGTGGCGAGGCGGATCGGCGAAATGCCGTGGGCGCGCAGGTATGGACCGAGTTCGCCGTCTTCCTCGGGCGGGATATCGACGCAGATCACGCCGTCGACTCCGGCCTTGGCAGCCTCTGCCGCGAACCATTCCGGCCCGCGCGTGATCATCGGGTTGGCATAGCCCATGAGGACCAGCGGCACATCCGGGTGGCGCGCGCGGAAATCGGCGGCCATCTGCAGGATGTCGGCGGTCTTGGTGCCAGCGGCAAGGCTGCGCAGATTGGCGCGCTGGATCGCCGGGCCATCGGCCATCGGATCGGTGAAGGGCATGCCCAGTTCGATCACATCCGCGCCGCCCTCGACGAGCGCATCGAGGATCGCGGGGGTTGCGCCTGGCGTCGGATCACCGGCGGTTACGAAGCAGACGAGGGCGGGATGGCCCTTGGCGAAGGCGGCTGAAAGGCGGGTCAAAGCTTCACCCCCAGGTGTTCCGCGACCGAGAAGATGTCCTTGTCGCCGCGGCCGCACAAGTTGGCGAGGATGATCGCGTCCTTGTCCATGGTCGGCGCGATCTTCTTGACTGCGGCGATGGCGTGGGCGGGTTCCAGTGCGGGGATGATGCCTTCTGTGCGGCAGAGCAGCTGGAAGCCGTCGAGCGCTTCGGTGTCGGTCACCGAAGTATATTGCACGCGGCCGGTTTCCTTGAGCCAAGCGTGTTCGGGGCCGATGCCGGGATAATCGAGGCCCGCCGAGATCGAGTGGCCTTCGAGGATCTGGCCGTCCTCGTCCTGCAGCAGGTAGGTCTTGTTGCCATGGAGCACGCCGGGGCGGCCGCCGGCAAGGCTGGCGGCGTGGAGCTGGTCGAGCCCGTGGCCGGCGGCTTCCACGCCCATCATCCTGACGCTGGGATCATCGAGGAAGGGGTGGAACAGGCCGATGGCATTGCTGCCGCCGCCGATGGCCGCGACGAGGAGATCGGGGAGGCGGCCAACGCGGGCGAGCATCTGGGCGCGGGCTTCCTTGCCGATCACGCTCTGAAAATCGCGGACGAGTTCCGGATAGGGGTGCGGGCCGGCGGCGGTGCCGATGATGTAGAACGTGTCGTGCACATTCGCGACCCAGTCGCGCAGCGCCTCGTTCATTGCATCTTTCAGCGTGGCGGCACCGGCGGTGACGGGCACGACTTCGGCGCCGAGCAGCTTCATGCGGAACACGTTGGGCGCCTGGCGCGCCACATCGGTCGCGCCCATGAAGATCGTGCAAGGGAGGCCAAAGCGCGCGCAGACGGTGGCGGTTGCGACGCCGTGCTGGCCCGCGCCGGTTTCGGCGATGATCCGCGTCTTGCCCATGCGGATGGCAAGCAGGATCTGGCCGATGCAGTTGTTGATCTTGTGCGCGCCGGTGTGATTCAATTCGTCGCGCTTGAACCAGACTTGTGCGCCGCCGAGTTCCTCGGTGAGGCGCGGTGCGAAATAGAGCGGGCTGGGGCGGCCGACGTAGTGTTCGAGCAGGTCGTCGAACTCGGCATGGAAGGCGGGATCGGCCTTGGCCTTGCGATATTCTGCTTCCAGATCAAGGATCAGCGGCATCAGCGTTTCGGCGACGTAGCGGCCGCCGAACTGGCCAAAATGGCCCTGTGCGTCGGGCTGGTTGCGGAAGCTGTTGGGGATGGGCGCGTTCATGCGGATTCGCTTGGCAGAGCCCTGCGCGCTTGTCCAGATTCGCGGGCTAAAGGGAAGGTCAGACCGAGCGCGTGGCTTTGCAGAATTCCGCGATTAGGGCGGCATCCTTTATGCCGGGCGCGCTTTCGACGCCGGAGGAGACGTCTACCAGCGGGGCCTTGGTCATGCGGACGGCTTCGGCGACGTTGGCGGGGGAGAGACCGCCTGCGAGGCCCCACGCGAGCGGTGCCTTGTGCGCGGCGAGCAGCGTCCAATCGAACACAAGGCCGAGGCCGCCGGGCATTGCGGCGTCCTTCGGGGCCTTGGCATCGAACAGCACGAGATCGGCGGCGCCAGTGAAGGCGGCGGCGCGCTCCACATCGGCCTTGGTGGCGACGGGGAGGGCTTTCCAAACGGGCAGGCCGAACATGGCGCGCACGGCGGAGACGCGCGCCGGGTCTTCCTCGCCGTGCAGCTGGATCACATCGAGTTTCGCAGCGGCGACGAGTTCGGCAAGCAAGCTGTCAGCCGGATCGACGAACAGGCCGACGACCTTGGCTCGGCCCGCAGCGCGCGCGCCGAGCGCGGCGGCATCGGCGGGCGAAAGGTGGCGGGGGGAGCGCGGAAAGGAGACGAGGCCGATGTAGTCCGCGCGGGCGGCGATGGCGGCATCGATGGCGGCGGGGGTGGTGAGGCCGCAGATCTTGATCAGGGGGGCAGGCATGAGGAGCGGATAGGGCGGGGCGTAGCGTTGGTCAAACAAGACGACCCACCCCGACCCCTCCCGCAAGTGGGAAGGGTCGGGAGTGTGTTGCCGCTTACTGCCCCAGCTCGAACGTTACCGTCACGTTCGCAGCCACTTGCACTTCGCCGGCGGAAACCGGGCTGGGCGCACCCGCCATCATCTTTTCGGCGCGGGCAAACATCACCATCGGCTGCGGGGCATAGCCGCCGCTTTCGCTGATGGTGAGGATGCGCTTGACCGTGAGGCCAGCGGCCTTGGCATAAAGTTCAGCGCGGGCGCGGGCCTTTTTCATGGCTTCGATGCGGGCTTCGTCGCTGGCCGCATCGGGCTCGTCGAGCTGGAACGAAGGACCGCTGACCTGATTGGCCCCGGCATTGACCAGCGTGTCGATGGTCTTGCCGTAATTGCCGATCTTGCGCTGCTTCACCTCGACCTGGTTGGTGGCCTGATAGCCGATGATGACGGGATCGCCCGTGACATTGCCGTTCTCGTCCGCGCGCGGCTGGCCGTAGACCGGATTGACCGAGAGGTTGCTGGTCTGGATGTCGCGCTCGGCAATGCCCGAGGCCTTGAGTGCGGCGATCACCGCGTTCATGCGCTCGGCATTTTCGGAAAGCGCGGCAGAGGCAGTCTTGGCCTGCGTGGTGACGCCTGCGCTGAATACAGCGAGATCGGGAGTGCGGGTCGATTTGCCATCGGCGCTGACGGTGAGCACGGCATTGCCGGGGGCGACGACGGGGCCGGGGGAAACGGTCTGCGCAGTGGCGGAGGTGGCGCTGGTGGCGGCAAGGGCTGCGGCCAGCAGGAGCGAGGTGGAAGCGTTGGTCATCGGTTGGTCCCCTTCGAATGTGCGGCCCATCTGGGGCGCGGCGGCTTTCGCGGGGCTGAACCGTGGTGACAGACGGGCTTCAGGAAATGGCGCGTTCGAGCACGACCATCTGGTAGGGCACGTCCATCGGGAGCGGGAAGGGGCGCAGTTCGCCGGTGCGAGCGTAGCCGCGCCGCTCGTACCACGCGATCAGTTCGGCGCGGACGTCGACCACGATGAGTTCCATGCGCACCGCGCCGAATGCGCGCACCGCAAGCGCTTCGACCTCGCCGACGAGCGCGCGGCCGAGGCCGCCGGCCTGCAAGGCGGGGGAGACGCAGAGCAGGCCCATATAGGCAAGGCCCTGCCCGAGATCGGTGGCGGTGACCGTACCCACCAGCGCGCCATCGCGTTCCGCAAGGAGCACGCGCTTTTCGGGCGCAGCGATCATGGCCGCGACTTCCGCAAGGCTCGTGCGGTCGCCGCTGAGGAGATCGGCTTCATTGGTCCAGCCTTGGCGCGCGCTGTCGCCCCGGTAGCCGCTTTCGATGAGCGCGCGCAGGGCAGGCGCGTCGGTGCCTTGCGCGATGCGGTAGGTCGTCGTCATGCCAAGGTTCAGAGCGTGGCTTCGATGGCGCGCGCGGCGGCAACGGGATCTTCGGCGCGGCTGATCGGGCGGCCGATGACGAGGACGCTGGCGCCATCACGGCGCGCGGCGGCGGGCGTGACGATGCGCTTCTGGTCTGCCATATGCCCCGTATCGGGCCGCAGGCCTGGCACGACGAAGAAGCCGTTTTTCCAGCGCTTGTGGATCGCGCCGACTTCGTGGCCCGAGCAGACGATGCCGTCGAGCCCGGCTTCCTGCGCCAGATCGGCAAGGCGCAAGGCTTGATCGTGGGCACTTGCGGGCACGCCGACCGAGGCGAGATCGGCATCATCGAGGCTGGTGAGCACGGTGACGGCGACAACCTTGCAGTGTTCGCCCGCAGCGGCCTTCGCGTCTTCCATCATCGCGCGGCCGCCGCTGGCGTGGACGGTGACGATGGCGGGTTCGAGCACGTGGATCGACTGCATGGCTGCGGCGACGGTGTTGGGAATGTCGTGCAGCTTGAGGTCGAGGAAGATCGGCAGGCCGAGCTTGGCGACTTCGTGCACGCCGTGGTGGCCATGCGCGCAGAAGAATTCGAGGCCGAGCTTCACCCCGCCGATGTGGCCCTTGACCTTCTGGACCAGCGCGAGCCCGGCATCGAGGCGGGGCAGATCGAGCGCGAGATAGACGGGATTGCTCATGGGGCTTCGCTTGCTTTCCGGGCTTCGAGCTGGGTGGAGGAGAGCGAGGCGCTTCCGGCCAGCATGGTTTCAAGATTGGTTATGCGGCGCTGGAGCCGCCAGCGCACGGTGCGGTGGATCAGCCACATCGGCACGAGGCCAAGGAGGAAGGCGGCGATGACGAGCGCGGGAAGCTTGGTATCGAGCTTGAGATCCTGCCACACGGTAAGCTCGACCGGCTGCCAGTTCGCGGCGGAAAACGCGGCCAGCGTGGCCACAATCACCAACCACAGGATCGAGCGCAGCGATTTCATGCGAGGTCCCTCCCGTTCTTGCGCGCCAAGCTAGTCCGCTTTGGCGCGCAAGGCGAGTCCTGCGCTTATTCCCCGAACACCCGCGCGAAGATCGTGTCGACCGCCTTGAAGTGGTAATCGAGGTTGAACTTGTCTTCGAGCTCCTGCGCGGACATCACCGCGCTGACTTCGGGATCGGCTTTCAGCAGTTCGAGCAGCGAAAGCTGGCCATCGGACTGCCAGACCTGCATCGCGTTCTTCTGGACGAGCCGGTAGGAATCGTCGCGCGTAAGGCCCGCCTGCGTGAGCGCGAGGAGGACGCGCTGCGAGTGGACGAGGCCGCCCATGCGGTCGAGGTTCTTCTGCATCCGCTCAGGATAGACGAGGAGCTTGTCGATCACCGAGGTGAGGCGGGCGAGCGCGAAATCGAGCGTGATCGTCGCGTCCGGGCCGATATAGCGTTCGACCGAGGAGTGCGAGATATCGCGCTCGTGCCAGAGCGCGACGTTTTCGAGCGCGGGGGTGACGGCGGAGCGGACCACGCGGGCGAGGCCGGTGAGGTTTTCGGTCAGCACCGGGTTGCGCTTGTGCGGCATGGCCGACGAGCCCTTCTGGCCGGGCGAGAAGTATTCCTCCGCTTCCAGCACTTCGGTGCGCTGCAGGTGGCGCACTTCGGTGGCAAGGCGCTCGATGCTGCTGGCGATCACGCCGAGGACGGCGAAGAACATCGCGTGGCGATCACGCGGGATCACCTGCGTGGAGACAGGCTCGACCGCGAGGCCGAGCTTTTCCGCGACATGGGCTTCGACCGCCGGGTCGATATTGGCGAACGTGCCGACTGCGCCCGAGATGGCGCACGTCGCGACTTCGGCGCGCGCGGCGACGAGGCGGGCGCGGCAGCGGGCGAATTCGGCATAGGCCTGCGCGAGCTTGAGGCCGAAAGTGGTCGGCTCGGCGTGGATGCCGTGGCTGCGGCCGATGGTGGGGGTGTGCTTGTGCTCCACCGCGCGGCGCTTGATCGCCTCCAGCAGCCCATCGAGATCGGCGATGAGGATATCGGCGGCCTGCGTCAGCTGGACGTTGAGCGTGGTGTCGAGAACGTCGGAGCTGGTCATGCCCTGGTGCATGAAGCGGGCTTCGGGGCCGACTTCCTTGGCCACCCAATCGAGGAAGGCGATGACGTCGTGCTTGGTCACGGCTTCGATCGCGTCGATCGCGGCGACGTCGATCTTGGGGCTGGTGGCCCACCAGTCCCACAGTGCCTTGGCGGCAGACGGCGGGACGACGCCGAGCTCACCGAGCTTTTCGGTGGCGTGGGCCTCGATCTCGAACCAGATGCGATAGCGCGCTTCCGGCTCCCAGATCGCGGTCATCGCGGGGCGGGCATAACGGGGGACCATGGGCGACTCCTGAAGGCGGGAATATGCCGGTGCCGCTAGGGGGAGGGGGCCGCGATGGCAAGGGGGTGCGCGCTTCAGGCCCTGAAGGCGATCTCGGTTTCGCCGGTGGTCTGGCCGCCTGCATCGAAGCGGCGTTCGATGATCCGCGCGGCTCCATCGGCGCCGATCAGCAGCACGGTGGAGCAGCGCGTGCCATAAAGCGCGTTGCGGATGAACACGGGGGAGAAGCGCGGCTCGGGGCCGGGGCCGGGAAGTGCGGTGCGGTCTGCCAGCGCGGCGAAGAGCGGGGCGGGATCGGCGCTGTCTTCGGCCAGCCAGCGGGCGAGCGTGGATTCGAGCGCGCGGGTCTTCGCCCAGGGCTCCTCGTGCGGGCCGTTGGAGAGGCCGTGGATGCCGGGGGCGAGTGGGAGGCGGCGGACTGCGGGGTGGTTGGTAAGGTGCCATGCCGCCTGAGCATCGGCCATGAACAGATTGAAAGGGTTCATGGTTTCAGGTGCGGAAGGTTCTTGTCCGGCCAGCCAGTCCGTCACCAGCGCGCCGCGTGAGGCGAGGTGGGGAAGGGGGTAGCCATCGACGCGCAAGTTGGTGACGAGGGCGAAGCGGCCCGCGTCGTTGACGCCGAGCCACGTGCCGCCCGCTTTCAGATCACGCCCTGCGATTGCGCCATTCGGCCAGCGGGCAAGCGGCGCGGTGGGGCGTTCGTGGAATTCGTCGCGGTTGCCGATGACGACCAGGCGCCAGCGCGGATGCGCGCGGAAGGCGGCGGCAGCGACGCACATCTCAGATCAGGCCCTTCGCCTTCAGGCTGACATGGCCCTGCCGCCCGATGATCACGTGATCGTGGACAACGACGCCGAGCAGCCGTCCTGCCTCCATGATCTTTTGCGTGATCTGGATATCGGCGCGGCTGGGTTCGGGGCTGCCGGAGGGGTGGTTGTGGACGAGAATCAGCGCGGCAGCGCCGATGGCCATGGCTTTGGCGATGATCTCGCGCGTGTAGATCGCCGATTCGTCGAGCGTGCCGTCGCTGACGATCTGATCGAGGATCAGCCGGTTCTGCGTGTTGAGATAGAGCACGCGCACGCGTTCGTGGTTGAGGTGCGCCATATCGATATGGAGGTAATCGAGCAGGGCCTGCCAACTGGAGAGGACCGGCTCTTCGCGCACCGTCTGGCGGGCCAGCCGCCGGGCGGAAATGCCAACGATCTTGAGCGCGGCGGCGGCGGCGTCCTTGATGCCGGGCACGCCCATCAGCGTCTGTGCATCGGCATTGAGCACGCCTGCAAGGCTGCCGAAGCGCTGGAGCAGCATGCGCGCGTGGGGCTTCACGTCCTGCCGGGGGATCGCGGTCATCAGCAGATATTCGATGACTTCGTGATCACCGAGCGCATCGTCGCCGCCTTCGAGCAGGCGTTTGCGCAGGCGGCCGCGGTGGCCGGAGGGATCAAGCCCGGCTTCGCGCACGCGGTCCTTTTCCGACGAACCCGCAGAACCGCGCGCGGGCTGGGGGAAAAGGCTGGGCGGTTCATCCATGATCAAGGCGGACTTTGCCTAGGTTGGCCGGGCGGCGCAAGCGGCGGCATTGCTTCGGCGCGCCTGCTAGGCAACAAGGCGTATGATGCCCGACGAATCCGAGCCTGTGACCGAATCGCCGGACGAAGCAGCGGCAGCTCCGCGCCGGAGCAAGCGCAAGTACCGCAAGACCGCGCTGATCTCGGCCGGGGCGTTTGCGGCGCTGGCGGCGGGGCTGTGGTCGGCGCGCGAGCAGATTGCGCAAAGGCTGATCGATCGCCAGCTGACGCAGATGGGCCTGCCGGGGCGCTATGCGATCCAGACCATCGGCGCGGACCGGCAAGTGCTGCGCGATCTGGTGATCGGCGATCCGGCGCACCCCGATCTCACCATCGCGCGCGCCGAACTGCGCTTGTCGTATGGTCTGCTGGGGCCGCGTATCGGCCAGATCATTCTCGACAAACCAAGGCTTTATGGAACATACCGCCAAGGTAAGTTGAGCTTTGGCGCGCTGGATTCGCTGCTGTTTCCCAAAGATTCGACCGCGCCAGCGGGCCTGCCGGATCTCGATCTTCAGCTGATCGACGGGCGCGCGCTGCTGGAAAGTGAGTATGGCCGCCTCGCGGTGAAGGCCGAGGGCGCGGGCAATCTGGCGGGTGGCTTTGCCGGCAAGCTGGCAGCGGTGATGCCCACGGTGGCGGCGGGCGGCTGCGCGGGCGAGGGCCTTTCCGCCTATGGCAAGGTTTCGGTGAGCAGCGGCAAGCCGCGCTTTGCCGGGCCGGTGCGGCTGGCGGGGCTGGTCTGCGGCAAGACCGTCGCGGCGGGGCCAGCGGCGCTTGCGCTGGATGTGACCGGCGATAAGGACTTCGGCGGCGCGGCGGCGAAGGCAAAGCTGGAGGCGGGGAAACTTGCCGTGCCGGGGCTGGCGGCGGCGCGGCTCGGGCTTGGCGGCGAACTGGCGCTGAAGGCAGGCGGGCTGCGCGGGCATCTGACCGGCGAAGCGGGCGGTGTGCGCACGGCTGGGCTCGTTGCCGGAACGCTTGGCGTCGATGGCGATCTGGATGCCAGATTCGATGCCGGGCGCGGCGCGGATTCGCTGGTGTTTCGTGGCGGGATTTCCGGCCGGGGGCTGGCGCGCGGGGCGGCGAGCGAGCAGGCGCTGGCAGGCGCGCAGGCCGCCGCAGCGGGAACGCTGGTGGCACCGCTGATTGCGCGGCTGCGCGGCGCTCTGGCGCGGGAGGAACGCGGCAGCCGGTTGACCGGCGATGTGGTGCTGCGGCGCGAGGGCGCGCAGTGGACCCTTGTTGCTCCGAGCGCCGTGCTGCGCGGCGGTAGCGGCGCGGCGCTGCTGGCGGTTTCGCGGCTGCAAGTGGCGGCGCAGCCGGGCAAGCTGCCCCGGCTCACCGGCAATTTCGTGATGGCGGGCGATGGCCTGCCGCCGATTTCGGGCCGCATGGAGCCCGGCGCGGGCGGACGTCCGGCGCTGCGGCTGCGCATGGCGGACTACCGCGTGGGCGCTGACCGCCTTGCCCTGCCGCTGCTGGAGGTGGCGCAAGGACCGGGCGGGGCGCTCACGTTCAGCGGCACGGTGCAGGCATCGGGCGCGCTTCCCGGCGGCGCGGTGCGCGGGGCCGTGCTGCCGATTGCGGGCACGCTCAGCCCGCGCGGCGATCTGGCGCTGTGGCCGCGCTGCGTGACACCCTCGTTCGCCAGCCTCGCAGTCGGCGCGGTCACGCTTGACGAGCGGCGGCTGACCATTTGCCCGGCAGGCGGACGCGCAATCGTCCAAAGCGGGCCGCGCGGGCTTTCGGCAGCGCTGGGGATCAGCGCGCTCGCCCTCAGCGGGCGGATGGGTGAGACGCCGCTGGTGCTGACCACCGGGCCGGTCGGGCTGGCATGGCCGGGGACGCTGACCGTGCGCGGGGCCGATGTGGTGCTGGGGCCGCAGGACACCGCGACGCGGATGCGGCTGACCAATCTGGTAGCGCGGCTGGGCAAGGATTTCACCGGTACGTTCGACGGGGTGGACGCGAAGCTCGCTGCGGTGCCGCTCGACATCACCGGCGCGGCGGGCGATTGGCGCTATGCCGGCGGGGTGCTGACGCTGAGCGGCGTGCGCTTTGCCGCGGCCGACCGCCTGCAGCCGGCGCGGTTCAAGACGCTGGCCGGTGAGGATGCGGTCCTGACTCTCAAGGACAACCGCGTGACCGCCGAGGCGCTGGTGCGCGAACCCGATTCGCGGCGCGACGTGATGCGCGTGAGCTTGCGCCACGATCTCGCCACCGCGCGCGGCCATGCCGATCTCACGGTCGATGGCCTCGTGTTCGACAAAGGCAAGATCGTGCCCGGCAAAGTCGGCGGCTTGCAGCCCAAGACGCTGGCCCCGCAGTTTCAGGGCGTGATCGCGGATGCCGAAGGCACCGTGCGCGGCAAGGGCGTGGTGGACTGGAGCGCCGAGACCGTAACCAGTTCGGGCGCGTTCGGCACCGACAAGCTCGATTTCTCCGCAGCCTTCGGCCTGGTTCACGGCGTTTCGGGCACGCTCGAATTCACCGACCTCATCGGCATGGTCACCGCGCCGCACCAGACCTTGCGCGTCGCCTCGGCCAATCCAGGGATCGAGGTGACGGATGGCGTGGTCGATATCGAGCTGCTGGCCGGGCAAGTGGTCCGCATCAACAGCGGGCTCTGGCCGTTTCTTGGCGGCAGGCTGAAGCTTGCGCAGGGTGATCTCAGGCTGACGGTGAACGAGCCGCGCCGGTTCCGCATCGAGATCGAAGGCATCGATGCCGCGAAGTTCCTGGAACGGATGGAGCTGGCTAACCTTTCCGCTACAGGCACGTTCGATGGGCGCCTGCCGCTGGAGTTCGATGCGAACGGCGGGCGGATCACCGGCGGGCAGCTGATCTCGCGGCCGCCGGGGGGCACGGTTTCCTATGTTGGCGCGCTATCGTACAAAGACCTTTCGGCCATGGCAAACTTCGCGTTCGATGCGCTGAAATCGCTCGATTATTCCTCCATGACCATCGGCATGGACGGCAATCTGGCGGGCGATGTCGTCACGCGGGTGGAGTTCACCGGGATCAAGCAAGGCAAAGATACCAAGCAGAACTTCGTGACGCGGCAGATCGGCAAGATTCCGGTGAAGTTCAACGTCAATATCCACGCGCCGTTCTATAGCCTGATCAGTTCGATGAACCCGCAGCCGCCGCCGGGTGCACTTAATGGCCTTCCCGGATTTACAGAACCTGCCAGCGGCGTTCAGCCCCCGGCAAGCAGCACCAAACCATAAGGAGCCAGCAATTGACGTTGGTCAGCAAGCCTGCAACCAAGTGGCCCCTGAAGAACGAGGGGCATGTCGGAATGGCGGGAATAGCTAAGCGAACGACGCAATTGCGCCTTGCGACCGTGTTGGTGGCAGGCTCGATGCTGACGGCAGGCTGCATAACCGTGAAAGCGCCTGACAAACCGATCGTCATCGAGCTCAACATCAACATCAAGCAGGAAGTGGTCTATCGCCTGGCCGGAGACGCCAGCCAGACGATCGACAGCAACAAGGACATTTTCTGAGATGGCACGGACTTTTGGACATTTCGGGCTCGCCGCCGCAGCGCTGGCTGTTGCTGGCATGATCCCCGCCGCAGCACTGGCGCAGCGCGATCCGGCCTATGCCGCGGCGCGGGCCGCCGGTGAGGTGGGCGAAAAGGTCGATGGCTACCTCGGCTTCGTCACGCCGCCCGCGCCCGCGCTCAAGGCGATGATCAACGAGCTCAACATCAAGCGCAAGGCGGTCTACGCCGAGAAGGCTGCCGCTGCGAAGGCGACGGTGGAGGAATACGCGCTGACTTCGGGCTGTCTGCTGATTTCGCAGACCAAGCCAGGGGAAAAGTATCAGGGCCCGGACGGCAGCTGGCAGACGCGCGGTGCCACACCGCCGCTTCGCGATTCGCGCTGCCCCTGAGGTCAAATCGAGACGAAATGCGGCGCGCGCCGGGGCAAGAACCCGGCGCGCGTCTTCGTATCTGCCGCAAATCCGCGAGTTACGGGCCCTTGCGCTGCGGTTGACTTGGCAGCGCCCCCTTCCTAAAGGGCCGGTGCCCTTGACGGGGGACCGTTTCCCGCGCCACGCCCTTTGCGCTGCAACAACGCGATAGAGAGCTGGCATGGTTGACGACTCTGACCGTGAGGACCCCACCGGCGTGGACGCCCGGATTGCATCGCTTGAAGCGCGGCTTGCCGCGGCGAAGGCGAGCGAAGCGGAGCGGACACGCAGTGGCCAGCAAGGCGCCGATGCGGGCTACCGCCTCGGCAACCAGGTTCTGGCCGAGCTGCTGGGGGGAATGATCGGAGGTGCAGCGGTTGGCGTGGCCATTGACTGGCTTGTCGGACGCGGCCACTGGGGCCTGATAGTGATGCTGTTCCTCGGAATTGGGGTCGCCTTCAGAAACATAATCCGGATTGCGAACCGGCGTTCCGATTGAGCCTTGCCTGCATGGTGGAGGCCCGCATCGGGAGGCCGTTTTGGCATAAGGTTTTGGTATTCTTCGTTAAACGGGATTTTGCGCGTGGCAGCTGAAGCCAAAGTTGATCCGATGCACCAGTTCACGATCGAGCCGCTGTTCGGCACCGATCACTGGGCCCTTGGCGGATTCAACGTAGCGTTCACCAATTCGGCGCTGTGGATGCTGATCTCCGCAGTGGTGCTCTATGCCTTCATGCTGGGCGGGATGAAGCGCGAGCTCGTCCCCGGCCGCTGGCAGATGATGGTCGAGAGCATGACCGGGTTCATCGAGAACATGCTGTCGGCGAACGTCGGCAAGGAAGGGCGCAAGTACCTGCCTTACGTGTTCTCGCTGTTCATGTTCATCCTCTTCGCGAACCTGCTCGGCCTGCTGCCGCTGGGCCTTGTCGGCATTCACCCCTTCACGTTCACCAGCCACTTCACCGCAACCGGCGTGCTGGCGATCCTGTCGTTCGCGATCGTGCTGGTGGTCGGCTTCTGGAAGCACGGCTTCCACTTCTTCTCGCTGTTCGTGCCGCACGGTACGCCGCTGCCGATGATCCCGCTGATCTTCGTGATCGAGCTGGTCTCGTTCCTCGTGCGCCCGTTCAGCCTTGGCCTGCGTCTTTTCGTGGCGATGATGGCCGGGCACGTGCTGCTCGAAGTGCTGTCGAGCTTCGTGATCGGCGGCGCCAATGCGGGGGCCTTCTTCATGGGGCTCGTCTCGATCCCCAGCTTCATCCTGATGGTTGCCATCTGTGCGCTCGAGATCCTCGTCGCCGGCATTCAGGCCTACGTATTTGCACTGCTCACGTCGCTCTACATCAACGACGCCGAGCATCTGCACTGAGTGATTTTAGACGCGTTTCTTGAGTATCGTATCCATCCATCTGATTTTAAGAGAAAAGGGAGTTTAAATCATGGAACCTGCAAGCGCCAAGCTCATCGGTGCGGGTCTCGCTGCGATCGGCGCCGGCATGGCCGCCATCGGCGTGGGTAACGTCTTCGGTTCGTTCCTCGAGAGCGCGCTGCGCAATCCGGGCGCTGCCGACGGCCAGCAGGGCCGCCTGTTCATCGGCTTCGCGGCCGCCGAACTTCTCGGTCTGCTCTCGTTCGTCGTGGCGATGATCCTGATCTTCGTCGCCTGATCTTTCGGAAAAGGCTGGCCTTCCCGTCCTGCTGTCGCGGGAATGGAGAGCCAGCCTTGTCCACCGATTTTCAGCGACCAGCCAACAAAACCGATCGCCCGGGAACCCCAATGCCCCAGATTTCGCAGCTTGCCGCGACCTACTCCAGCCAGATTTTCTGGATGCTGGTCATTTTCGGCGCCGTCTTCTTTCTCGTCGGCCGGGGCATGGCGCCCAAGGTTCTCGACACCATGGAAGGCCGCGACCAGAAGATTGCCGCGGACCTCGCCGCAGCTGAAGCCGCGCGCCGCGATGCGGATGCGCAGGACGAAGCATGGCGCTCTGCCGCGTCGAAGCAGCGTGGTGAAGCCCAGGCGCTGATCGCTGCTGCCAAGGCCGAAGCGGCCAAGGCCACCGAAACCCGGATCGCAGCCGCGACTGCGCAGGGCGATGCCCGCGTAGCCGAGGCCGAAACCCGGATTGCCGCCGCCCGTGAAGGTGCGCTGGCCGAAATCGAAACCGTGGCGGCTGAAGCCGCTGCCGAAATCGCTGCCCGCGTCGCCGGGCTGGCGGTTGCTGGCGATGCCGCACGCGCGGCGGTGAAGGACGTGCTCCATGGCTGATTTTCTGTCGCTCGCTGCCGCCGCCGCCGAGCACGTGGCCGAACATGGCGCAGAACACGCCGAGCCGATGGCGTTCGGCTTCGTGACGCCCGGCATGTGGGTTGCGCTGTCGATGAGCGCGTTCCTTGCCATCGTGATCTGGAAGAAGGTCCCCGGCGCGATTGCTGGCGGGCTCGATGCCAAGATTGCCGCGATCCGCGAACAGCTCGATGCCGCCAAGGCACTGCGCGCCGAAGCCGAAGCGCTGCGTGCGGAATATGCCAAGAAGATCGCCGGTGCCGAAGCCGACGCCGCTGCGATGGTCGAACATGCCCGCCATGAAGCCCAGGCGATCATCGCCAAGGCCGAAGCGGACACGACGGCGATGATCGCGCGCCGCGAAAAGATGGCGACCGACAAGATCGCCGCTGCCGAACGCGCTGCGGTCGACGAACTGCGCGCCCGCGCTGCTGCTGCGGCTGCTGCAGCTGCCGGACAGCTCATCGCCCAGCACCACGGCGCAAGCGCCGACCGCGGGCTGGTCGACAGCGCGATTGCCGGTCTCGCCAACTAAGCACGATAAACAGGACCGAGATGGACCATTCTCTGCCGTTCGCGGCGGAGTTTGGTTAAGCATCTCCTAAGGGTTTTCGCCTAGGTCTTTGATCCATGAACAGGATTGGGACCGGGTGCGCGGCATGACGCGGGGGAGCTTTCGGCACGTTGCGGCGCTGTTCCTTGCGCTGCTCATGCTGGTCTTTGGCGGCGGGCACGCGCAGGCGGCCAGCTGCTTCTACGCGACATCGCAGGGCTCCACCGGGCCAACCAACTGGAATTCCTACTGCTGGCTCGATTTCTCGGGCTACAACGATACCGCCGCGCGATCCGGCGCGGGGCAGGCGATGTCGTACACGCTGCCCGATGGCACCGTGATGACCTTCACGCTCAAGATCAGCGGTGCGGGGATCAATGGCGCAACCTCGCCATCGTGGAGTGGCGCCGCCATTGGCAACACCGCTTTCATCGGCATTGGCGGGCGTCCGATCCTCTATCAGACAGCGGCAGGCACCACGACTGCTTCGATCACCAATATCGTGATGACCCCTCCCGCAGGTGTCTCGCAGATCACCAGCTACATGTTTGTTGCGGCGGACGGCGAATCCTCGAACGAGGGCGAATCGCTGAGTTTTCAGACCAACGGTGGCAACTGGGTTGCGCTCGATACTGCGGGGCCGACCAGCGGTTCGCTCTATCCAACGACTTCGGGGCTGGGGACGCAGACTTTCACAGTGACTGGCGTTGGCGGCACGGTCGGAGCTAACATCGTGGGGTCGAGCACGGCGACTTCGCTCAATACCACGATTGTCGGTGGCGGCCTGCAGGGTGTCATGTTCGCGGTACGATTCGCCTCGATCCGGCTCAACCTCCAGCTGACCGGCGCGCGCGCGGCGGCGGCGGACCAGTTTACCTTCGCGATCAATGCGACCAACGGTGGCAGTACGCTCGCCAGCGGCACGTCGACCGGCACCGGAAACGGCCCGTTCACGGCCGCTTCGCTGACCACCGCTTCGGCGCTGCCGCTGACGCTGGCGCAGACGATGGCGGCTGGCAGCGTGAACCCGCTGACCGATTACCGTTCGAGCCTGACTTGCACCAACACCACGAGTTCGAGCACGCCCTTGCCGAGCGGGGTGATCACCACGAGTTTCAGCTTTGGCGCATTGCAGTTTGGCGATCTCGTCACCTGCACGTTCACCAACACCGTGTTTCCGCATATGCAGCTGACCAAGGCACTGGCGACGAGCGGGCGGCGGTTCAACACCGATCAGTTCGTGATGAATATCAACCAGGGTTCGACCACGATTGCGACCACGACCACGACCGGTACGGGCGCAACGGTGACGAACGGCACGACACCGCAAGTGATGGGCGCGGCGGGCACGGCTTATGCCTTTACCGAGGTGGGTTCAGGCACGACGAGCCTGACGCAGTATACCTCGGCGATGACCTGCACCAATGCGTTCACGGGATCATCGACTGCGCTGCCGACGACGGTGGGCGGCACGGTGACGCCGCAGATGGGCGATGTGATTTCCTGCACGATCACCAACACGCGCCGAGCGACAAATGCGACGCTCACTCTGGTGAAGACTTCGACGGTGCTGTCCGATCCGGTCAACGGCGGGACCAACCCGAAGATGATCCCCGGCGCGATCGTGCAGTATTCCATCCTCGTTTCGAACACCGGGCCGACGGCGGTCGACAGCAATTCGGTGCTGTTGATCGATTCGATGCCCGTTCAGATGCGCGTTGGGACGGCAGCGACGCCAACCTTCACGCAGGGCACGCCGACGAGCGGGCTGACCTTCAATGCGACCAATGACATCCGCTATTCGAACGCGGCATCCGCGCCGACGACGTATGCCGGATGCACGTATACGCCGACCAGCGCCTATGACGCTGCGGTGAAGTTCATCTGCATCAATCCGAAGGGGACGATGGCGGGTTCGACCGGCACTCCGCCGAACTTCACGATCTCGTTCAGGACGCAGATGCAGTAAGCAGACGGCGAAGACCTGCCAGCATGCGCGGGCCGAGTTCGGGGCCTTGCAGCGGATAGAGGAACGGCTCGATCAGTTCGGCTTCCATCAGCAGCAGCGTGCCATCGGGACCGCGTACGAGATCGATGCGCGCGTAGAGCGGGGCAGGGAAGGGTAGGCCTGCGATCACCTTCTGTGCGGCGGCGAGATCGACGGGGGCTGGCGTTACAGCCGTGTCCCACCCGCCGTAGAGCGATTGGACGCGGTAATCGCCGGGGGCGGGGCGTTTGATCAGGCCGTGGCTGAATTGGCCGTCGATGAAGATCAGCGAGTGTTCGCCTTCCTCCACGATGCCCGGCAGGAAGGGCTGGACGAGCGCGGCGTGGCCCATGCGCCAATCGGCGGCGGGCGGATTGTCGCGCGTGAAATCGAACTGACCTTCCGCGCCCGCGCCGACGCGGCGCTTCACCACGAGGCGGTCGCAGGCGAAATGATCGAATGCGGCGATGATGTCGGCGCGGCCGGGATTGTCGAGCAGCAGCGTGGGGATCGTGGCGACGCCGCGCGCGCCGAGCTGCGCAAGGTAGCCCTTGTCGATGTTCCAGCGCACGACTTCGGGGGAGTTGTAGACGGGAACGCCCAGCGCGGCGATGGCATCGAGCTTGGCGAGGAACGCCTCGCGGTTGTCCCAATAGTCCCACGGCGTGCCAATCAACGCGGCGTCGAACCCGGCGAACTGGTCCAGCGGGGCCTGCCAATCGATATCGGTAACGCTTTCGCCCGGGCGCAGCGCGGCGACGAGGGCGGCCATCTGCTGATCGTGTTCGAAAGCATCGGCGCGGCGATTGGGCGCGCCGGGCAGCGTGGTGCTGCAAGCGAGGAAGGCGATGTTCATGAACGTCCTGACATTGCTGGAGCCGTGCCGATCAGTGGAATGCGGACAGCCGAAGAGTGGATACCAGCACGACATAGGCGCTGGCGAGCAGGTAGAGCACTTCCGGGACAACCCCGAGATTCACGCGCTTGCCCCGGCGGATCAGGACGAGCATGTAGCTGCCCACCGCGAGGAACAACACGATCTGGAATTGCAGCCGCGCGATGGTTTCCGGGTAGGCACCGAGCACGGTGAGAATGCCGCCGAACAGCAGCGTATAGACGACTAGCCTGATGATGCCGAGCACGGGGTGGTGATGCTTCTGTTGGGCCCGCTGCTGCGGATCAAGGCCGCGTGGAGCCGCGCACGACGAGGCGCACGGGTACGCGGCGCGGGGTTTCGGGTTCACCCGCCATCGCCGCCAGCAGGCGTTCGACAAGGCGGGCACCGGCAGTTTCGAAATCGGATTCGATCGTGGTCAGCGGCGGGGTGGACCACGCGCCCGCGCGCACGCCGTCGAAGCCGACCACGCCGATCTGGTCCGGAATGCGGTAGCCGCGCCGGTCGAGTTCCTTGAGCGCGCCGAGCGCGATCTCGTCGCTCACCGCAAAGATCGCATCGAAGGGCTGGCCGCTTTCCGCCAGCGCGGCGGCGGCGAGGCGGCCCTGTTCTTCGCGTGGGAGGCCGCGTTCGATGCGCTGGAGCACCGGCTCGCGGCCCGCATCGCGCATGGCGGCGGCATAGCCGTCGTAGCGTTCCTTGAACTGGCGCTGGGGCGAGGTTTCGGAGCCGATGCACACGATCTTCTCGTAGCCGCGCACCAGCATGTGGCGCACGGCCAGCGCGGCCCCGGCCTCGTTGTCGCTGCGCACCCACGGGAAGGCATCGCTCGGTGCGCCCCAGCAGACCCAGTTGGTGGCGGGATCAAGCTGGCCGAAATAGTCCCACGCGGGTGTGTTTTCGCTCGTGCCGATGACGATCATGCCATCGGCCTTGCGGCGTTCCTCATAGTGGCCCCAGAAGTTTTCCGCGCTGTCCTGGAAGGAGACGAGCACTTCGTAGCCGCGCGCGGAGGCAGCGGCGCAGGTGCTGCCGAGCAGCGCGAAGTAGAACGGGTTCAAGTCCTTGCGGTCCTGCCCGGCGCGGCAGATCATCACGACGGCCAGTGTTCCGGTCTTGCCCCGGCGCAAGCGGGCGGCGTTTTCATTGACCTGATAATTGAGCCGCGCGGCAGCGGCGATCACGCGCTGGCGGGTGGGTTCGCTGATCGAGGTATCGCCTGCCAGCGCGCGGCTGACGGTGGACTGGCTGACGCCGGCTTCTTCCGCCACATCGAAGGACGTGACGCGGGTGATCCGGCGCCCAGCGGCCGATGTGGTGTCGGTGGCTTGCGGCATCTAGCGGAAATTGTCCTTGGCGCTGCGCAGGGCGGCGAATGTTTCGATGGCTGTTCCGCCTCCCCAGCGGGCCTGCAAGGCCGGATCGTCGGCGCGCAGGAAGGGGTTGGTGGCCAGTTCGCGGTCCAGCCGGGTGGGTACGGTCCACTCGCTGCGGCTGCGCTTGTCCGCAATCTCGTCCGCATAGGCGGCGAGCGCGGCGTTGTCCGGATCGGCGTGGAGAGCGAACTTTGCGTTGGAGGCGGTGTATTCGTGCGCGCAATAGAGCGTGGTTTCACCCGGCAGCGCCTTCACGCGGCTGAGGCTGGCCCAGAACTGATCGGGCGTGCCTTCGAACATGCGGCCGCAGCCCAGCGCAAAGACAGCATCGCCAACGAAGGCGAGGGCGGCTTTGGGGAGGTGGTAGGCGCAGTGGCCGAGGGTGTGGCCGCCGACGTCGATCACATGCGCGGTATAGGCGCCGAAGGAGACCGTATCACCTTGCGCGACCGCGCGATCGATCCCGGCGATGCGCGCGGCATCAGCAGCGGGGGCGATGATCGTGCAACCCGTCGCGGCCTTGATCGCTTCGTTCCCGCCCGCGTGATCGGGGTGCCAGTGGGTGTTCCAGATCTGCGTGATCGTCCAGCCCTTCGCGGCTGCTTCGCGCAAGTAGGACTCGGCATCGGGCGTGTCGATGCAGGCGGTTTCGCCGCTGGCGCTGTCGTGCAGCAGATAGCCGTAATTGTCTGACAGGCAGGCAAACTGGTGGACTTCGAGCGTCATGGGTCCTCTCGGGCGTCTTTGAAGGGAGCCTAGCCGAGTGCGCGCAGCAATGCAAAAGCCCGCCCGGATTGCTCCGGACGGGCCTTTGGTTTGCCTTGTGGCAGAAAGCTAGGCTTACTGCTTGGCCTTCAGCGCGGCGCCGAGGATGTCGCCGAGCGAAGCGCCGGCTTCCGACGAACCGTACTGTTCCACGGCTTCCTTCTCTTCGGCGAGCTGGCGCGCCTTGACCGAGAAGTTGGGCTTCTTCGAACGGTCGAAGCCGATGACCATGGCATCGAGCTTCTGGCCGACCTGGAAGCGGTCCGGACGCTGTTCGTCGCGGTCGCGGCCGAGATCGGTGCGCTTGATGAAGCCGGTTGCGCCGTCTTCGCCAGCCTGCACTTCGAGGCCGCCATCGCGGACTTCGAGGACCGTGACGGTGACGACTTCGCCGCGGCGGAGCGAGCCTGCGCCGCTGGCCGAAACGCCGCCGGCTGCCGGAGCGCCCTTTTCAAGCTGCTTCATGCCGAGCGAGATGCGCTCCTTCTCGACATCGACGTCGAGCACGATGGCCGAAACCTGCTCGCCCTTGCGGTGCAGCGCCAGCGCGTCTTCGCCCGAGATGCCCCATGCGATGTCCGACATGTGGACCATGCCGTCGACGTCGCCATCGAGACCGATGAACAGGCCGAATTCGGTTGCGTTCTTGACTTCGCCCTCGACGGTCGAGCCGACGGGGTGCGTTTCCGCGAAGGCCTCCCACGGGTTCTGCTGGGCCTGCTTCAGGCCGAGGCTGATGCGGCGCTTGTCCGAATCGACTTCGAGCACGAGCACATCGACTTCCTGCGAGGTCGAGACGATCTTGCCGGGGTGGACGTTCTTCTTGGTCCACGACATTTCCGAAACGTGGACGAGGCCTTCGATGCCCGCTTCCAGTTCGACGAACGCGCCGTATTCGGTGATGTTGGTGACAACGCCGTGCAGCTTCGCGCCGACCGGGTACTTGGCGGCCACGCCATCCCACGGATCGCTTTCAAGCTGCTTCATGCCGAGGCTGATGCGCTGCGTATCCTGGTTGATGCGGATGATCTGCACCTTCACGGTATCGCCGATGGCGATGACTTCGCTGGGGTGATTGACGCGCTTGTAGCTCATGTCCGTGACATGGAGCAGGCCGTCGATGCCGCCGAGGTCAACGAACGCACCGTAATCGGTGATGTTCTTGACCACGCCGTCGATGATCTGCGCTTCCTTGAGGTTCTGGATGAGGCCCGAACGCTGCTCGGCGCGGGTTTCTTCGAGAACGGCACGGCGCGAGACCACGATGTTGCCGCGGCGGCGGTCCATCTTGAGGATCTGGAAGGGCTGCGGCATGTCCATCAGCGGGGTGACATCGCGCACCGGGCGGATATCGACCTGCGAGCCGGGGAGGAAGGCCACGGCGCCATCGAGATCGACCGTGAAGCCGCCCTTGACGCGGCCGAAGATCACGCCTTCGACGCGCTTGCCTTCGCCGAATTCGTTTTCGAGCTTGTCCCAAGCGGCTTCGCGGCGGGCGCGGTCGCGCGACAGCATCGCTTCGCCGTCGGCGTTCTCGACGCGGTCGACATAGACTTCGACTTCATCGCCGACCGACAGGCCGTGGGGCTGGCCGGGCATGGCGAATTCGCGCAGCGCAACGCGGCCCTCGCTCTTCAGACCGACGTCGATGACGGCCTTGTCGTTTTCGATGGCGGTGACGGTGCCCTTGACGACCCGGCCTTCAAAGCCGCCGTTTGCGGCGCCGCCGAGGGTTTCGTCGAGCATCGCGGCGAAATCGTCGCGCGTGGGATGAGATGCCATTGCTGGTAGTTCCTGTTGTCGCTGTTTCCGGCCAGGCGGTTGTCTCCGCCGGTCTTTCACCGGATACCGCACCATGCGGACCCGGGCCAAAGGGCCGAACCATCTGCCGGGCCGGATGCCGTGGCAGATATCCGCGAGGAAGGCAGACCCCCCGCACGAACGAGGGTGCCGCTAGGTCAGCGCGGGGTAAAAAGCAAGCGAAACCGCTGCATCCGGCAGCTATCAGGCCGCCAGTGCGCGGGGCTGCGGGTACGCGCTATGCGCCGAAGTGCTGGCCGAGGTTCGGAAAGTGGTGACCGCACTGGCGAGCGTACCGGCCTCTTCTGCCAGCGAGCGTGCGGCGGCGGCGGTTTCTTCCACCAGGGCGGCGTTGCGCTGGGTCATCGAATCCATGCCCGAAACCGAGGCGCTGACCTGTTCGAGGCTGGCGGACTGGCCCTGCGTCGCCTGCGCAATCTCGCTCACCAACGTGGTCAGCCGTTCGACGCGGCCGACCATCGCGGCAATCGCCTCGCCCGTGCTGCTGACGAGGCTGACGCCGCCTGCCACTTCGCGCGAGCTGGTGGCGATGAGGGTGCGGATCTCGCTTGCGGCATCGGCGCTGCGCTGCGCGAGCGCGCGCACTTCGGTGGCGACGACGGCAAACCCGCGCCCTGCTTCTCCGGCGCGCGCTGCCTCCACCCCGGCATTGAGCGCGAGGAGATTGGTCTGGAAGGCAATGCCATCGATCAGGCTGACGATCCGGTCGATCTCCTGCGAACTGCGTTCGATCGCGCCCATGGCGGTCATGGCTTCATTCACCAGCGCGCCGCCGGCTTGCGCGTCCTGCGTGGCCAGGCCGATTTCCTCCTCCACTTCGCGGGTGCGTGTGGCGGTGCCGGAAACCAGCGAGGCGACATGGCGCATGGCGGCGCTCGATTCCTCGACGCTGGCGGCCTGGCTCTGGTTGCGGGTGGCAAGATCCGCCGATGCGGAGCGGATTTCAGCGGCGCCGTTGTTCACATTGGCCGCGCTGCCGCCGACGCGGGCGATGACGCGGTCAAGCTGCGTGGCAGCTGCGTTGTAGGCCCCGCGCAGCCCTTCGTATTCGGCGGGGAAGGCCGGTTCGATGCGGTGGACGAGATTGCCGTTGGCCAGTTCGCCCAGCGCCGTGTCCATCGTGGCGACCACGCGGGCCTGCTTTTCGGCATCATTGCGCTGTGCCTGTGCGGCGCTGCGGAACACCTCGATGGCGCGGGTCATGTCGCCGATCTCGTCGCTGCGGTGAGTGCTGGTGCGGCCCGCATCGAGATCGCCCGCCGCCATGGCGGACATGACATCAGCGGTCCCGGCGAGGGGATCGAGCACGTGGCGGCCAAGAAGGCGCATCGCGGTGAGTATGAGGCCGACAGTGGCGAGCCCGGCGAGGGCCATGACCGAGAGCAAGACCCAGACCGTGCTCGTGCTGGTCGCGACGAGCGCATCGCGCGCGGAGAGGGCATGTTCGGTGAGCTGCACGATGGCGCTGCGCTGGCGCTTGAAAATGTCATCGAGTCGCTGGGTGCTGGCATCGGCGGCGGCCGTGTCACCGCGTTCGAGTGCGGGCAGCAGCGCTGTGCTCACTTCGCGCCAGAAGGCGTCCGCTTCCTTGGCGGCCGCACCGCGCAGTTCGTCCGCCAGCGCCGGATCGACATCGTTCGCCGTCCACCGCACGAGGCTGGCGCGGTACTGCTTCTCAAGCGCAGCAAGGTCCGCGCGGTTCTGCGCGAGGTGCGCAGGATCATCGGCCGCCTGCCGCGCCTTCAGCATCGGCTCGACGACATAGAGCGGCGGGGGCATGATATCGGCAGTGAAGCCGCTGACCACGTCGTTGCGGCTGTCCACGGCCCCGCCCACCCGGATATGCTGCACGGCCAGCCCGATCAGCAGGAGGACCGCGGTAACGGTGCCTGCAAGAATCTGGCCGCCCCGGCGGCTTTGGGTCCGGATGCTCATGGTCGTCTGCTCCCCGTATTCGATGGCGGCGCGTTGATTATGCCGGCCAGTGCGACGGGGGCTTAGTACCGCTATCCAGACCAAAGGCTTGCGCGGGCTGGAAGGTGGTTTGCCTAGGTGGGGAAACAGCGGTGTTAACGATTGCAGGATCAAATCGTGCCCAAAGGTGCAGGGTTTACGATCCGGCAAGACCTGCGGGCATTCTGGGCCGAATCAACTGTAGCGGTTGCGCAGGGCGAGCAGCGCGAGCGCGGCTTTGGCAGCCTCGCCGCCCTTGTCCTTCTGCGCCGGGTCCGCGCGGACGAGCGCCTGCGCTTCGTTTTCGACCGTAAGGATGCCGTTGCCGACGGCCATACCGTCCATCGTCAGCGCCATCACGCCGCGCGCGCTTTCGCCCGCCACGATTTCGAAGTGATAGGTCTCGCCCCGGATCACCACGCCGATCGCGACATAACCGTCATAGTGACCGGATTGGTCCGCCAGCACGATCGCGCCGGGAAGTTCCAGCGCGCCGGGGACAGTGACCACCTCGACCGCATGACCTTCGGCTTCGAGCGCAGCGCGGGCCCCTGCCACGAGCATGTCGTTGAGGTGGTCGTAGAAACGGGCCTCGACGATCAGGAACTTTGCCATGCGCGCTTACTCCGCCGTGATCGGCTGTTCGCCGACGATGTTGAGGCCGTAGCCCTCGATGGCAACGATGTTGCGATGCGAATTGGTCAGCAGGATCATGTCGTGGATGCCAAGGTCCGCGAGGATCTGCGCGCCAATACCATAACTGCGCAAGTCCATATCCCCGGCGCGGCCCGCGATCTCGGCCTGCAGCCCTTCGCTGCCGCCGGGCATGAGCAGCACGATCACGCCCGAGCCGGCCTTGCCGATCTCGCTCATCGCGCGCTGCAGGCTGCGCTTGCGCGGGCCGGGCTGGCCGAGCACGTCGGACAGGATCGAGATGCCGTGCATGCGCACCAGCGTCGGCTGATCGGGTTGCACTGCGCCCTTCTGGAGGACAAGGTGGACGACGCCATCGATCTTGTTGCGATAGGTCTTGATCGTCCAGTCGCCGCCGTAGTCCGAATGGAACGGCTGCTGGTCAGTGCATTCGACAAGGTGATCGTGGCGGCGGCGATATTCGATGAGATCGCGGATCGTGCCCATCTTGAGGCCGTGGCGCCGCGCGAAGGGGACGAGATCGTCCATCCGCGCCATCGTGCCGTCGTCCTTCATGATCTCGCAGATCACGCCCGAAGGATTGAGCCCGGCAAGGCGCGAGATATCGACCGCGGCTTCGGTGTGCCCGGCGCGAACCAGCACACCGCCATCGCGTGCGATCAGCGGGAACACATGGCCGGGGGTAACGATGTCGTCCTTCGTTTTGGCGGCATCGATGGCGACCGCCACGGTGCGTGCCCGGTCGGCAGCGGAAATCCCGGTGGTCACGCCTTCGCGCGCTTCGATCGAGACGGTGAAGGCGGTTTCGTGGCGGGTGCCGTTGTTGCGCGCCATCAGCTCGAGCCCGAGCTGTTCGGTGCGGGTGCGGGTGAGCGTAAGGCAGATCAGGCCGCGGCCATGCGTGGCCATGAAGTTGACCGCATCGGGTGTGGCCATCTGCGCGGGGATGACGAGATCGCCCTCGTTTTCGCGGTCTTCGTCGTCGACGAGGATGAACATACGCCCGTTGCGCGCCTCGTCGATGATTTCCTCGATCGGGACCAGCGCGGGCGTGTCATCGTTTTCATCGAGCACGCGCTCCAGCTTGGCGAGCGTGTCGGCGGTAGGGTTCCAGCCGGGCAGGCCTGCATCGCGCAGGGTGTTGGCGTGAAGCCCCGCAGCGCGGGCGAGGCCCGAACGGGACATGCCGCCATCGACGATGAGGCGGCGGATGCGATCGATGAGTTCACTGGACATGAGCAGCTTATCTCACATCATAATGTGAGGTGCAACAGGGGTGTTCACATTGCGATGCGGAAAACTGGAATGATTCGCGATTCCAGTCACTAAATGATGCAAAAGGTGTCTGCAGAGACACACCTTGGTGCTACCTGCCGCTACGGCACCGGCAAAATTTAACTGAGCGGTTGACAATGCAAGTGTTCCGCTATGTTCTGTAGGCAGATGGTCGACCCTCAAAAATGATGGGCACCCGCTGAAGAGAGAGGACATTGATATGAGGGGCAAACTTACCCTGTTGGCTGGTGTGTGCGCAGCAGCCGTTGCCACGCCGTCGTTCGCGCAGAATGCGCAGAGCGCGGATACCGGCCCGGGTGTCCAGGAAATCATCGTGACCGCGCAGCGCCAGTCGCAGCGCCTGCAATCGGTGCCGATCGCGATCAGCGCGTTCACCAAGGATGGACTCGACAAGCAGCAGATCCGCAACCCTTCGGATCTCCAGCTCTCGCTGCCGAACATCACTTTCACCAAGACGAACTTCACGTCGTCGAGCTTCACCATTCGCGGCATCGGTGACCTTTGCACCGGCGTCACCTGCGACAGCGCGACCGCCATTCACATCAACGACGCACCGCTGTTTGCCTCGCGCCTGTTCGAAGGTGAATTCTACGATCTGCAGCAGGTCGAAGTGCTGCGCGGTCCGCAGGGCACGCTGTTTGGCCGCAACGCGACTTCGGGCGTGGTCAACTTCCGCACCGCCAAGGCTGATCTCAACGGTTTCTCGGCTTCGGGCGATGCCGAATACGGCAACTACAATTCGGTGCGCGTGCGTGGCATGGTCAACGTGCCGCTGGGCGATACGCTGGCAGTGCGCGCAGCAGGCTTCTATCTGAAGCGCGACGGCTACACCAAGAACCTGTTCGACAATTCGAAGATCGACGACCGTGACATGTACGGTCTGCGCGGGTCGCTGACCTGGCAGCCGTCGTCTTCGACCACGATCGAACTCATGGGCCAGTACTTCCACGAGAAGGACAGCCGCATGCGTATCCAGAAGCAGTATTGCCAGGAGGATCCCACCGGCATTCTGGGCTGCCTCAACACCACGCGTGGCACCAGCACCACCAACAGCAACGCGCTGCTGGCGAATATCCTGACCTCGAAGGAATTCTTCGCGATCCGCGGCCTGCCCACCGCGTTTGCGCTGGGCAGCATCTACGGCCCCAGCGTTTATGGCAATGTCGTGAACCCGGCCGATCCGCGCGTGGTCAACACCGACTTCCGGCCGACGTATGCTACGTCGGAAACGGTGCTGCAGGGTGTGTGGCGTCAGGATATCGGCGAAAAGTTCAACTTGCGCGTTACCGGTAACTATCAGCGCACCAAGGTGGATTCGCAGCAGGACTACAACCTCGCCGTATCTGACCGCACGAGCTATGCCGCCGGGCTTGGCGCGCTTGGCGCTGCCGGTGCTGGTCTGCTTGGGCCGGGTCTGCAGGCCTACCTGAAGCCGGCAGCCTCCGCGCTCATTCCGCAGGGCCCTGCCGGTCCGCTCTGCACCTCGCTGTCCGAACCGTCGGGTACGGGTATCTTCGGCGGCCACAGCACTTGTGCCAGCACGCCGCTCGACTTCGACCGTTCGAACCAGACGCAGTCTTCCTGGACGGCAGAAGGCGTGTTGACGACCAAGTTCGACGGTCCGTTCAACTTCCTGCTCGGCGGTATCTACGGCCAGTTCAAGGTCAGCGAGAACAGCTACTACGTGAACTCGTTCGGTCTGGACTACTTCAACGGCGTGGTCGGAGCGTTCTCGGCGCTCGGTGCCGGCCTGCCGCCTGCGTACCTCGGCACACCGTTCTACCGCAACAACGGCGCGATGAACGATGGCTACAAGCTGACCACGTTCGGCATCTTCGGTGAAGCCTACTGGAAGATGAACGATCGCCTGAAGCTGACGGTCGGCCTGCGCTACAACAACGACAAGAAGAGCATCACGGCGCGCACGACGCTCGCCAGCTTCCTGGTGCCCTACGGCACGGCCGACGTCTTCGACTCCCCGTATGTGGGTTCGTATGACGCCGATCCGGGCCTTGCCGGCAACCAGCTGGTGCAGCAGCGCCAGAGCAAGTTCGGGGAATGGACGGGCCGTGCCGTGCTGGACTTCCAGGTCACGCCCGACAACCTGCTCTATGCCTCGTACTCGCGCGGCTACAAGTCGGGCGGTATCAACCCGCCGCTGTCGCCGATCTTTGCGGTGCCGGAAAACTTCAACCCCGAGTTCGTCAATGCCTTCGAAATCGGTTCGAAGAACAGCTTCGGGAATGGTGCGCTGCAGCTGAACCTCACCGGGTTCTACTACAAGTACAAGGGCCTGCAGCTCTCCCGCATCGTGGCGCGTACTTCGGTCAACGACAACGTCGATGCCACGATCTACGGTGTCGAAGCAGAAGCCATCGTTCGTCCGGTCCGCGAACTGACGATCAACATGAACTTCAGCTACCTTCACACCGAAGTGTCGCAGGACAAGTTCCTTTCGAACCCGCGTGATTTCGGCGCGGGCCGCAAGGATGCCGTGATCATCAAGGACATCACCAACGCGGCAAACTGCGCGGTGGCCTCGACCTCGGGCAACGTTGCCGGTGTGAATGCCTTCGTCAACACGGCCAACCAGCTGATCAACGCTGGCATCCCCGATCCGGCAAACCCTGGCAAGTTCTTGGTTTCGCCGGGCGCCAACCTGCAAGGAACGACTTCCTTCCCTGCTGGCGGTGGTATTGCCTCGACCGGCGCCTACAGCATCTGCTCGGTGCTGCAGTCGGTGGCGGCGGCAACTGGCGGCGGTGCGCCGTTCGGCGGCGTGACGGTTGAAGCATCGGGCCTCCCGGTCAACATCCGCGGCAACAAGCTGCCCAACGCGCCGAGCCTCAAGTTCGCGGCCGGTGTGCAGTATGCAGCCCCGGTCGGTGCGCTGACCCTGACGCCGCGCGTCGATCTTACGTTTAACGGCGCTTCCGACGGCACGATCTTCAACGGCGTGATTGACCGGGTTCCGGCGTTTACGCAGCTGAATGCGCAGCTTCAGCTCGATGGTCCGGACAAGAAGTGGTTCATCCGCGGCTTCATCCAGAACATCACCGACAACAACTCGGTGACTGGTCTCTACGTGACCGACCAGTCCTCGGGTAACTTCACCAACGTCTTCACGCTTGAACCGCGCCGCTATGGTATCGCGGCTGGCTTCAAGTTCTGATCGATTGGGGGGAACCGGCCTGAGCGCTCACGCGCTCGGCCGGTAAAAGCGGACGCCGGGGGGAAACCTCCGGCGTCTTGCTGTTTGGGATGCGCAGGCAGCCCGAGCCGCCGTCAGATTGCGCATGGAAGGGTAGGGGGCGAGGCAGTGCATGGAACGGAAGTTCGGTTTCTTCTTCAAGCGGCTTTCATCGGCCCGTGATTGCCACCCGCCTTGGCTTTACGGCAAAGGCTAGCCCAGCCCCGTGTCAAGCACGGGGCGACGAAGAGATTCCGTGGGCTATGACCTCCTGATCAAAATGCCTTGGGTCAATTGGTATCAAATGGACCCGTCGGCCCGAACCTGATCCGGGCCTTGGCTTTTCTTTCCTGGTCATAGGCGAGAAGAACCGTGTCAGGCACGGGCCGACGCAAACAGATCAGCGGCGAGCCAGCTGCCTTTAGGCGCGCGCCCCGATCAGGCGATTCACGCCCAGCGCTACGCCCACGCAGGCCAGCAGCGTGACCAGCATTGCATCGATATAGTGGAACCAGCCGGGCAGGAACGCGGGCGGGGCGAATGAGAGCCAGCCGTAGAACGCCACGCCGAACAGGATCGCGAGGCTGGCGGCTTCGGCGCGCACGCCCTTGAACAGCAGGCCGACAATGAAGGCCGCGAGGATCGGCATCGAGGTGAGGCCGTTCAATTGCTGCAGCAAGTTGATGATGTTCTGCGCATTCTGGAACATCGGTACGAGCGCTACGCCGATCACCGCCATGGCCAAGGTGGCGCGGGTGGCGATCTTCCAGTGATCGGAGATCCGGGCGATGAAGCGGTCGTGAAAGTCCATCGAATAGAGCGCGACTGCGCCGTTGAGGATCGCGGCGGTATGCGCGATGACCGCGGCGGCCATCAGCGCGGCGAACGAGCCGATCAGCCAGCCGGGCAGGACATGCGCGACGATCCGGCCATAGGCGGCATCGCCCAGCGGGCCGAACAGCTTGAAGGCCGCAACGCCGGGCACGACCACGATCAGCGGAATGATGAGGATGCGCACCACGGCAGCCGCCAGCACGCCGCGCTGCGCCTCTTGCACGGTGGGGGCCGTCATCGCTTTTTGCGTGATGTTCTGGTTCGTCGACCAGTAGAAGATCTGGATGAAGATCATGCCGGTGAACAGCGTGTGGAACGGGATCGGCGATGCGTTGGAGCCGATGAGAGTCAGGCGGTCGGCGGGGACGCCCGAAAAATCCCAGCCAATGGCGTTCAGGGCGAGCACGACGACCAGCATGGCGATGGCGAGCACGCCGATGCCCGCGTAAGTGTCCATCACCGCGACGGCGCGCAGGCCGCCGAGGATGGTGTAGAGCGCGGCGACAGCGGCCATGGGCGCGGCGAAGACCAGCAGCGAGCCTTCGAAACCGAGCATCGTCTTCAGGAACAGACTGCCCGAATAGAGCGCGGCGGGAATATAAATCAGCACCGAGCCGACGAGGAAAATCCCCGCGACCAAGGTGCGCACGCTGCCGCCCTGATAGCGCCGGTCGAGCAGTTCGGTGACGGTGGTGCAGCCGTGGCGGTAGTAGATCGGCACGAACACGAAGGCGAGGATGAGGAGGCCGATGAAGCCCGCCAGTTCCCACCACGCCAGCAGCAGCATCTGGTTGCCGTTGTTGCCGACGAGCTGTTCGGTGGAGAGATTGGTAAGCGTGATCGAGCCGGCGACGAACAGCCACGAGAGCCCGCCGCCCGCCAGGAACACGTCGCGCCCGGAGCCATCATGCGCGGCATGCGCACTGCGCACTTTGGCCCATGTGGCATACCCGATCAGCGCGCTGATCAGCAGCGCAACACAAAGCTGGACTATCAACCGGTCTCTCCCTTAGCCTCTTGCGGGCTTGTTACGTGTCTTAACCGATCAAACGCGGCTGAAAACCCATGAAACTTGGCGTCTGCTACTATCCCGAACACTGGCTCGAGGACCTGTGGGCCGAAGACGCGCGGCGCATGGCGGAGATCGGCATCAGCCACGTGCGCATCGGCGAATTTGCGTGGAGCCGGATCGAGCCTGAGCCGGGCCACTATGCGTGGGAGTGGCTCGACCGCGCGGTGGAGACGCTGGCGGCGGCGGGGCTGAAAATCGTGATGGGCACGCCCACCGCTACGCCGCCCAAGTGGCTGGTCGACCGGATGCCGGACATGATCGCGCTGGATCAACAGGGCCGGGCGCGCCGGTTCGGATCGCGGCGGCACTATTGCTTCAGCCACGAAGGCTATGCCCGCGAATGCGAGCGGATCGTGGCGGTGATGGCGGCGCGCTATGGCCAGCATCCGGCGGTGGCGGCGTGGCAGACCGACAACGAGTATGGCTGCCACGATACGGCGTGGAGCTGGTCAGAGGCGGCGTGCGATGGCTTCCGTCGCTGGCTGGCGGCGAAATATGGCGATGTGGCGGCGCTGAATGCGGCGTGGGGCAATGTGTTCTGGTCGATGGAGTATCGCAGCTTTGATGAGATCGATCTGCCAAACTTGACAGTGACTGTGCCCAATCCGGCGCATGATCTTGATTTCCGGCGGTTCTCTTCGGATCAGGTGGCCGCGTTCAACCGGCGGCAAGTGGCGATCCTGCGGCGGCTCTCACCGGGGCGGGATGTGGTGCACAACTTCATGGGCTTCTTCACCCAGTTCGATCACCATGCAGTGGGCGCGGACCTCGATGTGGCGAGCTGGGATTCCTATCCGCTGGGGTTTCTGGAGCAGTTCTGGTTCAGCCCGGAGGAGAAGCAGGCCTATGCACGGCAAGGCCATCCCGATATCGCCGCGTTTCACCATGATCTCTATCGCGGCTGCCAGCGCGATGGCCGCTGGTGGGTGATGGAGCAGCAGCCGGGGCCGGTGAACTGGGCGCGCTATAATCCCGCGCCGCTGCCGGGCATGGTGCGGCTGTGGACGCTGGAAGCGATGGCGCACGGGGCGGAACTGGTGAGCTATTTCCGCTGGCGGCAGGCCCCGTTTGCGCAGGAGCAGATGCATGCGGGCCTGCTGCGGCCCGATAGCACCGAAGCCGAAGGCGCGGGCGAGGCGCGGGCGGCGGCGCGCGATATCGCGGCGCTTGCGCCAGTGGGGAAAGTCCGCAGCCCGGTGGCGCTGGTGTTCGATTATGCGAGCGACTGGGTGACCGGGATCATGCCGCAGGGGCAGGGCTTTTCGGCGCTGCGCATTGCGTTCGAGTACTACTCGGCGCTGCGGCAACTGGGGCTGGATATCGATATCGTGTCCAGCGCGGCAGACCTTGGCGGCTATGCGCTGGTGGTGATCCCGTGCCAGCCGATCATGGATGAGGCCTTCGTGCAGCGGCTGGCAGCCAGCGGCGCGGTGGTCGTGATCGGCGCAGGGAGCGGGGGCAAGACTGCCGATTTCAGCATCCCGGCGCAGCTGGCACCGGGGCCGCTGCAACAGATCCTGCCGCTGCGTGTCACGCGGGTGGAAACGTTGCGCGGCGCGCCGTGCGAATGGATCGAGACGGTGGAAACCGCGCTGCCCGAAGCGGCACCCGGCCATTTCATACACGGCCGCTTGCATTACCTGGCGCGCTATCCGGCCGAGGCTACGCGCGCGGCGATGCTGCGGCAGGCGGCGGAGGCGGCGGGCCTTGCCGTGATGCCGCTGCCCGAAGGCCTGCGCGTGCGGCGCGCCGGAAGCCTCGTGTTTGTGTTCAACTATGCCGCGCATCCGCAGGGCTTGCCCGAAGGCCTGATAGGCGCGCCGCTGATCGGCGAGGCCACGCTGCCGCCCGCCGGCGTCGTGGTCGGCGTTCAGGTCGTCAGCGAGATGTAGCCAAGCTGCGCCGCCTTGAAGACGGTCTGGCTGCGGTTGACCGCGTTGAGCTTTACCGAGGCGTTGTAGATGTGGAAGCGGACCGTGGCACGGCTGCGCTCCATGATCATGCTGATTTCCATGTCGGTCTTGCCGATGGCGGCCCAGCGCAGGCATTCCACCTCTCGCTTCGAAAGGCGCGTGCCGGGGGGCAGCGCCTGCACCGACCCCATCGCGTGGACATAGCTGGTGATGAACGTGCGGGCATAAGTCCCGAACGCATCGCCGTGGCGCTGGAACAGGTCTTCGAGGTCGGTCGTGTCCGGATCGAGCGGATTGAAGCTGACCGCACCAATCTGGCCGAAGGGGAGGTGGACGGGCACGACGATGGCCGCGCGGGTCATCGCGCGCGCCTCGAAATTGGCGAGGTCGATGGCGGCAAGGTAGTGGTTCGGCTGGCGGGTGCGGAAGCCATCGGCGTTGACCCAGAACGGCTCGCTTTCAAAGCGGCAGGCCGACGCGATGGGGGAATCGAGCGCAATGCGCGAATTGCGCCACCATGCCTTGCCGCCGGTCCACCCGAACACATCGCGCGCAAGGATATTGCCCTCGGCATCGATGGGCGTGCGCTTGTCCGCTATGTTGTGCGCGGGCGCGGCGCGCATGCCGTGCTGGAGCGCGAGGGCATTGAGCGCCTCTGCCGCGCGGCGCACGTCCTCCGGACAGCGGATGCGCACGCTGTCGATGGTGGAAACCGGAAAGGCGCCAGCGCGCGCGGCGCGGGTCGGTGCCTCGCGGCGTGTGAGCGCGGGCAGGGATGCAGCTTCTGCGCGGACGGGCAGAGTGGTGGCGCCTTTGAGCGAGATCATGTCATCCTCCTCCTTCGTCACGCCCGGCTACCGGGTCGGACCATGCCTGCCCGGCGGGTGCCGGGCAGGGGCAGACTTGCGGCTCAGCGCCGCCCTTCGATGTAGTCGTTGAGCACTTCGTGGAAGCGGTGGACGCGGGTTTCCTGCCCCGCGAGGTACGCCTTGTCGAAGCCGAGCGAATGCAGGCCCTGCTGCTGGCTGACCGCCACTTCGAGGTCCTGGATCAGGAAATCGCCCTGCTTGATCTCCGCCTGATAAGCCGCGAATTCGCCGGTCTGGTGCTCGGCATCGGCCCAGGTGCGCATGCCGTAGAGCGTCGGAATGTCCTGCCCCTTCACTTCGGGGGAGAGATACCAGTAGTCGAACGTCGACCAGTTGGGGTCTTCCATATCGGGTTCGGTGCGGAACACGTGCAGCCCTTCGGGTGTGCCGGTGATCGTCAGGTTCGGGAAGCAGGTGTGGTGGAACTGGTCGGTCAGCTCCGCATCGCTAAGCGTATCGAAGTGGACGAACCCGCGTGCTGGCCCCAGCTTGCGCCGCGCCTGCTGCAAGGCGATCCGCCCTTCCTGCGCGCGGCCTTCGAACTCGGCGGGATCAAGGCCCCATTCCTTCAGCACATCGGCCCACAGCGGCTTCACTTGCTGCGCATCGGGATAGCGGCTGGAGGGCTGGAGCTTCTCGATCATGCGGTTGTGCCCGGTGGGGTACATCTCGAACACGGTGGTCGAATAGTGATCGTCGATCATCCCTTCGAACTGCGGATGCACCGCCGGGATGTGATAGGCCTCGTTGAAGTTGTCCGAGGCGAACTTCCAGTTGGTGTTGACGCGCAGCGTGCGCCACACGACGCGCTTCCAAGAAGCCAGATCGCGGCCCGCCAGCAGCGTGGGGATGGGGTGGAGGTATTCGAGCAGCGGCACCGCGTTGGGATCGAAGCTGTAGAAGATGAAGCCGCCCCAGGTCTCGCAGGGCACTTCTTTCAGCCGCAGCTTGCCGCAGGGCGAACCTTCGGCGAAGTCTTCTTCGTCCTGAACCCAGTCCAGACCGCCATCGATGCCCCACTTCCAGCCGTGGTAGGGGCAGGTGAAGTGCCCGTTGACGCCGCCTTCCGCCGTGCCGACCAGCCGGTTGCCGCGGTGGCGGCACACGTTGTGGAACGCGCGGATGGAGCCGTCCTGCTGCTTCACCATGATCACCGACTGGCGCAGGAAGTTGTGCGTGACGAAGTCGCCCGCTTCCTCAAGCTGCGAGACGCGGCCGCCGAGGTGCCACACGCGGGTCCACATCTTCTGCCACTCGGCCTCAGCAAACGCCTTTGACGTGTAACGCTCGCCGGTGATCGCATCACCGCGTGCGCGGGGGAATTCCGCGTCCGGGCTGGTGGGATAGTTCGCGGCAGGATCGGGAATGGTGATGTAGTCGGCCATCGCAGCTCTCCGGAATTACTTGGCGTTTTCCAGCGAGCCGCTGAGCGGCATCAGGAAGTCCATCGTGTAGTGCGCGGCCTTCCAGCCAGCGGCAGTGCGCACGACGTCGAAGTAGTAGCGGCCGTTGACCGTCACGCCCTGGCCGTCCTTGCCCACGCCCATGCCGATCACATAAGCGCGGATCGAGGCGGTATCGCCGGCATAGGCGGTGATCGCGAAGTTGGTGAGGTAGTGCGCGTGGTGCGCCATGTTGGCGAAGACATTGGTGAAGAACGCGCGGATGCCTTCGTGGCCGTTCACTGGCGCGAGGCCGATGCCGGAAAGATCGAACACGGCATCAGGCGTGAACACATCGAGCACGCCTTCGATATTGCCGATGTTATCGACCGCGTGGGCATAGGCGATCAGCACGTCCTGAATGGCGAGACGGTCTTCGATGGGGCAGGGAATGGACATGAGGCAAGCTTCCTTGGTCAGGCGGGGAAGAGGGGGCGGATCGGGTCGGTCACGCCGTCCCAGCCTTGCGCGCCCTCGGCGATGCGGGTGAAGGCGGCGGTCTGGGCCTCGTCCTGCTCGACGATCTCCATCATGCAGCCGAGCGCGGGGGCAGTATCGATGTAGCAGAAGCGCATTTCGCCGAACTGGCCCGCGACCGCGACGGCGAAGCCCTGATCGGTGTAGCGCTGGACCACCGCGTCGTAGTCATCGGTGTAGATGCAGAAGTGGTGGAATCCCTCTTGGCCCTTGGGCACGGTGTCGCGGTAGGCGCTGGGGTTGTCGCAGTGCTGCTGGATCAGCTCCACCTGCACGCCGCCCGATTGCGCGATGGCGACGGTGAAATCGATCCCGTCGACCAGTGCGCCGCGATAGCGTGCTTCATTGAGCTGGATGTGTGGCACGAGGAAAAACGGGCCGATGCCGGTTGCCGCGACCCATGCGAGCGCGGCTTTCTCGACGTCTTCGACGATAAAGGCGGCCTGCATGAAGTGGGGGCCGACTTGGCCGGGGGTGACGGAAATGGGAAGCATGTTGGGGATACTCACACTGGCCAGTTGCGGGTTTCGCTGAAGTCGGCGCCGCGGCGCGCGCCCATGGGGAGGGCGTTGTCTTTCAGGAACTGGTCGGCGGCAGGGGTGCTCTTGGCCCAGTCGACCAGTTCGCGGCGGCGCACGATGCGCCAGTCGCCACCCCGGCAGGCATATTCGTCGATGTAGCGGCCCGCGACGAGGAGGTCGGTGGGGACGCCTTCTTCGTGCAGGCGGTGCCAGGCGAAGAAGTAGACTTCACCCGAGGCGGCATCGCCGTTCACGGTGAGCTGGACTTGCCCGATGATGTGCTGGCTGCCCTCGATATCGCCGAGGAAGCCTTGCGCGAAGGCGACGAACGCGTCCGCGCTGCCGTTCATCAATCCGCAGTCCACCCACGCGTCATCGTGGAACGCGCTGCGGTGGAGCACGGGATCGAGCCGGTCCTGCCCGCGCATGTAGCGGCACAGGCAATCGTGGATATCGCGCCGGGCGGCGAGATCGCGGACTTCCGCTTCGAGATCGAACGCCATCCTCCTCACTCCGCCCTATCTTCTTTGGCAGCCAGGTACTTGTCGATCACCATCTGGAAGTGGCGAATGCGCGTTTCCTGATAGTTGCCGAGCTGCTGGACGCCGGTCGCGCTGGCGCGGAAGCCCTGCTGCTGGGCGCGCAAGTTGTCGGTGTCCTGATCGTAGACGTGGCCCATCGCCGCATCGAAGCCGGGGGCGCTGGCGTAACTCTCGCGTTCGGCGACATGGTACGGCTCGGGCGGTTCGGGCGCGCGGCCATCCGCCGGATTGGGGCGCAGGAACAGGATTTCGAACAGCGTGCGTTCCGGATCGCTGCCGATCGGGCGGAAGCGGTAGGCCATCGGCAGCGAGAGGCCGGGGAACAGCACCATGTTGGGGAACACGTGGTATTCGATGGTGTCGATCATCTCGCTGTCCGAGACGGACGAGAGATCGGCGCCGTATTGCTGGCCGAGCACGCCGCGCAGGTGGCGGGCCATGACCGTGCGTGCGGTTTCCCCCGGCGGTACGGTGAGCGCTTCGCCGCGGGAATCGCTGTCGCCAAGGATCATCGTGGCGAGCAGTTCTTCCTCGCTCAGCGGCTGGGCGAGGTGGGGGGAGTTGACCCCGCTGGCGGCGTAGAAGCGCGTCACGTGATCCGAATGGCAATCATACTGGACGTTCGCATCGCCCACGCCTTTGAGCAGCTGCGGGTGGGTTTCGAGCACGTGGTAGGATTCGAGGAAGGCTTCCTGCGCGGTCTTCCAGTTGCAGGGCAGTTCCTTCGCCACGTGGACCGAGACGTGGCGGTTCGCGATGTCCCAGTTCTTGAAATGCTCGGGCAGGGGGGCGAGGAATTCTTCGAGGCTCGGCCCTTCCGGCGAAGGGTTGATGAACACGAAGCCGCCCCAATGGCCGACGCGCACTTCGGGCAGGCTGGTCTTGGCGGGATCGATATGGGCAAAATCCCACGCGCAAGGCACGGCCTTCAGCGCGCCGTCGTTCTCCCAGGTCCAGCCGTGATAGGGGCAGCGCAGATCATTGCCCGAACCGACGCCTTCGCCGCGCTTGAACTTGGTCGAGCGGTGGAGGCACGAATTCACGAAGCCTTTCACGCTGCCGTCTTCCTGCCGCACGACGACATAGGAGAGGTGCGCGACCTCGTAAGTGTAGAAGTCGCCGGGTTCGGGGATGTGATCCTCGCGGCAGACCCATTGCCAGGTGCGCTTCCAGATCTTCTCGATCTCGGCTTTGAAGATCTCCGGATCGAAATAGCGGTTCACCGCGATAGGCGCGGTGCCGAGATCGGCGGGCTGTTCGAACGTGAGCACGGGGGGCGGGGGGATCAGGTCCGCCGCCACGATCTGCTGCACGCTGGGCGCATCGGGGCAGCGCTGCGCCGGATCAGCCGCGCCGGAGTCCGGTAGGCCGTGCTCGCGGATCATTTCGAGCATTGATGCACTCTCCTGTTGGGCCAGTTCGCTAAAACAGGCATTATTGCCTGTTTTAGCGCTCGTCCACTGTGTCCCCCTTTGGCCTACTGAAATGAATAGGGATCAGCTTGCGGTTTCGCCGTTGTCGATGGTGATCGTGGTGCCGGTGATGTGGCGGCCATCGTCGCTGGCGAGGTAGAGCACCATGTTGGCGATATCGCTGGGCTGGCCCATGCCGTGGTTGCTCGCCTGATCGAGCCCGGCATGATCGGCGGGCAATTCGGCCAGCGCCTGCGCGGTCATCGGGGTGACGATGCCGCCCGGCGCGATGGCGTTCACGCGGATGCGGTTTTTCGCTTCCTGGCAATGGACCGCGATGGAGCGGGTCATGCCGATGATCCCGGCCTTGGCGGCGGTATAAGCCGGGATCGCGCTGATCCCCTTGAGGCCCGCGACCGAAGCCATGTTGATGATCGAACCCGATCCATCGCGGCTCATCAGCGGAAGTGCGGCGCGGCAGCCGAGGAACGTGCCGCCGAGCATGACATCGACTTGCAGGCGGAACTCTTCGTAGGACATCGCCTCGATATCGGCGAAGCGGACGAGGCCGGCGTTGTTGACCAGCGTGTCGAGCCTGCCGAAGCGGCTGACCGTCTCGGCCACGACTGCGCGCCAGCGGGCTTCATCGCGCACGTCCTGCTGGAGGAACAGCGCGCCGGGGATTTCGGCAGCGACCGCTTCGCCCAGATCAACGTTCATGTCGGTGATGACCACCTTCGCACCTTCGCGCGCCAGCACCCGCGCATCTTCCGCGCCGAGGCCCGAAGCCCCGCCGGTAATGAGCGCAACGCGCCCGTTCAACTTGCCCATGGTTGTCCTTTCAGGTCTGTGCGCTGCCGAGCGAGGCCCAGTGCGCGTAAACGGGATCGGCCTTGCCGAAGCAGCCCCAATTGGTCAGCGCGGCATAGAAGCCGCCGCGATCGAGCGTGGAGGGGTGCGAAGTGTTCCAGTCGCAGACGAAGGTGCGGCTGCGGATCAGCCACTTGCCGCCGCGCTTCACATAGCGGTCGATATAGCGGCCGCCGGTGGTGACGTCCTGCCCGTCCATCACCATATGGGCGAGGGCATAGTGCTCGCCGATGGCCTCGTCGCCGTGCACCTCGATCCATTCGTTGGCGACCGAGTGGAAGCACATCTGGAGCGCGCCTTCGACGAAATCGCAGATCGCGCGCGCGAATTCCGCGCCGCTGGCGTTGACCGCGCCGCTGACGACGACGGAGTCCTCGCTGAAGATCGCGGCGAGCAGCGCGCGGTCGGCCCGGTCCACGCCGCGGGCATATGCCATGCACAAGTCGTGGATTTCGGCGCGGGCCAAAGCATCGGCGAGGGCTGTTTCGGAGGGATGGGACATGGTCTGGCTTCCCGTTGCGTTTGCAGCGATTTCGGCGGCGTGGAAGGCGAGCAGCGCGCGGCCCGGATCGGCGGCCTGCTTGCCGCCCTGGGGCACGTAATGCGCAAGATCGAGGCTGCCATCGCCGCGCGCGGCGGTGCCCGTGCGGTTGGTATTGCCTTCGATCACATACTGGCGGTGCGTGATGCGCCATTCCCCGCCGCGCCGGGCGAGCGTGTCGAGATAGCGGCCCAGCACCATGCGCTGCGTCTCGGCATCTTCGACATGGGCGATGACGTAGGATTCGCTGATGGCCTCATTGCCGGACACCTTGATCCAGCTGTTGGACGTGCGGTGCGTGGATGGCGGTGCGGCCTTTTGCGCTTCGCCGAGAATGGCGACGAGCGTTTCGGCGGGGCCCGCAAAGAAGCCGTAATCCACCGTGGCACCGGGGTGATAGGCGCTGCCGAGGAGGGCGGCATCGCCCCGGTCGACGCCCCGGCTGTGAAGCGCGAGCGCGTTCAGGATGCCGTGGCGGGCGGCAAGATCATGGGGTGTCAGCATTCGGGTCTCCTCGAAAAAGTCCCCGACTGGCCGCTGCGTGTGAGGCAGGCCAGCCGGGGGCAGGGAGGAGGGGTCAGAACTTGTAGCCGGCGGTCACCCCGAACTGGCGCGGCGGCGCGTAGCCGACGAGGCCCATGTAGCCGGGCGAGTCGTAGACGGTTGAAATGTAACGCTTGTCGAGCAGGTTCTTGCCCCACAGGCCGATCGAGTAGCGGTCATCCGCGCCGGTGAAGGTCAGCAGCGCATCGAGGTAGTAGGTCGGCTGCACGCTGGAACGCGGGGTGTTGGTCACCGCCGTGTAGAACTTCTGCGCGGTGTAGAGCCAGCTCACGTCCGCCACGACTTTCGCGCCACCCGCCAGCTTGTAGGTGTAGTTCGCGCCGAGGGTGGAGGACCAGCGCGGGGCGTTCTGCAGATCGCGCCCGGCAAGCTGCGTGAACTTGGCGCTGACCGGATCGAAGTAGAGGAATTCCTTGTACTTCGCATCGAGGTAGGCGAGCGAGCCGCGCAGTGTCAGGCCTTCGACCGGGATCGCCTGCGCTTCGAGCTCGAAGCCCTTGATGCGCGAGGCGGCGGCATTGAGGATGCGGTTGCCCTGCACGTTGGTAGCCGGATCGAAATAGATCTGCGCCACCTGCATGTCGCGGTAGTTGGTGGTGAAGGCCGCGAGGTTCAGGCGCAGATGCCGGTCGAGGAAATCGGCCTTGAGGCCCACTTCGAAGGTATCGACCTTTTCCGGGTTGTAGGGCGTGTCGCCGTCCGCCGCCACGCCGATGCGGCCGGTGAAGCCGCCCGACTTGAAGCCGCGCGCCCAGCTGGCATAGACGAGCTGGCCCCGGCCAAGCTCGTAATCGAGGCCCAGCTTCCAGCCCACGTTGTCCCAGCTCTTCTTGCCGCCGACATCGAGGCTTCCGGGGAACTTGACGTCGAACTTGTCCCAGTTCTTCGAGGTGAGCGGCTTGCTGCCGAAGCCCAGATCGAGCGTGGAGCGCGCATCGATGCTGTCATGCGTAAAGCGCACGCCGGCGGAGAGCTTCAGGCCGTCGGCCAGCTTCGTGTAGCTCTGCACGAAGGCCGAGAACGACTTGGTGCCCTGATCCTGCACGTTGTACTGGATCAGGCCGGGCAGCGCGAAGTCCAGATGGTACATCTGGTAGTGGTGGTAATTGGTCTTGAGGAAGAACAGGCCCGCCACTGCGTTGAAGCTATCGCCCACGTTGAAGGCGCTGCGGATTTCCTGGCTGAACTGCCAGCCGTGGGTGCGGCGGCGGGTCGCGTTGTTGGTCTTCGCCGTGCCGTCCTGATCGGTATATTCAAACAGCGTGAAGTTCTTGTAGCCGGTGATCGCGGTGATATCGCCCAGCGGGGTGTTGTTGTACTGGATCGTCGCAATGCCGAAGCGGGTCGTCATGTTCGACTTGTCGGGCACTTCGTTGTTGCCCGAGAAGTACTCGTCCGGTGCCTTGCACGGCGCGTTCGGCACGGCGCAGGGGCTGGTGTACATCGGCAGGACCGCGCCGTTCCAGAACGTGCCTGCGGGCACATAGTTCGCCTCGCCCGGAAGGCCGCCATTGACCACCACCGGAGCGCCATTGCGCGCGCCGACATATTCGCCCTGCAGCGTGATCTTTACATCGGAATTGGGGGTGAACATCAGCTGGCCGCGCACCGCGTTCACGTTCTTGCGGCCCATGTCCTCGCCGTTCCACACGTTCGTGACCCAACCCTTGCGCTGCGTGTGGATGCCCGAAACCTTGAGGCTGAGCTTGTCCCTGACGATGGGCGCCTCGATCGAGCCGTTGATGTCGAAGCGGTCCCAGTTGCCATATGTCGCGCGGACTTCGCCGCCGAATTCGCCGGTGGGCTGGTTGGTGACCACGTTGACCACGCCGCCGGTGGTGTTCGCGCCGAACAGCGTGCCCTGCGGACCGCGCAGGATCTCGACCCGGCCGGTGTCATAGGTATCGAGCAGCGCGCCCATCGAGAAGAACTGGGGCACGCCATCGACCACGATCGACACGGTGTTGCCGGCATAGGGATCTGGCTCGATCACGCCGATGCCGCGGATCGTGAACACCGCGTTGTTGGGGGTGTTGGCGAAGTTGTCGATCTGGACATTGGGCACCGTGCCCTGCAGCGCCTGCAGCGTCGTGACGTTGTAGGCCTTCAGCGTTTCGCCGCCCACGGCCGCGATCGAGATCGGCACCGACTGAATGTTTTCCGCCTTCTTCTGCGCGGTGACGACGATTTCCTGAATGCCGGTGTCGGCCTCGCCAGCGGGGGCGGCTTCCCGCGCGAAGGCGGGGCTTGCGCTCAGCGCCAGCAGCGAAAGGCCCGCCAGCAAGCGCGGTGCGGTGTTCGTCTTCATATGTCCTACTCCCCTCTCGCCGGTGTACCCGGCTTGGCTAGTGGCAGGCTGGCAGGACATCGCTTCGGCGCGATTCGTCATTAACCGGCACTGGTGCCTGTTTTATGCCGGGTTCAGGGGAGCGCCGAACCTGAAACTTTGGTCAGGGGGAAAACATGCGATACGGGGTCAATATTGACGGGAAATGTGCCATCAAGGTGCCCAGATGACGGGCGAAGGCCAGATAATGGGCGAAAGGACGCCAGTGACCGGATCGACAATGAAGACGCGCATGCTCCATGCGATGCTGCCTGCCGGGTTGGGGGAAGAGCCCGTGCGCTGGCAGCAGCAGAAGAGCGCGCGCACGCGGCTCAGGCTGGTGGAGGCGGCGATCGATTGCCTGGTCGAGGGCGGCTATGCGGGCCTTACCACGCAGGCCGTGGCGGAGCGCACCGGCGCCTCGCGCGGTTCGATGCACCACCATTTCCCGACCCGCATGGATCTCGTCGAAGCGGTTGTCGAACACGTGTTCTATCAGCGCATGCGGCTGTTTCTAGACGATTATCTGTCGAACCTCGCGCGCAGTTCCGAAGCCGAGATGCTGGAGATTGCGAGCGCCGCGCACTGGCGCAGCGTGCACTCGCGCGAGTATTCGGCTTATCTCGAACTGGCCGTCGCGGCCCGCACCGATACGGAGCTCGACCAGTTCTTCGGCCCTGTCGCGCGGCGGTATGACGACGTGTGGATCGCCGAGATGATCGAATCCTTCCCGCAATGGCGCGACCAGTGGGAGCAGATGAAACTGGCGAGCGATCTCGTCAGCACCGTGCACATGGGCATGCTGCTGCAACACCCGGTCTATGGCGATGCCCGCACCGAGCGGATTCACAATCTGACCAATGAGGTCCTGCGCCTGATTTATGCCAACAAGGTTGGCGTCTAGAAAACCGGCGATGGTGCCGGAAATACCCGCCTTTGTACCAGTAGTCGGCCCCCGGTTCCCCCGGACATGATGCTCCAGCCCCGGTGCCCGGCCGGGCGGAGGAAAAGCCCATGCCCTTTACCGGCCCCGCCGAAGACCGCCTCGCTATCCGCGAATTGATGGACACCCATGCCCACGGCGTGATGACGCGCGACCCCGAACTGTGGGGTTCGATCTGGGCGGAGGACGCCTATTGGGAACTGCCCGAATATCCCGATCTGGGCGGGTTCGACGGCAAGACGGCCATCGTCGCGGCGTGGTCGGAATCGATGAAGCACTACGGCCTTGCGGGCTGCACCAAGCCGATGCTCTATTTCATGCAGCCCGGCTCGATCGAAGTGGAGGGGGATCACGCGAAGGCGGTCGCCTATACCATCGAGCTTTACGACGATCCCGAAACCGGCGCGCGGGTGCACACCACCGGGCGCTATGACGATGAACTGCGGAAGATCGGCGGGCAATGGAAATTCACCCGGCGCGCCTACCGGATCGTCTTCGCGCACTGAACAGGAAGGTCAGCTCTTCTGCGGCATGTCCGAAACGTGCCGCTCCACGCGGAAGGTGCGGATGCGGGAGCGGTCGAACAACCGCTCCTCGTCCTCGGTGATCAGGCGCCGAGTATCGGCATCGGCCATCGCGGCGAAGCATTCGGCCATGGCCGCCTCATCCGGAAATTCGATTTCCATCACGACGTCGGCATCGAAGTCCATGTCCGCGCCGTCGAGCGGGTGGAGGTGCTTGCGTTCGTACCGGATCGCCCAGGGGCCGAGCACCTTCTCGCCGATCCGGCGGTGGTGGGTTTCGTAATAGGCGATGAAATCGGACTTGGTCATATCCGCGCGGCGCTTGAGCAGGGTCAGCACGGTTATGCTCATCATCAGTCCTCCGCTTGCAGCACCGGTTCGGGTATCTCGGTATCGTCCTGAAGATACCAATCGAGCCATTCATGAAAATACTGGTTTCCGGGTTCGTTGCGGCCGAACAGGAACTCGTCGTGCGCGCCGGACTGGAGGCCCTGCTGCACGTCCATGCCGATGAGGTAGTCCTCGGTGTAAGTCACGTCGCGGAAGAAGTTCATCGCCGCCTCGGCCTGCTCCCGGTCGGCCTCGTCGCGGATCGGTTCGCGCCGCAGGTAGGTGAGCACGGTGCGGTTGCGATCTGGTGTCGGCCCGGGAAACAACTGCGCGACTTGCGTGATTTCGGGCGCGATGAACATCGAGACGTTGGGAAACAGGATCCGCGCGAAATCGAAGCCGTTGTTTTCCTGCGCGCCCCATTCCTCACGCGGAACGGCTGGCAGCGTTTCGACGATGCGGTGCTGGGGAAAACCGATGCGCATGTGCGGCCCGAAAGCTTCGTAATGCGCGCAGTTCGAAGGGGTGCGCGGATAGATCGTCTGCGGGTGGAGCGAGGCGAAGTGGTAGCCTTCGAGATAGCCGTCGATGGCCACCTTCCAGTTGGCGCCTTCGATCACGCGGTTGCCCAGATAGGTCCAGTCTGCGAGGCCGAGGCCTTCGAAATCCTCCAGATAGCCGCGCGTGAAATCCTCGATATCCATCGGCGCGCCGGGGGTGAGCGAGACGAAGATCATCCCCGCGCGTTCGGCGGCGGGCAGTTCGCGCAAGGCGAGGTCGGCCTTGTCGACCGTGCCGAACTTGCTGGCTTCGGAAACGCCGATCAGGCGGCCATCCGGCCCGAAGGTCCAGCCGTGGTACTTGCAGGTGAAGCGCGGACAATTGCCGTGGCCTTCGCCCGCCACCGGCGCGCCGCGATGCGGGCAGACGTTGAGGAAGGCGCGCACGGTGCCTGCCTTGTCGCGATTGATCAGCACCGGCAGGCCGATCACGTCCATCGCCTTGTAATCGCCGGGTTTTGGTAGTTCCGCCGTGAACGCCAGCATCAGCGGCAGGCGGCGGAACACCAGTTCCATCTCGGCCTTCCACTGGTCGGGATCGGTATAGCTGCGCGCCGGCACGCGCTTCACCGCGCTGGTCAGGAAAGTCTGCTTCTGCTCGACATAGCCGCGCATCTTCGCGGCTGCCGCACCGATCCGCTCGTTTCGATTCATGGGCTTGGGGTCCTCAATGGATGGGGCTTTCGGACGGGCCGGGCGGCGTGTCTGGCAGGCAGACCTCGATCTGGCCGTCCGTCACGCGCACGGGAAATGCGCGCAAGTCCGGATAGGCGCCGCCGAGGCACTTGCCGCTGCCGACATCGAAGCGCGCGCCGTGGAGCGGGCACATGATCGCCCCGCGGCGCACGCGCCCGCCCGAAAGCAGCGCGGCCTGATGCGTGCAGCGATCGTTCACCGCGCAGTAGGTGCCGCTATCATCACGCACGGCCAGCACGTGCCAGCCGGCAATCCGTGCGGCGAGCTTGCCCTCGGCGGGGAAGGCGGTTTCGGCGATCAGGGGGTGCCAGCTTTCGCTCACGGCGGCAGGGTTCCTTCGGTCGGCAGGCGCGCGCGCCCGCGGCCTTGTTCGGTTTGCCTATCCGATCAGGATTGGCTCTGCGGCTGGCCAAAGGGCTAGGTCATGAGCAATCACCGGATGTGCAACGTATGTTGCATAAAGGGGCTGACGCGCTTATGCCAGTGTTCTTGTCCATCGGGAGAGTTCGGCGATGAACTTGGTGACCACACGCCAGCCGGAGGCTGCACTTGCGCCCGGCGCACGCACTATCCTTGAACACCATGCGGCTGCCTTGCTGCGCCATACCGCCGAGCAGACCTTTCCGCTGGCGGACGAGGTCATGGCGCTGGACGCTGCGCATTATACCTGCCCGGACCGGTTCGCGCAGGAAAAGCAGCGTATCTTCAAGCGGGTGCCGCTAGTTCTTGCCGCATCGTGCGAAGTGCCGGGGCCGGGCGACTACAAGACGTTGGAGGTGGCGGGCATTTCGATCCTGCTTGTGCGGGATCGGCATGGCGCGGTCCATGCGCTGCTCAACAGCTGCACGCATCGCGGCGCGGCAGTGGCGAGCGGTTGCGGCGCGGCGGCGCGGTTTACCTGCCCCTATCACGGCTGGACCTTTGCGCAGGACGGCGCGCTCATCGGCATTGCCAGCGCCGCCGATTTCGGCGCGGTGGACAAGGCGGCGCTGGCGATGAAGCGCTTTCCGGTGGCGGAGCGGGCAGGGCTGGTCTGGGCGATCCTCGATCCTGCCAGTCCGCACGATCCGGGCGATCTGCTGGGCGGGATCGATGATCTGATCGCAGGCTTCGGGCTGGAAAGCTGGACTCATGCCGGCACGCGCGTCCTGCATGGCCCCAACTGGAAGCTGGCGTTCGATGCGCACCTTGAATTCTATCACGTGCCCGTCCTGCACCGCGAAACGTTCGGCCCGGACCGCAGCAACCGCGCGTTCTATTTCGCGCAGGGGGCCCACCAGCGGGTGATCGCGCCGCAGAGCCGCCCCGGCATGGCATCGCGCGACGATCTCTATGCGCTGGGCCGCGTGCCCGGCGCGGACGAGCCCGTCGATCCGCTGCTGATGGGCGAATGGATCCTGTTTCCGGGCGTTTCGATCAACACGTTCTATCCCAATGGACAGCGCGGGGTGCTGCTCTCGGTGGTCGTTCCGGGGGCAGAAGTGGGCACTTCGACAACCACGCAGACTTTCCTTGCCGAGACCGCGCCGGACGAGGTAACGCGGGGAATGATGGACGATCTCGGCGCGTTCCTGGCGCATGTCGTGGGCGATGAGGACTTGCCGACGTCTGCCTTCCAGCAGCAGGTGTTTGGCACCGGGCTGGTCGGTGACGTGCGCTTTGGCCGCAATGAGGGTGGCCTCCAGCACTTCCACGGCTGGCTGGACCGCCTGATCGCGGCCGGGGACACCGATCTCCCCGCGCTCCTTTCCGCATCATGCCTGCCGCGATAGACCACGCCGCGCGGCGCATTGCTTTGGCGGAAGTGGCCGCCGATCTCGTCGCGGCGGGCGGCGCGGATGCGGCGACGGTGCGGGCAGTGGCCGAGGCGGCGGGGTTCAGCACCAAGTCGGTCACGCACTATTTCGCCGACAAGCGCGCACTGATGCTGCTGACTTATCGCCATGCGGCGCTGAGTTCGGCGGCGCGCACCGCTGCCTCGCAGCCTGCGGAAGGCGCGGATGTCGCCGCGCTGCTGCACGCACTGCTACCGACCGAACCGGGTGCCCTGCGCAATTGGCGGGTGTGGTTCTCGTTCTGGGGGCTGGCGATGGCGGACCCCGAATATGCCGCCGAACAGCGGGACCGGATGCGTGAATTCACCAGCCGGATCGCCGATAGCCTCGCGCAGGATCCGGCCTGCGCCCATGTCGCGGCGGCGGAGCGCCCGGCCACCGCCAGCGCCTTGTTCGCGGCGCTGGTGGGGATCGCGACGCAGGCGATCTTCGATCCCGCCGCATGGCCCGCCGCGCGGCAGGCCGAAGCGATCGACTTGGCACTGGCGCGGATGGTGGGCCGCGCAGGCTGAACCCCGCGCCGCCGCGCCGCCATCAAACCGTGATCAGCAGATCCTGATGGACGAGGCCCGGGTGAACGCCATCGCCCAGAATGGCCACCAGCACGGCCCCCGCCGCGCCGGTGCCGTCGCTGTCGTAGAACAGCTTGCCCGAAGCCGGATCGTAGATCACCCGGTCAGTGCTGTCGTGCGCCGCATGCGCGCCGGTCGCGCTGTAGAAGGCGTCCGCACCCAGCATGCCGGTCTGGGCGGAACCGCCGAACACATTGCGCGAGAAGCGCAGCACATCGTGCTCGGTGTGTGAGAAATCGGCGATCCGATCTGCCTCGGCGTTGCTGGCCGGGAAGTGGTTGAACACGAAGGTATCCCGGCCTGTCCCGCCGACGAGAACGTCATGCCCCGCGCCGCCCGCCAGCGCATCATCGCCGCCGCCGCCGATCAGCCGATCGTTGCCATCGCCGCCGCGCAGCAGGTTGCCGGCGCTGTTGCCGAAGAGGTGATTGTCCAGCGCGTTGCCGGTGCCGCCGATCGCCGCCGATCCCGTCAGGACGAGACGTTCGACATCATCATCGAGCACGAAGCTGACTGAAGCGCGCACGGTATCGGTGCCTTCGCCTGCCTTTTCGTGGGTGTGATCGAGTGCGTTGTCGACGATGTAGACGTCGTTGCCTACGCCCCCTTCCATGTGATCTACGCCTGCGCCGCCATCGAGCCGGTCGTTGCCTGCCTGGCCGAACAGGTCATCGTTACCTTCGCGGCCCTTGAGCACATCATCACCGACCGCGCCCAACAGGAAGTCTGCCTGCGCCGTGCCGGAGATCGTCTCGTGGAGCACGTCATCGACCACGACGCGAATGACCTTCGACGCGGTATCACTGCCGTTCGAGACCGCGACCCTCACGACATAGACGTTGTCCCCATTGGCATCGAACGGGTTTTCATGATCGGGCGCAGCGCGAAAGCGCAGCGTGCCGGTGGCGGCATCAATGCGAAACAGGGCGGCGTCCGCGCCGCCTGCAATCCGGTAGGAGAGGACATGCAGCGGGTCTGCATCATAGGCCGCGATGGTCGCGGTGCTGCGGCCGTTCTCGGCCACATGAAACCCGCCGAGATTGGCCGGATCCACCATGAAGACCGGCGCGGACCCGGCGTTCAGCAGCACCTGTCCCCGGATGTCGGCAGCATTATTGAGCGCCGCGCCGCTGCGGGGGCCGCGATCCTCCCACAGCGCGATCACGCCGGAACTGCCCAGGGTGGCCAGCGCCGCATTGCTCTGGTTGCCTTCGATGGCGGTGTTGATCAGCCGCTCCTCGCCAGTTGCCGCGCCTGCCGCATCGAACGCGCGCGCCTTGATCGCGGTGCCCTCGATATCGCCGAGCGTCGCGCTACGATCGGTCCATGCCGCGATGAACCCGCCATCAGCCAGCGCGGCAAGGCTTGGCGCGGTCTGGTCTCCGGCCGTTTCGGCGTTGAGCCGCAGCTGGCTGCCGCTGCGTGCGCCGTCAGCCCCGAAGATCTGCGCCGCAATGCTGGATCCTGCTGCGTCACCGTGCGTGCCGCTGCGATCTTCCCACGCTACCACCAGTCCGCCGCCAGCCAGCGCAACCAGCGCCGGAAGCATCTGGTTGCCGGCCGCCGCTGTGTTGACCAGCGTTTCGCTGCCGACCGGCGTCCCGTTCCCCGCGAACAGCTGGAGCTTGATGCTTGCTCCGTCGGCATCGCCGAGCGTGCCGCTGGCATCCTGCCACGCAACGGCAAAGCCGCCGCCGGCAAGGCGCGCCATGACTGGGGCCGACTGGTTCCCCGCCGTCTGGCTGTTGACGAGGATTTCCCCGCCCAGCTTGCCTGCGTGTGCATCGAAAACTTGCGCACGCACCGCAAGGCCGCTGGGGTCTGCCGCAGAAGACCCAGCATCGTTCCAAGAAACGGCAAAGCCACCGCCATTCAGCGCGCAGACTTGCGGCAGGAACTGGTCACCGTTCACACTGGAGTTAACGACGAATTCGCCGCCGATCTTCGCGCCGTCTGGCCCCAGCAACTGGCCCCTGATGCTCGCGCCGAAGGTATCGCCCGGTCCGCGGCTGAGATCCTGCCAGATGACCACGAACCCGCCGCCGTCGAGCAGCGCCACGCTCGGCCAGCCCTGGCTCTTGGCCGTCTGGGTGTTGATCAGGAACGGCTCGCCGATCTGTGTCCCGTCGATCCGCACCAGCTGGCCTTTGACACTGGTGCCGCCCGAATCCCCCTGCGTTCCGCTCCAGTCCTGCCACACGGCAAGGCCATAGCCGCCATCACCCCAGGCCACGGCCGGATTGATCTGGTCGAAGGCGGTGATTGCGCTGATATCGAATTCAGTGCCGGCGAGTTGCAGGTTCACGGGATTGTCCTGGAGGGTGTGACGGGGATCAGGCAGGGGGGGAGGGCGGATCAGACGAGGACGAAGTCCGCCGCCGTCAACGCCGTCTGATTGGCGATCTGCGCGATGAGTACTGCGGCCCCCGTGCCCGAACCATCCGCATCGAACAGCAGCGCGCCGGTGAAGTGATCATAGATGATCCGGTCATCGGCCTGCAGCGCCTGGTTGCCGATCGCGAAGGCGGCGGCGCTCAGCGGCTGGCCTGCCGTGCCGAGCCCCGGCAGCAGGGTGGCAGAGAGCTGGATCTTGTCCAGTTCGATGCTGGCAAAATCGGCGATCACCACCGGCTGCGCATTGGCAGCACCTGCGGCCAGCACGAACACATCCGCGCCGAGACCACCGGCCAGAATGTCGGCCCCGCCGCCGCTGATCAGACGGTCCGCGCCTGCGCCGCCCAGCAGCGTGTTGGCGTTGGCATCGCCGGTCAGCACGTCGGCGCCCGCGCCGCCGATCACGTTCTCGATCAGCGAAAGGGTGTCGCTCCCCGCGCCGCCGGTGGCGAGACCGGTGACGAGGTTGACCGTCACCGCCATGGTCGCGGTCTCGAAGCTCGCGGTGTCGATCCCCGCGCCGCCGGCGAGCTTGTCGTTGCCAAGGCCGCCGAGCAGGAGATCGTCGCCGAGGCCGCCGTTCAGCACGTCGTTCGCCGCCCCGCCGCTAAGGAAGTTGGCGTTGGCATCGCCGGTCAGCGTATCTGCACCGGCCCCGCCGACGGCATTCTCGATGCCGATCAGCTTGTCCGTACCGGAACCGCCCGTGGCCGTGCCGGTGGCAAGGTTGACCACAACAGCCTTCGTGGCGCTGGCATAGACTGCCGCATCGATCCCCGCGCCGCCATCGAGCGTATCGTTGCCCGCCTCGCCGCTCAGCGTGTCATCACCCGCACCGCCGGTGATGATATTGGCGGCCGCATTGCCAACGAGCACGTTGGCAGCAGCGTTGCCGGTGCCGTTGATCGCGGCGGTGCCGGAAAGGGTGAGGTTCTCGGTGCCCGCGCCAAGCGTCCACGTGACACTGGCCTGCACGAGATCGATGCCGTCGCCGCCGTTTTCGTTCAGCACGTCGGTGGCGCTGGTGACGATATAGGTGTCGTTGCCGAGGCCGCCCATCATGGTGTTGGTGCCCGCGCCGCCGTTCAGCGTGTCGTTGCCCAATCCGCCGATCAGCGTGTCGTTGCCCGCAGCGCCCACCAGCGTGTCGTTGCCGGCAAGGCCGACAAGCCGGTTGGCATTCGCATCACCCGTCAGGCTGTCGTTGCCTGCGCTCCCAGTCACGTTTTCGATCCCGGTGAGGATATCTGCCCCCGTCTGCGTGCTTGTCGATACGCCCAGCGCAAGGTTGACCGTGGCCGCCGCTGTGGTCGCGGAAAGATCATACGTGTCGATCTCGGTGCCGCCATTGTAGCTGTCGTTGCCATCGGTGGCAGCCGCAACGAAGCGGTCGGCTCCGGCCTGGCCCTTCACGGTGTCAGCCCCGGCACCGCCATTGAGCGTGTCGGCTCCGGCGCTGCCGGTGAGGGTGTCGTTGCCGGCAAGGCCGCTCACGGTTCCGGATGCGGCCAGCGTCAGCTTGTCTGCCGCCGCCGTGCCGGTGAGCTGGGTCTGCGCCGCACCGCTGAGCGCCAGCGTGGCGCTGCCTGCGGCCGAGGCGATGCCGTCGCTTACCTGATAGCTCAGCGTCACGTTCGCCGGTGCGCCGGGCACGGCATAGTAGATCCACGTGCCGTCGCCCTGATCGACGAGCTGGCCTGAACTGGCGGTCAGCCCGGTCACGCTCAGCACCGCGCCGTGATCGATGTCGGTCGCGTTTGCCAGCAACTCTGCCGCAGTGATCAGGCGCGCGCCGGTGAATTGGCTGGCAATGGCCACAGCCCCGGCCACCACCGGCGCATCGTTCACGCCGACCACGTCGATGGTCACGGCGTGCGTGGTCCCGTCGATTTCGGAGATGGTGACGACGTCGCTGACATGCTCGCCTTGCGCCAGCGCATCTGCGGCGGCGTTGGTCGTGTAGCTCCATTCACCGTTGTTGTCCGAAGGCATCGCCATGCCGTCGGGCATCACGAGGTTGCCCGCCATGGTCAGCGTGCCGACCCCGGCCGTGCCGGTGAACGATCCGGCCACGAAGCCCTGCTTCATCGGATCGAGGCGGCCGATTTCGATGAGCCCCGTGGCGGCGGCACCGTTTTCGACCATCCTGCCGCTGAGATCGCCGCCAAGGCCGATGACCTTGATCGGGCGCATCATGTCGTGATCTTCGTGGCTCAGGATGTGGCAGTGCCACACATAATCGCCGGGCCGATCGAACGTGGCGATCACCTTGATGCCCTGGCCGGGCGCGAGCCACACGGTGTCCTGCGGGCCCATGTCGGTTGATTCCAGCGGCAGTGCTGCGCCGAAATCGTTGTTGTAGTTCGCCTCGCCGCGCAGGATCACGCCGTCGTTGTTGGTGTCGCCCGCGCCCGTTCCGTCGTTCTCGGTCAGCATGTAGCGACCGAGCACCTGGAATTCGACCTGATGCAGGTGGATCGGGTGCGCGTCGGCGGTCACGTTGTAGAATTCCCAGACCTCGGTGACCGGGCCGGTCCCGCCGGTCAGGTTCACGATCTCGGTCGCCGGGGTCATGTAGCCGAGCCCGCCAGCCGCGACAGCATTGCCGTACTGATCGACGGTGTTTTCAGCCGTGCCGACCAGCGGCATGATCCGGCCGAACTCGTCCGCATATTCGAACAGGCCGACCTTCTTCGTCGCGGTGGCGGAGGATTCCAGAATCGGCGTGAAGCCGGGGTTGAGCACGGTATCGGCCGTCAGCGTGGTGTGGAACGCAGGCAGCGCCGCGTCGACGCGGAATTCCATGATCTGGCCGACCGGATCGGCGATCGTTGCCTGCACTGCGCCGCCGGCAAGGCTACCATCGGGGTTGAAACCCTTGAACGGTTCATAGGCGGCGCTGGTGTTGAGCAAGTGGACTGCCGAACCGGCAGCCACGTTGTCGAAATTGAACATCAGCTGGTAGCGGTCGGCCGGGGCGAACACGAACTGCTCGCCCGCTTCCTGGATGCCGTCGCCGTCCATCAGCACGACGGGCTTGTCCAACAGCCCGCCGTCGACACCGAGCAGGGTCACCTTGACGTTGGGATCATCGAGCTGGAGCACATACATGCGCGAATCCGAGGCATTGAGCATCTCGAATTCGACATCGCCCTTGGCCACGTTGACATGCGGCCAGGCTACATTGTTGACGAGGATGACGTTGCCGTAGAACTCGGGCACGGCGGTGGGGAACTGCCCGCCCAGCGTCGCATAATCCGGCGGCAGCACGGCATCGACGGTATCCGTCGTGCCCGGCAGCACATCTCCGCCGCCAGCGGGGTAATAGAGCTCGCCGGTGTTGGTGAAGGCCTTGTCGGCCACGAACAGCGTGGTGTCATTCGCGCCGAGCACTGCGGGGAGAACGCCCATCTCGACCAGCCGTGCGTGGTTCATGTCGGTCAGCTGGTAGCCGCCTGCAAGCCCGGCGTAGACGTTGAGCCGGGTCAGACCCATCGTGTGATCGTGATACCAGATCAGCGAACCCTGCTGCGAATTGTCGTAGCGATAAGTCGTGCTCTCGCCGGGCACCGTGACGAAGTTCGGAAAGCCGTCATAGATCGCAGCGGTGTGGCCGCCATGCAAGTGCGCGACGAGCTGCGGCAGGAACGTGTTAGCGGCGGAATTCGGACCCATCGCCATGAGCAGCGTGGGATCGACCGGCAGGATGTGCGGCCCAGCGGGCAGGCCATTGCTCCAGACCACCGAGATCGGGGTGTTGCTTTGGGCAAGGATGGTCGGGTTGTAGACCGGAGTCGTGGTTGGCTGGCCGGTGAGGGCGTCGACCGGTTCACCCGTCACGGGATCGACCAGTTCATAGACCCACATCGTGGTGGACGCACCGAAGCCGAGGCCGACGTCGAGCTGGGTCTGCACGGCCTTGAGGCCGAAGCGTCCACCGGCAAGGGCCGAGACGACAGTCGGATTGGGCAAAGTGTTAATGAAGTCGAGCGGCGATGTCTGTTCGAAAAACGTGCTCATTTTCGGCCCCCTAGGGTAAAACCAAAGAAGGCCGCAAAAACTTTAGTGAATATATTTAAGAATATAAACCAAAAATGCAGCCGACTAACGTTAACGTTTTGACACAATTCATTTACCGTATCAATACGCACCTAGCGCTAGATTTTGTTATGATCGTTTACGTAGATGTAGTTATAAAATGCGCAATCTGTCCTATCTTGGGACATTTCTTTTTCGCTGCATTGGTGCTGATCACTTCGACATATGTCGCTGTTCGGCGGCGTCAGCGGTGGCGCCGGGTTAACGCGATATTTTCACCCCCACAGTGGCTGCGGATTGCGGCGAATCGCAACTATTTCAGAACCTTGATGAGGACGCGGAAGGGAAGCCGGCTCCGCTCAGGGCCGGGTGAACCGAATCACCTTGCCGAAAGCGGCGGCAGAAGCGGGATCGTATCCGCTGCGATCTGCACGCGGGCCAGTGCGAGAGGGGCGGGGCGGTGTGAGGCGATCAGCAGGCCGATACCGTTTGCGGTAATCCACGCCTCTAGAGCGGCGACCAGCGCGGCCTCGGTCGCGGTGTCGAGCCCCTCGCTCGGTTCATCCAGCAGCAGCCACGCCCGCCGTGCCAGTAAGGCGCGGGCAATCGCAAGCCGCTTGCGCTCTCCGCCCGAGAGAATGCCGCCATCTTCGCCGAGCACGGTATCCAGCCCTTGCGGCATGCGTGCGATGCGGTCCCACAGTTGCGCCGTGCGCAGCGCTTCTTCCATTGCGGCGGCATCGATGCCGGGGCGGGCAAGGCGCAAGTTGTCGGCCACGCTGCCGGCAATCAGCATCGGCTCCTGCGGGGCGAGCGCGATTTGCGCGCGGATCTGCGCGGCAGGCAGCGATGCCAGCGTGGTATCGCCAAGGGAGAGGTCATGGGCCGGTGCGCGCAGGCCCGCCAGCGCCTCGATCACGCGCGTCTTGCCCGAACCGGATGGCCCGATCAGCGCGATGCGGCTGCCTGGTGCATGGCGCGCCGTACCAAGCGCGATGGATAGCGGCGCGGCTTGCAGAGGGGCCGCGGCCTCAGGCGGGGAGAGGGTGAGCAGCACGCGCAGCCGCTCGGTGCCTTCTGCCACCGCCGCCTCGCGCGCGGCGGAGCGGGCGATCACGGCCACGGCTTCGATGGTGGCGGTGGCCGCCAGCACCGCCAGCGCGGTCAGCGGCGCGGCGGCCGTGCTGGTGAGCAGGGTGGCCGCCGCCGCGAGCCCCGTGCCGATGATCAGCAGGCCGCCGCTTGCCGCCTCGATCCGCGCCAGCTGGCGCTGTGCGGCATCGAGCCGGTCCGCTTCGGCCTGTAACAGCGCGCTCACGCGGGGGGCGAGGCCATAGGTGATGATCTCGCTGCGGGCGGCGGCGTAGTCCACCAGCATCTGGCGCAGCTCTGCCGTGGCCGCCGCTGCCGCCGCGGCGGGCGCGGCGCTGAGGCGCTGCGGGAGCAGGGCGAGCGCGGCCAGCAGCAGCGCGAGAAGCGCGGCCAGCAGCAGCGCGGCCTGCCATCCGGCCAGCGCCACCGCGCCAAGGCCCACGAGCATGGTGAGAGCCGCCGCCGGCATGCCCGGGCGGCGGACCACGAGATCTTCGAGCGCGGCGATATCGCCGATCAGCCGCGCGCTGGCATCGCCGCCCGAAAGATCGGGCGCGGTGCGGCCATCGGCGTGGGCAAGCCGCGTGAACAGCGCGCTGCGCAGGTCCGCCAGCGCGTGCAGCGCGGCTTCGTGGCTCCACAGCCGTTCGCCATAGCGCGCAGCGGTGCGGACCACGGCAAGTCCCCGGATCGCGGCGCTGGGGATGAGATAGTTGAACGCGGCAATGGCCGCAGCGCCGCTCGCCCCGGCCAGCGCGGCGGCGGTGAGGAACCAGCCCGAGAGCGCGAGGAGCACGAGCCCGCCCGCGCCCGCGGCGAACGCCGCGAGGAAGCCCAGCGTGATCCGATTTCGCACGGAGGAGGGCAGCGGCACGGGGAAGCGAAATCCGATCACAGCGCGATTACCGTGTCTGCCACTGCGGCAAGGCGTTCATCATGCGTGGCGACGATGACCGCGCGGCGGCGCGCTTCGGCGACCAGCAGCGCGATGATCCGTTCGGCGCTCGGCGCATCGAGATCGGCGGTCGGCTCGTCCGCCAGCAGCAGCGGCCGATCAGCGATAAGCGCGCGCGCAAGGCCGAGCCGCCGCCGTTCGCCGCCCGAAAGCCATGCGCCGTGGTGGTCGATTGCCGTGGCAAGGCCCTCTGCCCGGCTGGCAACGAGCGCATCGAGCCCAGCGGCTTGCACGGCTTCGGCCACAGCCTGATCGCTCGTATCGGGGCGGCCAAGGCGCAAGTTGTCCTCCAGCGTGGTGGGCAGGAGCAGCGGCACTTGCCCGGCCCAGGCGATGGCGGCAGCGGGCAAGGTCTCGATCACGCCCTCGCTCGGCGCGACTTGCCCGGCGATGGCGGCAAGCAGGCTCGTCTTTCCGCTGCCGGTCGGCCCGGTGATGCAGACAAGGCCGTGCGAACCGAGTTCGAGATCGACCGGCCCGATGCGGTGCCCCGGCCATTCTACCACTGCGCCGCGCAGTGAAAGCGCGCCAAAAATGCCGGAAATGTCTTGTAATTCGGGCACTTCGGCCAGCGCCTTCTCCGCAGCCTCACCGAGCTGCTTTTCGTGATAGGCGGCGGCAAGGCGGCGCATCGGCAGATAGAATTCGGGTGCCATCACCAGCACGAAGAAGGCCGCGCGGTAATCAAGCTGTTCGGGCGCGGGGAAGGGCAGGATGCCGAGCAGGCTGAACCCGCAATAGACCGCGACGAGCGCGACGCTGAGCGCGGCGAAAAACTCGAGGATTGCGCTGGAGAGGAATGCCGCGCGCAGCACCGCGATAGTGCGCGCCGCCACGTCCTGCGCCGCATCGCCCGCGGCCCGCGCGATGCGGTCTTCAGCGGCGAAATGGCGGATGATCGGCAAGTGGCGCAGCCGGTCGACATAGAGCGCCGAAAGCGCAGTGATCGCGGCCATTTGCCGGTCTGCCGCGTGGCGCGCTGCGCCGCCCGCCAGGATCATCCCGATGATGAAGGGAACCAGCGTGGCCAGCAGGATCAGCGCGGCAACGCGGCTTTCCAGCGCGACCACAAGAGCCACGAGGACCGGGCCGAGCGAGGCGGCCTTGCGCACCGGCGCGAACCGCGCGGCGCGGGCTTGCTCTGCGGCGACGTGATCTATGCCCAGCGTTGCAGTGGCACCCAGCGCGGGCGCGGTTGGCCCGGCGATGCCGAAGAGGCGGGGATAGAGCGCGGCACGGCGCACGCGGGCGAGCGCGCGGCCTTCATCGAAGCCGAGCACGGCAGCGCCGCACTGGCTGGCGAACCGCATGAGGCCGCCCAGCACCATCAGCACGGCCCCGCCGAGCACCGCAGACGCCCCGCGGCTCCCGCCGTCCAGCGCGGCATCCAGCGCCATGGCAAGGCCCCAGGCGAAGACCGCTGCACCGGCAATGTCGGAAGTCCAGGCCATGCCTGCTGCTTTGGCTATGCGCATGATCGAGGATCGTTTATCGGGAGGCCGACGCAAGCGCGAGACTCAGCGGCGCGGCGCAGCCCCAGCCTTGAAAGGGCATGAGCGATGGACATGGCAGTGGTGGAACTTTCCCGGCTGCAGTTCGCATTGACCGCGCTGTACCATTTCCTGTTCGTGCCGCTCACGCTCGGCTTGTCGTTCATTCTGGTCATCATGGAAAGTGTCTATGTGATGACCGACCGCCCGATCTGGCGGGATATCACCCGTTTCTGGGGCAAACTGTTCGGCATCAACTTCGTGCTTGGGGTCGCGACGGGCCTGACGATGGAGTTCGAGTTCGGCACGAACTGGTCCTACTACTCGCATTATGTCGGCGACATTTTCGGCGCGCCGCTGGCGATCGAGGGGCTGATGGCCTTCTTCCTCGAGGCGACGTTCGTGGGGCTGATGTTCTTCGGCTGGGACAAGCTGAGCGCGCGCCAGCACTTGTTTGCCACGTTCATGGTCGCGCTGGGGTCCAACTTCTCGGCGCTGTGGATTCTGATTGCCAACGGCTGGATGCAGCACCCGGTGGGCGCGGCGTTCAATCCGCTGACAATGCGCATGGAAGTGACAAGCTTCTACGATGTCGTGTTCAATCCGGTGGCGCAGGCCAAGTTTGTCCACACCGTCAGCGCAGGCTATGCCGCGGCGAGCGTGTTCGTGCTGGGCGTCTCCTCTTGGTATCTCCTCAAGGGGCGGCATCTGGAACTGGCGAAGCGCAGCTTTGCCGTGGCTGCCGCGTTCGGCCTTGCCTCGGCGCTGTCGGTGGTCGTGCTGGGGGACGAGAGCGGCTATACGCTGACCGACAACCAGAAGATGAAGCTCGCGGCGGTGGAGGCCGAATGGCACACCGAGCCTGCGCCTGCCGGGATCGCGGTGTTCGGCCTGCCTTCGAGCACGGGGCGCGAGACGCTCTACGAGGTGAAGATTCCTTATGTCCTCGGCATTATCGGCACGCGCAGCCTGACCGGGCAAGTCGAGGGGATCTACCCGCTCGTCGCCCACGCGCGCACGCGCATCGAGCATGGCATCATCGCCTATGATGCGGTGGAGAAGCTGAAGGCGAACCCGAAGGACTTGGCCGCCCGCGCGCAGTTCGAGACCGCGAAGGATGATCTCGGCTATGCCATGCTGCTGAAGCGCTTTGTGGCGGACCCGCGCAAGGCAGACGCGGCGGCACTCGACAAGGCGGCGTGGTCCACCGTGCCCAATGTGCCCGCGCTGTTCTGGATGTTCCGCGGCATGGCCGGGCTGGGCTTCCTGTTCATCGGCTTTTTCGCGACTGCGCTGCTGCTCGCCAACACGCGGCGGTTCGATGCCAAGTGGTTCCTGCGCGGCGCGGTGCTGATGATCCCGCTGCCGTGGATTGGCATCGAACTGGGCTGGATGGTGGCCGAAATCGGGCGGCAGCCGTGGGCAGTCGATGGCGTGCTGCCGACATTCCTTGGCGCATCGAGCCTGACGACGGCGCAGATATGGACGACGATTGCGGGCTTCACGCTGCTCTACAGCGTGCTGGCCGTGATCGAGGTGCGGCTGATGCTGGCCGCGATCCGCAAGGGACCGGAAGGCTACACCCCGTGGCAGCCGCGCCGCGATGCCGTGCCGCCGCCCGCTACGCCGACCTCGCCGCACAGCGTCCCCGCAGAATGAAGGAGCGCCGCGATGGCCCTGCCGCTTGATTACGAGACTTTGCGGCTGATCTGGTGGGCGCTGATCGGTGTGTTGCTGATCGGCTTTGCACTCACCGACGGGTTCGATCTGGGCGCGATGGCGCTGCTGCCGTTCGTGGCACGCAATGATCTGGAACGCCGCATGGTGATCAACACCGTGAGCGCAACCTGGGAAGGCAACCAGGTGTGGTTCATCCTTGGCGGCGGGGCGATCTTTGCGGCTTGGCCTTATGTCTATGCGGTCAGCTTTTCGGGCTTCTACCTTGCGATGTTCCTCGTGCTGGCGGCGCTGATCCTGCGGCCAGTGGGGTTCAAGTATCGCTCGAAGCATGCGGACCCGGCGTGGCGCGCGCGGTGGGACTGGGCGCTGTTTACGGGCGGACTGGTCCCGGCGCTGGTGTTTGGCGTGGCGGTGGGCAACGTGCTGCTGGGCGCGCCATTCCGTCTCGATGGCGATTTGCGCGCGTTCTATGAAGGCACGCTGCTCGGCCTGTTTACCCCGTTCAGCCTGCTGGCGGGGCTGCTTTCCGTGGCGATGCTGGTGCTGCACGGTGCAGGCTGGCTGGCGATGAAGCTGGAGCCGGGGCCGGTGCAGCACCGCGCGCGGCACTATGGCAGTGCGGCGGCAGTGGCGACATTTCTTCTCTTCGCAGCTGGCGGAGCGTTTGTCGCTTGGGGCGGGCTGGGCTTCCGCATGGCGGAAGTGGTGGATACCGCCGGTCCCTCCAATCCGCATCTGGCGCGCGCGGTGGCGGCACCGGGTGCGTGGCTGGGCAACTTTGCGGCCCATCACTGGATGATCGCCGCGCCGATTATCGGTCTGTTCGGCCCGTTTGTCGCGCTTGCGGGCCTGCGCACGCGGCGCGATCTGGTTGCCTTTGCCGGTTCGGCGCTGGCGGTGCTGGGGGTCATTGCCACAGTGGGGCTGGCGATGTTCCCGTTCATCCTGCCGAGCGCGATTGATCCCGCCTCCAGCCTCACGGTGTGGAATGCCTCGTCCAGCCACCTCACGCTGTTCATCATGCTGGTGGTGGTGGTGGTGTTCCTGCCGATCGTGCTGGCCTACACGACCTGGGCCTACCGGGTGATGTTTGGCCGGATCACGGGCGATGAAGTGCGCCTCAACCCTGACATGTATTGAAAGGAACCGGGCCTGATGTGGTATTTTGCGTGGATACTCGGCCTTGGCCTTGCTGTCAGTGTGGCGATCCTCAACGGTATCTGGCACGAGTTCCATTCTGATCCGGCCAGCGACCGCACCGTGCACGATTGAGTGCGGCCCGGTGTCTGGCTTTCAACAAGGGAAGCCTGATGCGCGCGGTCTGGTACGAGACGATTGGTTCTGCTGTTGACGTCCTGCGGTTTGGCGAAATGGAAACGCCGCAGCCGGAGCCGGGCGAAGTGCGCGTTCGCCTCCATGCATCGGGCGTCAATCCTTCGGACGTGAAGACCCGGATCGGCGCGCGCGCGCCGATCGCCTTTCCGCGCGTGATCCCCCATTCCGACGGCGCGGGTGAAATCGACGCGGTGGGTGCGGGCGTTTCGGCGGCCCGTATCGGGGAGCGCGTGTGGGTGTGGAACGCGGCGTGGCGGCGGCCCTTCGGCACGTGCGCGGAGTACATCTGCCTGCCCGAAGTGCAGGCGGTGCGCTTGCCGCAGAATACCAGCTTTGAGGCCGGGGCCTGCCTTGGCATTCCGGCATCGACCGCGTGCCATGCGGTGTTTGCCGATGGCGACGTGACCGGGCAGACCGTGCTCGTTACGGGCGGCGCAGGCGCGGTGGGGCACTATGCCATCCAGCTCGCGCGCTGGGGCGGCGCGCGGGTGATCACCACGGTGAGCGGGCCGGAAAAGGCGCGCGCGGCCGAAGCGGCGGGCGCTCATGCCGTGATCAACTACCGCGACGGCGGTGTGGCCGCGGCGATCCTTGCGGCCAATCAGGGCAAGCCGGTGGACCGCGTGGTCGAGGTGGAATTTGGCGGCAATTTGCCCGTTACGATGGCGGTGCTGGGCGAAGGCGGCGCAATTGCGGCCTATGGTTCGATGGGCGATACCGAGCCGAAGCTGCCGTTTTATCCGCTGATGCTGCGGCATACCACGCTGCGCATGTTGCTGGTTTATCTGCTTTCGCAGCGCGACCGCGCCGATGTTGTCGCGCGTCTGACGGCTGCGGTGGAGGCAGGGGCCTTGCAGCACGCCATTGCCGCGCGGTTCGATCTGGCCGAGACGGTGCAGGCGCATGAGGCGGTGGAATCGGGCACGCTCATCGGCAATGCGGTGATCAGCATCGGATGACTTTGCCGATTGACGGGTGGGCGGCCAATCGCCCACTCTCATCGCAAGATACAGGGCAAGGGAAGCAGATGGCGGCCGAAGAGCAGCAATTCGAACAGTTCGCCGGCCATCCCAAGGGTGTCTACTACCTCGCCTTCACTGAAATGTGGGAGCGCTTCTCGTTCTACGGGATGTCGGCGCTGCTCACGCTCTACATGGTAAAGGAACTGCTGCCGCTTCACGGCGGGCAAGTGATCGGGCTGGCCGCGTTGCGCCATGGGCTGAGCTTCAATGGCGCGATGAGCGATGTGGCTTTCGCGTCGATCATCTATGGCTGGTATGCGGGGCTGGTCTACTTCACGCCGATCATCGGCGGCTGGGTGGCCGACCGGCTGCTTGGCCCCAAGAAGACCGTGCTGATCGGCGTGCTGTTCATGGCCGCAGGGCACGCGGCGATGTCGTTCTACGAGACGTTCGTGCTCGCGCTGGCGCTGCTCATCGTGGGTTCGGGCTTCCTCAAGGGCAATATCTCGGCGCAAGTCGGCACGCTCTACCCGCGCGAGGATGAATCGCGCCGTTCGCAGGGCTACACGGTGTTTGCGACTGGCATCAACATCGGCGCGGCCAGCGGCCCGGTGGTGACCGGCCTGATCGCCGCGATCTGGGGTTTCCACGCTGGGTTCGCGGTGGCTGCGGTGCTGATGCTGGTGGCCATGGTAGGCTACATCATGGGCCAGCGCCATTTGCCCGATTTCAAGCCTGTTGGCGCAGCGCGCGAAAAGGCGCCGCCGCTGACCGCTGCGGAGCGCCGCCGCGTCGCCGTGCTGATCTTCGTCATCGCGCTGACGTTCCCGGCCGAGATCACCTATCCGATGGTGTGGAGCATCGGCATCCTGTGGGTCGACCAATGGGTCAATCTCGCCACGCCGCTGGGCACCGTGCCGTCCAGCTGGTTTGCGGGCATGGATTCGTTCGGCTCGATCCTCGCCGCGCCGATCCTCGTTGCGCTGTGGAGCTGGCAGGCGCAGCGCGGGCAGGAACCGGCCAACGTCACCAAGCAGGGCATCGGCACGGCCATCGTCTCCTTCGCGGCGCTGCTGTTCGCCTTTGCCAACTTCGGCGTGACGGAGCAGCACAGCGTCGGCGCATTCTGGGCCATTGCGGGCTGGCTGATCATGGGGCTGGGCTGGATGTACTACTGGCCGACCACGATGGCGATCGTGAGCAAGGCCGCGCCGCCGCGGGTTGCCTCGACGCTGATGGGCGTCGCGTTCCTCTCGCCGTTTGCCGCGCATGTCACGGCAGGCTGGGTCGGCAGCTATTTCGACACGATGAGCCCGTCGCTGTTCTGGACGATGGACGCGGCCATTGGCGTGGTCGGCGCGGCGGTGATCCTGCTGCTCAGAAAGCCGCTGATCCGCGAGCTGGACGGGCCGGTGGACGCGCGGGGCTAGCGCCTGCTCTTTCCCGTCGCCCCGTGCTCGACACGGGGCTGGGCTGTTCTTCTGGCGCAGCGTGGAAAAGAAAAGCCAAGGCCCGGATCAAGTCCGGGCCGACGAGTTCATTACATGTCGTCTTGCCCTAGCGGCCCTTCCACTCCGGCGCACGGCCTTCGGCGAAAGCGCGCGGGCCTTCGAGTGCGTCGTCCGATTGCAGCATCGCCTGATAGGAAGGGATGGCCCCGCTGCGCATGTGCTGGTAGCCCGCCTCGACTTCCAGCGCTTCGGTTTGGCGCAGGATATCGCGCGCGGCGGTGATCGCGAGCGGGGCCGATTTGGCGATGGTGCGCGCCAGATCGAGGGCGCTGGCCAGCAGCTCTTCGCCCGGCACCACGCGGCTGACGAGGTGCAAGGCTGCCGCCTCCGCCGCGTCCATGCGTCGTCCGGTGAGGATCATTTCGCGCGCGAGCCGCGCCGGGATCGCCTTGGGCAGGCGCAGCAGGCCGCCGGAATCGGGCAGCATCCCCAGCTGCGCTTCGGGCAGCCAGAACTTCGCCGTGTCGCTCGCCACGATCAGGTCCGCCGCCAGCGCGAGTTCGAACCCGCCACCGACCGCGAGGCCATTGACGGCTGCGATGACCGGCTTGGTCAGGCTGAAATACTCGGTGAGGCCCGCGAAACCGCCGGGGCCGTGATCGGCATCGACTGCCTCGCCATCGTTCGCCGCACCCAGATCCCATCCGGCGGAGAAGAAGCGGCCCGTGCCGGTGATCACGCCGACGCGCAGGGCGGGGTCGTCGCTGAGCGTCTTGAACGCGGCATGGAGTTCGAGGCTGGTCGCGACGTCGATGGCATTGGCCTTGGGCCGGTCTAGCGTGATGACGAGGATGCCATCGCGGTTTTCCAGTTTCACGGCGCTCATGCTTGCGGTTCCCTCATGCGGATCAGCGCGTCCACGGCCATCGCGCCGGTGGGCAGCGCGAGCAGCGGATTGACGTCCATTTCTTCGAGCCGGTCGGCATGGGCCATTGCCCACGCGGCAATGGCCGTGATCGCGTCCACCAGTGCGGGCATGTCGCAACCGGGCTTGCCGCGATAGCCCGTCAGCACCTTGTGCAGCGGCAGGCGGGCGAGCGCTTCCGCAATATCGCTGCGGCTGGCCGGGAGCAGAACCTGCTCGGTCTGGCGCAGCAGTTCGACGAAAATGCCGCCCGCGCCGAGGGTGAGGAACAGGCCGAACTGCGGATCACGGCCAACGCCGACGATCAGCTCGGCAATGGTGCCGCTGGCCATTTCCTCGATCAGGAACCAGTCCGACAGGGCAGCCATGCCATCGGCAGCGGCCAGCAGCGCCTCGCGGCTGGTGAGGCCCAGCGCCACACCACCCACTTCGGTCTTGTGCGCAAGATCAGCGCCTATGGCTTTGCAAACAAGCGGAAAAGGAGCGGGCAAGGCGGCATCCGCAAGGTCGGCGCGGCTGACTACGCGCCCTTGCGGCACTGGCACGCCCGCTGCGACGAGCGCGGCCTTGCTGCGCACTTCGTCCCAGACATGGGCTTCGCCCGTTCCGGGTTGGGGTTGCTGCAATAGCGCCACGGGGGCAGGGCGCGCCCAGGCCTCGCCGATATGGGCCGCCGCCGCGATGGCGCGCAGGGCTTCGGCAAGCCCTCCGGCGGGGACGATGCCTTCTGCGATCAGCGCGGCGGCGACGGCCTCAGGCATCGTTTCAGCCAGAGAGCTGACGACCATGTGGACGGTGCCGGGCGCGGCGGGATGCTTGCGGACGGCAGCCCGGAAGGCATCGAGGGTTACGTCCCAGTCCGCCGCCGTGCAGCGGTCGGCGCGGGGGAAATCGAGGATGAGCAGCGAGGCTTCGAAATCGGCCCCCAGCATCGCGGCGAAGCACGCGGTCGTCGCGGCGAGATCGCCCCAGATATAGGTGTGGTAATCGAGCGGGTTCGCCACGTTGACGCGGGGGCCGAGCACCGCTTCCAGCGCCGCCTGCGTGGGCGGCGGGAAGTCCGGCGTTTCAAGGCCCGCCGCCTCCGCCAGATCGGCGGTGAGCGAGGCTTCGCCGCCCGAGCAGCTGGCGCTGGTGATCCGCCGGGCGCGCAAGGGGCCTGCCACGTGGAGCAATTTCAGCGTTTCAAGGAACGTCGCGGGATCGTGCGCGCGGGCGACGCCGAGCCGCGCGAACAGCGCATCGACGAGCGCATCGGCCCCGGCGAGCGAACTGGTGTGCGACATCGTGAGCGCCGCGCCCTTGGCCGAAGCGCCGGTCTTGAGCGCGACAATCGGAACGCCTGCTGCGCGCGCGACAAGGCAGGCTTCGGAAAAGCGAGCGACCGAACCGAGGCCTTCAAGGTGGAGGCCGATGGCGCTGACGCGATCATCCGCGATCAGTGCTTCGATCAGATCGGCGGGCGTCACATCGGCGCAGTTGCCGACCGATATGACATAGCCGATGGGCAGGCCGCGCGCCTGCATGGTGAGATTGAGCGCAAGGTTGCCGCTCTGGCTGACGATGGCGACGCCGCGTCCGGAATCGATTGGCAGGCAGCCGTGCTGGTCCGGCCAGAGTGCCACGCGGTCGAACAGATTGAGCATGCCGTAGCAATTGGGGCCAATCAGCGGCACGCCGTTTGCCGCTTCGAGCAGCGCGGCCTGCCGTTCCCGGCCTTCCTCGCCGCTCTCGGCAAAGTCTGCGGCATAGCAGATCGCGCCGCCTGTTCCCGCCAGCTCTCCCGCCAGCGCGATGGTGGCAGGGGCCGGGGCCGCGATGAACACCGCGTCCGGGGCTTCAGGGAGCGAGGCCATGTCGGCAAAGCAGGGCAGCCCGCCCATCTCCGCGCGCTTCGGGTTCACCGGCCAGATTGGCCCGGCAAAGCCCAGCGCGCGGCACTGGCGCGCGGCTTCTTCCGCCGCCTTGCCGCCAACAATCGCCAGACTGCGTGGGCGCAGCAGGCGGGTCAGTCGATCAGAAGTCATGCCTCCAGCGGACGCAGCAGGGCGCGGCTGATGATGTGGCGCTGGATCTCGCTGGTGCCGTCCCAGATGCGCTCGACGCGCGCGTCGCGCCAGAAGCGTTCGATGGGCAGTTCATCCATCAGACCCATGCCGCCGAAGATCTGGAGCGCATTGTCGGTCACGCGGGCGAGGGCTTCGGAGGCGAAGAGCTTGGCCATGGCGGCATCGGTATCGGTCATCGTGCCCTGATCGTCCTTCCACGCGGCGCGGAAGGTGAGGAGTTCAGCCGCTTCCAGCTCGGTCTTCATGTCCGCCAGCTTGAAGCCGGTGCCCTGGAACTTGCCGATGGCCTGGCCGAACTGCTTGCGCGTTGCTGCCCACTGCGTCGCCATTTCGAGCACGCGCTGGCCGCGCCCGACCGAGGTGGTGGCGACCTGAAGTCGGGTCGAGCCGAGCCACTGACCCATCAGTTCGAAGCCCTTGTCGAGTTCGCCCAGCAAGGCCGAGGCGGGGACGCGGCAATCCTCGAAGATCAGCTCGCACTGGTGGTAGCCGCGATGCGAGACGCACTTGGGGCCGCGGCGGCGGGTGAGGCCGGGGGTATCGAAATCGACGAGGAAGCAGCTGATCGTCTTCTTGCCGCCCGCTTCACCCGTGGCGGCGCAGAGGATCACGAAATCGGCCACATCGGCGTGGCTGATGAAGTGCTTGCTGCCGTTGATGACGAAGTTGTCCCCATCCCGGCGCGCGAACGTGCGCATCGAGCGGACGTCGGAGCCGGCATCAGGCTCGGTCATGGCGAGGCAATCGTGGCGCTCGCCCCGGATCGTGGGGAGGAGATAGTCCTCGATCTGGCTGCCGGTGCAGCCGCGCAGGATATTGCTGGGCCGCGCGATCATCATCTGCAGGCCGTAGCTGGCGCGGCCAAGCTCGCGCTCCATCAGCGTGGTATCGAACGTGCCGAGGCCCCCGCCGCCGAGTTCGGCAGGCATGTTGACCGCGTAGAGACCAAGTTCCTTGGCCTTGCGGCGGATTTCTGCGGCCAGATCGTCGGGCACGCTGTCAGTGTCCTCGACCATCTTTTCGTGCGGATAGAGCTCGGTCTCGACAAAGCGGCGGACCGTATCGACCAGCATCTGCTGTTCGGAGGAAAGTTCGAAATGCATCACTTCGTGTCCCGTCTGATTCCAATGGCGCGGCCGACTTGGGCCGGGCGTTCCAGCGCAGCGTGTGCGGCAAGCACCGCATGAACGCGCGCGTGAAGCTCTGGCGGCATGAGGGCGGAGCGGCCCGCTGTCATGTCGACATGCACCAGCATCTGCTCGCCGGTGGCGAGGAGTTCGCCCGTCTCGCCGTGGTGCATGGTGTGGAAGATGTGCAGGCGCTTGTCGTCGGCGTCGATCAGTTGGAGCGCCAGATCGAGCGGATCGCCGAGGTGCGCTTCGGCGAGGTTGAAGATCATCGTCTGCACGGTGAACAGCGAATGACCGGTTGCGCGGTAAGCTTCGTCGATGCCGATCTTGCGGAAGAACGCGTCGGATTGGTCACCGAAAACAAGCAGATAGCACGATTCGCTCATGTGCCCGTTGTAATCGACCCATTCGCGCGGGACGGTGGGGCAGATGAGGCGCAAGGGGGCCGGGATTGGCTCGCCGGGCTGGAAGGGCTGGGCGGCCACGCCTTCGAGCGGCGTGGTGAGGCCGTGGCTCAGGGGTTCATTTTCGGGCGGCATCGGGGCGCTCTCTAAGGTCGGTCGGGCGGCTCTGCCAAGCGCAAAGGCCGGGCGTGGCGCCGGAGGGGATAACAAGGCCGGGAAGCAGCTTTGCGCGGCCCTTCACGCAGGCCAGCGTCTTGTCACCGTGCCCCGCCACATCGAGCAGAACCTGATCCCAGTGGCGATATTGGACGTCGTGGCCCTCGCCGGGATAGCGGCGGAAGGTGACTTTGCCGGCCACTTTGCTGGCCCAGTATTCGCCCTGCGCGGGCGGGACGAGCTTGTCCGCCTCGCCATACGTGAAAAAGGCCGGGGCGGGGAAGGCGGCGACAGCTGCGGGGGCATCGCAGAAGCGGCGGTATTCGCGGGCGACGGCGCGCGCATCGCCGTGCTGGCCCGCGATGAAATAGGCGTGCGCGCCTTCATCCGCCGCGCGGTCGGCAAAGCCGGGGACTTTGGCGGTGACGCCTCCGGCTGGCATCGCCCAGAATTCGCGCGGGGCGCCGACCTGCTTGGCCAGCATGGCTTCGAGCGCGGCGGGATCGGCCTTGCAGACCGGGCTCTGTGCCGGGGCCTGCGCAATGGCGGCGAGCATGTGCCACGAGGCGATGCGCTGCGGCATGGCGGCGGCGATATGCCCGGCATAGGCCCCGCCGCCCGAGATCGCGACGAGCGCGAATTTCTCCACGCCCAGGCGGGCGAGAACCTGCCGCACTTCGCTGGTGTAGTCCGCGAACGTCCACGCTGGATCGAATGCCGTATCGCCCAGCCCATTGCGCTCCACCGCGATGATGCGGACATTCAAGCGGCGGCGCAGGGTATCGAGGAAGGCGACGAGTTCGGGCGCGCGGGCGCTGGTGCCGACGCCGCCGATGAACAGCATGGGCCGCCAGCCTGCTTCCCCGGTATCGGTGAAATGCACCGTGCGGCCTTCTGTGGTCGTCAGGCTCTGCACCGGCGTGCCGATGGGATCGAACTTGTCCGGGAAGGCGATCGGTTTGGCTTGAACAGGCGCAGCGAGCGCGAGCAGCAATAACGGCAGAAATCGGCGGATCATCGCACCGGTTCCGTTTCCAGATTGCGGTCCAGTTCGGGGATCATCGCCAGTTCTGCCGAAAGATCGAGGTTGCGGCACAGCAGGAGATAGACCGCCGCCGAAACCGGCAGGCCCACCAGCATCGAGATATCCGCCCCGCCAAGGCCGCGCGCCACCGGGCCGATATAGAGCGCCGTCTTGAAGAAGGGGATCATCGCGATGAAGCCCAGCGCATAGGCGGCCAGCCCGCGCCAGTTCCAGCGGCCATAGATGCCGTCCGCCATGAACATCGCGCGGATCGAATAGCGGCCCTTTCGCACGAAGAAGAAGTCCGCGAGGTTGATCGCAGTCCAGGGCGTGAAGAGGTAGATCAGCACGCCGAGGAACGCCTCGAAGCTGTGCAGCACGTTGTCCCCCATCGCGAGCGAGAGTGACAGCGAGGCGACGAGGCAGACGATCAGCGCGGAAATGCGGGCAGGCGCGCCGAGCCGGATGGGGCGCACGCTGTCGATCACGCTGAGCAGGGTGAGCGAGGAGCCATAGAGATTGAGCGAGGTAATCGTGATGAGGCCGAAGAAACTGCTGGCGAGCATGACGAGGCCGAACCCGCCGAACATCGCATCCGCGCTGCGGCGCAAGGCGACGACGATATCGGGATCGGTGAACGTCGCGCCTGCGAAGGCGCCCACCAGCATCATCCACGTGCCGCCGATGAACGCGCCGCAGAATGTCCACAGGAAGGCCGATTTGATGCCGACTTCGCGCGGGAGATAGCGCGAATAGTCAGAGACATAGATCGACCAGCTGAGCTGGTATCCCGCCGCCGCAAAGAACTGGACGAGGAACAGCGTGGACTTGAATTCGCCCGGCTGCAGCAGCGCACCCAGATCGAATGCGGTGAAGAAGCCCACGGTATAGACCGCCAGCGCCGCCAGCATGATGTAGGCGAGGACGCGCTGGGTACGGTGGATCACGTCATAGCCGATCCCCGCGACCAGCGCCGCGAGAAGGCCGAAGCCGATGATCGCGGGCACTTCGGGCAGGCCGACGAGTTCGTGCAAAGTGCTGGCGGCGAGCGATTGGTTGAGCGCGTTGAAGCCGATGTAGGTGAACAGCGCCACGATCCACACCAAGAGCGCGCCGATATAGCCGAACTGCGGGCGCGACTGGATCATCTGCGGCAGGCCCAGATGCGGCCCTTGGGTGCAGTGCAGCGCCATCAGCACCGTGCCCAGCGCGCAGCCGCCAATGACCGCAAGGCTCGACCAGAACAAGTCCAGCCCGCCGACCACGCTGATTGCTCCGGTGGCGAGCGTGGCAAGGTGCGCGTCGCCCATGAACCACACCGGCCAGAGATGATGCACCTTGCCGCGCCGTTCGGCCAGCGGGACGTAATCGATCGAGCGGCTTTCAACCAAGGCCATGTGGTATGCGTTTCCCCCCTTGAAGCCTGCGCTGCTAGCCCGGCATCCTGATCTGGCGGCCCGCGCCGTCCGGCGGCGGCAGATGGGCCTGCCCGGCCACGAGGACCGCAGCGGCGGCGCGCATCGTATCGGGCGCGGGGGCCGATTTCTCGGCCGCCGCATCGACATGGACGAGCATGTGTTCGGCCGTTGCGATCACCGCTTCTTCAGCCCCGCGCACCATTTCGTGGAACACGTGGAGCCGCTTGCCATCGCAGGCCAGCACGCGCGTGCGCACGGTGACGCTATCACCCAGCCGCGCCTGTCCCAAGTGGCGGATATGCGTCTCGACCGTGTACCACGAATGGCCCGCCGCGACGTAGTCCGCCCCCGCGCCGATAGCGGCGAGGACAACGTCGGTGCCATCGCCGAACAGCTTGAGGTAGCAATATTCGGTGAGGTGCTCGTTGTAGTCGATCCATTCGGGCTGGACCGGCGTGGCGATGGTGAGCATCCGCCCGTCATCCATCACGCTGCCGATCGCGGGGCCATCGCTTTCGCCCGTTGCCGCGAGCCGCGACCGGTGCGCGCGGGCGATCCGCCCAGCGGCGAAATCGTTGCGTTCCAGCGCGTGGGTCAGGTCGACAAGGCAATCGTCGCGCAGCTTTTCATAGGTGCGCAAGTCGATGCCGCCCGCCTGCTCATCGGATTGGCGGGAAATCGTGTCGATGAGTTCGTCGGTCAGCTTGGGGCCGATAAGCTTGGTCCACGGCCATTCCATCGAGGGGCCGAACTGATGAAGGAAATGGCGCATGCCATCCTCGCCGCCCGCGAGGCGGTAGACCAGGAACGTGCCCATGAACGACCAGCGCATGCCCGCACCGAAGCGGATCGCATCGTCGATTTCGGAGGCCGTCGCGATCCCGTCGTTGATCAGCCACAGCGCCTCGCGCCACACGGCTTCCATCAGGCGGTCTGCGATGAAACCGTCGATTTCCTTCTGGACGCGCAGCACCTTCATGCCGATCCGTTCGTAGACGGCGGCGGCGATATCCTTGGCCTGCTGGCTGGTCTGATCGCCGCCGCACACTTCGACGAGCGGGAGGAGATAGACCGGATTGAACGGGTGGCCGACAACGAGCCGGTCGGGCCGGGCCATGCCGGACTGGAGCTTGGTTGGTAGCAGGCCGGAGGTGGACGAGCCGATCACCGCATGGGCGGGCATGGCCGCATCCATTTCGGCAAGCAGGCGGATCTTGAGGTCCTCGCGCTCGGGCAGGCTTTCCTGAATGAAATCAGCCTCTCGCACTGCTTCTGCCAAGCTGGCTGCGAAGGTGATCTGGCCTTCGGGCGGCAGCGCATTGCCGAACAGGCGCGTGAGCGCGCGGCGGGCGTTGGCGATGACGGCGGCGGTCTTGCGCTCCACCTCGGGATCGGGATCGTAGATCGAAACGTCGATCCCATTGAGCACAAAGCGCGCAGCCCAGCCTGCGCCGATCACGCCGCCGCCGACGATGCCGACCTTACGGATGTCTGGTTTCATTCTGGCAGGCCTCTCAGCGCTTGATGAGTTTCAGTTTGGTGCGCACTTCAGCAGGCGTCAGGATGCGCGCCCCCATGCCAGTCAGGATCTGCACCGCGCGTTCAGTGAGCTGCCCGTTGGTGGCAAGCTGGCCGCGCCCGATATAGAGATTGTCCTCCAGCCCCACGCGCACGTTGCCGCCCGCAAGCGCCGCCATTGCCACGAACGGCAGCTGATTGCGGCCAATGGAGAAGCCGCTGAACACTGCGCCCGGCGGCAACTGGTGGACCATCGCCATCGTGGTGAGCGGATCGTCCGGCGCGCCATAGGGGATGCCCATGCACAGCTGGATCATCACGGGATCATCGAGCAGCCCGTCGCGGATCATCTCCTTCACGAACACGAGGTGCCCGGTATCGAACACTTCGAGTTCGGGCCGCACGCCGAGGCGCTGCACTTCGGCGGCCATCGTGCGCAGCATGCCGGGGGTGTTGGTCATCACGTAATCGGCTTCGGCAAAGTTCATCGTGCCGCAATCGAGCGTGCAGATTTCGGGCAGCAATTCCTGCACGTGCAGCAGCCGCTCCATCGGGCCGACCATGTCGGTACCCGCCGGATCGAGCGGGAAGGGGTTTTCGCCCGCGCCGAACACGATATCGCCGCCCATGCCTGCGGTCAGGTTGATCACCACATCGGTATCGCTCGCGCGGATGCGTTCGACCACTTCACGGTAGAGCGCGACATCGCGGCTGCCCTTTCCGGTTTCGGGATCGCGCACGTGGATATGCGCGATGGCGGCACCGGCCTTCGCGGCTTCGATCGCGGCGTCAGCGATTTGCGCAGGCGTGACGGGCAGGCCCGGATGCTTGTCGGCAGTATTGCCCGAGCCGGTGACGGCGCAGGTGATGAACGTCTCGAAATTCATGGCTCTCCCTCTCGGCCCGGCGAGGAGGAGCTTAGTTGCGCCGGGCCGGATTGAAATGACGAATTGTGCCGATTTCTGAAAATCGGGGCAGGCCCCAGTTTTCGTAATGCTAGTCTAGATGCGCAGCATTCGGGCCATCGCGCCCAGCAGGTCGCGGGTGAAAGCCTTGGCGGTCGTGGCCTCGGTCATCGCGTTGAAGGCATGGATCGCGCCGGGATAGGAATGCAGTTCCACCGGCACGCCTGCCTTGACCAGTCGCAGCGCGTAATCGAGGTCTTCGTCAAGGAACAGGTCGAGGCTGCCGGTGCCGATCCATGTCGGCGGCAGGCCGGCAAGGTCTTCGGCGAGCGAGGGGGAGAACCAGCCCTTGCGCGCGTCGTCGGCCGCATAGTCGCCGCGCAGAGCTTCCCAGCCGAAGCGGTTGTGCGCGCGGGTCCAGACAAATTCGCCGGTCACGGGATTGGCGTAAGGGCAAGCCTCGTTGCCGGTGCGGTGATCGAGCATGGGATAGGTGAGAAACTGTGCGGCCAGCGCCGGGCCGCCCAGATCGCGCGCCATCAGCGCGGTGGCGGCAGCGAGGCCGCCGCCCGCGCTTTCGCCGGTGATGCCGATGCGCGCTGGATCAACCCCTAGGGCTTCGGCGTTTGCGGCCAGCCACTTCAGCGCCGCGTAGCAATCGTTCTGCTGGGCGGGGAAGGGTGCTTCGGGCGCGAGCCGGTATTCGACCGAGGCGACCGGAATGCCTAGCGCCGCCGCCATGCCCGATGGCCCTTGCTGCATCGATCGGGCCGATCCGATCACCATGCCGCCGCCGTGGACATGGAGCAGGGCAGCGCAGCCAGACGTTCCCGGGGAAGGATCGTACCAGTAGACTTCGAGCGGGCCGCCTTCGCCTTCGATCACCTTGATCTCCGGCGCGATGGGCGGCGCGCCGACGAAGGCGAAGCGGTTCTCGGATTCGACGCGGATGGCGGGCAGGGCTTCGCGGGTGAAGGCGTTGCCGGGCAGCAGATCGATCAGCGGCAGGAAGTCGGGATCGACGAGATGGCGGGTGGTCATGTTTGGCATCCTCAGGTGGCGGGCTTTGCGCCTCTGCGCCCTTCATCGGGCGGAAGGGGGCCAAGCCGCAAGCCTCAATTTCGGGGGCACGGCGGCGGTTGTGTTTGGCGGGGCGGCAGCGCAGAACCCTTGCAAAGCACTAGGGAGAGCACCGGCCATGACCATACCCAGCGGCGCGTTCATTCAGGTCTGCCACGTGGTGGACAACCTCGAGGCGGCTTGCGCGCGCTATAACCAGCTGTTCGGCATGGGGCCGTTCATCGGCGGCGGCAACGGGGTGCTGGACAACCACGTCTATCGCGGCCAGCCGGCTGATCCGATCCGCATCCGCGGCGTGTTCGTGCAGAGCGGCGATCTCAATATCGAACTGGTCGAGCTGGTTTCCAGCGGGCCGAGCGCGTTTCACGACATGTATCCCAGCGGCCAGCAGGGCATCCACCACATGGCGATGTTCTGCGCGGATTACGAAGGCACGCGGGACCGCTATGTCGCTGCCGGGATGCCGGTGGCGAGCGAGTTCGTGGTCAGCTTCGGCGCGCAGATCTGCTACATCGATGCGCGCGAAACGATGGGGCACATGATCGAGCTTTACCCGGAGAGCGACATCATCCGCAGCATGTACGCCCGCGCGCGGCACGAGGCGGAGAACTGGGACGGCAAGCAGCTGATCATTCCCTGGTAGGCTGACCCCAACCGCCTCCGCCAGGCGTTTCGATCGTCAGGACGTCGCCCGTCTCAAGCGCCGCTTCGGCGCGGCCTACGATGGCCTCGATCCGGCCATCGGCGCGTTCGATCCATTGGCGGCCCGGTGCACCAGCCTTGCCGCCTGCCATGCCGAAGGGCTGCACTTCGCGCGACGAGGAGACGAGCGTCGCGACCATCGGCTCCAGCGCGCGGATGGCGCGCACCGCCCCGTTGCCGCCGCGCCATTGGCCTGCGCCGCCCGAGCAATGCCGCACGCCGAAGCGTTCGAGGCGCACGGGCAGGCGGGTTTCGAGGACTTCGGGATCGGTGATGCGGGTGTTGGTCATGTGGCACTGCACCGGCCCCGCGCCGTGCCAGCCCGGCCCGGCACCCATGCCGCCGCCGATGGTTTCGTAATACTGGTGGCGGGCATTGCCGAAGAGGAAGTTGTTCATCGTGCCTTGCGCGGCGGCGCAGGCCCCGAAAGCGGCGAGCACGGCATTCAGCGCCTGCTGGCTGATCTCGGTATTGCCCGCAACGACCGCGCGGCCCGGCTCCGGATCGAGCAGCGAGCCTTTGGGAATGACGAGTTCGACCGGCCGCAGGCAGCCATCGTTGAGCGGAATATCCCGGCCTACCAGCGCGCGCAGCGCATAGAGCACGACCGCGCGGGTGACGGCAGCGGGTGCATTGAAATTGCCGCTATCCTGCGCGCCGGTGCCGGTGAAATCGATGCGCGCCGAGCGTTCGGCCTGATCGACGTTGACGATGACCTTGAGTGGGCGGCCATCATCCAGCCGGGTTTCGAACGTGCCGCCTGCAAGAGTTGCCAGCACCGCGCGCACGGCCGCTTCGCCGTTATCGAGCACGTGTCCCATAAAGGCGCTGACTTCGGGCAGGCCGTGGCGTTCGACCAGCGCGCCGAAATCGCGCGCGCCGGCCATGTTGGCAGCGACTTGCGCCTTGAGGTCCGCAAGGTTCGCATCAGGATTGCGCGCAGGCCAAGGGGCATCGGCCAGCAGGCGGCGCATCCCCGCCTCATCCAGCACGCCGCTGCGCACAAGGAGGACGTTGTCCAGCACCACGCCTTCTTCTTCCAGTGTGGTCGCGTGCGGGGGGCTGGATCCGGGGGTGGTGCCGCCGATATCCGCATGGTGGCCGCGATTGGCGACGAAAGCGATGGGGGCGGCGTGACCGGGTGCGAAGACAGGGGTGATGACGGTGACGTCCGGCAGGTGGGTGCCACCGTTATAGGGGTTGTTGAGCACCAAGGCATCGCCTGCCTGCAAGTCACTGCCCCGCGCCGCCATGATCGCGCGCACACTCTGGCCCATCGCGCCGAGGTGGACCGGCACATGCGGCGCATTGGCGATCAGCTGGCCGGTGCCATCGAACACCGCGCAGGAAAAATCGAGCCGTTCGCGCATGTTGACGCTGGTGGCGGTGCTGCGCAGCACTTCGCCCATCTGCTCGGCCAGCGCCATGAAGCGCGCGGCATAGAGTTCCAGGAGAACGGGATCGGGGCGGGTTTGCGCGGATACCGCCAAAGCGCTCGCCGCTCCAGGCGCATCGGCGGTCAGCAGCAGTTCACCCTGCGGCAGCACGCGGGCCGTCCAGCCGGGTTCGACGATGGTCGTGGCGAGACCTTCGCGGATCATTGCGGGGCCAGTGATCTCGGTGCCGACGCCAAGGTTCGCGCGGTCCCAGACGGGGGTCTGATGCGCCTTGCCGCCGCTCCAGAGCAGGGTGTGGGCAATAGGAGCAGCCGGTGCGCGGTTTGCCACGTGCGGCATGGCGAACGGCGTATCCTGCGCCGCCACGACTTCGACCACGAGTTCGGCCACGATCAGATCCCGGCCCGCCTCGCTATAGCCGAAGCGGGCCATATGCTCGCGCTCGAACGCTGTGCGCATGGCCGCGATGGGGCCATGCGGAACGCCGAGCGCGGTATCGGTTCCTGCATAGCGCAGGCGGACCGTGCAGGTGGTTTCCGTTTCGCCAGCGGCGAGCTCGGCCTGCGCTTCTTCGCCCAGCGCCGCGCATTGTGCAGCAATCCGGGCTTCGGCGGCATCGCCCAGCGGCTGCTCCACCATCGCGGTGCGCAGCGCGCTGCGGCGGGCAAGGCCCATGCCGAGCGCGGAGAGGACGCCCGCCAAGGGGTGGATCAGCACTTCGCGCATCCCAAGCTCTGCCGCGACAAGGCAGGCGTGCTGCCCGCCCGCGCCGCCGAAGCATTGCAGCACGTGGCCGCGTACATCGACCCCGCGCCCCAGCGCCAGGCGGCGGATCGCGGCGGCCATCGCGGCGACGCCGACCGCGAGGAAGCCTTCCGCCACCTCGCTGGCCGTGCGCTCACCGCCCATCTGCGCGGCCAGATCGGCAAAGCGCGCAGCCACCACCTCGCCATCGAGCGGCTGGTCGCCGCCGGGACCGAAGATCGCCGGGAAATGCGCCGGGCTGATCTTGCCGAGCATGACATTGGCATCGGTCAGCGTGAGCGGGCCGCCGCGCCGGTAGCAGGCCGGGCCGGGGTCCGCGCCCGCGCTTTCCGGACCGACGCGGATGCGCGCGCCATCGAAGCTGAGGATCGAGCCGCCGCCTGCCGCGATGGTATCGATGGCCAGCATCGGCGCGCGGATATCGGCTCCGGCGATCTGCGCCTCGAACGTGCGCTCGAACGCGCCGGAATAGAGCGCGATGTCGGTCGAGGTGCCGCCCATGTCGAACGCGACGATGCGCGGGAAACCGGCACTTTCAGCCGTGCGCGCCGCGCCGACGATGCCGCCAGCCGGGCCGGACAGGATGGCATCGCGGCCATGAAAATCCGCCGCTGCGCTGAGCCCGCCGTCCGAGCGCATGAACGCGAGCGGGGTCTGCGCGCCAAGATCGGCGGTGACGCGGCCCGTGTATTCGCGCAGCACGGGCGAGAGATACGCATCGACCAGCGCGGTGCGCCCGCGCGCGACAAGGCCAATGGCGCTGCTTGCGGCGTGGCTGGCGGTCACTTGCGTGAAGCCTGCTTCCACCGCGAGGGCGGCAATCCGCGCTTCCATTTCCGGATAGCGCCAGCCGTGGATCAGCGCGATGGCGCAGGCGTTAAGCCCCGCCGCGCGGTGGCGGGCGAGCGCAGCGCGCACCGCGTCCTCGTTCAGCGGGGCAAGCACTGCGCCATCCGCCGCGACGCGCCCGCCCACTTCTTCCACCGCGCTGAAGAGCGGAGCTGGCAGCCGCACGTCGAGATCGAACAGGCGGGGCCTTGCGGTGTGGCCCATCGCAAGGAGATCGGCAAACCCGCGCGTGATCAGCAGCAGCACCGGCTCGCCCTTGCGCTCCAGCAGGGCATTGGTGGCGACCGTGGTGCCCATGCGCACTTCGGCGATACTGCCGGGCGGGATGGTGGCGGCGGGGGCGATGCCCAGAATGCGGCGGATGCCGGCGGTGGCGGCATCGGCATAGTGGCCGGGATTGTCGCTCAGCAGCTTGGCCGTGTGGAGCCCGCCATCCGGCGCGCGCGCGACGATATCGGTGAACGTGCCGCCCCGGTCTATCCAGAAATGCCAGCCCGCGCTTGTCACTCGGCCCAGCAGCCTTCGCTGAGGAAACGCGCCATGCGGGCTTCGTCCGCGCTCGCATCGAGGCCCTGCGCCGCCAGCCAGTCGTCGTTGTAGAGCGTCGAGGCATAGCGCTCGCCTGAATCGCAGAGGATCGAGACAATGGCCCCGTCTTCCCCGCGCGCTGCCATTTCGCTGGCAATGCGCGCGCAGGCGACGAGGTTGGTGCCGGTAGACCCGCCCACGCGGCGGCCAAGATGGCGCGAAAGCGCGCGGGCCGCCCCGATGGAGGCTGCATCGCGCACGACTTCGGCGCGGTCGATTACCGAGGGGACGAACGAAGGCTCGACGCGGGGGCGGCCAATGCCTTCGATGTGGCACGGCGCGCCGCTGCCGCTGCGCTGCGTCCGGTCATGCCAGTGGCGATGGAACGACGAGCTTTCCGGATCGGCGAGGCAGAGCTGCGTGGGGTGGCGATAGTAGCGCAGGAACCGGCCCATCGTGGCCGAAGTGCCCCCCGTGCCTGCGCCGCAGACGATCCAGGTCGGCACGGGATGCGGTTCGCGCCGCATTTGCGTGAAGATGCTTTCGGCGATGTTGTTGTTGCCGCGCCAGTCGGTCGCGCGCTCGGCAAAGGTGAACTGGTCGATATGGTGCCCGCCGCATTCGGCGGCTATGCGCGCGGCAACTGCCTGCACGGTGCCGGGATCCACGACCGGATGACAGGTGCCGCCCAGCGCCTCGATCGCCGCGATCTTTTCGCGCGCGGTGCGCTGGGGGATCACGGCCACGAACGGCAGGCCGAGCATCCGCGCGAAATAGGCCTCGGACACGGCGGTGGAGCCGGAGGAGGCTTCGACCACCGTGGTTTCCGGCCCGATCCAGCCGCTGCACAGCGCGTGGAGAAACAGCGAGCGCGCGAGGCGGTGTTTGAGGCTGCCGGTGGGGTGGCTGCTTTCATCCTTGAGGTAGATCGCAATGCCGGGCAGCGCGGGGAGCGGCACGGGCAGAAGGTGCGTATCGGCCGAGCGGGCATAGTCCGCCTCGATCCGCTGGATCGCCCAGTGGACCCAGTTCTGATCCTGCTGCGCCTGCATTCCCGTCCTGCTCCCTTGCGGCCCGGCCAGTGCCCTTCTGGCAAAGATTGCGCCGCGTTCCGCTTAGGCGAGGGGCGGGGGCGGCTCAAGGCCGCTTGCGGTTTTCCCCCGCGCGCGCTGCGTTTCCGGATCGCGCAGCACGACGGTGAGGTGCACCTTGAGCATAGCCTCGGTATCGGCATTGGCGAGGCCGCGCGCCAGATCGAGCGGGGCATGCCAGTAATCGCCGGGGCCAACCGGGATCGTTTCATCGCCCAGCGTGGCAAGGCCGCGCCCGGCGATCACGTAGTAGAACTCTTCGTAGGCCCCGATGCCGTTGCGATCATCGGCATAGTGGACATGGCTGCCTTCTGCCGCGCCGGGCGGAATTTCGAGGATCAGGAAGCGGGTGGGCGCGCCTTTGCCGGCGAACCGGAAGTGCCGGACGGTGACGCTGCCCGGCCCGCCGCGCATGGCTTCCAGCACTTCGCGGTCCTCACGCTCGTTCTCGATCACGTCACACCGAGCCCAGCTTCATGAAGAACGACCAGCGCTCGGCGCGCAGTTCATCCGCCGTGAGCGGGGCCAGATCGGCCAGTTCGGCGCGCAGCGCGGTGCCGAGGCGCTTGATCGTCTCGGCATGGTTGCGGTGGGCACCGCCGACCGGTTCGTAGATCACGCGGTGAATGATGCCGAGCTGCATGAGATCGGGCGCGGTCATCTTCATCGCCTCGGCCGCCTCGGGCGCGCGGTCGCCTCCGCGCCACAGGATCGAAGCGCAGCCTTCGGGCGAGATGACCGAATAGACCGAATGTTCGAGCATCAGCACGCGGTTGGCGCTGGCCAGCGCCACCGCGCCGCCCGAGCCGCCTTCGCCGACGATTGCGGCGACAAGCGGTACGCCGATTTCAAGGCACTTTTCGGTGCTGCGCGCGATGGCCTCGGCCTGTCCGCGCGCTTCGGCATCGACGCCAGGGAACGCGCCCGGCGTATCGACCAGCGTGATGACGGGCAGGCCGAAGCGGTCGGCAATGTCCATCAGCCGGATCGCCTTGCGGTAGCCTTCGGGCCGCGCCATGCCGAAATTGTGCTTGAGCCGGGTCGTCGTGTCCTCGCCCTTGGCATGCCCGATGACCATGACCGGACGCCCGCCGAGCCGCGCAAACCCGCCGATGATCGCCTGATCGTTGCCGTAAAGCCGGTCCCCGCCCAGCGGCAGGAAATCCTCGAACAGCCCTTGCACGTAATGCACGAAGTGGGGCCGCTGCGGGTGCCGCGCCACTTGCGTGCGCTGCCACGGGGTGAGGCGCGCGTAGATATCGCCGAGCTGGCGGTGCGCCCGCTCGTCGAGCATCAGGGCTTCGGCCTCGCCGCCTTGGCCCTCGCCCCCTTTGCCTTCACGAAGCGCGGCGGCGCGCTTCGCGAGAGCTTCGATCGGCTTTTCGAACGATAAGTATTCCATCAAACCGTCATCGACATCCCGCGATAGATGCGCGCACGATAGCGCGAATCTTCGGCATCGGGGAGGGGGGTGCCGACGAGCAGCACGGCGCGGGCAAACCGCTTCACTTCTTCCAGATGTTCATCGAGATCGCGCGGCTCTTCCGAACGGACGCGGCGCGTGAGATTGATCTGGTTGACCGGCGCTCCGTGGACCAGCCGCTCGTTTTCCACTGCCAGCGTGGCGGTGAAGGAGTGCAGCGTGGTCTTGATGAAGTTGGCGAGCGCGAAGGCCGGGCTCTTGTCGCCCATCGGCACATCGGGCGAGACGAGCACCAGCTGGCAATCGTCATAGAGCGAAGCCTTGCGCGCCACGCGGAAGTGCGTGGTGAGGTTGTCATCCACCAGCGTGCGGAACTCCTCAGGCGTGAGCAGCGCATCGGTGGCGAACAGCCGGTTCGGCAGGGGCTGCAGCGGGGTGGAGACGATGGTGGTGGGATGGCCCCAGCGCGTCAGGCTCTCGTCCATCGCCGCTTCGACACCGCCTTCGAGCGAGACATGCTCGATCGGAGCATCCGTGATGTCATCGAGCTGCGCGGCAAACGCGGCATAGGCATCTGCCGTCCCGCTCATCAGCACCACGCGCGCGACATGGCATTCGCTGATGAAGGCGCGGGCGGTTTCGGCGAGGTAGTCGGTCAGGTGCTCGCCGATGATCCACACCGTGCGGCCGCGCATCTGGTCGAGCCGTTCCTGTTTGGGGCTGCCAAACAATTCGCGCTCGGTGGTCGAACGTTCGACGCTGAGACCGCCCGAGGGCATGAACGTCTCGCCCGAAACCGCGCGGTCGGCGAGGAAGAACACGGTCGCCTGCGCCACGTCGGTCTCGGTCGGCATCTTGCCGAGGAACAACTGCGAAAGCACCCCGGTGCCGACTTTCTTGGCCTCTACCGCGATCTTGTCGGCAGGCAGGAAAGGCTCGTCTTCGGGCGGGGTCTTCAAGAGCCAGTCGCGGTTGGCCTCGGGGGTATCGGGGCGTTCGGCCCATTCGGGGCTATCGAGGAAATAGCCCGCGCCGCGCAGGCGGCCGACGAGCTTGGCCGCGATGTCCGGCGTCATCAGGTAGCGGTCCCAGGTGCACAGGCCGTCACCCTCGCGCGCGCAGGCCAGCGCCAGCTCGCGGATTTCGCGGGGGTTGTTGGTATCGTGCGACATGCGGACAGTATCGTTGCGGGCAAGGCGGCTGAGCAGCGCCTCCACGCGCACGCCCCGGCGCAGCGATTTGACCGCGGCGGCATGGATCGCATTGAGCCGCTTGTTGGCAAGGATCAGCTTGCCGCGCCGCTCGAACAGGCCGGGCTTGCCGCCGGTGCCCGCCAGACGGTCGCCATCGACCGGGCCGGGCGCGATGGCGTTGAACTGCACTTCAGGCCCGAGATAGCGCGCCATCGATTCCACCATTGCGCGCTGGCCGGACTTGGACGCGGCATAGTCGGCGCGATTGGGATAGGCGACCGCGAGGTATTTCTCGCCGCCGAAGTAGGACGAGACGTTGAGCACATAGCCCGAGCCTTGCGCCTTCATGATCGGCACGACGTGGTGCATCAGCGTGAAGTTGGAAATGAGGTTCGCGTCGAGCGTGTAGTTCCACGCGTCCACGCTCATGTCGACGACCATCTCTTCCGCGCCCGCAACGCCGGCGTTGTTGATGAGGTAGTCGATCCGCCCGAACGCCTTGATCGTGGCATCGACGGCGGCTTTCAGGCTGGCGAGATTGCTGACGTCCATGCCCGCCATCGTCTGCACGCGGCGTTCGACCCCGGCGAAGCCGATGTCCTCCAATTCGCTGACGATCCGCGCGCGGGCAACGGCGAGTTCGCTCTCGCGCCGCGCGACCATCATCACTTTGCCGCCCGCGAGCGCGAGGAGGCGCGCGACTTGCCCGCCGATACCTGCCGAGCCGCCGGTGATCAGCGCGACCTTGCCCAGATGCAGGCCGGTGATGTTCTCGCTGAACCCCGCCATCGCTTTCCGCGCGCCGGTTGCCTCGCCAATGCTGCGCGGCACGTAGAGCGTGACTTCGCCGATCTTGCTTTCCTTGATCAGCACGCGCGCTGCGTGGCCTGCGGCAAAGCGGGTGTTTTCGCCTTCCGCATTGGAGAAGCGCACGATCTGGTTGCCCCATTCGCCCTGACGGCGGCGGCCATGGGCAACGTCGATCTCGCTCTCGTCGCGCCAGATGCGGATCAGCTGCTCGATCGCGGCGCGCAGCACGTTGGCATAGACGTTGTCCTTGCCGTCGCTGGCGTTGGACATGAAGATGAAGCGCGGCGCCTGCAGCAGTGAGCCGTGGCGCTTCCAGTAGCGGCTGAGGGTGCGGGCGAGCGCCATCGCGCCGACAAGTTCGACGTCCATGAACGTATCGATCGTCTCGTCGGTCGCATCGACCAGTCTGCCGGTGAATTCGCCCGGTCCATGAACCGGCAGGAAGATCGCGCCGGTGATCGGCGTGTTGCTATCGGTGTAGGCCGTCAGCGCGGCTTCGATGGTGGCCGGTTCCGTGCGGTTGAAACGCACGATGGTCAGTGCTTCACCAATGCCCTCCGCCTTGGCGCGGGCCTGCGCGATGGCAACGTCGGCTTGGCGCGGCAGGCCGAGGAGGACGCTGGTGCCGCAGGCGATCTGGATCTTGGCAATTTCCAGCGCTTCTTCCCAGCCGTCGCCCGCCGCGATGAGGATGGCGAGGCCTGCGCCGTCCATCGAGCGCATGGTCGGGCGCGCCAGATACGTGGCGCGCTCTTCCTTGCGCACGGTCATGCCGTGGGTGACTTCGAAATCGTGGCCGTTGAACGCGGCGGATTCGTCGCTGCCGAGGAACACGCAGGTCGTCGCGATATCGTCCGGCACCGGGAAGGTCTTGGCCTTCGGCGCGCCGCCGGTGCTGCGCTCCAGCGACATCATGTCGAAGAAGGTGTTCGCAGTGGTGCCCTGCTCGTCGCCGCGCATGGTGTCCATCGCGGCGAAGACGGTGCGGATGCGCTCGCTTTCGATGGGGCCGGGGAAGACGAGATTGACGCGGATGCCCTTGGGGCCAAGTTCGAGCGAGAGTTCGCGCGACCACGCGTTCATTGCCGCCTTGGGGACGACATAGGCGGCGCGCGCATAATAGGGCGTGCGCGAAAAGATGGTCGAGACGTTGATGATCGAGCTACCCTCGGGCATCGCCGGGGCGACGGTGCGGGCCAGATTCCACGCGACGCCGAAGATGTTGCGCATCGCGCCGGGCACGGTCTCGGTGTCGGTCGCGCCGCGCTTCTGCAGGGCGGCTAGTTCCTCGGCATCAAAGGGCAGGGCCTCGATCGGCTGCTTGGGGCCAGCGGACCCGGCATTGTTGACGAGAATGTCGATCTTGCCGAACCGCTCCACCACATCGGCCACGCCGTCGCGCACCGATTGCGCGTCCCCGCCATCGAGGATCACGGTGGCAAGGCGCGTGTCATCCACGCCTGCGGCCTCGCGCATCGCCTTGGCGGCGGCTTCGAGGCGCTCTGCCGTGCGGCCGGTCATCACCACGGTCGCGCCTTCGGCAAGGTAGTGGCGCACGATATAGCCGCCGATATTGCCTGCCGCGCCGGTCACCAGCGCGATCTTGCCTGCAAGCCTGCCGCCGGTTGCGGCCGGTGCCGCGGGCGCCGCAGTGGTCGTCTTTGCCTTGGCCATGTCACTCTCCTGCGAAAATTCACGCGCACGTCTTGCGCTGTCTGAGGGGGCACTCGGCCTGGGGAGGGCAGCTGGGAGTGGGAACCGCGCTAGTGCGGTGCGGGTGACTTATGCATCTGCGGCCCCCGCTTCCTGAATCGCCCCGATGACTGCCCATGCCTCCAGCAGGGCATCGCGGCTGCGCAGGCCCATCGCGGGGAGGGCGTGGTTGACGACATAGGTCGAGCCGGAGTGGCGGTTGTCCCACATCGCCTGATGCGCTTCGGGCAGGCCGTCCCAGCCGACCACTTCGGGCTCGGTCACTTCGAGCAAACCGGCCGCGATCATGTCGTTCATCCGCGCGACTTCGTAGGCATTGCACAGGTGCGTGCCGAGGATCGCAGCGGTGGGCATCAGGATCTTGCGCTGGCGGGTCCAGACTTGCGGCGCATAGAAGGTGAAGCGGCTGCCCGCGCAGTCTTCGGAGAAAACAACCCGCCCGGTGAAGGGCTTTACCAGCGAGGTCGAGACGCCCAGCTTATCCTGCCCGGTCCGTTCGAACACCAGATCGGGCGCGCCGCGCGGATTGTCTGCCGAGCGCAGGATCTTGCCGACGGCGGAACCGAACGGCTTCATCACGCGGTCCTGATAATCGCGCACCGCGGCCTTGAAGACCTCGATATCGGCCTTGGCATCGGGCAGGCGCGGCATCGTATCGGGCCAGAGGAAGTTATCCCCCTCGCGCCGCCGGATCGCTTCAAGGCTGACGATGCCTTCGATGGCGTCTTCCAGACCCAGCGAGCCGAGGAACTCGCGCTGGCCGTCGGTGGTGGTGGCAACCACGCTGCGGGCGTTGAAGCGGCGTGCGGCCTCGATGATTTCGAGGCCCATGTCATCGAGCAGCGCGTCCGAGCCGGGGCCGTAGTAGATCAGCACCGCCTCACCGCCGCGCAGGGCCGCGCGGCGCAGCATGTCCTCGGGACTGGCCTTGCCGGGCTTGCCCATGAAGCTGAAATGATAGCCCGAGGATGCGCCATAGAACGCCAGCGTGCCGTTCTCGGCAAGGAGCTGGAAGCTGCGCGGGAAGGCGGTTTCGCCAGCGTGACTGACGACATAGTCAGCCAGCTTGCCGCCGTTCAGCGCCTTGTATTCCTCCACCAGCGGCTGGCCTGCGGCTTCCCAGTTGCGGGCGGCTTCGGCGTTTTCGGGAACGGTGGTGTAAAGGTCCGCAAAGCGCGGGTCCTTGCGGTTGATCGCGCCGACGGCCCCTTGCTGGCCGGTGATGAACGCGGCACGGTCAGGGCTGGAAACGAGGCCCGTGACCTGCAGGCCCGTGCGCACCGAAGAACGCAGCGCATCGAGCCCGGTGCCGGTGGCCGCGCCTTCGACGAAGAGGGTGCGACCCGGCGCAATCTGCAGGGTGGTGAACAGGCAGCGCGAGATCGTGCCGAGATTGAGCACATAGCTGCCCGCCTGCTCCAGCGTGAGGTTCGGCGGAACCTTGTGCATCTGGGGCGCCTGCACGGTCAGGAACTGCGCGTGGCTGCCGGTTTCGGTCTCGTACCCCTGGATCGAGAAATCCGCATACATCGGATCGTTGCCGACGGCGGGCGAGAGGAGATCGTTGGTGCCGGAATAGACCGTGACGAGATCGCCAACTTTGACCCGGCCTTCGCTGCGCGTTTCGCTGCCCAGCGCCGCCACGAGCGCGATGCCGCCCGAGCCGGTGATCTGGACGTCTTCTTCATGGCTGTCGAACGGCGAGACGGGAATGCCGGTCAGCGCCCAGATGTCGTTGAAGTTGACCTCGCTGGTCAGCATGTAAAGCAGCGCTTCGTTGGGCGCGGGCTCTGGCACTTTTACGATCAACTCGCGCTCATGCGTCGCGGGCGGGCCGAAGCGCGGGGCGCCGGTATCGGGATCGCGGGCGATGCCGAAGGCATATTGCCAATCGGGAATCGCGGTGACGCCGGGATAGAACGGCGCGCCAACGGGGAGCAGATCGCCGCTGGCTTCGAGCGCTTTGCCGCGCGGTTCATGCTCGGCATCGATCCACACGCCGTCGCGGCGGACGGGGAGCGGGGGCGCGACTTTGTCCATGAACTGGCGGATGCCGGTCTTGCCGCCTTCGGGATCGATGATCGCCTCGGCAAACAGCGCGGCTTCGCGGGCGAGACCGGCGGCCATTCCGGAGGTGAGGCCGGTGCGCACGGCATCGAGCGCGCGCGCGCCAGCCGTGCCGCGACCGGCCCAATCGAGCTGGCGCAGGATGCGCTGGAGGAAATCGTCCTGCAGTACTGCGTCAAGGTCGACTGCGGCGGGTTCTTCCCATTGCGCAGTAGCCTCTTCGCGCGCGGCAAATGCTTGGCCCAGCGGGCTGGCGTCGCCGCGCTTCACCCAATCGCGCACCATGGCGTGCGCTTCGGCGAGGGCATCGCGGTGCCCATCGGCGAGGGCATCGACCAGCCCGATGGCGTGGGCCTGCGCAGCATCGATACTGCGCCCGCCAAGGATGAGATCGAGCGCATCGCGCACGCCGGCCTCGCCGTGGCGGTCTGCCAGCAGGCGCGGCAGGCGCTGCGTGCCGCCGTAGCCGGGCAGAAGGCGCAGGCGGATTTCGGGCTGGCCAAAGCGCGCGGTGGTTTCCGCCACGCGCACATGGCACGCCAGCGCAAATTCCATACCGCCGCCCAGCGCCACGCCTTGCACTGCGGCAATGCAAGGCTTGCCCATCGTCTCGATCTTGCGGAAGGCGAGCTGCGCGTTGTTGGGCAGGACCAGCGCTTCATCGTGGCTGTGGATTTCCTCCAGCATCTGCCGGATATCCGCGCCCGCGACGAACGAGCTTGTGCCTTCGCCAGTGAAAACGACCGCGACGACATCGTCCTTGCGGGAAAGGTGCTCGACCACGATGACCAGTTCATCGATGGCGCGTTCGTTAAGCGCGTTGACCGGAGCGTTAGTGACGGTGACGGTGGCGACGCGCTTGCCGGGGGCTACGGCGTTGTATTGGATGAGGAAGTAACGATAGCGTTCGAACAGCGATTGCTCTTCGGAGAGGCGCTGCTGACGCTGCCACGCATCGATCGCGGTCTTGAGTTCGGTCAGGCTTTCCGGGTTGCGCAAGGTGGTGACGTCACCCAGCTCGCCGCCCTCTACCAGCGCACGGACCATGCGGCGCATGTACTTGCCCGAGCGGGTTTCAGGGAACTGGCTGACTTCGATGAA
>NZ_NKIS01000032.1:0-5220 GCF_002278815.1 Novosphingobium sp. PASSN1 | reverse complement strand
GGAAGTGATCCGGTATTCTGGAACAAACTGACCCGGCGACCTGTCCGCTGCATCACCCAGTTCTGGCGGGATGTGAAGGTCGAGGCCAATCTACCAGGCGTGAGGTTGCACGACCTGCGGCACAGCTTTGCCAGCCACGCCGCTGCTCGCTCCGAAACTCTGCCGATGATCGGCAAGCTGTTGGGCCATGCCAAATTGCAGACGACATCACGCTATGCCCATCTTGATGATGGGCACGTGCTCGATGCGGCGGAACGGGTCGGCTTCCTCATAGCTGATATGATGGGTGAGGATCGTTCGTTGAACAGTAACACTATGTATGATACAGGACTGCCCATCCATGACCGGTAAGCCGCAAACCCGCATCTACAAGAATCGCTGGTTCGCGAAATTCGCCAGCCGTGAAGGGATCAGTGATGCGGCGCTTGTCGCGGCGGTTGAACAGGCGGATAGCGGCCTGATCGATGCCGATCTGGGCGGAGGCCTGATCAAGCAGCGCGTCGCGCGCGAGGGCGGAGGCAAGTCCGGCGGCTATCGTACGCTGGTCTTCTTCCGCCATGAGGAACGGGCCATATTCGCTTTTGGATTTGCCAAGAGCGTAAAGGCCAACCTCAACGCGGTCGAGTTGCGGACCTACAAGCAGGCTGCCAAGATCGTGCTCGCGCTCACGCAGGCGCAGATCGATACCGAGGTGCACGAAGGAAGATTGTTCGAGGTGAATGACGATGCCAAATACCTATAAGAGCGAGGCGCTGGCCGCCGTCCACGAGATGATGGAGGGGCTTCACGAAGGTGGAGCCATCGACAAGCGCACGTTGCGGGAGTTCGATGAAGCATGCCTTGCCCCGGCGACACCGCTAAAGGCCGACGAGATCAAGGCCATTCGCGAGGCGCAGCACGTCTCACAGCCGGTATTCGCGCGCTATCTCAACGTGTCGAAGAACCTCGTTTCCGACTGGGAGCGCGGCAAGAAACGGCCAGGCGGACCGGCCTTGAGGCTACTATCGATTATCCAGCGCAAAGGGCTTGAGGCAGTAGCTTAGTAGTTAGCTTTTGCGAGGCAGCTTTCACTGAAACGAATGGGTTCAGCTATCTCGGGTTGCGGCTTTACGTTTGAAAACAGCTAAATTTCTGCATCGACAACGGCGGCGTAGTCGTATGCTGTCCCCATCCCGGCTTGGCTGAAAGATCAGTCGGCAAGTCGGTCGGAATAACATCAGGCACAGTCTGCCCTTTGGACACTATGTGCCAGCCCTGCCTTCTTCCCTCACCAGCCGTTCGACAAGACGGTTGAACAATGTCACGCCGCGATCGTGGGCGATAGGCATGATCGCCTGTCCTGGGCTGCCTGCGATAACGCGGCTTTGCGCTTCGATCATGACCTTGTCCTCGCCAAAGGCCATCGCGGCGAGCTGCATCATGCCGTCGCGCATGGCCTCGTCGCCGTGGTCGCGGTGCGGGCCCCAATTGAAGAAATAGCGCGCGGTGCCCTCGGTCAGCGGAGTGACCGCCTGGCTGGTGAAGTTGCGACCGGCTATCGCGGTGTCGAAGTCGGGCGGTCCAAAATCCAGCGACGCTGCGGTCCCTGCCGTGAAGCTGGCCGACTCCATCAGCAAAACGCCCGGAAGCAGGAAGTCGTAAGTCATGTAGTTGTCGAAACGTTCGGCAGAGTTCGGATCGCGAATGTTGGGTACATTCTGCGACCAGCGGGAAAAGCGCACGCCGCGATCGAGCGGGGTGATCTCGGGCAGCCGTTCGGCAAAGGTCGGCCCTGCCTGAAAGCTCGCGGCGTGGACATAAGTCAGGTGGCTGAAATCAAGCAGATTGTCGCAGATGAGCCGTGCCTCGGCAGCATAATCGAGATGGCCGTGCCCGAGGATAAACCGGCCATCGTCATAGCCGACGGCGGGCGGAATGAGCGCTTCATCCGCCTGTGCCGGATCGCCCATCCACACCCAGACCCAGCTATGCCGGACCGCAACGGGATAAGCGCGGACTTTTGCCTGCGGCGGCACTTTGTCCTGCCCCGGAATTTCCAGCACGCCGCCATCGGGCCCAAACAGCAGGCCATGGTACATGCAGCGCAGGTTCGCGCCCTCGCACCGGCCAAGCGAAAGAGGGGCAAGGCGGTGCACGCAGCGATCCTCAAGCGCATGGATCGCCGCGTCGTCTCCCCGCCAGAGCACGATGCGCTCGCCCACGATCTGCATCGCCATTGGCTGCCCCTGGGCTAGCTCGCTGTCCCAAGCAGCGACGTACCAGCAGTTGCGCACATAGGTCATTCAGCACCTCGCCCAGATTTCTTTAACAGTGTTCAATGAACGCTGTTCACTTGTCAAGCGACAGGCGCTTGTCCAGATTGCGGGAATGAAGATTGACCGAGACCAGATCACCGAGGCCGCGCTCGCTCTCATGCAGGAGAATGGGCTTGACGGGCTCGGCATGCGTGCCTTGGCGGAGCGGCTGGGTGTGCGGGCCTCGGCGCTCTATTGGCATGTGCCGAACAAGGACGGCCTCTTTGCCTTGATGACCGGGCATTTCTACGGGACGGCCTATGTCGAGGCCAACACTGCGCCTGGTCCGCAGGAATGGCTCGAACGTCTGGGTGGAACCTTCCGGCAAAGTCTGCTGGCTTGCCGGGATTCAGCGCGGCTATGCGCTATTGCGCCGCCAGCGGTGAGCGACACACCAGAAGCCAAAGAGCGCATGACCGGAAATCTGACCAGTTGGGGGATGACGCAGGAGCAGGCGCTGAACGCCGTTGCCTCCGTCTTTGCGCTCACCCTCGGGTGGGTGGTCTATGAGCAATCGGAGACAATGCACGATCACCTGGTCGGTATGCTGGATTTCGACACCGCGTTTGCAGCCGGGCTGCGGGCGATCGTCGGCGGACTGGTGGCAACTGAAGCCGCTTAGCCAGCGTAACTGGATAGGTCCGCATGGGCCAGCCCCTCAGCAAGCTGAGAGAGTGCCAAATGGAATGCCGCATCGCTATCGAGGGTGCCGATCATCATCGGGCGCACCGAAGCGTTGCTTTCGAACAGCGACCAGCCAAGCGTGAAGGCCTGCATGCTGGAACAGGCAATTCTGGCCATGTCACGGCTCATCCCACCTGCTTCAAGGTGGTCCAGAATGACATTGGCCACTTCCTGCTCGACGGTCTGCGAAGGCTGCACGAAGGCGACGAGCCGGGCTGAATCGCGGTTGGTGCGGTGACTGTCGCGCAAGGCCGTGCCGAACGCGATCAGCCATTCCCGCCCGGTCGTCTCAAGCCCGGTCTCGGCGATGACTTCGCGCAGGAACTGCTCGGCCAGCATACCATATAGCTGCGCGCGGTCGCGCACGTGCCAGTAGAGCGCCGGTGTCTGCACGCCCAGCGCGTCGGCGATCTTGCGCAGGCTCAGCTTGTCGAACCCTTCCTTCTGAAGGATCTCGCGGGCAGCAGAAACTATTGCCTGTTGATCGAGGGCCATCCCCACCTCCGGCGGGTGCTATTGACTTTGTGTGAGCCTTACGCAATCACCTTAATGGCATTAAGGAGAGGACAACAATGGGCGATTGCGCCGTTTCTGCGAGTGTTCAAGCACGCCTGAATGCTTGCGGGCTCGCCCGGTGAGCACTGCGGATCACCCCGGCATTGGCGCGGGCTCGTTGCCGCTTCTGCTGGTGATGGTGTTCCTGAACATCGCCGGATTCAGCCTGATCCTGCCCTTACTTCCCTTCTATGGGCACGCCTTCGGTGCAGGACCGTTTGCAGTCGCCTGCCTTTTCGCCGCCTATTCGCTGGGTAATATCGCCGGGGAAATCTTCTGGGGCCGGCGATCGGATGTGACAGGGCGCCGGCCTGTTCTGGTCCTGACCACAGCCTGCGCGGCGCTGACCTACATTGCCTTTGCCTTCTCGCAGAACCTTGAAACCGCATTGGTTCTGCGCATCATCGGCGGCTTTTTCGGCGGCACGCTGGGTGTCGTGCAGGGCGTGATCGCGGACATCACGCCGCCGCGTGATCGCGCAAAAGTCATGGGGTACTTTGGAGCGGCATTCAATTTCGGCTTTGCCGTAGGGCCAGCGATCGGCGGCCTTCTGGCTTCGCCTGAGCAAGGCCTTGCCGGTTTTCATCTGCCGATCTTTGCAGCCGCTGCGCTTGCCGCCGGCGCATCGCTCTGGGCCTGGTGGTTCCTTGCCGAGACCCGGCAGCCGGGCCCGGCCAGAACGCCCCCCAGCTATGGCGAGGCTGTCCGTTTCGTGCGCGCAAGTCCGCTCCTCTGGCGGCTGCTCCTCATATCGTATTGCGGCATCGCAATCTTCGCATCGACCGAAGCGGTTTTCGGGCTGTGGACCGAACGCGCCTTCGGCTGGACGACGCACGAGGTGGGCCTCACCTTCCTGGCGATCGGCGGGGTCGGCTTGCTCGTCCAGACGCTCGGGATCGGTCCACTGGTCAAGCAGTTCGGTGAGGCGAGGGTGATCGTGGGCGGCCTCGTTCTGCTGTGCGCGGCAGTCGGACTTCAGCCCGCTTTCCATGCGCCGGTCGCCACCGTCTGCCTCATGGCGCTGATGATGGCTGGCCACAGCCTGGCCTTTCCCAATGCAGGCGCATTGATTTCGCGAAACACCCCGCCCGAACGCCAAGGCAGCGTGATGGGCCTCAGCATGGCGTCGAATGCGAGCTCGCGGATCATCGCGCCGCCGCTGTTCGGCCTGATGTTCGGCCTGTCCGCCGATGCACCCTTCCTGCTCGGCGCAGCCATCATTGCGCTCGTGGTCCCTGTGGCCCTGACCGTCGTCAAGCTGACCGCGCCGAGGCCCGCAGCGGCATGACCGATCTCGACAGTTCCCGCGTTGATCGCGACATTGGCCTGCGCATCAGCGTTGCCAGCCGCGCTCTTGCCAAACGCCGCGCTGGTAAACTGCGCGTTCAGAACCTGACGCCCAAAGGCGCTACGGCGCTGGTGCTGGTTGACGCCAATCCCGGCATGACCCAGGCTGACCTTGCGCGCTATTTCGGCAATGGCCGCACGACCATGAACGGCATTGTGCAGGAACTGCTGGCGGCCGGTCTGCTGGAAAGTCGAACCACAATCGAACGAGGCCAGGCCCTTGCGCTCCATACAACGCCGAAGGGCAAAGCCGCCGTTTCGTTTGAGCTGGGCGCCATCGATGCCCAGTTCGAATTCTGCTGCGATGTCATCGGCCGCGCTGAAACGGTCCAGTTGATGG
>NZ_NKIS01000017.1:0-63408 GCF_002278815.1 Novosphingobium sp. PASSN1 | reverse complement strand
ACGTATCACCCAGATTGCTCACGTCATTCTCGCCAATCTTGCGCAAAATCCGGCGCATGATCTTGCCCGAACGCGTCTTCGGCAACCCAGGCGCAAACTGAATTACATCAGGCGTCGCAATCGGGCCGATCTCGTGGCGGACCCATTGAATCAGCTCCTTGCGCAGCGCTTCATCCGGCTCAACGTCCGCATTGGTGGTTACGAAGGCGTAGATGCCCTGACCCTTGATCTCGTGCGGCATGCCGACCACGGCGGCTTCCGCTACTTTCGAATGGGCGACGAGCGCGCTCTCGATTTCAGCGGTGCCCATGCGGTGGCCCGAGACGTTGATCACGTCATCGATGCGGCCGGTGATCCAGTAGTCGCCGTCCTCATCGCGGCGGCAGCCGTCGCCGGTGAAGTAGTGGCCGGGGAAGGTGGTGAAATAGGTCTGGAAGAAGCGTTCGTGATCGCCCCAGACGGTGCGCATCTGGCCGGGCCAGCTCTGTTCAATGACGAGGCAGCCATCCGCTGCGCCTTCGAGCAGCTGGCCCTCACCGGTGAGGAGGGCAGGCTTGACGCCGAACATGGGGCGCGTGGCAGAACCGGGCTTGAGCGCAGTCGCGCCGGGGAGCGGCGTGATCATCGCACCGCCAGTTTCGGTCTGCCACCAAGTGTCGACAATCGGGCAGCGGCCTTCGCCGACGACCTTGTGATACCACTCCCACGCCTCGGGATTGATCGGCTCGCCCACCGAGCCGAGCAGGTGCAGTGACTGGCGCGAGGTCTTCTTCACCCATTCATCGCCTTCGCGCATCAAGGCGCGCAGGGCCGTGGGGGCGCCGTAGAAGATTTCGACGCCGAACTTGTCGACCACCTGCCAGAAGCGCGAAGGATCGGGGAAGTTGGGGACGCCTTCGAACATGACCGTTGTCGCGCCGTTGAGGAGCGGACCGTAGACGACATAGCTGTGGCCCGTCACCCAGCCCACATCCGCCGCGCACCAATAGATCTGGCCGGGTCTGTAGTCGAAGACGTACTCGTGCGTCATCGACGCCCATACCGAATAGCCGCCGGTGGTGTGGAGCACGCCCTTGGGCTTGCCGGTGGAGCCCGAAGTGTAGAGGATGAACAGCGGGTCTTCCGCGCTCATTTCCTCAGCAGTGCATTCGGCGGATTGCGCGGCGACACCGCTGGCCCAATCGACATCGCGGCCTGCAATGGCGGGTACGTCCGCACCGGTGTGCTTGAGAACGACAACGGTATCGACGCCGGTGCAATGCGTGAGCGCTGCATCGACATTCGCCTTGAGCGGCACGCGTTTGCCGCCGCGCAGGCCTTCATCGGCGGTGATGACGACGCGGCTGTCGCAATCGCTGATGCGGCCGGCGAGGGCATCGGGCGAGAAGCCCGCGAAGACGATCGAATGGATCGCGCCGATGCGCGCGCAAGCGAGCATGGCGACGGCGGCTTCGGGCACCATCGGCAGGTAGATGGTCACGCGTTCGCCGCGCTTCACGCCGCGCGACTTCAGCAGGTTGGCGAAGCGGCAGACCATGTCGTGCAGCTCACGGTAGGTGATGCGGCGGTCGGGCGTGTCCGGGCTGTCCGGCTCCCACAGGATGGCGATCTGGTCGCCGCGCTCCGCCAGATGGCGATCAAGGCAATTGGCCGCGAGGTTGAGCGTGCCATCCTCGAACCAGCGGATGCCGAAATCGGCTTCGTGGAAGCTGGTGGTGCTGACTTTGGTGAAGGGCTTGATCCAGTCGAGGCGCTTGGCCTCACCGCGCCAAAAGGTCTCCGGATCGGCGAGCGACTGCGCGTACATCGCCTGATAGCGCGCGTCGTCGATCAGGGCGTCCTTGGCCCAGCTTTCGGGGACCGGATAGATGGCCTGGCTCATGACGGCGTCCTCTTGGCAAGCGTTGGATTTGCGCCGCTATAAGACGGATTGGGCCGGGTTTGCCAAGCGTTGAATTTGCCCCTCCGACCCGCCTGGGGCGGGCCACCTCCCCATTTGCCCTTCGTGAAAATGGGGAGGGGCTTGAATTCAATGCGCGCCGGCCATGGCGGAGAGGAACATCATCACGACGGGGTGAGGCTCCAGCGTGGCCTGCTGCGCCTTGATCGCGGCGAAAGCTTCATCGGCGGCGCTGAGGGCGAACTGGATGTCGGCCTCGGTCATTGCCGCGCAGAAGAACATGTTGTGCCACGGGTGGACATAGACCCCGCGCTTCAGCATTTCCTCGCCCCACGCGAAGCCGGTGCGGTAGTCTGGGTCGTTTTCGAACAGGATCTGCGGCATCTGCACGGGGCCGGTCTGGCGCAAGGCGAAGCCGTGTTTCGCGGCGAGGGCATCGAGGCCTTCGCGCCATAGCGTACCGAGGCGCACCGAGTTTTCGAGGTAATCGGATTCGCGCAGGATCTTGAGCGTTTCGACCGCCGCGGCCATCGGCACGGCGGCGAACCAGAACGAGCCGGTGACGTAGATCTGGCTCGCGCCTTCGCGGCAGCGATCATTGCCGAGGAGCGCGGAAATCGGGTGGCCGTTGGCAAAGGACTTGCCCCAGCAGCTCATGTCAGGGCGGACGCCGACGAGTTCCCAGCTGCAATCGCGGATCAGGCGGAAACCGGCGCGCACATCGTCGACGATCAGCATCGCGCCGGTCTCGTCGCACAGTTCGCGCGCGCGCTTGGCATAGGCGGGATCGGGCAGGGCCTGATCGATGAAGGCGTCGTGCTTGAACGGCGAGGCGAAGATCGCGGCGAGATCGTGGCCCGCTGCGGCAACAGCGGCTTCGAGGCTGGCGATGTCGTTATACTGGTACTTGGAAATGAACGCGCGTTCTTCGGGCACGATCCCGGCGGGCATCGGCGTGCACCACGGGGCGGCGCCGTGATAGGCCCCGTCTGCCACGAGGATGCGGCGCTTGCCGGTCTGTGCGCGGGCGGTGGTCATCGCCATGGTGGTGGCGTCGGTGCCGTTCTTGCAGAACATCGCCCAATCGGCGTGGCTGACCATGCTGGTCAGCGCCTCGGCCAGTTCGACAAAGTGCGCGCTGGGTCCGGTAAGCGTATCGCCTTTGGCGAGCTGCGCGACGGCGACGTCATTCACGCGCCGGTCGTTGTAGCCCAGCAGGCTGGGGCCATAGGCGCACATGAAATCGAGGTAGCGGTTGCCATCGACGTCCCAGATATAGGCGCCTTCGCCGCGATCGAAGAATTGCGGATAGCTGGCAGGCATAAGCGTGGTGGCTTCGTGGCCATACATTCCGCCCGGCACGACTTTCAGGGCGCGGGCACGCAAGGCTTGATCGGCGGCGTTGTGGGTCATGTGGCTCTCCCTCTGGTCTGGTTCAGGCGGCTTGTTCGCTGCGGCTGCGCAGCGGCAGGTATTCGGGCAGGAAGGTGCGGGCATAAGCTTCGCGCGCGCGGCGGGCCTGCTCTTCATAGGCATCGGTGATCGTGCCGTGGCGGTGGACCGAAAGCGTCCAGATCGCATCGTTGATCACCAGCAGTTCGGTGAAGCGCTCGATCAGATCGGCGCTGGGGGCGAGATCGAACAGGCCGGTGAGTTCGGCCATCGAACGCTCTGCAATCACGCGGTCGTTTTCCAGATCGCGCGCGCGGATCGTGGCGGAGAGGCCGGAGCCGAGCAGCAGGCGGCGGGCGGCGGTATGCGCGTTGTAGTGCGCGCGGCCATTGGCGTAGCGGGCGGCGAGATAACTCTGCCACGTGGCAATCCCGGCGGGCAGAGGCTCGTCGAGCAGGGCGACGAATTCCTGCGTGTACCGCTCTGCCAGCGCGAGGAAGACCTGGCCCGCATCGGGGAAGAAATGGTAGATCGACGGGGCGGAAAGATCGGCTTCCTGCGCCAGCGTGTAGATGCTGATCGATTCGGGTTCGAGCGTTTCGAGCAGGCGCGCCGCGGAATCGAGGATTGCCTCGAACCGCTGCTGGCTGCGCTTCTGGCGCGGGCGGCGGATCGCTTCGGCAACACCGGGCGCTGCGGGCCGGGGGATGATGGTGACCATGGCCGCAGACTAGCAGTCCTTGCGCGTGGTTCAACCCGTTATCGGATAAAAATCCGAATTAATATCAGAAACCGCTTGACGCCCCCGGTGCTTGCGCGGCAGCTTTGCCTGTGATGGGGATCACGGTCCGCGCACAGGCCGTGCGGGGGCAGGAGCGGGGGAATGACCATGCAGCACATCAATCCGAAACGCAGCCTCGGGCTGCTTCTGGCGAGCAGCATGCTTGTGCTGGCTTCGCCCGCGCTGGCGCAGGAAGCCGGAGCTTCGGCCGCAGATGCCGCCAAGGATGGCGGCATTGCCGAAATCGTCGTCACCGCGCAGCGCCGCGCGCAGAACGTGCAGGACGTGCCCATCGCCATCGCGGCGATCAGCGGTGATGCGCTGACCGAAACCGGCATCCGCGATCCGCGCGATCTGACGCTGCTGGTGCCGAGCCTCTCGATGCAGGCAGGCACGGCAGCTTCGACCACATCGCTGTTCATTCGCGGCGTCGGCATCGGCGATTTCAATTCGAACACCACGGGCGCGGTCGGCGTCTATGTCGATGATGTGTTCATCGGCGCCAATGCGGGCAAGCTGTTCAACGTGTTCGATTCCGACGGGATCGAAGTGCTGAAAGGGCCGCAGGGCACGCTCTATGGCCGCAACACCACGGCAGGCGCGATCCGCTTTTCCAGCCGCAAGCCGACCGAGGAACTGAGCGGGGATTTCTCCGCGCTCTATGGCCGCTTCAACGAAGTGCAGCTGGAAGGCGGGATCGGCGGTTCGCTTGCCAAGGACCTGCTGAAAGTGCGCGTGGCGGGCTTCTACAACCGGCGCGATGGGACGACCTTCAACCGGCTGACCGGCAACAAGGTCAACAACATCAACCTGTGGGCACTGCGCGGGATTGCGGACTTCACGCCCGCGCCGAACGTGCTGCTGCGGCTTTCGGTGCACGGCGGCAACAACACCGGCGGCGCACGCCAGTTTCAGCACCGCGGGCAGGGCTTCGACTTCTTCGGCAATCCCGCCGTGCTGCCGGACGGCACGCCCACCGATGCGTTTGGCTACGCCGATACCGACAACAACGTCTATGCTGGCGATTACAACATCGAAGGCAAGGAGCGGATCGCGGCGTTCGGCACCTCGCTGCTGGGTCAGGTCGATTTCGGCGGGGTGCAGCTGACCTCGATCACCGCCTACGAGCAGGTCAACCGCGCCACGCTGGAGGATACCGACGCCAGCCCGAACGACTTCGTGGTCGCCTACTACGAAGACCGTCCGCGCCAGTGGAGCCAGGAGCTTCGCCTGCAATCGACCGGCGACAAGGCGCTCAACTGGATCGTCGGCGGGTACTATTTCCACGATACGCTGGCGACCGACAGCAGCTTCGATCTGCTGCGCAGCTTGCGCGATCCGAACGATCTTGCGGGCACGTTCGATCCGATCAATTCGCTGGGGCTGCTGCGCTATCCCTATACGCAGCGCACCCGCAGCGTCGCGCTGTTTGGCCAGGCGGACTACAAGCTGACCGAGAAGCTGACGCTGACCGCCGGTCTGCGCTGGTCGAACGACCGGATCAAGATGGATTACCACAGCCTGTTCGATGTGATCGGCGGTGTTGCACCGGTGAAGGCCTATTCGGACGTCACCCTGCCGCTGCTCGATTTCAAGGGCACGAAAACCTTCCGCGATCTCTCGTGGCGCGCGGCGCTCAATTACAAGACGGGCGATACGCTGGTCTATGCCTCGTTTTCGAAGGGCTACAACAGCGGCGGGTTTGCCGGCGGGGCTTCGACCGATGCGTTGCAGCTCGCGCCCTTCAATTCGGAAAAGCTCTATGCCTATGAAGTGGGGCTGAAGACCGAGTTCATGGACCGCAAGGTGCGGTTCAACACCTCTGCGTTCTATTACGACTACCGCGAATTGCAGGTCTTCGTGTTCGATCTCAGCGGCCCGGTGCCGGTGCAGCGCAAGCTCAATGCGGGCAATGCCGAGATCTACGGGCTGGAGGCGGAGCTGACCGTGCGGCCGACGCGCAATCTGGACCTGTTCGGCGCGGTCACGCTGATGCACAGCGAATACAAGAAGTTCGCTGCGCTGGGCGGGGTGAGCTATTCGGGTAACCGGCTGGTGAATGCGCCCAAGTTTGCCGCTTCTGGCGGGATCAACTGGACGGTGCCGCTCGCCAGCGGGGCAGCGATCAAGGCCCGGGTGGACGGCACGTATGTCTCCTCGATCGCGCTGTTTCCGGATAACGCCATCAGCACCGAAGTGAAGGGCAACGGGCGGATCAACGCGCGGCTGGCCTATCAGGCACCATCGAAGATCTGGGAAGCGGCGCTGTGGGTGAAGAACCTCAATTCGGCGCGGGTGATATCCTCAATTGCGCCAGTGATCACGCAGGACCAGATCAACTACAACGATCCGCGCACCTTCGGCGTGCAATTGGTCGCGCACTTCTGAGGCGCGCGGGGAAACTGGAAAAGGCGGCAATTCCTGATGCTTGATGTACATGGCTGGCTTGAGAAGTTCGGCGCGGCACTGACGGCCGGAGACGGCGCGGCAACCGCGTCGCTGTTTCTGCCGGACGGACTGTGGCGCGATTACCTCGCGCTGGGCTGGACGCTGGCGACGCACGAGGGGACGGACGCGATTGCCGCCTTCGCCAGCGCGCGCACGCCGGGTTCGGGCATCGGCAGCTTTGCCAGCGATGCCGCGCCGGGGGCAAGTGAGGGCTTCATCACCTTCGAGACCGCGCAAGGGCGCGGCGAGGGCTATGTGCGGCTGGCGGGCGAGCATTGCCTGACGCTGCTGACCGCGCTCAAGGAACTGAAAGGCTTCGAGGAACCGCTGCGCGGGCGGCGCGCCACGGGCGTGGTCGACGAGACCGGCGCGCGCACGTGGGAAGACGTGCGCCATGACGATGTGGAGCAGTGGACCGAGAGCAATCCGCCTTATGTGCTGGTGATCGGCGCGGGGCAGGGCGGCCTTGCGCTGGGCGCGCGGCTCAAGATGCTCGGCGTGCCGTGCCTGCTGATCGACAAGTATCCGCGCGTGGGCGATCAATGGCGTTCGCGCTACAAGTCGCTGCTGCTGCACGATCCGGTGTGGTACGATCACATGCCTTACGTGCCGTTTCCCGATCACTGGCCGGTCTACACGCCCAAGCAAAAAATGGGCGACTGGCTGGAATACTATGCCGGGATCATGGAACTGGGCGTGTGGACCAGCACCGAATGCAAAGGCATTTCGCGCGATCCCGCCAGCGGCAAATGGCAGGTCGCGCTGGAGCGTGACGGCAAGCCGGTAACGCTTCGCCCCGAACATGTGGTGATGGCGGTGGGCAATGCAGGGTTCGCGGTGGAGCCTGATTTTCCGGGCAAGGCCAGTTTCAAGGGCCACCAGTGCCATTCCAGCGCGCATCCGGGCGGCGAGGGGCTGGCGGGCAAGAAGGTCATCGTGGTCGGCGCGAACAATTCCGCGCACGATATCTGCGCCGATCTCGTCAGCCACGGGGCCGAACCAATCATGATCCAGCGTTCTTCCACGCTGATCGTGCGGCAGACCAACATGGAAAAGATGCTGGGCGGGGCCTATTCGCAGGAAGTGTTCGATGCCGGGCTGACGACGGAAAAGGCGGACTTGCTGGGTGCCTCGGTGCCGCTGCGCCTTGCCGAAAAGGTCAACAAGCAGACGTGGGACCAGATCCGCGTGGCCGAAGCACCGTTCTACCAGCGGCTCGCCGACGCAGGATTTCAGGTCGATTTCGGGCCGGACGGCACCGGCATCGCGATGAAGTTCCAGCGCACCTCCTCGGGCTACTATGTCGATGTCGGCGCTTCGGAAATGGTGGCGGACGGGCGCATCAAGGTGCGTTCGGGCGTGAGCATCGAGCGGATCGTCGAGGACGGCATGGTGCTTTCGGATGGCAGCCATGTGGCGGGCGATAGGATCATCTACGCCACCGGCTTTGGCGACATGAAGCAGTGGGTTTCGCGCCTGATCAACCCCGAAGTGGCCGAGCGCATCGGCAAGACCTGGGGCTATGGCTCCGGCTTCCCCGGCGATGAAGGGCCGTGGGAAGGCGAGATGAAAAACCTGTGGAAGCCGACGGCGGAGCCGGGGCTGTGGTTCATGGCGGGCAATCTGGCGATGGCGCGCAGTTATTCGCAGTACCTCGGGCTACAGCTCAAGGCGCGGTTTGAAGGTCTGCCAGTGGAGCCTTACAAGCCTGCCTGAAGGCGCGGCCGTGCGGCAAGCGCGGCCGCCAGCAAGGCAAGGCCGAGGATGACGGCGGCCGAGCAGGCGATCAGCACGGTATCGAGGCCCTGCACTTCGATCAGCAGGCCTGCCGCCGTGGGCAGGATCGCCGCGCCCATCAACTGGGCCGAGGCGCTGAAGGGCAGGCTGCGGCGCGATGGATCGGCTTCGAGCAGGAAGCCCGTCAGTGCGGGGGTGAGCACCATCCACACGAACCCGTAGCCGATGATCAGTCCCCAGCCTGCCACGCCATCCGCGCCGCGCACAAACAGCAGCGCGACGATGGCGACGAGGGCGAGGCCGGTCAGCCCAGCGCGCGCACCGGCATGGCCGCGCTCGCCGATCGTGATCGCCGTGAGCGCGCCCGCCATCTGGCCGACCATCGATGCGGTGAGCATCGGCGCGACCCGCGCGGCCGGAATGCCCCGCGCCTCAAGCCAGAGGCCCATGTAGGCCCAGATCCCCACGACTGCGCCGACGAGCAGGGCCGAGGCGGCAAGGCCGATCCACCCGGAGAGGGGGATTGCGCCGCTCGCCTGCGTGGTATCGGCGTGGGCTGCGGGCGCGAGGCTGGCGGGAACCAGCGGTAGGGCTAGCGCGGTGAGCGCGGCGATCACGGCAAGAGCATGCTGGACATCGGCCGAGGAGCCGGGCGCAGCGGCGCTCGCGAACCATTGCAGGATGGCATACTGGCTGGCGGCCTGCAGGAACAGGAACGCGGCGGCAGCGGCATTGAGGCCCCTAGATCGCGCGATAGCCCCCGCCGCGACGCCGACGAGCAAGCCGCCGCCCGCACCGGACAGCGCGCGCGCCAGCAGCAGCGGTATTGCGGCAGGGAGCAGGTTGGCGGCAATGGTCAGGGTAATCCCGGCCAGCGCGACCGCGCGGGCAGGCCAGTGCTTGAGCAGCGCGATGCCGCCTGCACTGCCCAGCGCGATGGCGGCAATCTCGATCGCGGCGAGAAGCCCCAGCGCGGCCTCCCCGATACGGCCTTCGTGGACATAGCCGCCATAGATCAGCGGCTGGACCCCCAGCACGAGCAATCCGGCGGCACCGATCAGAAGGGAGGCACCGAGCGCAGCGCGGGTCTCGCCGGGGGCGGTTGGTTCGTGCTGCACTGCCATGGCCCCCGATGATCCGATATTTATTCGGTTTATCGAGCGCGAAAAAGCGCAAGTCAAGCGCGAGTGGCTGCGGGAGGCCGGCAAGGCGCCGAAGTCGAGGTAGGCTCAGGTGCAAGGGTATTGCGCCACTGCCCCTCAATCCCCCCGTGTTCAGCTGCTGTGGAAAGGCGCTTGAGGCGGTTGCGGGAGCCAGAATGGCGAGGTAAAAGGTTTCATGATAGCTGGGTTGGCGAGTATTACATCTAAAACAGATGCTTTCGACGCGGGGCAATGTCTGTTTTCGTTTATAAACGAGAGTACGTGGCTAACAGATAACTATACGCCTGATCTCGTTTCAATTATCATTCCGACTTACAACCGCTCGATCTTGTTGATGGACTTGCTGGCGGCGCTCTCTGTCCAGACCCATAAGCTGATCGAATTGGTCATTGTTGACGATGGCTCCACAGATGACACCGATCATCGTCTTCGCGCATGGGTAGCGGCGCAAACGATACCCGTTCGGATCTTTCGACAAGACAATGCAGGCCCTGCGGCGGCGCGTAACCTGGGACTTCAACAGGCTCGCGGAGAATATCTGTATTTCATCGACTCCGATGATTTGATTTTCCCGACGGCGCTCGAGGAACTGGTGGCAGCCTTGTCGCAAAGCGGGCGTTCCTATTGTCTGGGGGGTATCCGCAACGCTGACGTGAAGGGCTCTCCGCTGCCACTGGATTGGGAGGGGATCCCCTGCGTTGATCCCGATACAGTCTTGAGAAGCCGATGGATGATCCATGCCGCCCTGTACCATCGCAGCGCAATCAGGCGAGCGGGCCCCTTCGGACATGCGCTGGGCATTGGCGAAGATTCCGAATTTCACTGGCGCATCGTGGCCACCAACGGCGCGGGCCATATCCTGCACAAGTTCATCGGCCTGCGCCGCATTCATGATCAAGGCCACCTTTCCGTAAACCGCTCGTGGCTGGATGTTTATCGCCAGACAAGCGAAGTCTTGTTTCATTTCGCAGGGTGGATGCTTGCGCGCGGGGCGCTGGATAAAGGGACCGCTCGCTTCTTGATCCGTTCAATCGTGATCTCGTCGTTGAAACTTGGCACACTGGATGACCGGACGCAGGTTCCTGCAGCACGCGCGGTCATCCTCAGATTGCGTGTGCATTCGCGGTTGGCTGCTCAGGCAGGATTGCTCCTTATAGCGCCGCGGGCAAAGTCCTTTTACTGGATTGCCGTGTCCGTTCTGTTAGCGCTCAGGGCGGTTCGCAACGGACTGAATTGGTTGCGTGGATTTGCACAGCAAAGCGATTGGGCCGCCATTTGATTCAGGTACTGGCGAACGCCGATCACGCTGACAGTCCGGCCGCAGGGACGCCCATCGACGGGAGCCGCCAAATTCGCCTGCTCTATTACATTTCGGCGAACGACAGAACTCGCCTGGAGCAGGGGTTCTTCGGTGAGGAGGTCGCGGCTCTGCGATCCAATGCCTTGGTATCAAGCGTTCATGCAACGAACCGCCTGACCGATGCCTGGACGCAGGACTACGACGCAGTCATTTCCTATTTCTATTCTTATTCCGCAATCGTGGCGATGCTTGCCCGGTTGCGCGGAAAGCGCGCCGTCATCGTCGGAGGCGCAGAACAGATTTTGCGGGAAATGGCACCGAGCACCTGGCGTTACCTGATCCGGATGTTCCGATTTTTCCTCACGCTGTTTTGGTGCTCCAAGATATTGGCCGCATCGAGCAGTGACCTTGAAAAGATGCGCCGTGTGGCGTTTTTCAAGCGTTCTGCCATCGGACTCTCATTCCATGGAACCGTGGCGTCGAGCCGCCTTGACCAGGCCGATTTCCGGCGCGCACGCCCGCGGGCCAGCATGGTCACCATTTGCGGAATGGACACGGAAAGCAACCTGGTTCGCAAGGGCGTCCTGCGAGCGATCAAGTTGCTGGCGAACACCCGCGAAATCGAGCCGAATGCACACCTACTGATCGTGGGCCGCGACGCATTTGGCGATTTGGCCAGGGATTATGCCAAGGAACTGGAGTGCGAAGACGCCGTGACGCTGAAGGGCTTTGTATCGGATGAAGCCAAGTACGATCTGCTGAGGAATACACGATACTACCTCCAGCTGTCAGATTATGAAGGCTTTGGTGTTGGCGCACTCGAGGCCTTGGCATTGGGTTGTGAAGTCATCCACAGTAATGTGGGAGGATTGCGCGACACCATAGCGCATTTTGGCCGAGTATTGCGCCATTCCGACGATCAGTCGATCGATCTGGACCAGCCGTATGACAACGGCGATTGGTCGAAATTTCATGCACACATGGTACAATTCACGATCGAGAAGCGCGTTGAAACCCTGCTGCGATGGCTGGTCAATCCTCGGGTCCAAGCATTTTCCGGCCAGCAGCACCCGTGATGACTGTCCCGTCCGCGTAGCAAGGATGGGCCTCTCCAGCCGGTGAGACCAGGATGGTGAGCGCTCGGTGGTGCGCCAGTCTGCAGAAAGCAGATCGAGGATTGCCAAGGATGCTCGGCAAGCCAGCCAGCGCGGCTGGCCCGGCTATCGGCGATTGCATATCCTGCGCTTTGTGCAGAAGCCCGGTTTTCCGCGGGGACTATGGTCGGGGAGACAAGATTCGAACTTGCGACCCTCTGCTCCCAAAGCAGATGCGCTACCAGGCTGCGCTACTCCCCGACTGCGGCTGCCCTAAAGCAAGCAGGGGCCGCGGGGCAAGGTGCAATCGCGATTAGGGTGGCTTGCATTTCTAAGCATGGTAAAAATACTTATTCCTGCCATACTGGAGTAACTTTCTGTCGGGAGTATCGTGACAGAAGTGAAGGAGCGCAGTGGGGCATGGTCGGGTTGTTCAAGCGTTTGGGGTGCGTGGTCGGTCGGCATTCGCCTTCGCGCCGCGCAGTGCAGTATAAGGGACACCTCAAGACCGGCCCGTGCAAGCACTGCGGCACCGAACTGGAGAAGCGCAACGACGGCCGCTGGGTGGTGCGCAAGGTTGGCGCCGAGGGTGGCTCCTTTCGCGAGGATTGAGCCAGAGGCGGTTGACCTTCGGGCGGGGCGCGCTCAACTGAGCGGCTCGTATTTCCGCTGATGCGGCACCCTCAAGGAGCGACCATGACCAACTGGACTTCCACCGATCCCATGACCGGCGATGTGCTGTGGCAGGGCCCGGACGCGGATGTCGATGCGGCAGTGGCAGCAGCACGCGGCGCGCAAGGCGATTGGGCGCTACGCCCGCTGGCCGAGCGGATCGCGATTGCCGAGCGCTATGCCGAAGTGGTGAAGGCAAACGCCGAGGATTTTGCCGCGTTGATCGCGCGCGAAACAGGCAAGCCACTGTGGGAAGCGCGCACCGAAGTGGGCACGGTGGCGGCCAAAGTCGGCATTTCGATCACCGCCCAGGCCGAACGCGCCGGCGAGCGGTTTGGCGAGGCGGCGGGCGTGCCGCAGGCGCTGCGGCACAAGCCGCACGGGGTGCTGGCCGTGCTGGGGCCCTACAATTTCCCCGCGCACTTGCCCAACGGCCATATCGTGCCAGCGCTGCTGGCGGGCAATACGGTGGTGTTCAAGCCTTCCGAACTGACCCCGGCTTCGGGCGCGTTCATGGCCGACTTGTGGACGCAGGCCGGGCTGCCCGAGGACGTGCTGGTGGTGGCGCAGGGCCGCGCCGATACCGGCCGCGCGCTGGCGGCGCATCCCGGCTTGGACGGCCTGCTGTTTACCGGATCTTCGAACACCGGCCTTGCGCTGCATCAGGCGTTTGCCGCGCGGCCAGACCGGATTCTGGCGATCGAGACAGGCGGCAACAATCCGCTGATTGCATGGGATATTGCCGAAGCTGACGTGGAGGCGGCGGCCTCGCTCGTGGTGCAATCGGCGTTTCTTTCGGCGGGGCAGCGCTGCACCTGCGCGCGGCGGCTGATCGTGGGGCCGGATGGCGCTGCGCTGGTGGCGGCGGTGGACGCGCTCGCGGGCCGGATCATCGCGGACGGGCCGTTTGCACAGCCCGCGCCGTTCATGGGGCCGGTGATCGATCTGAATGCGGCGGGCAAAGTGGAAGCGGCATGGCAGGCGCTGGTGGCGCAGGGGGGCAAGGTCGTTCGCCCGCTGACCCGGCTGCGCGAAGGCACGCCGCTGCTTTCGCCCGCGATCATCGACGTGACCGGGCTTGCCGTGCCTGACGAGGAGATTTTCGGCCCCGTGCTGCAAGTGATCCGCGTGCCCGATTTCGCGGCGGCGCTGGAGGCTGCCAATGCCACGCGGTTTGGCCTTTCCGCCAGCCTGATCGGCGGGGACGAGGCGCTTTATCGCCGGTTCTGGGCCGCCAGCCGCGCAGGCGTGGTCAACTGGAACCGCCCGACCAACGGCGCGGCTTCGTCTGCGCCGTTTGGCGGGGTGGGCATTTCGGGCAACCACCGCCCGAGCGCTTATTACGCGGCGGATTACTGCGCGTGGCCGGTGGCGAGCCTCGAAAGCCCGGCAATTGCGGCAGCAGCGCTGACCGGGCTGCGCGCGTAAGGCGCTTTGGAAGCATGAGAAAGGGCCGGGACGCACGCGCGCCCCGGCCCTTTGCTTGCGTGCGCTGGGTTACGAACGGTCGGCGTTCATCACCTTGGTCCACGCCTTGGCGAAATCGCGCACGAACTGCTCGCGCGCATCGTCGCTTGCATAGGCTTCGGCGACCGCGCGCAGTTCGGAGTTCGATCCGAAGATCAGGTCCGCAGGCGTTGCGGTCCACTTCACCGCGCCGCTCGCCCGGTCGCGGCCTTCATAGGCCATGCCGCCTGCCGCCGACTTGCTCCACACCGTGTCCATGCTCAGCAGGTTCACGAAGAAGTCGTTCGATAGCGTGCCGAGCCGGGCGGTGAACTCACCCGCGTTCGATCCCGCCGCATTGGCATCGAGCACGCGCAGGCCGCCGACCAGCACGGTCATTTCCGGCACGCTCAGCCCCAGCAGGCTCGCCTTGTCGACCAGCGCTTCAGCCGGACCCTGCCACGCGTCCGCCGCATGGAAGTTGCGGAAGCCATCGGACTTGGGCTCCATCGGAGCGAACGCGGCGGGATCGGTCTGCTCCTGCGTGGCATCGACACGCCCCGGCGTGAACGGCAGTTCGAGCGAAACGCCCGCCTTGCTTGCCGCCTGCTCGACCGCGGCATTGCCCGCCAGCACGATCAGGTCCGCCATGCTCACCGTGCGGCCACCCGGCGCGGAACGGTTGTAATCGGCGCGGACCTTTTCCAGCGCCGCCAGCACCTTGGCCAGTTCCGCCGGATCGTTCACCGCCCAGTCCTTCTGCGGCGCAAGCCGGATGCGCGCACCATTGGCACCGCCGCGCAGGTCCGAAGCGCGGAAGGTCGAGGCCGAAGCCCACGCCGTGCGCACCAGCTGCGCCGGGGTGAGGCCTGCGCTGAGAACCTTGCCCTTGAGCGCGCTGATTTCCGCCGCGCCGATCAGGGGGTGGCTCTCCACCGGCAGCGGATCCTGCCACGTGAAGGTCTGCGCCGGGACGTCTGCGCCGATATAGTGGCTCTTCGGCCCCATATCGCGGTGGGTCAGCTTGAACCACGCGCGGGCGAAGGCATCGGCATAGAGCTCAGGCTTCGCCTTGAAGCGCAGCGCGATGGCGCGGAACGCCGGGTCCTGCTTGATCGCCATGTCGGTGGTGAACATGATCGGTGCGTGGGTCTTGCCCGCCTCATGCGCGTCCGGCACGATCTGGACATCCGCCGCATTCGCCGGCTGCCACTGCGTTGCGCCGGCCGGGCTCTTCACCTTGACCCATTCGAAGCCGAACAGGTTGTCGAGGTACTGGCTCGTCCACGCGATGGGGTTGGCCGACCATGCCCCTTCGAGGCCGCTCGTCACGGTATCCTTGCCCATGCCGGTGCCGCAGCTGTTCTTCCAGCCGGTGCCCTGCGCTTCGATGCCTTCGCCCGCCGGGGCCGCGCCCACGCACGTTGCGGCGTGCGCGCCGTGTGCCTTGCCGAAGGTGTGGCCGCCCGCGATCAGCGCGACGATTTCCTCGTCGGTCATCGCCATGCGGCCGAACGACTGGCGGATATCATGCGCGGCGGAAATCGGATCGCCGTTCGCGTTCGGGCCTTCGGGGTTCACATAGATCAGCCCCATCTGCACCGCTGCAAGCGGGCCCTTCAGCTGGCGCTTCTCGTTCCAGCGGTTGCCATTGGCTTCCAGCCACTTCTTCTCGGTGCCCCAGTAGACCGCATCGGGCTGCCACGTATCCGCGCGGCCGCCGCCGAAGCCCAGCGTCTTGAAGCCCATCTGCTCAAGCGAGACATTGCCGGTGAGGACCATCAGGTCGCCCCACGAGAGCCCCCGGCCATACTTCTGCTTGATCGGCCACAGCAGCCGCCGCGCCTTGTCGAGGTTGGCGTTGTCAGGCCACGAATTGAGCGGCTCGAACCGCTGCTCGCCACCCGCACCGCCGCCGCGCCCATCCAGCGTGCGATAAGTGCCGGTGCTGTGCCAGGCCATGCGGATGAAGAACGGGCCGTAGTTGCCATAGTCTGCGGGCCACCACGGCTGCGAGGTCGTCAGCACTTTGGCGATATCCGCCTTCACCGCCTTGAGGTCGAGGCTGAGGAACGCCTTGGTGTAATCGAAGTCCGCGCCATAGGGGCTGGCGGCGGTGTTCTCGTTCTGGCGCAGCGGCGTGAGATCGAGCTGATCGGGCCACCAGTCCTTGTTGGTGGTGGGCTTTTCGGCAGCGGCGGCAGCCGGCTGGGCCATGGCCGTTTCGGCGGCGTGGCCGGGCATTGGCATCGCGGCAAGCAGCGCGACGGCCAAAGTCGAAAGCGAAGCACGCATGGTCGGTTCCTCTCTGCTGGCGGCATCCGCGTGCAGGGAACCAGCCGCCAACCTTGCATGAAGGCGCGTACTGCCCGGCCGGATGCCGCTCTGGGTTGATCTGCATGCCCGGGCCTCAACGGGAGGCCAGCAGGCATGCACCTTGTGACGCAGAGCGGCCTGATCAGGCCAGTTGATTTGTCCGCTTACTATGATCGACCTTCTCGATCATAGCTCACACGCCCTCAGGCAATCCCCTGCTTGCCCGGCGAGAGGATGTGGTTGGGATCGAGCGCCTGCTTGAGCCGGGCATTGAGGTCGCGGTTAGCCTCGCCATATTGCTGCGCGACGAGGTCCATGGTGTTCACCCCGGTGCGATAGCTTGCCCAGCCGCGTGCGCCGAAGCGAGTGATCATCTCGCGGATGCAGTCGTCCGCTTTCTTCTCCTCCGCCGGATCGTCCTTGTCATACTGGATGAAGATCAGGTGGTGCAGCTCGCGCCCGCCGATGGCGTAAGCGACCGAATAATCGAAGCCGTACCGCCCGAGGATTTCCTTCGCTAGTTCGGTCTGCTGCTGGGTTTCGATCCCCTTGGCCGGAGCCACCGGCGCGAAGCAGCACATGCCTCCGCCGCGCCAGCGCATGATGCCCTTTTCTTCCAGCGTGAGCTTGCCGCTCATGAGGTTCTTGTGGTGGTTGAACCACTTGTTGCCGCCCATCTCCGCCTCGGTCAGCACTTCGCCGCCCGATGCCTCGAAGGCGCGGCGCACAATGGGTTCGATGGCGGCAATGATCTCGTCGGTGCCATAGAGCGCGAAGTAGGTGTTCCACATGCCGAGGCCCTGGCGCTTCGCGAAATCGCGCACGACATCCTCGGGAATGCTCTCCGGCTTGTCCCACAGCTCCTCGCGCCGGTGGAACATCGCGATCTGGTAGGCCGCGCCCATCATCAGCACGACATTGGGGATGAGGTTGTTCATGCGGAACGGGCGCATCGCATCGACGATCTTGGCCACGTCCGCCATTTCATTGTGCCGCACCATGAACGGCTTGAACGCGGGCGGCTTCGGCATCAGCCAGAAGCCCATTTTCGTTACCACGCCGAAGTTCGACTGCGTGAAAATGCCGTCCACATAAGGGCCGTAGCCCCATTTGAACGCCTGCCACGTGGTCGAATTCTGCACACTGCCCATGCCGGTGCGCACCACCGTGCCATCGGCCAGCACCACTTCCATGCCGCACTGCATGAAGAAGTGATCACCATAAGGGGTGTAGCCCACGCCGCGCTCCAGCGTGTTGCCCACCGGTGAAACGATCGGGCCGACGGTGGGCACATCCAGCCAGTAGGGCAGGTTGTTCGCCTCCAGATAGTCGTGCAGATCCTGATAGGTCACGCCCGGCTCGACCAGCGCGGTGCCAAGCTCGGCATCGATCGCGATGATCCGGTTCATCCGCTTCATATCGAGGATCATCTGCCCGCTGCTGGCAGGCGTGGCGCAGCCATAGCCCATGTTCTTGCCCGTGGAGACCGTCCACAGCGGCAGCTTGTAGCGGTTGGCGATCTTGAGGATGGCCTGCACTTCCTCCACCGAAGCGGGCGCCACCGCGCCCGATGGCACGTGTTCGTGGCGCGGATCGGGGGTGAAGCTCTTGGCATAAGGCAAAGTGCTTTCGGGATCGGCGAAGACCCATTCGGCCCCCACCACCGCGCGCAGTTCCTTCACCGCAGCCGCAAAGGCCCCGGCATCAAGGTGTGCGGGCAGCTGGCGCGGACCATCGAGCGGCGAGGCCAAGGCGGCGCGCACACCGATCAGCGCGGCGCCCACTGCGCCAGTGCGGATCACATCGCGGCGTCTGATTCCGGTCATTGGCCATACTCCTTGGGGTCAGCCTTCGAGGCATTGCTCCACTTTGCCAGCGCGGCCAGTTCGCCGTCGCTGATTTCGGTCGGGCGGAAGGCCGGCATCGCGCGCTGCCCGCGCCTGACGTATTGCGCGATGAGTTCGGGGGGGAGGCCGCGCCCGCGAATGATCGGGGCGACATGCTGGCCGTGGCAATAGCCGCAGGTTTTTGCATAGACCGCTTCAGGCGCGCGCGGCGGCGGCACGGGGCGGGGTGCAGGCTCCGTTGCCTTGGCTGGAACGGCCCCAAGCGCCAGGAGCGCGAAAAAGGTGGCACCCACACGCCGCAACGATGCTGGCAAAGCCATGTCAGTTTCCCCCGATCAGACGACCTCGTCCGGGCCGGTTATCCTGCCCGATCCTGCAAGATCAGTTGGGAAAAATCAAACGAACATTTTGCAAGATTGAACTTGGGGCGCAAATCAACCTGACAAACCGTCAACCCCCGGCGCGGACGGGACCAGCGGCGGCAGTGCCCGCCGCGCAACGCCGCGGGCCGCCGCCGCCTCCACGCCCAGCCCGCGCAGGATGATTTCGGCCACGGCCTCGGGGTAGTCCTCGGCCTTCGCCTCGCGCAGCATCGTGGCGATGGCGGCAATCGTGGTGCCGAGCACGGCATCGCGGCCGAGCGTGCTTTCGCTAATGGCAAACTGCCCGGCGGCCATGCCTTCGGCCACGGTCTGCTCGGCCTGGCGATAGGTTTCCGCGCCAAAGATGATCCCGCTCGCGCTGAGGTTGATCATCGAGCGGCCCCAGCCCGGCACATCGCGCACACGATGGAGATAGAACCGGATCGCCGCCGCCGCCCGCTCGCGCGCATCGTCCAGCCGGGAGACCGCCTCGTTCACGGCAGTCAGGAAATCGTGGGTCACTTCATAGCTGACCGCTTCGCGCAGTTCGCCCATGCCGGAAAAGTGATCGTAGAATGTCGTGCGGGTGATCCCGGCGCGCTGCACCACATCCTCGATCCGCGCGTAGAGGCCTTCTTCCTCGCCAAACATTTCGAACGCAGCGGCGATGATCCGCGCCCGTGTCCGCGCGCGGCGCTGGGCGCCCAGTTCCATGCGCCGGGCCTTGTCGGATCTGCGATCAGCCACTTTGCCCCCCGCCGCGCACAGCGCGGCTCATTCCTACGCCGCGCACAGCGCGCCACATGCTGCGGGAACACCGCGCATATTCGATCAAGGCTGTGGGGAAATCTGGACACCCGGCGCGGTGCAATTTTTACGCATCCTCTCCCAAGGCCGCGCCGGGTGAACGACTTGTGTTGTGAGGGGCGAAGTACCGCATCGGCGCAGCGGTGTCATCATGAAATTGCGCGGCACATGGCAAGCGCAAGCTGACATTTAATGCAGGGCTGGCGCACCTGCATTGGTCCCCGAAATCCTGAAGGAATGCTGCGGCTGTGCTGCGCCGTTTCCCTGATGGCGCGCAGAGGGGGAAATTAGCTGGACCAGCACTAGGCAGGCTGCAATGCGCTCCATTCCCCGCCTTTCCCGCCTTGCGCTCGCCGCTCTGCCGCTTGCGGTTTCGCTACCCATGCCGGCCGCCGCCCAGGCGGTGGTCGAATTCGGCGCGTCATATACGGGCGACATGCTTACCGCCACCAGCGGCAGCCCGGATCGCGGCAGTGCAGTGGTCGGCCGCGCCGATGCCTGGCTCGATTTCAAGGGGCCGGTGATCGGCCTCGATTCGCTCACGGCCCATGTCGATTTCATGGCTGCCCACGGCCCCGATTTCTCCGGTCGGCGCGTGGGCGTGTACCAGACGATCAGCAGCCTTGAAGCCGAGACCCTTCCGCACATTTACGAGGCGTGGGCGCAGTGGCGGCCCAGCCCGTTTGTTTCGGCAAAGGCGGGCCTGATCGATCTCAACGCCGAATTCGATATCCAGAACACCGGCGCCCTGTTCGTGAACAGCGCCTTCGGCATTGGCCCCGATATCTCGCAAAGCGGGCCTGCCGGCCCATCGATCTTCCCGATGACCAGCAATGCGGTGGTGCTGCGCCTGCAGAATGGCCGCAAAGGCCTTGCGCTCGGCGCGTTCGATGCGCTGGCCGGGGCACGGCACGATCCGCGCAAGGTTGCCTTGCGCCTGCCCGGCACGACCGGCGCACTGCTGATCGCGGAGGCGCGCCTGCCGGTCGGCGCATGGCTGCTGCAGTTCGGCGGCTGGCATTACACCACCCGCTTTGATGCGCTGGATGCTGCCAAGCCTCGCGCCCTTTCGCGCGGCGGCTATGCGATGCTCGAAGGCGCGGTCACGCGGGGGCTTAGCGCATGGGTCCGCGTCGGCACGGCGGATGCGCGCGCCAATCCGGTGGCGACGTATCTTGGCGGCGGCGCGGTCGCCACGCTCGGCGAATGGCGCCTTGGCCTTGCCGCCGCGCATGCCCGGCTCGGCAAGTCTGCGCGGGCCACGCTGCTGGCTCCCCAATGGGCGCGCAGCGGGGAAACCGTGATCGAACTCACGGCGCAGCGGCCCGTAACCCCCTGGCTCAATATCCAGCCCGATCTGCAATATGTCATCCATCCCGGCTGGGACCACGCCTTGCACAACACGCTGGTCGCGGGCTTGCGGTTCAGCCTCGCCATTCCCGATGGCTGATCGCGCCTGAATTTTTGCGTCTTGCAAAGGCACGCAATGCCGGGAATCTCGTGCCCGCGCCGATCCCCGGCGCGGAGCCTTTCACGCCATGCCGCACTACCCGTTTCAGCTCGTCGATGTGTTCGGTGAAGCGCCGTTCACCGGCAATCCGCTTGCGGTGATTGCGCTCGAAGCGGATCAGGATACCGCGCAATTGCAGGCGATCACGCGCTGGCTCAATCTTTCAGAAACGGCGTTCCTGCTGCCGTCCAGATCGCCAGACGCGGACTACCGGGTGCGCATCTTCACGCTGGACCGCGAATTGCCCTTCGCAGGTCACCCCACGCTCGGCTCGTGCCACGCGTGGCTGGCGCTGGGCGGCACGCCGCACCATCCGGACAAGGTGGTGCAGGAATGCGGCGCCGGGCTGATCGCTGTTCGGCGCGGCACCGAAAGCCTCGCCTTTGCCGCGCCGCCGCTGATCCGCTCCGGGCCGATCGAACCGGCAAAGCTTGCCGAAGCCTGCGCCGTCCTCGGGATTGGCGAAAGCGATGTTGTTGCGGCCGAATGGATCGACAACGGTCCGGGCTGGCTGGGCATCCAGCTGCGCGACGCCGCCGCAGTGATCGCGGTCGAACCCGCCCGTTCGCACGACGCGCGCATCGATATCGGCCTTGTCGGCCTGCACCCGCCCGGCAGCCCCCAAGCTTATGAAGTGCGCGCGATCTTCAGTGATCCTTATGGCGGCCTGATCGAAGATCCCGTCACCGGGAGCCTTAACGCATCCGCCGCGGCATGGATGCTGCGCGAAGGCCATGTCACCGCACCTTATGGCGCGACCCAGGGCACCCGCCTCGGCCGATCGGGGCGCATCCGCATCGAACAGGACGATACCGGCACGATCTGGGTGGGGGGACGCACGGCCACGCTGTTTGCCGGAACCACCCGGGAGCCAGTGCTGTGCTGAGCACGTCCTGCCGGATTGGATTGGTGGGCCCGGCAGGATTCGAACCCGCGACCTAGCCGTTATGAGCGGCCAGCTCTAACCGCTGAGCTACAGGCCCACCTTGCGGCGTGGGTTAGTGCGGCGGTGCGAGCTTGGCAAGCGCTGCTCAGGCCTCACTGCTGACATGCGTTGCGGCCATGATATCGGCGATGGCAGCAGGGCGGACCCCCCGCTTGGCGAGATAAGCGAAGACCGTGCGCCACCAATCATAGAGCTGGTCGAGGTCATCCTCATCGCGCACATAAGGCGTCAGGCCGGGGCGCAGCGAGGGGCTGTGGAACGAGAAGACGAGCACGGGCAGGCCGTCGTCGAGCGCGATGTCGATGCCCTTGATCGCTTCTTCGCTGCTGACACCTTCGGGGGTAAGCGGGATGCGTTCGAGCATCGCGATGCGAGCAAGCAGGCCGCGCAGCTTGGGCATGCGCCAGAGCAGCGGATAGAGCACCGGACCCTGCTGGCGCAGCATGCCCCAGAACACCGTGGTGAGTGGCAGTTCCATGAGGCCGCCAGGCTTGTCGATCCACCAGGGAGCGACGGGATGATCCCGGAAATTGGGGCCGCCGGTGGAACTGTAATCGAAGCGCGCGCGCACCGAGGTGTCGATGGCGATCCCGGCGTTTGACAGGATCTGTGCGCTTGCGGGTCCGACACCGTAGCGCCCGGCGCGGTAGATCAGCGGGGATTTGCCAAAGGCGCGCTCGATCGTTTCCTTCAGGGTATTGAACTTGGCCGCTTCAAGCGCGGGCGGCAGATTGCCCGCATAGCTGTTGAAGCCGTTGACCTCTTCATCGTGCGGCGGGCTGACCCAAGGGTGAAGCTGCACACCGATTTCGGCGCGTCCGGCCGCCACGGCATCGCCCAGAGCCGCGACTGCGGCAGGATCGGTGGCGATCGGATAGTCGATCAGGTAGATCGGCGCGACGCCCAGCCCTTCGCAGAACTGCTGGAAGCGGGCGAGGCGCGGGACGTGGCTGAGGCCGTGCCCGGTGCGGCCGAGCGGCTGGGTCCAGTCGAACTCCTCTTCGGTATCGACGGTGACGATGAAGCGTTGCCCGAAGCCCGGGGCAAACTGCACGTGCTGCCCTGCGCCCGGCACGTCGAGAATAGTCGGCTGTGCCACGCGCTTGAAGTGTCCCCTTAGCCGGCCTGTCCGCCCACTATGCCTCTTTGGCTAGGTGTCTGGCGTGCGGCGGTCAAGAGTGGCAAAGTGACTAGGAGGCTTGACCCTTCGCGCTGGAACAACCCGCCGGCGGCGCGCACTTCGGCTGCGCTGAGCCTGAGCGCAAAGCCGCTGCCGAGCATCCCGCCCGGTGAGGCGATGCTATCGACAAGAGACGGTGCCGCTTCGTCCAACGCCTGCGCGAGTGCATCAGGGAGCGGCAGGGTGATGCGCACGCCGTAGCCGCGCGGGCCAGCGCCGACGCGTGTGGTAAGGGCCAGTTGCTCGCCCGGCGTTGCAGCGCTGGCTACGAGCGAGAGCAGCCGCCAGAGTGTGCGTTCCAGATCATCGGGTGCGATTGCGACGGGGAGCGGGCCTTCGGGCAGATCGTGCGTCAGCATTATTTCGCGCGGGGCGAGCAGCGGTTCAAGCTGCGCAAACAGGCGCGTGAGCAGCGCGGTAAGATCGGTATCGCCCTGCATGCCGCCAGTCGGGGCCGCCGCGGCATCCGGCGCAGGCGCGGATTCGAGCAGGGCGAGGCGCTCGACATCTTCGAACCCGGCGAGCATCCGCGCGGCATCGGAAGCGATTCCGGCGGCGAGGCTGCGGTACTGGTGCGGCGTGGGGCCGAGCATCTGCTGCTGGATCAGTTCGGCAAAGCCTTGGATCGCGTTGATCGGCGTGCGCAGTTCGTGGAGCATCTGGCGCAGCCGATCGGCGCTGCGGGCGCGGCTATCATCATTGGCGGCGGGGCTGGCGGCTACCGGCGGGGCGGGCGGGCGGCGCAGGCGGGCGTGCCAGCCGGTGAAGTGGCCGGTATCGGGCGCAAAGCCGGGCACCGCATCGATCCGCCAAGGACCGGCAGCCGCCGCTGGGCCTTCGAGTTCGAGCCTGCCGGCCGCGACGGGGAGCCGCGCGCGGGCGGCGGTGATCGTGGCGGGATCGCACGTGGCGGGCGCATCGGGATCGGCGGCAAAGGGTTTGAGACCGATGAACGCTGCGGCCAGCGCAGTATCGGCGGCGATCACCGTGCCTTCGGCATCGAGCGCGAGATCGACTGCGTTGATCGCAGGCGGGGCGGGCGGCGGTTCATCGGTGAAGGGCAGGCGGGTCTGGCTGGCAGCCGCCTGCGCATCGCCTTCGGGGACTGCGCGCGCGCGGCGGAACGCTTCGATCCGGGCAATGATCGCGCCGATGCCCTCGCCCGCCGGGGCGAGGTCTTCGCCCGCGGGCGCAAGCTCAGGCTCAGGCACCGGTTCATGCACTGGCTCTGGCTGCGCGACCACCGCGCTTTCCGCTTCGAAATGCGGCGGCAGTGGCAGCGCAAAATCGGTGATCCCGAACCGGGCGAGCAGGGCTTCGACCTGCGGGCCCAGATCGCGGCGATGGCGCAGAAAGCCGCGCGCCTGCACCGGAAGATCGGGGATGATCGCCAGCCAGTCACGCTCGCCAAGCCGCGCAGAGGTGATCGCGGCGAGTGCCACTTTGGGACCGGCCTCGGCGAAATGTTCGACCAGGATTGGTGAACGCAGGCCTGCCGAGGCCATCAGGGAGGCACTCGCAGTATCGCCCAGCATGGCGGCGAGCGAATCGAGCCGGGTGAGTGCGCCGGTGTGGGCCCTCGTCCAGTGTTCGGGCGGGGTGCGGCCGAGAAGGTCCAGCAATTGCCGCATTTGCGTGGCGACCGCACCCGGTCCGGCCGCGACGGTGCGCAGCACGGTTTCGAGGCGATCGTCGACAATCATGCGTTCTCCGAGAGGCGCCGACGCGCGCAGCGACGCGCCCGGGACTGGTTACCGGGACCCTAACAAAAAGCGAGGGCGCGGGAAGGGGTCTGTAGACCTCGTTGCATTGTGGGACGATTGCGATATTAAACAACAAAATTATCGTTCAAAGCCGCACAAGGTGTGGAAAGTTACCAAGATTGGCCGGATCGCCCCCTCCTTGTCGCCGCGTGGGCTGGCAAGAACCGGGTGGCCGTTAACCAATCGGCGAGCATGGCAATCCAGCAGGGCATAAACAGAACCATGGCAACACTCGACGGGATTGATCGGCGCCTCCTCGCCGAACTGCAGGATGAAGGGCGCGTGACCAATGTCGAGCTGGCGCAGCGCGTGGGCCTGACTGCGCCGCCCTGTCTGCGCCGGGTTCGCGCGCTGGAGGAAGCAGGCGTGATCCGCGGCTATCATGCCGAGCTCGACCCTTCGAAGCTGGGCTTTGCGATCACCGTCTTCGCGCTCGTCAGCCTCAAGAGCCAGGCCGAGGAATCGTTGCGCCAGTTCGAAGAGCACATGCGGACCCTGCCCGATGTGCGCGAATGCCACATGCTGAACGGCGAGATCGATTTCATCCTCAAGATCGTGAGCCGCGATCTGCAGAGCTTTCAGGAATTCCTGACCAGCAAGCTGACTCCGGCGCCCAACGTGGCGAGCGTGAAGACTTCGCTGACGATCCGCACCGCCAAGCAATTGCCCGGCGTGCCGCTGGACGATTGAGCAACTGACCTTGCGGGTGGAGCAGCCGGTTTGAACCAGATTCCGGAAACGCTGCCCCCCGAACATCTCCTCAATGCTTGCTATGGCGATATGCGGCGCATGGCCCGGCGCATTCTGGTGGGGGATGGCGCGGGCGCGGTGATCCAGCCCACCGAACTGGCCAACGAAGCCGCGATCCGCCTGCTGCGATCCAACCTTTCCGGCGTGACCGGCGCGGGGCACATGCTGGCCTATGCCGCGCGGACGATGCGGCAAGTGCTGATCGACGAGGCGCGCAAGCAGGGCGCGAAAAAGCGGCAGGCGGTGGAGATGATGACCGTGTTTCCAGACGATCCGGCGCACGGACTGGTCAATATCGAGGAGCTTGATCGCGTGCTGGCGGAGCTGGCCAGCTATTCTGCGGACCATGCGCGGATCGTGGAGCTGCGCTTCATGCTGGGGCTGAGCGTGGAGGAGACGGCGGCTGCGACCGGGCTTTCGCACCGTACCGTGCTGCGGCGATGGAACGCGGCGCGGCTGTGGCTGCTGGAACGGCTGGAGGCGGCTTGAGCGAGGACGCCGCCAGCGAAAGCATCATCGAACGCCGGGTGCTGGCGCTGATGGAGCGGCTGGTGGCGCATCCCGGCAATGCGCGGTTCCGGGCAAGGCTGCTGAAGAACGAAAGCGCGGCAGTGCTGGCACGGATCGCGGCGCTGGAGCGGGCGGGCGCGGCCACAGGCTCGATGCCGACCGAACTGCCTGGCGGTTTCGATGCGGCGCTGCTGCCGCCGCCCGAGCGGTTTGGCCCGTTTGCTTTCGTCCAGCGCATCGGTGCGGGCGGGATGGGCGAGGTGTGGGAGGGGCTGCGCGACGACGGCCTGTTTGAACAGCGCGTGGCGATCAAGCTGATCCAGCCGCGCCTGCAAGTGCGCGCGGCCGAGGCCTTTGCCGCCGAGCGCCGCATTCTGGCGCGGCTGGAGCATCCCGGCATCGCCCGGCTGATCGATGGCGGGATGACGGCGGACGGACGGCCCTGCCTCGTGATGGAATACGTCGATGGCGCGCCGATTGATGAAGCGGGTGAGGGCGGGGCGAGTGAGGGCGGGGCGAGTGAGGGCGGGGCGCTGGCCGAGCGGCTGCGGCGCTTTGGCGATGCGGCGCGGGCGGTGCATTATGCGCATAGCCGGCTGGTGGCTCATGGCGATCTCAAACCTTCCAACATTCTCGTGGACCGCGAAGGCCGCGTGCGGCTGCTCGATTTCGGCATTGCGCGGCTGCTGGGGGATGAGGCCGATGCGCTGCTGCTTTCAGGCGCGGTTACGAGCGCCTTTGCCAGCCCGGCGCGGCTGGCGGGCGCCCTGCCTTCGGTGGCGGACGATGTGTTTGCGCTGGGGCGGCTGCTGGCGCGGATCGCGGGGCCGGATCTTGATGCAGAGCTTGCTGCCATCATCGCCAAGGCCTGCGCGGCCGAGGAGGCTGTGCGTTATGGCGGGGTGCCAGAATTGCTCGCCGATCTGGCGCGGCGCGAGGGGCATTTTCCGCTCGCGGCCAGAACCGGACGCGGCGGCCCTGACTGGCGCTATCGCGCGCGGTTGTTTGTGCGGCGGCGGTGGAAGGCGCTCGCGGCGGGCGGAGCGCTGGCCCTGCTGGCGGGGGCTGCGGGCGCGGGGCTGCTGCTGGCCGAGCGGCAGAAGATCGAGGCGGAGGCCCGGTTCGACGACGCGCGGGGCACTTCGCGCTATCTGCTCTACACGCTGTATGATCAGTTGGAACGGCAGCCCGGATCGCTGGAGCTGCGGCGCGAGGTGGCGCAGACCGCGCAGCATTACCTGGACCGGCTGGCGGAGAGCACATGGGCTGGCCCCGCCGTGCGGATCGAGGCGGCGGAGGGCCTGTTGCGCCTCGCTGAAGTGCAGGGCAGCCCGCTGGGCGCCAATCTGGGCCAGCCGGAGCGGGCGCGCGCGAATATCGACCGGGTGCTGGGACTGCTCGAGGCAGCAGGGCCTGCCGCGCCGCGCATGCTGGTGGCGCAAGCGCGGCTCGATAGCGCGTGGCTGGCCGAAATGGTGGAGGAAAACACCGCGCGGGCGCAGCGGGACTTGGCGCTCTCGTTCAACGCGGCTGAACCCGGTTCTGCTGAGGGTAATCGGCAGCGCGCGGCCGGGTTTGTGCTGAAGGCGATCATCGATCAGTGGGACAAGCACTATCGGCCCGCTCTGGCCGATGCGGACCGCGCAGAACAGGCATTGGCAGGCGATGCCTCGCTCCCGGCGCTGATCCTTATGGCGCGAGCCGCCGAAGCGCGCGGGGACGTGATATGGTATGGCGGGGATACGCGCGGCGCGGTGCCAGCCTATCGGCAGGCGGTGACCGTGCTGGAAGACGCGGTGCGGCGCTATGCCGGCAGCATGCATGCGCTGCGGCGGCTGGGCCATGCGCGCTGGGCGCTGGCCTCGGCGCTGGCGGATAGCGGCGCGGTGCGTGAAGGCCTGCGCGAGATCGAGCGTTCGAGCGCCGATCTGCGGCGCGTGGTCGCGTTCGATGCTGCCGATGACGATGCCCGCCGCCACCTCCACATCAGCGAGAACGCGCGCGGGGGCATTCTGGTGCAGGCGGGCAAGGTGGACGAGGGGCTGGCGCTCCTCGCGGCCACCGCTGCCGAGCGCAAGGCGATCTGGCAAGCCCACCCGGGTGAGGCACGGCGGATGCGCGACTACGCCGTGGAGATGAAGCCGCTGGCCGATCTGCAGGCACAGACCGGCCGCATCGCGGCGGCCTGCGCCAGCTATGCCGAGGCGCGGCGGGTGTTCGAGCTGATGGACAAGGCCAGGCGGCTGACCGCACAGGACCGCAGCGATCAGCTGGACAATATCCTGAAAACGCAGGAAAAACTCTGCCGATAGTCCGATCCGGACTGTTCTCTTGCGAAAACTGCCACCCTGCCTGTCCGATTTGCGCGGCCTTCACGCATTTCCTTTTGAAGCACCACGCGATGAAGGGATTTGGGCCATGGGCACATACACGCTGACCGAAAACGACGACATCCTCGGCTTCGACCCGGTTCGGTACCCTTCGGACGATCCGGGGCCTTATGTCGTCAATGCTCTGGGCGGCAACGACAACATAGTCGGCGGTAATTTCAATGACACGATCAATGGCGGTGAGGGGAACGATTCTCTCGCCGGTGCCAGGGGCGGCAATCTGGTCCATGGCAACAACGGTAACGACTACATCCAGATCTATAACGAGAGCGGTGACAGCGCCAATCCGGCCAACTTCGACTTGCTGGCCGACAGCGTGTTTGGCGATGGGGGGAACGATTCCATCCAGTTCATTCTGGGCGGCGCATCCGTGGCGCACAGCGCCAATGGCGGAGCAGGTCGCGATACGCTCAGCATCAGTTTCGAGGGCCGCTATGATGCGCAGAACCAGCTGATCCTTTACAACAAGGTGATCGATCTGCGCGGGATGTGGCGGGGCGGCACCGGCCTTGTCGATACGGCGACCGTGAAGGGGTTCGAGCTTCTGAACGCCATCAGCGGCGGTGCGGGCAACGATACCATCTACGTGGGTGAATATGTTGCCCCGATCAATCCGGCCACGGGCCGCGCGTTCGATGCACCGTTGATCGATGGGAATGGCGGGGATGACTACATCTCCGGCGGCGCATCTGCCGACCAGATCAATGGCGGAGCGGGGAGCGACACGATCCTTGGCAACAATGGGGACGACTATCTTGCCGCCGGGAACTTCTACAACAGCTTCGGCAATGATTTGATCCGCGGCGGCAATGGCAAAGATACGATCATCGGCAATGGCGGCAACGATCAGCTCTACGGCGATGCCGGGGATGACAGTGTTCAGGCCCAGAACGGCAACGACTTCGTTTCCGGCGGCGCGGGCAGGGATTTCCTGTCCGGCGAAGAGGGTAACGACACCATCTATGGCGGTGCTGATAACGATCAGATCTACGGCGGCGGCGGGGCGAACACGCTTTACGGAAATGCGGGGGATGACAGCCTGTTCGGCGGTGCCGACCGCGACATCGCCAAAGGCGGAGACGGCAACGACTTCATCAACACGGCCGAAGGCAACGACAAGCTCTACGGCGGCGCGGGTGACGATACCATGGGGGGCAGCGCGGGGAACGACCTGCTTTATGGCGATGCCGGTGCCGACACTCTCCAGGGCGGCAATGGCGCGGACAAGAGCTATGGCGGCGCAGGCAGCGACACGCTTGACGAGACGGTGCAGGACGACGGCGCGAACGACCGCCTCTATGGGGGGGCGGACAACGACATTCTGCGCGGCGGCGGCGGCAATGACTGGCTGATTGGCGAAACCGGAGCCGATACGCTGACAGGCGGGGCCGGGCGCGATTCGTTCTGGTTCACCACTGCGCCCGATGGCGATGCGATCACCGATTTCAACCGCACCGAGGATGACCGCATCCTTCTTTCGAAAGCCGCCTTCACCGCGTTTGCCGCCACGGGCCGGTTGACCGAAGCTGCGTTCCATTCCGGCGCGGGCGTGGATGCCGCGCACGATGCGAGCGACCGCATCCTCTACAACACCACGACCGGCGAACTGCGCTATGATGCCGACGGCACCGGGGCGGCGGTGGCGCAACTGATCGCGACGCTGGGCGATGCGAGCCATCCGCGCCTCTCTTACGTGGATATCCTGATCGTGGCATAAGGCAAAGGGGTGGTCTGCAGCTTACCGCCAATGGCTGTGGACCGCCCGGAAATGCTGGGCCAAGCGCCAATCCGGCGTGCTGCCGCGCTGCGCTGGGGAACGCAGATTGTTAACGGTTTTCCGCTAGTCCGCCGGGGTACGGATAGAACTGCACCGGGTGCCGAACGCCTGCCGCTTTGCGCGGGAGGCATCGGCATGGTGCACGCGGGAGCCCGGAATGGTAGATATCGTCAAGGTCGGAAGCGAACTGCTGGTCAATAGCCAGACTGCGAGCTTTCAGGACCTGCCCTCGATCACGGGCCTCGCCGGCGGCGGTTTTGTCGCGACATGGGTGGATTATTCCGCGCCGAGCGGCCTCGGCGTCGCCAAGGCGCAGATCTACAACGCGGCTGGCGTGAAAGTGGGCGGCGAATTTGCCCTGGCGAGCGGTGCGAGCACCGATCAGTCGTTCCCCACTGTGGCTAGCCTGGCGAACGGCGGCTTCGTGGTAACCTGGACCGAGGCGGGCATCCAATCGGACTACAAGATCAAGGCGCAAGTCTATAGCGCGGCAGGGGCGGTGGTGACCCCGGCGTTTCTCGTCAATCCGCTGACGTGGACGCAGCAGGGCGGCAACAACCTGCCCGGCAACCACAACCCCACGATCACCGGCCTTGCCGGCGGCGGCTTTGTGGTGACGTGGCAGGACTATGCCGGAACCGCCGGCGATGCGAGCGGCGCAGGCGTGCTCGCGCAAGTCTATAATGCGGCGGGCGTGCCTTCGGGCAGCGCGGTGCGGGTGAATACGCAGACCACCGGCGATCAGACTCAGCCAATGGTCACCAGCCTTGCGAGCGGCGGCTTTGTCGTGACGTGGATGGATGGCGGCGCATCCGGCACGGTGCTGAAGGCGCAGCTGTTCGACGCGGCGGGGGCGAAGGCGGGCGGCGAGTTCATCGTCGATGCCGAAGCGCAGAGCGATCAGGCCTTGCCGGTGGTGACCGGGCTTTCCGGCGGCGGCTTTGTCGTGGCATGGCAGGATTCCAGTCCGGCGACGGGCGAGCCCGATACGCTGATCCGGGCGCAGATGTTCGATGGCGCAGGCGCCAAGGTGGGCACCACGCTGGTGGTGAGCGGCACTGGCGCAGGCGAGCGGGATTTCCCCGCGATCACCAGCTTGCCCGATGGCGGCTTCGTGGTGACCTGGCAGCATTTCGTGACCGCCACGAACAGCGAGATCAAGGCGCAGTTCTATGATGGCGCAGGCGCCAAGGTGGGCAGCGAGATTACCGTCAACACGGTGACTTCGAGCTATCAGGAACGCCCGGTGGTCAGCAGCCTGCTCGGCGGGGGCTTTGTCATCGCTTGGGGTGATGGCAGCGGTCTTGGCGGGGATAGCGACGGTACCAGCATCAAGGCGCAAGTGTTCAGCTACGGGTCCTACAACCTGATCGTGGGGACGGCCGCCGTGAACGCGCTGACCGGCACGAACGGCGCCGACCACATCATGGGGCTTGCCGGCAACGATACGCTGACCGGCCTTGGCGGTAACGACCGGCTCGATGGCGGCCTCGGCAACGACACGATGGTCGGCGGTCTGGGCGATGATACCTATGTGGTCGATTCGGCGAGCGACGTGGTGAGCGAAGCAGCGGGGCAGGGCACCGATACGGTGCTGACCACGCGCGCCAGCTATACGCTGGGCAGCAATGTCGAGAACCTGACCTTCACCGACAGCGCCGCACACACCGGCACGGGCAACACGCTGAACAACACGCTGACCGGCGGCGGCGGCAACGATGTGCTCAATGGCGCAAGCGGGGCGGACCGCATGATCGGCGGGCTGGGCAACGACAGCTATGTCGTCGACAATGCCGGAGACACCACGATCGAGGCAGCGAGCGCTGGAACCGACACCGTCACGTCCTCGATCAGCTGGACGCTGGCGGCTTATGTCGAGAACCTCACGCTTTCCGGCAGCAGCGCGATCAGCGGCACCGGCAATGGCGATGCCAATGTGCTTACCGGCAATTCGGGCGCGAACACCCTCACCGGGCTGGGCGGGAACGACACCCTGAATGGGGGCACGGGCGCGGATGCCATGATCGGCGGGCTGGGCGATGACAGCTATGTGGTGGACAACGCGGGCGACGTGCTGACCGAACTCGCCGGGCAGGGCACCGATCTGGTGACAGCTTCGATTGCCTGGACGCTGACCGCGAACTTCGAGAACCTGACGCTTTCCGGCAGCGCCTCCGTTGCCGGTACCGGCAACGGCAATGCCAATGTGCTCACCGGCAATTCGGGCGCCAACGTGCTCACCGGGCTTGGCGGCAACGATACGCTGAATGGCGGATCGGGCAACGACACGATGATCGGCGGCCTGGACGACGATACGTATGTCGTCGATGCCAGCGGCGACGTCGTGACCGAACTGGCAGGGCAGGGCACCGATACGGTGCAGACCACGCTTTCGAGCCATACCCTTGCGGCAAATGTCGAGAACCTGACCTTCACCAATGCCTCCGCGCACAGCGGCACGGGCAATGGGCTGAACAACGTCATCACCGGCAACGCGGGCAATGATACGCTGAATGGCGGCGCGGGGACGGATACGCTGATCGGCGGGCTGGGCAACGACAGCTATGTGATTGACGTGAGCGGCGATGTGGTGACCGAACTGGCCGGGCAGGGCACTGATCTCGTCACCGCCTCTGCCAGCTACACGCTGTCAGCCAACATTGAGAACCTCACGCTTTCCGGCACGGCGGCGATCAACGGGACCGGCAACGCCGAGGCCAATGTCATCACCGGCAACAGCGCCGCCAATGTCCTTGCTGGGCTGGATGGCAGCGATACGCTGACGGGCGGACTGGGGAATGACACGTTGCAGGGCGGGATCGGTACGGACCGGTTGACCGGCGGCAACGGCAATGACGTGCTGAACGGAGGGGCGGGGGCGGATACGTTCGTGTTCGATACAGCCGCAAATCTCTCCACCAACTACGATACGCTGCAGGATTTTGTAACGGGAACCGACAAGCTGGCTTTCAGCCGCGCGGTGTTCACCGGCTTTGCCGCAACGGGGGCGATGAGCGCGGATGCGTACTGGTCGGGCGCGGGCGTGAACGCGGCGCACGATGCGACCGACCGGTTGATCTACAACACCTCGACCGGCGTGCTGTGGTACGACCGCGACGGGACAGGTTCGGCAGCAGCGGTGCAGGTGGCAACGCTGACGGGGCACCCGGCGCTGGCCTATACGGACTTCCAGATCATCGCCTGACGCCGGTTCAGCCCTCAGCCGCGATCATCCGGGCGAGGGCTGCACGAAAGCGGAACGAGGCGAGGTCGTTCTTGAGGTCGATGCTCGGCGTGGGGCTGGTATCCATGCCGATCTGCACCGCATTCAGGATCACGCGGTCTTCCTCGAAGGCGTGGCGGACGTCTTCGGTGAATTCCGCAGAGACAGCCGCATCATCGGGCGCGAAGTTCCTGAGCTGGAACCAGAAATAGCGCATCTGCTTCGCATTGACCGGCGTCAGGAAATTGAAGCTGTCCATGCAGAAGGCATCGGCGTGGAGCGCACTCCCGTGGCCGCCAGTGCCTGCGGGCACAAACACCGCCTTGATCACCGCGTTGGACGGATAGCGCATCTCGTAGTGCTGATAGCGGTCTGCCCGCCCGGAGAATTTCAGGAACTTGGCGTAGAACGGCGCAGGCTCGGTATCCATCAGCCAGCGCGCGGCGGTGACGCCTTCGGGAGCGGAAAGGGTCTCGATCGGCACGGCGGCGCAGGAGGCATCACCGAACGAGCCGGGGTGGACCCAGGTGACGTGGGTGGGATCGAGCAGATTGTCCACCACGTAGAGATAGTGGCAATCGACCTGCATCACCGGGCCGCGATTATAGCCCCAATCGGGTGAGCCCCACTGCGGAATGTCGATGATCTTCGCCGGGTCTGCCTGCGCCGGATCGCCCATCCAGATCCACACGAGGCCGTAGCGCTCGGCCAGCGGATAGCTGCGCACGCAGGCCTTGGGCGGCGTCGCCTGCGTGGGCGCGGCAATGCATGTGCCCGAGGTATCGAAGGTGAGGCCGTGGTAGCCGCAGACGATGGTATCGCCCTCGCGCCGCCCCAGCGAGAGCGGCAGCTTGCGGTGCGGGCAGGCATCTTCGAGCGCGACGGGCCTGCCATCGGCGGCGCGCAGCAGCACAATCCGCTCGCCCAGAATCTCCAGCGCCGTCAGCGCTTCGGTGACCGCGTCGGCCCACTCCGCGACATACCACGCGTTTCTGAGGTAGCCTTCCGCGCCGAGGCCCATGATCAGGCTTTCGCTTCCGCCGCCTGTTCGTGGTGGCGGATCACTTCCTCGATGATGAAGCGCAGGAACTTTTCGCTGAATTCGGGATCGAGCTTGGCATCCGTCGCCAGCGCGCGCAGGCGGGCAATCTGGCGCTCCTCGCGCCCCGGATCGCTGGCGGGAAGCTGATGCGCGGCCTTGTGCGCGCCGACTGCCTGCGTGATGCGAAACCGTTCGGCGAGGATATGGATCATCGCCGCGTCGATGTTGTCGATGCTCTGGCGATAGCCTGCCAGCACCGGATCCTCGCTCATGCCTGTTCTCCGTCCATCCATCCCGCCTTGAGGGGCATGCCGCCCACTCTGACGCAAGTTGCATCTTGCCAAGCGCCGGTGGGCAGGCCAAGCGAATGGACGATGACCGCGACCATCCACACTCTCCCCCGCCGCGCCGAGCCTTCGCTGCAGCCGCTCATGGCGCTCGTGGCCGATGGCATGAACAGTGTCAACGAAGTGATCCTCGGCCGGATGCAATCGCGCATCCCGCTGATCCCGGCACTCGCTGGCCACCTCATCGCCGGCGGTGGCAAGCGCATGCGCCCGATGCTGACTTTGGCGAGCGCTTCGCTGCTGGGCTATGGCGGCAGCCGCCATTACAAGCTGGCCGCCACGGTGGAGTTCATCCACACCGCCACGTTGCTGCACGATGATGTGGTCGATGGATCGGGCATGCGGCGCGGCAAGCAGGCCGCCAACATCATTTATGGCAACCCCGCCACGGTGCTCGTCGGCGATTTCCTGTTCAGCCGCAGCTTCGAACTGATGGTCGAGGATGGCAGCCTCAAGGTGCTGAAAATCCTCTCCAATGCCTCCGCCGTGATTGCCGAGGGCGAGGTCGATCAGCTTGTGGCGCAGCGGCAGGTCGATACGAGCGAGGAACGCTACCTCGCCATTATCAATGCCAAAACGGCAGCGCTGTTTGCCGCCGCCTGCCGCATTGCCGCCGTGGTGGCAGAGCGCAGCGAGGCGGACGAGCTTGCGCTCGATTCGTATGGCCGCAACCTCGGCATCGCGTTCCAGTTGGCCGACGATGCCATCGATTACGATTCGGATGCCTCCGAAATGGGCAAGGACCAGGGCGACGATTTCCGCGAGGGCAAGATGACCCTCCCCGTGATCCTCGCCTACGCGCGCGGCTCGGCGGAAGAGCGCACGTTCTGGCAGGAAGCTATCGCTGGAGACCGCAACAGCGATGCCGATCTCGCCCACGCCGTGTCTCTCATCCGCAAGCACGAAGCCGTAAACGCCACCCGCGAACGCGCGCGGCACTACGCCCAGCGCGCGATCGACGCGATTGCGGCCTTCCCGGCCAGCGCGGCCAAGGCGGCGATGTCCGAGGCGGCTGAGTTCGCGGTGGCGCGGCGGTACTGATGGGCCTCCGGCGGGCAAGGGCTATTGCCTTTGCCCGCCGGTGCCGGAATTACCCCATCGGGTACATGATTTCGCGGCTGACCGCGTTCACCGCCTTCATCGCTTCGTCCGAAAGCACCACATCGGCCGCCGCGAAGATCGGCGCGCATTGTTCTTCGGTCGTCACGCCGACGATGGTCGAGGCGACGAAATCGTGCTGCTTCGACCATGCGACCGCAAAGGTCACGGGATCGAGGCCATGTTCGGCTGCGATCTTGGCGAAGCGTTCGGCGGATTCGATGGACTTTTCGTTGACGAAGCGGCGCGCCATGCTGGCTTGGCGGCCACCCATTTCAAGGTATTTGGAGAAGCGCGCGCCTTCGGGGCGGGCGCCGTCGCTGTACTTGCAGGCCAGCACGCCGCCGCCGATGGGCGAATAGGGGATCAGGCTCACGCCTTCCTTGCGGCAGACTTGCGCCAGTTCATCCTCGAAGCGGCGGTTGTTGAGGCTGAAGTTGTTCTGGATCGTGTGATAGCGGGCACCGCCAATGGCCTTGGCGGCTTCGATCGACTTCATCAGGCCCCACGACGTTTCGTTCGAGCAGCCGAGAATGCGCACTTTGCCCACGCGGACCAGCTCGTCGAGCGTTTCCATCGTCTCTTCATAGGCAGTGTCGTGATCGGACCAGTGGGTTTGGTAGAGATCGATGTAATCGGTGCCGAGCTTCTGGAGGCTTTCCTCCACCGCCTTGATGATATTGTGCCGGTCTAGCGCGGTCATGCCGTTGCGCTTGGGGCTCTTGAACCAGACATGGCTGGGGCCAGAGACTTTGGTGGCGAGGATGATCGCATCGCGCGGCTTGGTTTTCAGCCACTTGCCGACGATTTCTTCGGTCCTGCCGACCCATTTGGCGTCGGGCGGCACGGGATAGCCTTCCGCCGTATCGAAGAAGTTGATCCCGGCATCATAGCTCATGTCGAGGATGCGCAAGGATGTGGCTTCGTCGGCCTGGCTGCCGAAGGTCATCGTGCCCATGCAGATATCGGAAACAACGATGGCGGAAGTGCCGAGGCGGCGGTGCTGCATGTGTGGTCTGCTCCGATGAGGTTTGGCGGCAAGGTGGCGCGCCCGCGCGGGGTGGTCAAGCGTGGCCCACTGAAACGAAGGTCCCGCTAGCGAAAGTGGGGACGCGTTCAGCCCGGGCCGGGATTGCCGAAGGCGGGGCCCATGCGGGCGGGGGCGTTGGCGTCCGATGGCTTGGGCGTGGGTGCGGGCTGCGGCTTGGGCTGTGGTTCGGGGCAGGGATCGGGGCCGAAGCCGCGTTCGGGCGTCATCTCGAGCCGGATGCCAGCGGCCATCAGGTCATCGTATGGAGGGCGGACCGGTGCCGCTTTGCCTTCGCGCAGTGCGGCGATGACGGCAGGGCAACGCAAGTTGTTGAGCGTGCCTGTGCGGTGCCAATCGCCTGACGCGTCGCGGGTGTAGACGGGGGCGCTGTCTTCGCCGGATGGCGCATTGGTGCGGTGGATGACCAGCGTGGGCGCAGGCTTGCCGGGCAGGACGAAGATATCGCAGGGGGTGCCGTTTTCCATGCAGGGCGCATCGAAACTGGCGGTTTCCTGCCAGTCCTTCACGCGGAAGTCCTGCGGCAAGGCCGCGCCTTTGGGATAGATGGCGGCGTGGCTGAAGGGCACTTCGGTAATGGCGGGATCGGGTTCTCCGCCGTAGTTGTAGCGGTCCTTGCTGGCCTGCGCGCGCTTGGCGCGGGCGGCGATTTCGGGGTTGGAATCCTTGGCAAGCGCGGCGAGGGCTTCGGTGCCGACGCGGCCGGTCTGGAAGCGCAGGAGCGCGTAATCGAACTTTTCCGGCGTGACCTTGCCGGCGTGGAGGCGGGCGACCTGGCTGGTGACGGCGATGCGGTCCGGATCGGCCAGCGGGGTGAGCAGCGCGCCCAGCACCGCAAGCATGGCGAAGCTGGCAGTGACGTTGACGCGTTCGAGGCGCTTTAGCCACGTGGTCCGGTCGGCACTCGCCCACGCATAGCCCGCGCCATAAAGCAAGGCTATCGCAGCGGTGGCGGCGGACTGCACGCGCTGCGCCGTCCAGCCATATTGGCCGATACGCAGCAGGATGGCCCATGACGCGAGGAGCGCGAGCGCGAGCATGACCGGCCCGGCAAGGCGGCCTGCCCAGCGCAGCACTGCAGGCGGGGCGTGGGCCGGGTCGCCATCCTTGTATGCGGCATTGAGCAGCACGAGGATCACGGACGCAGCGGTGAGCAGGAGCGAGGCGGCGCGGCGCGTGCTCCACAGGGGTTCGACCCCGACTACCAGCAGCGCGAGGAGGAACGCGGCGGCGAGCACCGTGACGAGCGGCAGCAGCCAGCCGAGCAAGGTGAGGCCAAGATTACGCATCCCGCGCAGCAGGGGGGGGCGCACATCGGTGATATGGACCGAGGCAGCAAACGCCATGCCGAGCACGGGGCAGCGGAACCAGTTCTTCTCCAGCAGTGTACTGAGCGCGGAAATGTGGATGAGATCAAACAATGCCGCGCCGAGCAGCAGGACCGCCCAGACGAGGCCGACGAACACGAGCGAGAGCATGAACTGGAATGCGCGCATCCAGCTCTCTTCGAAATGCAGGCTGTAGTGCGTGTAGAACCGCGCGCCGGTCTCGCGGAATTCCAGCAACTGGTTGACGATAAACAGCATGATTCCGCCGCAGAAGATCAGCGTGGCGGAAGGCCAGATGCGGGGGATCAGGCCGCCGTTCTCGATTGGATCGCGGGTGATGTCGTAGACGGTGAGCAGGATAAGCGCCCCCGTGGTCGCGGCGAGATAGAGCCCGAGACGGCGCCACGGCATGCGGCCGATTTCGGCGAGCGCAATGACGGGAATGAAGGCGGTTACCAGCGTAAGTGCGGCGAAGGCGATGGGGTGGCGCGCGCTCCAGTACATCTCGAGCTCGGCCTTTCTGGGGCCGGTAAATTCCGAGAAACCCGACCAGACGAGTTCCAGCAGCAACCACGCGGCGAGCCCTTGCGCAAAGCCTATGGCGAGACGCACGGGGCCTGTCTTGGCCGCAAGTGCCGGTTCGGTGGTGATCTCGTCGTTCAAGCCCTGGTCTCCCTGCGCACAGACTATGGCGCGCGAGGATGGCTGGCTAGGGGCTATCGGCTCCGTTGTGGCGTCGGACCAGCCACCACACAGCGCTGGCAGCCAGAAGTGCGGCGACGGCGATGAGCCCGGCGATGGCAAAGCCGCTGGCCAGCAGGCTGGTGAGGAGCGCCACGACAATTTCGATGCTGGTCCTCATCCGCGTGTTCTCATGGAATAGGGCCTAGCATGGATTGCGGCCCTCGCGCAGGGTGCTTAGGGCATCAGGTGTGAGCAACCTTCCCATCCATGCCGTGCTGCCCGAATTGCTGGCTGCCTTGCGCGCGCAGCCTTCCGCCGTGCTGATCGCGCCGCCGGGGGCGGGCAAGACGACGGCGGTGGCACCGGCGCTGATCGGCGAGGGCTGGTGCACGGGGCAGGTGATCGTGCTTTCGCCCCGGCGCGTGGCGGCGCGTGCGGCGGCGGAGCGGATGGCGGAGCTGCTGGGCGAGGCTGCGGGCGAGACGGTGGGCTATGTCACCCGGCTCGATGCCAAGCGCGGCCCGCGCACGCGCATCGTGGTGATGACCGAGGCGATTTTCGTTTCCGCACTGCTCGCCGATCCGGAACTTTCCGGCATTTCCGCCGTGCTGTTCGACGAAGCGCACGAGCGCGGGCTGGGGAGCGATCTGGCGCTGGCGCTGGCCATCGAGGCGCAGAGCGTGCTGCGCGATGATCTGCGGCTGGTCGTGATGTCTGCCACGTTGGACGGCGCGCGGTTTGCCCGGCTGCTGGGGAATTGCCCGGTGGTGGAGAGTGAAGGGAAGGCGCATCCGCTGGCGCTGCGCTGGCTGGGTTCGCGGCCCGATCTGAAGCCCGAACAGGCCGCCGCAAGCGCGGTGGTGCAGGCATGGGGCGAAGCGGAGGGCGATATTCTCGCGTTCCTGCCCGGCGTGGCACAGATCGAGCGGTGTGCGGATCTCCTCGCAGAGCGCCTGCCGCAGGCGCTGGTGCTGCCGCTGCATGGGCAAGTGGAGCCTGCGGGCCAGCGCGCGGCGATCCGGCGCGATGCTGGGGGGCGGCGGCGGGTGGTCCTGGCGACGAGCATTGCCGAAACCTCGCTGACCTTGGACGGCGTGCGGATCGTGATCGACGCGGGGCTTTCGCGGCGGTCGGAGTTTGACAAGGCGGCGGGCATTTCGCGGCTGGTGACGGTGCGCGCCAGCCAGGCATCGGCGGCTCAGCGCGCGGGCCGGGCGGCGCGGCAGGGGCCGGGCGTGGCGTATCGCCTTTGGGAAGAGGCGGCGCATCCGGGGCGCGAGGCGTTCGATCCGCCGGAAATCCTGACCAGCGATCTCACCCCGCTGGCGCTGACTTTGGCGCAGTGGGGCGCTGGCGATCCGGCGGCGATGGCGTGGATCGATCCACCCCCAGCTGCGGCGATGGCGGCGGCGCGGGGGGCCTTGGCGGCGCTGGGGGCGCTCGATGATGCCAATGACTCTGGGGGCCAGATCACGGCGCATGGGCAGGCGATGGCATCGCTGCCGATGGAGCCCGCCTTGGCGCATATGCTGCTGTTTGCCGCCGCGCGCAGGCAGGCTGAGGACGCGGCGCGGCTGGCCTTGCTGCTGCAGGAGCGCGGGCTGGGTGGGCGTGGCGAGGATCTGGCGGCGCGGCTGGAGCGGTGGCAGCGTGAACGGGGCGGACGGGCGGAGGCTTCGCGCAAACTGGCGGAGCGCTGGGCCAAGGCGGCGGAGCGGGCAGCCCGCGAGCTTGGCGCAGAGCGAGGGCCTGAGGTGCCGCTGGGCGTGCTGCTGGCGGAGGCTTTCCCGGACCGGATCGCGCGGGCGCGAGGGAGCAGCGGGGAAGAATGGCTGGCGTCCGGCGGGCGCGGCTATCGGCTCGATCCGGCGAGTTCGCTGGTCCGCTCGGCGTGGCTGGTCATCGGCGATGCGCAGGGCGAAGCCAAGGGCGCGCGGATCACGGCGGCGCTGGCTTTGGATGAAGTCGAGGTGACGCGGCACCTGACGCACCGGATCGAGGCGCGCCATGCGCTGACATGGAATGCGGCAGAGGCGCGGGTCGAGGCGCGGCTGGAGCGGCGGCTGGGGGCGGTGGTGCTGGCGCGGGTGCCCGATCCTGCGCCCCCTGCTGCGGCGGTGGAAGCCTTGCTGCTGGAGCGGCTGCGGGCCGAAGGGCTCGCGCTTCTGCCGCTGGGGGACAAGGCCTTGGCGCTGATCGAGCGGGCGCGGTACGCCGGGCTGGCCGCACTGTCCGAAGAGGCCTTGCTGGCCGAGGCTGAGGACTGGCTGGGGCCGCTGATGGCGGGGCGGCGCGATTTCCAGATCGGCGCGGGCAAGTTGCACGAGGCGCTGCTCGCCCGGCTGGACTGGAATGCGCGGAGCATGCTCGACCGGCTGGCACCGGCGGAGTTTGCCTCGCCAGCCGGGACGAACCATGCCATCGATTATGGGCACGAGGGCGGCCCGGCGGTCGAGCTGCGGGTGCAGGCGCTGTTCGGTTTGGACAAGCATCCGATGATTGGCGATCTCCAAAGCGGAACGGCCCGGCCCTTGCTGCTCTCGCTCACTTCGCCGGGGCAGAAGCCGATCCAGACAACGGCGGACCTGCCGGGCTTCTGGCGCGGATCGTGGCGCGATGTGGTGAAGGACATGAAGGGCCGCTACCCCCGGCACCGCTGGCCGGACTCGCCGTGGGAGGAAGAGGCGAGTTTGCGGACCAAGAACGCGTTTCAGGCCGGGAAGCGGTAGATCGCCGGGGCTGCGCTGTTGCGCTCTGTTTCGCGCCAACCCGCACTTGATTTCAAAGCCGATTCGGGGCCATGGGGCACGCATGACTGCACGCATCTATCAGCGCCCGAAGAACGCCATGCAATCGGGCAAGTCCCGCACCGATCAGTGGGTGCTCGAATTTGCGCCCGCTGAGGCGCGCAAGCCCGATCCGCTGATGGGCTGGGCCGGTTCCGGCGATACGCAAGTGCAGGTTGTGCTCACGTTCGCTTCGGCAGACGAGGCCAAGGCCTATGCCGATAAGTATGGCATCGCCGCGCATGTCAGCCCGGTGCCGCCCAAGCGGCTGAAGCTGCAGAGCTACGCGGACAATTTTCGCTAGGGCTTACCCCTCCGTCAGCCCTGCGGGCTGCCACCTCCCCCTTTGTGCTTCGCAAAAACGGGGAGGATCTGGAGAGGATTGCTTTTTCCGTCGGGCCTCGCCATATGCGCCGCGGGAGTCGGGCGGACGTTTGCTGTCGCCAACCTGGTCAGGTCCGGAAGGAAGCAGCCACAACGATGTGCGGCGGGTCGCCCGGCTCCTTCAATCCCCTTCGGTAATGCCTTTCATCCGCGAGCGCGCCTCGTTGCGTGATCCCGTGGCGGGCACCGTGCCGCTGACTTTGCCGAGGCCGAAGGGCACCATGTTGGCATAAATCGTCTCGCTGCCGTGTTCGGGCACGACGTAAGTCTCGTGGAAAATGCCAACGGTGCCATCGTTGCCCACCGCCTTGTTGAACGCGGTCCATGCGGGCCAGTGCTTCCGCCCGCGCGCGCGGGCATAAGCCTCCAGACTGTCGAAATCGCGCCAGTATTGCACGAGGACGACGGTGCGCAGGTTGCGCAGCATGAACTCGCTGCCGAGGAAGCCGCTGTCGGGGTCTTGGTGAAGCTCTTCCAGCATCGGCCCCATCGCGCGCAGCACGGGGAGCCACTTGCCCACCTTGTGGAAGTGATTGATCCGCATGCCGATCAGGAAGACGACGACGGAGCCCTGATGGGCGGCGGTCATGCGGCCGGGGGTGATCTTGCTCATGCAAGGAGGGTTTCATTCTGCAACCTGTCTGTCAATCCCCGGCAAGCTGTGTCCGAGGGCTTCGACAATTGGCGCTTGAGCGCCTAATCAGGGGACATGGCCGATTCCACCGACATGTTTGGCGATCCCGTGGGCGACGAGGATACGGGCGCGCCCGAAGTAGCAGCCCCTACGGCGGCGGAGCTTGAAGCGGCGGGGCAGGCCTCGATGTTCGGCGATCCCGCACCTGCGCCGACCCCAGTGGCCGATGCAGTGGTCGAAGCGGTGCGCGAAGAGCGGGCGCCGCCTCCAACTCCGGTCGCGGTTGCAGAGCCCGCCCCCGCTCCGGCACCTTCCGGCCAGCCCTACCGCGTGCTGGCGCGCAAGTACCGCCCGCAGACGTTTGGCCAGCTCATCGGGCAGGACGCGATGGTCCAGACGCTGGGCAACGCGATCCGGCGCGGGCGGCTGGCCCATGCCTTTTTGATGACCGGCGTGCGCGGGGTGGGCAAGACTTCCACCGCGCGCCTGATTTCCAAGGCGCTCAATTGCATCGGGCCGGACGGGCAGGGCGGGCCGACGATCGATCCGTGCGGAGTGTGCGAGCCTTGCGTCGCGATTGCCGAGGGGCGGCATATCGACGTGATCGAGATGGACGCGGCAAGCCACACCGGCGTCGACGACGTGCGCGAGATCATCGAGGCGGTGCGCTATGCGGCGGTTTCGGCGCGCTTCAAGATCTACATCATCGACGAAGTCCACATGCTTTCGCGCAACGCCTTCAATGCGCTGCTGAAAACGCTGGAAGAGCCGCCCGCGCACGTGAAGTTCCTGTTTGCGACGACCGAAGTCGACAAGCTGCCAGTCACGGTGCTTTCGCGCTGCCAGCGGTTTGACTTGCGGCGCATCCAGACGCCGGTGCTGGCCGCGCATTTCGCCGCGGTGTGCGAGGCCGAGGGCGTGAAGGCCGAAGACGAGGCGCTGGCGATGATCGCGGCGGCGGCCGAAGGTTCGGTGCGCGATGGGCTCTCCATCCTCGATCAGGCGATCAGCCATGCCGATATGGCCAGTGACGGGGATTCTGGCGGGGATGTAACCGCCGAGCAGGTCCGCGAAATGCTGGGCCTTGCTGACAAAACGATGCAGCGCCGCCTGTTTGGCGCGGTGATCGGCGGCAAGGGTGATGGCGTGCTGGAGGAAGTGGCGAGCCAGTTCGCGCTGGGGATCGAACCGGCCGCGATGATGCGCGCGCAGCTCGATCTGGTGCACAAGATCACCGTGGCGCAGATTTCGGGCGCGGCGGATGCGCGGTCCACCGAGGAGCGCGACGCGCTGGAAGGCTGGGCGAAGAAGCTGGGTGCCGGGGCGCTGCACCGGCTGTGGCAGCTGCTGCTCAAGGGCTATGAGGAAGTGCGCGGCGCGCCCGATCCGCTGGTTGCGGCGCAGATGGCGCTGCTGCGCGTGATGCACGCGGCGGACCTGCCGGACCCTGGCGGCCTCATCAAGCAGCTGGAGGCCTTTGCGGCCAACCCGCCAGCGGCGCAGGCAGTGGCGCCAGCCGGTTCTGCCGCGCCGGTTTCCGCCGCACCGCCCAGCCCGGAGGCCGTGCTGGCGCAGTGGGCCGGGCTGGTCGAGCAGATCGAGCAGATTTCGCCGCTGATCGGCTCAGCCATGCGGCTTTCGGTGAAGGTGGTCTCGCTGAAGCCCGGGCACCTCGTTTATGCGCTTGCGCCGGGCATTGCGGGTGATCCGACGGCGGACATGCGGCGCGGCCTTGAAGGCGCGACAGGCGGGCATTGGCAGGTGGAGCGCAGCAGCGATTCCGCCGCCGCCATGCCCAGCCTTGAAGAAGCCCGCGCGGCGGCGGCAGCGCGTGAGGAAGCAGCGCTGCGCGAGGACCCTTTGGTGCGCGCGGCCTTTGCCGCGTTTCCGGGGGCTGAAATGATCGACGAAAGCACTATATCGGCCGAGAATCGCAAACCTTGGAGCAGACGCGCATGAAGTCGATGGAAGAGATGATCCAGGCCGCACAGGCCGCCGCGCAAACCATCCAGAAGCAGATGGAAGACGCGCAAGGCAAGCTCGATCAGATCGAGGTTGAAGGCGTGGCGGGCGGCGGGCTCGTCCGGATCAAGGCCTCGGCCAAAGGCCGCGTCATCGGCGTGGCGATTGATGACAGCCTGATCGATAAGGCCGAGAAGGGCATTCTCGAAGACCTCATCGCCGCCGCGTTCAACGATTGCCGCCAGCGCGCCGATGCCGCTGCCGCAGAGGAAATGCAGAAAGTGCAGATGGCGGCAGGCATTCCGCCGGGCTTCAAGCTGCCGTTCTGAGCGGGCGTTCTGCCGCGCGCAGTGCGCGCGGCGGTCTGGCGCCCGGGGGACACAGGCGCTATAACAATTCGTCACATAATCTGAACGAGCGGCTGCCTTGCGCGGTGCGCTCCATAAAGGTCGTTTTCCCCTGAGCGCATTTGTCTTGCTTGCTGCCGCCGCGATGGCCAGCGCCCCGCCTGCCGATGGTCCGGCTCCCGTTGCTGCTCCGGAGGCGGCGTCCGCTGCTCCTGCACAGGACGCACTGCCGCCATTGCCGGGCGAGATTGTGGTGTCAGGATTGATCAAGGCGCCAGCCGAAGACCCGCTCGCGAAGGTCAACGAGAAAAGCTACGACGTGCTGCAATCGGTCGACGATGCGTTCGTCGGGCCGGTGGCGGAGGGCTATCAGAAGGCGGTGCCGCGCCCGGCACGGATGGCCTTGCGCAATTTCATCCGCAACTTGCGCGAACCGGTGGTCGCCGTGGCCTATCTGCTGGAGATCAAGCCGGGCAAGGCCTTCGAGACCGTGGGCCGCTTCGGTATCAATTCGACTGTGGGTCTCGCTGGCACGATCGACGTTGCGCGCAGCAAGCCCTTCAACCTGCCCTATCGCCAGAACGGCCTGGCCAATGTGCTGGGCTATTACGGCGTCGGGCCGGGGCCTTACCTGTTCCTGCCGCTGGTGGGGCCAACGACGGTGCGCGACTTGTTCGGTCTGGTGGTGGACCGGCTGGCGCTGCCGCTGGCGGTGGGCACGCCGTTCAACAAGGCGTGGTACGCGATCCCGATCAACATTGTGGATTCGCTCGATTATCGCAACGAGGCGGACGAGGACTTCCGGCGCTTGCGCAAGGCCGCCGATCCTTATTCGACCTATCGCCGCGTCTACCTGCAATCGCGTTTCGATCAGATCGAGGCGCTCCACGGGCGCGGGCCGCTGGTGAAGGGTCAGGTGCGCTACGGGCCGTTCGCGCGGCCGATTGGCGATGCAGCCGGGGCCATTTCATCGGCCGAGACGCGGGTGATCGAGGCGGATGACAAGGCGGCAGATGCGGCTGTCACACCGGATGCTGCATCCCAGCCAGTCCCCGCACCTGTTGCGGAGTCGGCGCCGCCTGCATCGCCCCCGCCCCCGTCACCGCCGCCATCACCGCCGCAGCCCGTGTTCATTTCGGAGCCGGTGGTGCAGCCGATCCCCTGATCAGGGGCTTTATCGCAGCGGCTCGCAGGCGTTCTTTGCGATAGGGCTTGATGGGGTTGCGGCTGCGAAGGGGTACTCCACAACCCCGGTACAAGGGGCCATTGCGGACGGGTAGGTGGGCACCCATATTCGAATGCAAGACGCTGCGATCCGGCTTTCGGCGCAGCGGGAATGGAACTGGTGAACATGGCTCAATACCCCCTGCTTCCCTTGCGCGACATCGTCGTGTTTCCCGGCATGGTCGTGCCGCTGTTTGTCGGCCGCGAGAAATCGGTTGCCGCGCTGGAAACCGCGATGGCGGGCTCGAAGGAAATCTTCCTCCTCGCCCAGCTCGATCCGGGCTGCGACGATCCTGACCGCGACGATCTTTATGATACCGGCGTGGTCGCCACGGTGCTCCAGCTGCTGAAGCTGCCCGATGGCACCGTGCGCGTGCTCGTCGAAGGGCAGCAGCGCGCCGAACTGAAGACGCTTTCGGTCGAGACGGTGACCGAGGGCGAACTGGTGCTGGCCGAAGTCGCGCTGATTGAGCCTGAAGTGGCATCCGGCGCGGAAATATCGGGCATGATGCGCTCGGTCGTCGATCAGTTCGGCGAATATGCCAAGCTTTCCAAGAAGCTGCCACAGGATGCGGGAGCGCAGCTGGGCGATATCGACGATGCCGGCAAGCTGGCGGATGCCGTCGCGGCAAACCTTGCCGCCCGCGTCGCGGAAAAGCAGGCGCTGCTGGGTGAAGCCGATCCGATGAAGCGGCTCGAAATGGTGCTTTCCTTCATGGAAGGCGAGCTTGGCGTGCTGCAAGTGGAGCGCAAGATCCGTGGCCGCGTGAAGCGCCAGATGGAAAAAACCCAGCGCGAATATTACCTCAACGAGCAGTTGAAGGCGATCCAGTCCGAACTGGGCGGCGGCGATGACGGCGAAGGTAACGAGCTGGCCGAGCTGGCCGCGAAGATCGAGACGCTCAAGCTTTCCAAGGAAGCGCGCACCAAGGCGACCGCCGAGCTCAAGAAGCTGCGCACGATGCAGCCGATGAGCGCGGAAGCGACTGTCATCCGCAATTACCTCGATGTGCTGCTCGGCCTGCCCTGGGGCAAGAAGTCGAAGCTCAAGAAGGACATTGCGGCGGCGCAGGCCGTGCTCGATGCCGATCACTATGCGCTCGACAAGGTCAAGGACCGCATCATCGAGTATCTCGCGGTGCAGGCGCGCACCAACAAGCTGAAGGGGCCGATCCTGTGCCTCGTCGGCCCGCCGGGCGTGGGCAAGACCAGCCTCGGCAAGTCGATCGCCAAGGCGACCGGGCGGCAGTTCGTGCGCCAGTCGCTCGGCGGCGTGCGCGACGAGGCCGAGATTCGCGGCCACCGCCGCACCTACATCGGCTCGCTGCCGGGCAAGATCGTGACCAATCTCAAGAAGACCGGCACGTCGAACCCCCTGTTCCTGCTCGACGAGATCGACAAGCTCGGTCAGGACTTCCGCGGCGATCCGGCTTCGGCGCTGCTGGAAGTGCTCGATCCCGAGCAGAATTCGAAGTTCCAGGATCACTACCTCGAACTCGATATCGACCTCTCGGACGTGATGTTCGTGTGCACGGCCAACAGCCTCAACCTCCCGCAGGCGCTGCTTGACCGCATGGAGATCATCCGGCTGGAAGGCTATACCGAGGACGAGAAGGTCGAGATCGCCGAGCGGCACCTGATTGCCAAGCAGATCGAGGCGCACGGGCTGAAGACGGGCGAGTTCACGCTGGAGCAGGCCGCGCTTCGCGATCTGATCCGGTACTACACCCGCGAGGCCGGGGTGCGCACGCTGGAGCGCGAGATCGCGCGGCTGGCGCGCAAGGCGCTGCGGCGGATTCTGGAGAAGAAGGACACCGCCGTCACGGTGACCCCTGAAAACCTCGCTGACTTCGCTGGCGTTCGCAAGTTCCGCCACGGCATGTCCGACGATGAGAACCAGGTCGGCGCGGTGACGGGTCTGGCCTGGACCGAAGTCGGCGGCGAACTGCTGACGATCGAAAGCGTGACAGTGCCCGGCAAGGGCGCGGTCAAGACGACCGGCAAGCTGGGCGAAGTGATGAGCGAGAGCGTCCAGATGGCGTTCAGCTTCGTCAAGGCGCGCGGGCCGAGCTATGGCATCAAGCCTTCGATCTTCAACCGCAAGGATTTGCACATCCACTTGCCCGAAGGCGCCGTGCCCAAGGACGGGCCGAGCGCGGGCGTGGGCATGGTGACCGCGATGGTCTCCACGCTGACCGGCATTCCGGTGCGCGCAGATGTGGCGATGACCGGCGAGGTCACGCTGCGCGGGCGGGTGCTGGCCATCGGCGGCCTCAAGGAAAAGCTGCTGGCTGCTCTTCGCGGCGGCATCAAGACGGTGCTGATCCCCGAGGAGAACCGCAAGGATCTGGCCGAGATCCCGGCGAACATCCGCGAAGGGCTGGAGATCATCCCGGTAAGCCATGTCGACGAGGTGCTCGCACGCGCGCTGACGGCGCCGATCGAGGCGATCGAGTGGACCGAAGCGGACGAACTGGCGGCCAGCCCGGTGCCTGCAGTGGGGGGCGGGGCGGCCACGCCTACCGCACACTGATCATCCTTCTCCGGCAGTGCAGCATGAGCGTCAATGCTGCACTGCCGCGGTGCAGCATTAACGTTCGTTTGGTTCATTCGTGATGTAACGGTTAGGTGTCGACCCACATCGGCCGCAACCAGCCCGGATTCCCGGCGAAATAAGGTGATTCCGGGCGCTTTTGGCTTTGACAGCCGATTCTTTCTCGGCTCTCTTTCCGCTACCAGAATTTCGATTCAGGCAGCCGGATGTTTGCATAAAAGCCAATGGGGGTTTCGCAATGAACAAGAACGATCTGATCAGCGCAGTGGCCGATGCAAGCGGCCTTTCGAAGGGTGACGCGACGAAGGCGGTTGAAGCCGTGTTCGACAGCGTTACCGGTGCGCTGGCCAAGGGTGATGAAGTGCGCCTCGTTGGTTTCGGGACTTTCTCTGTCGCCAAGCGCAAGGCTTCTACCGGACGCAACCCGCGCACCGGTGAACCGATGTCGATCAAGGCTTCGTCGCAGCCGAAGTTCAAGGCCGGCAAGGGCCTGAAGGACGCGGTCAACTAAACCAGCACAAGCAGCGCGGGGCCTTTCGCAGGCTGCGCGCGCCTTGCACCAAAAACGCCGCGCCGGGAAACCGGTGCGGCGTTTTTGTTTTGGCGTCCTATTTCGCCAGCTTGATCAGCGCTGTGGGTGCTGAAGCGGTGCGCATGTCCACCTTCCAATCGAGCCGGGTGAGGCCCCCGGCCGCTTCGGTTTGCGGGCCTTCATCGGTGTTGTTGGCAAGGATCTGGCCGTCGGTGCGCACGGTGAAGGTGCCCTCGGCAATCGGCGGGCCGTCGCTGCCGGATTTGGCGCCCGATTTGGAAGTGGCCTTCATTCCCCCCATTGCGCCTGCCATCCCGGCAAGTCCGGGCATGACCGGGTTGGACGCCGCCGTGCTGAAGGCTGGCGCATCCACCCGCACCGAGCCATCCGCGCGGCGGATCACCGATACGAACGGCATGACCATCGGCAGGCGCTCGATCGTGGGGAAGGTGAAATCGTGGTCGAGCCGGCCCGAGATCGTATAGTCCACCTCGAACTTGCCCTTGCCCTTGCTGACCACCGAGGCGAAGCCCTGCTGGCGGGCGAGGCGCTGGGCAAAGGCTTCTGCGGCCTTGGGATCATCAGGATCGATGCCGCCCATCATGGATTGCATCATCTTGCGGTTCTGGGCGTCCTGGGCGGCCTTGGTCGCCTTGCGTTCCTTCTGCTCGTCGTTCCACTTCGCGCGCTGCTGGGCGATTTCAGCGGCCGTGCAATCGTGCGTCTCGTCCGTCGCGGGATCGGTGCACGGCTGCTGTTCGAAAACCGGCGCTTCGCTTTCGTCTTCGGTCCGGGCGGAGGAGCCATTGCCCGCCAGCGCGGCGAGCACGATCTCGCCCTTGTAGTGGAAGGTGAACGTGCCATCCTTGCGAACCGCCAGATCGCTGGCGAAGCGCCCCGGCAGCACCATGCAGCCTGCAAGCACGAGAAGCATGGCGGCGGCACCGAGCGCGGCGGCAAACTTGCGGTTGGCAATCATGGCCCATCCCCTTTTGCACGGGGGCGTGGGCCGGCTGGGTCAGGCGGCCTCGCCCCGAGTCGCGACAGCATAGAGTGCAATTGCTGCTGCATTGGAAACATTCAGGCTTTCCACGGCCGAAGCAATTGGCAGCCGCGCGACGGAATCGCAGTGCTGCGCCACGTTGTGCCGCAGGCCTTCGCCCTCCGCGCCGAGTACGAGCGCGACCGGGCCGGCGGGGAGTGCCGAGGGGAACACCGCGCTGCCATCGCCATCGAGGCCGATCCGCCAGTATCCGGCTTCCGCGATCTGTTCGAGCGCGCGGGCGAGATTGACGACCCGCACCCACGGCACGACTTCGAGCGCGCCCGAGGCGGATTTTGCCAGCGTGCCCGATTCGGGCGGAGCATTGCGATCCTGCGTGATCAGCGCGGCGACATCGAAAGCGGCGCAGCTGCGCAGGATGGCACCGACATTGTGCGGATCGGTGACCGAATCGAGGATCACCAGCGTGCGGCCCTCTGCCTCCTCCAGAATATCGGGCAGGGCGACATCATCGAGCGCGAGGCATTCCAGCACCAGGCCCTGATGCGGCGCATCGCGCGCGACAAGCCGTGCCAGATCGAGCGCCTGGGCATATTCGACCGGCAGCGTGGGGGGCAGGTCGGCATCGTTGTCATCCAGCAGCGCCTGAATCGCTTCGCGCGTGCCCCACAGCTTTTTCGCGACGCGCGCCGGATTGGTCAGTGCCGCCTCGACCGCATGGCGGCCCCAGAGCCGCACCGCGCCGGTTGAGGCCCGGCCCGATCCGCGCCCGCCCTGCATTCGCCCCGCGCGGCCGCGCATCGGCTTGCTGCGTCCGGTATTTTCGTCGCGCTTGGGCATCGCTTGGCTTTCCATGCTGGCAAAGTGTCGCTTGGCCCATGCCAGCCGCCCCGAGGACAGGCAAGACTATTGACAGGTGGACCATTGACAGGCGCTCAGCGCTTCGCCAAAGGAGCGCCTCACTCGGCCGGGCGCGGTGCTTTTTCAACGAAGCGCAGCAAAATCGGGGGTTCGCCCCCGCACCGGCAACACTGGTGTGGACAGGTGGCCGAGTGGTTAATGGCAGCAGACTGTAAATCTGCCCGCGAGAGCGTACGGTGGTTCGAATCCACCCCTGTCCACCACCAGACTCTCCACAGAGATCCCCGAAAAGCCCTAGAAGTCCAGTAATTCTGGGCATATTCTCGCATCTACCGTCCGCATGACGCCACACTTATTTGCGTGCAGCCAAGCCCAAGTGTGGGGGTAATGTGGGGGTAACGTGGGGGTGAATGACTTACCCCCACACTTTTGCTTCCCCGATGTGTGGGGAGAGAATGTGGGGGTAAATCGTGGGCAATCTCACAGCTCTTGCGGTCAAGGCAGCCATGTCGACTCCGGGAACCTACCAGGACGGCGATGGGTTGTTTCTGAAGATCGACAAGCGAGGCGGTGCCTATTGGCTTCTGCGTCTACAGCGCGATGGCAAGCGTCAGGACATCGGGCTGGGCAGTGCGAAACTTGTTTCGCTCGCAGAGGCTCGCATGCGAGCAAGCGAGCTTCGCAAGGTCTCTAAAGTCGACAAGCGCGATATCCTTACCGAAAAGAAGGACGAGGCTGCGGCCAAGGTGACCTTCCGTGAGGCCGCATTGCAGTATCACCGCGAGAATGAAGCGTCTTGGAAGAGTGCGATCTACAAACGCCAATGGCTAGCGAGCCTCGAAAACTACGTGTTCCCGAAGCTGGGTAAGAAACCGACTGGCAGCATAACGTCCGCAGACATCATCTCGGTGTTGAACCCGATCTGGCAGGAAATCCCCGATACAGCCCGACACGTACGGAACAGGATTTGTACCGTGCTGGACTACGCACACGCCAAGGGGTGGCGCTCGACAGAGGCGCCTTCGGGAAGTGGCAGCCTCAAAGCAGGACGCGGTCTGCCCAAGCAGATCAAGCAGCGCGAGAATCGTAAGGCGATGCCCTATGTCGAGTTGCCGAGTTTCCTCGTCGCGCTGCGCCGAAAGCCTACCTATGGGCGACTGGCGTTGGAGTTGTTGATCCTTACGGCAACCCGCTCCCAGGAAGTCCGGCGTGCGACTTGGGATGAGTTTGACCTCGATGGAAAGCTGTGGACCATTCCCGCCGAGCACATGAAGCGCTCGAAGGCGCACATGGTCCCGCTTTGCGATGAAGCAATGGCGGTTCTGGCCAAGGCTAACGCTTTGCGTCAGGCAGGTACCAACGTTGTCTTTCCGGGAGTTGGCGGAAAGCCATTGTCAGACATGTCACTCCTCAAGGTGCTGCGCGACATGAGTGAACCCCTCCATGTCCACGGCTTCCGCTCTACGTTCACCGATTGGGCTGCCAACGAGGGCATTCCAGATGCTGTTGTTGAGGCAGCGTTGGCACACAAGACGCCTGATGCCGTGCAAGCGGCGTACCGACGTACGACATATCTTGGCACGAAGGATCAGCCCGGTGCGCGTGTGAAACTCATGGAGAGCTGGGGTGCCTTTTGCAGGAGCGAAGCGAGGTAACATGAGGCCCGGCTTTCCATCAGGTCGATTTGGGGCCAAGTCTCCTGCGCCAACGAAGCAGACAACATGCCGCCATACGGACCGGGACCTGCCTGATCAGCTTTGACCGCTACCGCTATTCTGTCATGGCCAAGGCCGCACGGCGTGCCGTCCAGGTCCGTGCCTATGCCGACCGGATTGTCGTCCGCCTCGGCGATGAGGTTATCGCCGAGCATGCCCGGCACTTCGGCCGTGACCGGACGATCTACTATCCCTGGCATTATCTCCCCGTCCTCGCCAACAAGCCCGGCGCCTGGCGCAAGGGTGCCCCCTTCCATGGCTGGGACTTGCCGCCGGCACTGACGCGGCTGCGCCGCAAGCTGGGGAGCGGTGACGAGGCCGACCGGCGCTTCGTGCGCGTTCTGGCCGCTGTGCTGACCGATGGCCTGGAAGCGGTCGAGGCTGCGATCCGCGAGGCACTCGATGCCGGTGCCGCCAGCGACGAGGTGATCCTCAACATCCTGGCGCGATACCGCGAGCCAGCAACCTGTCCCCCGTCAGCCCATCGAGCACGATGCGGATCTTGTCCTCGGCAGAGAAGTGCCGCCGGGTCTGCCGCCGGATGTCCTTCACCACCCGCTCGGCAGGGGCCTTGGCAGGCGATTTTTTCAAGGAGTGTTGGGACTTCATCTTCGTTCCTTCGTCACTACGACGAAGCCCCAACACTCCTTAAATCACAACCTCAAATCTGTGCCATTGGTGCTGACGGGGGACAGTTCGAGATATCGGGTGGAGGCTTCACAACCAAGAACCAGTTGCAAAATGCTACCCGCATGATACCGCTTTAGCGATCAGAAGGGGAGGTCAATGCAGCGCGCTTGTGGGGTGTTGATGACATGCGTGCTCGCCGCCTGCGCACAACAACCGACAGCCGTGACCCCAGCAGTCCCGCAAGTCCGGATCGCGCAAGTCGGCGGCACGACCGCCCCCGATGCAATCATCGCCAGCGGCACAGTTGCTTGGCGGCGTGAGACATCGCTAGGCTTCACCACTGCCGGACGCATTGTGACGATCGCTGTCAACGAGGGGGACAGCGTGCGCCCCAGGCAACTCCTTGCCGCGCTTGATACAACCACGGTAGCCGCAAGTGTCTCCGCCGCTCGTGCTGAGCGTGAGCGCGCTGCGGCGGAATATGCGCGCAGCGTCAAGCTGTTCGAACAAGGCTGGGTCACACGGCCGCGAGTCGATACGGCTCGGGCGACGCTCGCATCTTCCGAAGCCAACCTGCGCAGCGCCGGCTTTCAATCTCGCAACGCAGCCATCGTGTCCCAAGGTGCAGGTGTCGTGCTGGCGCGGCTGACTGACCCCGGGCAAGTCATTGCCGCCGGAACCCCGGTTTTGATCGTCGGCGAAGCAAGCGGCGGCCGTGTGCTGCGCCTACCGCTCGCCGACCGCGACGCAGCCCGGTTGCGCGTGGGTGCTCCTGCAACCGTGCGGCTTTCCGCGCTCGGGGTCGAGCTTGCCGGGGCCGTGATCGAAATCGGCGGCAAGGCAGACAGCACAACAGGGACATACGTCGTCGAAATCGGCTTGCCCGACGATGCGCGGCTGCGCGCCGGCCAGATCGGTACGGTGTCGATCATCGCGAGCGGGCTTGGCACGATGTCGCTGCTCGTCCCACCCGCCGCCATTTTCGCACCGCGCGCCGGGCAGGCGTTTGTTTATGTCGCCGACCCCGTAACCAAGCGGGTCAAACTGCGCCGGGTCAGCATCGGTGAGGCAGGCGACACCGCAATCCGCGTGACTGGCGGGCTCCGGCGCGGTGAATGGGTCGCGACCTCGCGGATCGACCGGCTAGCTGACGGCATGGTCATCGCACCGCTTCGGGCTGCCAAATGACGATGCGCACGTGAACCTGACTGCTTTGGCCGTCCGGCGCTGGCAGGCAACGCTTGTCGGATTCCTCTTGCTGGCAGTGCTCGGTGTATCCGCTTTGCTGGGCATTCCGCGTTCGGTCGATCCCCATTTCCCTTTTTCGCTGACGGTTACAACGGTTGTTCTGCCGGGCGCCGATGCCGCCGATGTCGAAGAAACGATTGCCAAGCCGCTCGAAGAAGCACTGCAGGGTCTCGATCATGTCCGCGAGATCCGCTCAACCTCAAGCGAGGGCATTGCCGTCATCGTGGTCGACTTCGAACACGGCACCGATGCCGATCAGGCGCTCGATCGCACCGTGCGCGTTGTCCAGTCCGCGCGCGACCAGTTGCCGCAGGGGATTGCCCGCATTGCGTTTCGCCGTCCGCGTCCGACGGAAGCCGCAGTGCTGCAGGTCGCACTGGTCAGCGACACTGGTTCCTGGCGGCGCATGGCCAAATATGCGCAGGACTTGCGTGAACGGCTGAACGTCGTTCCGGGCGTGCGCACGGTTGCGGTCGATGGCGCGGCCCAGCCCGAAGTGCGCGTGGCAATTGACGCCGGGCGGTTGGCGGAAGCGCGCATTCCAGCTTCAGCCGTCGCCAACGCCATCCGCCAGGGCGGGATTGATTTGCCCGCAGGATCAGTCAGCACCACGGGTCGGCGCTTCAATATTCAGGCGGGGGGAGCCTATCGCAGTATCGAGGCGATCCAGCGCATTCCTGCGCGCGCCGTAGGGGGCCAGGTCGTGACCGTGGGCGATGTTGCCACGGTAAGCTGGGCCGAGGCCGAACAGACGCACATAGCGCGCTTCAACGGGCACCGCGCGCTGTGGGTTTCGATCCGCCAGAAGGATAGCGTCGATGCCGGGACGCTGCGCAAAGGCCTGGTGAAAGCGGTCGATGATTTTCGCGCCGACTTGCCGCCAGACATGAAGCTTGAAGTGGCATTCGACCAGAGCCGCGACATCGCACACCGCCTGGGTGAACTGGCACGCGATTTCGGCATTGCGCTGGCGCTGGTGATGATCACGATTCTTCCGCTGGGCCTGCGCCCCTCGCTGATCGTGATGATTTCTATTCCCCTGTCGCTGGCAATGGGCATCCTGCTCCTCGCCCTGTGCGGCTACACGCTCAATCAGATCAGCATTTCAGGGTTCATCATATCGCTCGGGCTGCTCGTCGACGATTCGATCGTCGTCACCGAAAACATCGAGCGGCACATCCGCGACGGCGATCCCCCAGAAAGCGCCGCCATCATCGGCGCGGGCGAGATTTCATCTGCGGTTGCCGGCGCCACCGGCGTGCTGATCTTTGCCTTTCTGCCACTTGCCTTTCTTCCCGAGGGCTCGGGCGATTTCGTGCGCGCTTTGCCGCTCGCGGTCATTTTCACCGTAGCCAGTTCGCTGATCGTGTCGCTGACCCTCATCCCCTTCGTCGCCAGCAAGCTGCTGCGCCCCCACGCGGCAGAGGGCAACCGGCTTCTGCGCGGGCTGACCGGCTTGATAAACAGCTTCTACGCACCGCTGCTGCATCGCGCGCTTGACCAGCCGCGCCGCTGGTTCTGGGGCGCGATGGCCCTGTGCATGGCAGCGTTCGGCTTGATCCCCTTGCTGGGGTTCAGCCTCTTCCCCGTCGCCGATGTGCCCTATTTCCTTGTGCGTGTGGAAACGCCCGAGGGAAGCACGATTGCCGCAACCGACAAGGCGGTGCGCGACGTATCGGCGATCCTGGCGCGCGAACCCTCGATCACGGCGCGCATGGAGAATGCCGGACGCGGCAACCCGCAGATCTATTACAATATCCAGCCTCACGAAGAGGAACCGCGTTACGGCGACGTGTTGGTCAACATGAAGGAGTGGGACACGCACAAGAGCCCGGAAATGATCCGGCGGCTGCGCGCAAGGCTGGATGCCTATCCCGATGCGCGGGTGAGCGTGATCCGCTTCGAGAATGGCCCTCCGGTCGAAGCGCCGCTGGCGGTGCGGATCAGCGGGCCCGATATGCGCGTTCTGAAGTCGCTCGCCGCGCAAGTCGCCGGGCAACTCGGCCGGATCGAGGGCCTCCGCGACATCGACAATCCGGTTGCCTATGACCGGGTCGACATGAATCTGGGGCTCGATGGAGGCAAGGCGGCGCTGCTTGGCGTTGCTCCGGGCGAGCCGCGCCGCGCGCTGCGCCTTGCGATCTCGGGCGAGCAAGCCAGCACCTTGCGCGATGAAGAGGGTGATAGTTGGCCGGTCGTAGTGCGCTTGCCGATGGGCAACGGTCAGCTGGTCTCGGCGCTCGGTCAGGTCTATGTACCGACGATGGCGGGCGGAAGTATTCCCTTGGCACAGATTGCCCAACCAACTCTGCAAAGCACGATCCCAATCATCACCCGCCTAAAGCTTCAGCGCACCGTCACCGTCCGCGCATACAATCGGGACGGCTATCTGGCATCAGCGCTGGCGACCGATGTGCAGAAGCAGCTGGCGAACATCCCCCTGCCTAGCGGATACCGGTTCGGGCTTGGCGGCGAAGCCGAACAGGCGACGCGCAGTTTCGCCGGGCTGGGCCCAGTTATCTTGCTGGCCGTGTTCGGCATTTTCGGGGTTCTGGTCCTCGAATTCGGGCGTTTTCGCGAAACCATCGTGGTCGCTGGCGTCGTCCCGCTGGGCACGTTCGGCGGGCTTGTCGCGCTGCTGCTGACCGGCAATTCGATGTCGTTCCTGGCGATCATCGGCTTCGTTGCGTTGATCGGGATCGAGATCAAGAATTCGATCCTGCTCGTCGATTTCACCACGCAATTGCGCAACCGCGGGTTGCCGCTGCGCGAGGCCATCGAGAAAGCGGGCGAAATCCGCTTCCTGCCGGTTCTGTTGACCTCGGTGACCGCGATCGGCGGGCTGTTGCCGCTCGCGCTCGGCGGCAGCGCGCTTTACTCACCGCTTGCATGGGTGATCATAGGCGGCCTGGTCAGTTCCACCTTGCTCAGCCGGATAATCACGCCGGTGATGTATCTGCTCGCGGCGCGCAGCGAAGAAGCGCAGTCGAAGGTGATCGACGGGGGAAGGCCCGCCTCTATTTAGGCCGATCCCGACCAAATCAGTCGTTCGAACCATCCGGGAAGAGTTCAAAGGCAGACTTTCTGGACGCCAGCAGGCTTGGTAGTGCGAGGGTCATGCGTATCACGTGTTCACACGCGAATTGACAGTCAGGTTTAGAACACCAACACGAGTTTGAAACGACAACAATTGGGACGCACGGCTGCCGGGCCGCCCAATGGAATGGAAATGGCGGGTTCTCGCAGGAGAGGCCATTCACGCACGGACCGGGGAACGTCATAAGTTGTGAAGGGTTTCGGGCGCTTGCGTACGAAAGCCTCCAGTGCAGGAACCCGCGGGCCCCACGCGCTGGTCTATGGGTAAATAGGCTTTGGGATGGTTCTGGCGGGTAAGCGCTGCCGATCCGGAAGTGTCAGCTCTGGCCGGATCAACGCGACTTTGTGCGGGGTCAGACTACGAGCGGCATTGGTTTTGAGTGTCAGTGTGCGCTGCGCCCTGTTCAATTCCGGGATGGGCACGCGCTGGGTCATCGGCCGGAACAATATGAGGCCGACCGTCGTACAGGGCGAGCCATGCCGGATCATGGCGCGTTTCTCCGGGCCGATAGTGGTGGCGCTGGTGGTGCGCGCGGTTGGCACCAGCGGGCGAAGGTTTCGATGATGGTCCTGTGCCCGCCGCAACATGGGCATGGCGGGCGATGATCGGGCAGCTCGTCGGGTTCGGGCTCCTCAAGCGGTGCAGCGACGGCCAGCAGCCTGCGGACGAGCGCCATGGTGTCCTTGCGCGTTGAACTGGCGAGCAGGCCATAATGCCGGATGCGGTGGAAGCCGCGCGGAAGGACGTGGATCAGGAAGCGGCGGATGAACTCGTTCGTCGCCAGCGTCATGACCTGCTGGCGTTCAGCACCATCGCGGCGGTAGTTCTTGTAGCTGAACGTCACGCCGCCCTCGTCGAAGCCGAGAAGCCGCCGGTTCGAGATGGCAACCCGGTGCGTGTAGCGCGAGAGATAGGCCAACACCGCCTGCGGCCCAGCGAATGGCGGCTTGGCATAGACCACCCAGCGCTTCTTTCGGATCGGTGACAGATGCCGCAGGAAGGCCTTGCGTGTCGCGAGGCCCGCCAAGGTGCTGAAGAAGGTCAGCTTGCCGGCATCGAACGATGCCAACAGGCGAGTGAGGAACAGCCGACGGAACAACGCGCCCAACACGCGCACCGGCAGCAGGAAGGCTGCGCGAGACGAGATCCAGCGCGTTCCGTCCAGCGCGATGCCACCGCCGGGCACGATCATGTGCACATGCGGGTGGTGGGTCAGTGCCGATCCCCACGTGTGCAAGACAGCGGTGATGCCGATCCGCGCACCGAGGTGCTTGGGATCGGCGCCGATGGTCAGAATCGTGTCCGCAGCTGCGCGGAACAGTAGGTCATAGACCACCGCCTTGTTCTGCCACGCGATATCCGCGATCTCGGCGGGCAGCGTGAAGACGACGTGGAAGTAGCCAACCGGCAACAGATCGGCCTCGCGTGCGGCCAGCCAGGTGCGTGCGGCGGCGCCCTGGCACTTGGGACAATGCCGGTTGCGGCAGGAGTTGTAGGCGATACGCCAGTGCCCGCAGTCATCGCAGGCCTCAACGTGACCGCCCAGCGCAGCTGTGCGGCAATTCTCGATGCCCGTCATGACCTTGAGCTGGCCGAGGCTGAGATGCCCGGCCTGGGCCGCACGGTAAGCGGGCCCGGCGCTACGGAAGATATCGGCGACCTCGAGTGAGGTGCCCACCGGTTCAACCGGGAGGGGCCCTACCTTCCATCACGGCAACGATCTGGTCGAGCGGACTGGCCACCGCCCGCATGGTCTTGCTCGAAACCTGAGTATAGATGCCTGTCGTGTTGATGTTCACGTGTCCCAGCAGGACCTGGATGACGCGGATATCGACACCCTGCTCGAGCAGGTGAGTGGCGAACGAATGCCGCAATGTGTGCGGGCTTACCCGCTTGTGGATCTCGGCGCGCTCTGCCGCTTCCTGCACGACGCGGTGCAACTGGCGCGCTGAGACCGGATCCGTGCCGTTGCGGCCGGGGAAAAGCCAGCCATGTGGCAACATCACTCCCCGCCGCTTGCCTTCGCGCCACCATTGACGAAGCAAGTCCAGCAGGTGCGGTGAGAGCATGGCGTTGCGATCCTTGCGTCCCTTGCCCTGCTCGACGCGGATCATCATCCGGGTGCTGTCGATGTCATCGACCTTGAGGTGGGCAACCTCCGAGACGCGCAGGCCCGCGCCATAGGCAACGCTGAGGGCTGCTTTGTATTTGATGCCTGGCGCAGCCTCGAGCAGCCGCGCTGTCTCCTCGACGCTCAAAACCACCCGCAACTTGGGCGCGTAATGCATGACGACAAGCCCCAGCGCCATCTCCGGGCGCTTGAGGGTTATACCGAACAGGAAACGCAGTGCAGATACGGCCCCATTGATTGTTGCCGGACCAACGGCGCGTTCATGCTGATCAATCTGAAAGCGCCGGAGGTCTTCAACAGTGGCGAAATCAGGGGGCTTGCCGAGAAAGGTAGCGAAGCGCCGAACATGGCGGATGTAGTCCTTCTGCGTGTGCTCCCCGAACCCACGCATCGTCATGTCCTGCAACATACGCTCGCGCAGAGAATTGTTCGGGGTCGGGGAAGTGATGGCATCCATGGTGAGTTCCTTTCCGTTGAAGGAACTCCACGGTCGCAAGGCGACATCGCCGCTCGCAAAGCCTGAACAATACTACGCTACATCACCCCAAGCGACACTCCCGCGGAGCGGGTTCGTGCACTGGTCGTTTACAGACGAAACGCAGGTCACCAGCTCCGGCGAGCCAGCCGGTCCAGCTCCTCCTCCACCAAGAGGTGCTTCGCCAACAGCCTCGCCTTCAGCCGCTCGCGCGTCGGCTTGCGGGTGTACTTGAACAGCCACCGCAGGCGGCTGGTGGCCTTGTCGATGGCCCAGTAGGCCCGGTGCACCTCACACTCCCGCTGCGAGTGGTAACTCTAACCTCAGCGAGCCCAATCAGAGCTGGAAGAAGGTTTTGTGGCAGGTCACGCGATCGCAAGGGTGACGGGGCACAAAACCCCGTCACTTTAGATCAAAGCACCAGATCGGCAGCGGTGACCGCGTCCACGGCGGTAAGGGAGATCGCGATTTCCGCCTTGGCGTCGGCGTTAATACTTGCGTACAGCGTGTGCGTCGCGGAATTGAACCAAACGACACCCGCCGCTTCGCCTTCGACCGGCGCTGCGTTGGAGAAGGTGAAAGCGCTGCCGGACACGCCCTTTACAGCGTCGATTGCCGACAAGTTAATGCTGTCTGCGCCTGCGGTGAAGTCGGTGATCACGTCGGTCTTCTTGAGATCACTGTCTTTAACGCTGGTGAAGGCGAACACGTCGCTGCCTGCGCCGCCGGTCAGCGTATCCGCACCCTTGCTGCCGGTCAGCGTGTCGTTGCCGTCACCACCGGCCAGCTTATTGCTGTCCTTGCTTCCGATGATCACGTCATCGAACGTGCTGCCAAGTACATCTTCGATGCCCATGAGCTTGTCGGCGCCTGAAGCGGCAGTAGTGCTAGTTCCGAAGGCAACACCGATGCCGAGATCGATGGTCAAGCCGGTGCTAGCAGCGGAGTAATCAACTACGTCCTCTCCGGCGCCACCGCCGAGCTTGTCGTTGCCAGCATCCTCACCGGCAAGCAGATGGTCGTTGCCCTTGCCGCCGTCGAGCTTGTCGTTGCCAAGGCCGCCCAGCAACGTGTCGTCGCCGTCGTCGCCGCCCAAAGTGTCGTCGCCGTCGTCGCCATTGATATCATCCTCACCGGATCCGCCTTTGATTCCGTCGCTACCACTCCCGCCGTTAAGCGTATCATCGCCTGTACCGCCGGTTACGCTATCCTTTCCAGCGCCGCCATCAATCACATCATCGTCCGCGCCGCCGCCGAGCTTGTCGTTGCCGTCATCTCCGGTGATCACATCCAAACCTGCGCCGCCTGCAATCGTGTCGTTGCCGTTGCCGCCAATAAGGTCGTCATCACCTTCGTCGCCGCCAATTTTGTCGTTGCCATCACCGCCGTCCAAACGGTCATTGCCACGACCGCCGTCAAAACGATCCTTACCGCTAGTTCCGTCGCGGGCTTCATCGCGGCTGCTGTCGCGCGGGTCGGTAGGCAGAGCCGTGCCATCGAGAGCAGTGAACACCCGGCTTGTGCGCACATAGAGCGACGCGTCGTCAGCAACGTCCGGGGTCTGGCTGTAGGTTTCCACCTTGATGAAGGTTTCAAAGGTCGAGGTGATCACGACGTTCTGAGTTGCGGGATCAACGCTGATAGTCTGGTTGCGGCGCAGATGCTCAGGCTTCCAAGCGCCATCATCGAACTCGAAACCCGCCACGGTCGTGCCGCTGATCTCGAACTTGTAGAGGTCGTCGCTGCCGTTGCCACCATTGCCGCCGCCATGGTCGTCACCGCTCTCGCTACCGCCCGAGCTGCTTGGGATGACCGTGCCATCGCGCGAGGTAAACACTCGGCTGGTGCGCAGGTAGACCGATGCGTCGTCAGTCATATCCGGCGTTTGGCCGTAGGTTTCGACTTTGGTAAAGGTCTCGAAAGTCGAGGTCACAACGACATCAAGCGTCACAGGGTCGATGGTGATCGTCTCGTTGCGGTGCAGATCTTCCGGCTTCCAGGTGCCGTCGTCAAACTCAAACTGCTGGATAGCCGTACCGCTGACGATGAATTTGTAGAGATTGCTCATTATCCGTGCCCTTGCAAAAAAGGCTGGGCGCGACTCGCAAACGCTTACCAACCACTCTGCACATGACCAACAGGAGAGATGTGATACTTTGGTTACATTAACCATGTTTTAGAATGGCATGGCTGCATTCCGGCACGTCAATCGATGGCAGTGATGCGGCATCATTTTTCGAGCCGCCCATGGTTAGAGTTTACTGGCCACAGCAGCAGCGTGTTGCAGGCTCACCAAATCCCACGCGCCAGCCGGTCCAGCCCATCCTCCACCAAGAGGTGCTTTGCCAACAGCCTCGCCTTCAGCCGCTCGCGCGTCGGCTTGCGTGCGTACTTGGACAGCCCCCGCAGGCGGCGGGAGGCCTTGTCGATGGCGCGGTAGGCCCGGCGCACCTCGCACTCCCGCTGCGAGCCGTAGGCCACGCCCCAGCCGCGCACGGACGCGAAGTGCGTCTTGCCCGGCAGCAGCACCAGCGTGGTGCATTGCCTGCCCGTGTGGGGGCACAGCGCGTACCACTGCTCGCCGCCGAAGCGCATGGGGGCGTTGTCGAGCCACACGAGGCAGTCGACCCGGCTGCCGTGAGCGTGGCCGGTGATCTTGAGGTATGGGTAGGGCTCGTGGCAGTCCACATCCGAGACCAGCGTGAGCTGCGCAACGATGCGCCCGTCGCTGGTCCACGTCAGGGTGCGGCGGTTCATGCAGTGCCGCTTGATCATGTCGAGGCGCTTCAGGTCCGGCAGCGCGATGCGGATGCAGTCATCCGTCGTCGTCCGGGTGGGTATCCATCCGGCGGGGGCCGCCTTGCGCGGGTAGGTAGCGAGCGCTCTTAAGCGTGCTCTTAAGAGTGTGCTTTGGAGCGGTCGGTGGGTCAGGTGACGGTATTTTCGGGGCCCGAGCGGCGCCGT
>NZ_NKIS01000031.1:0-5573 GCF_002278815.1 Novosphingobium sp. PASSN1 | reverse complement strand
AGCTGTGCCGCAGGTCGTGCAACCTCACGCCTGGTAGATTGGCCTCGACCTTCACATCCCGCCAGAACTGGGTGATGCAGCGGACAGGTCGCCGGGTCAGTTTGTTCCAGAATACCGGATCACTTCCACCGCGCCGTTCGAGCGAGGCGAGCAACATCCGGGCTTCGTCGCCCAGCCAGACGGTGCGTGGCCCGGTCTTACTGTCATGGAGGAGCAGTCTGCCACCCTTCACCTCGCTCCATGTGAGATTGACGATCTCAGATAAGCGACACCCCGTCAGCAGCAGAAGATAGATGATGGCGCTATGGAGCGGCTGGGTTCGGGCCTTTTTGCTGAGCACCTCGCCCAATTTGGCAATCTCCTGATTGGACAGGAATCGCTCGCACTTCCGGCGCTTGTTGGGCCGGATGTAGGCGCAAGGGTTGCTTCCCTCGGGACGTAGGCCCCAGCGTTCAGCATGATTGAACATCGAGCGCAGGATTTCGAAGCAGCGGTTCCCCGCACCCGGGCCACTGTTGAGTGACACCTTGTTGAACCACGTCAGCACGTGCGCTTGCTCGATCTCGTCGATGAACATTCCGCCGAAGGCATCGGCGAGGTGCTTTCGGCGATAGCCGTTGTGGGTTTCGAGCGTGCGCGGCTTCCACTTCGCTGCGGACTGCTTCCAGTACAGCGTGAGGAAATCATCAAAGGTTGGAACCTTGCGGGTCTGTTTGCGCTTCGTTGCGGGGTCTTCGCCGACCTGGGCGCGCAGCAGAATTCGCCGGGCGACGACCAAGGCCTGATGCTTGCTGAGCACGTTGGCGTTGCCCAGGGTGATGGTCCGGGTCACGCCGTTCATCAGTGCCTGAACGATGTAGGTGCTCCGCCCGGACGAGTAGTGGCGCACGCCGAACCCCGGCAGGCGCTCGGACCAGACGGTCCGGCGCGGCCTGCCGCGCGGTCGATCGCCGGGATCTAGCCGACGCAGGGTTGCAAGATCATCGGCGATGATGCCGGCCAGCGAGACCCGGGTCATGCCGCGATACCCAGGCACGCGGCGAGCGAGCCCGAAACGCGCTTTGCCGCATCGGCGATCGCCTCGTCGGCGAGGTGCGCATAACGTTCGGTCGTCTCAGCCAATGCATGGCCGAGCAGCTTGCCAATCACGACAAGCGAGATGCCATCGGCTATGGCGGCCGACGCGAAGCTGTGGCGCAGGTCGTGCAAGCGAACATCTGGCAACGCCGCGTGCCGCCTTATCGCCTGCCACGGAACGCTGAGCGCAATCAGTTTGTTGCCCTGCACCGATGGGAAAACGAGACCGGTTTCGGCCTTAGTCGGCAGGGCATCGAGCACGGCTTGAGCCTGTCGATTGAGATAAATGATCTTCGCGCCGGTCTTGCTGTCCTGCAGCATCAAGCGCGGTGGCTGCACCCATTCCCAACGAAGGCCGACGATTTCGCCATGCCGCGCCCCGGTATAGATCAGCAACCGTATCGCTTGGACGGCAATCGGATCACTTTCCTCGAACGCGCAAAGGCTCGCGGCAAGGCGATGGAACTCGCGGGCGCTGAGGAACCTCTCAACCAGCTTGCGCTTGTAGCGCGGCGTGCCTTTGCATGGATTCGAGCCGCGCGGTCGCAGCCCCAGTTGCTCGGCATAGCCCATCATCACCGACAGGACCGGGATCGTGCGGTTGAATGCGCCCGGACGACCGGCCCAGCTGTCACGCCAGCGCAGGACATCCGTCTTGCGGATAGCATCGACCCGCTGGCGACCGAAGGCCCCGACAAGTTCTTTTGAGATCAAGCGCCGATTGCCCCTGCGTGTCGATGGCTTCCAGTGCCGGGCATAGTCGTCCCAGAAGCGGGGTGCGTAGTCGGAAAACAGCATTCCGCCGCCGCCCTTGCCCTTGGCATTGACCTTCGGACCGGTAGGCAGTCCGTCGAGCGCAGCCTTCGCAAGCTGTGCGCGTGCCAAAGCTCTCGCCTTCTCAGCGCGTATTTCAGGAGGTCTGCCGAGGGTTACTCGCTTCTGCTTGCCGCGCTGGCGGAACTGGACGAACCAGCACTTCGCGCCGCTGGCAAAGACCCGCAAGCCGAACCCCGGCAGCTCAGTATCCCACCAGAAGAACTCCTGCCCGACAACCTTGCGGCGGGCGATGTTCCCATTGAGCTTGACCTTCTCGCTTGTACTTTTGCCCCCACGCCACCGAGTCGATCCGGCGTTCCCGGCTGCTGCTGACGTTACCACATGGCCATTCGTTGACATCGATCTTGCTCCTTCATAGAAGGAACAAATTCACGCTATACCAATGGTTTATTTTCCATTTCTGCGACGCTGTCGCGTACGGTGTGCTCACTTCCCCCCTTTTGCAGCGTGGTTCCAAACGCTCGGCATGATGGACAATCGGCATCTGGAAACCAGGACTGCAGGAACCCTGGTTGCCTCAGGCGCGGGCCTGGTCTGTCCCCTTCGGCCCGGCGAATTGGCTCGCGGTCAGCTGCGATACGAACCTCGAGACGTTGGCAGTGCCGAGCAATCCGGCCGCAGAAATGAGTGCCGATCTCGGTGTCATCCCAACTGGCCTTGGTGCCCAGAATAGCGTCCCAGTTCCGACCGAGTGACATTCGTCACTTTGATGTCACCAGAGCGATGCTAGACAAATTGTGCGACCCGAAGGGCACCATTCCGGTACCCTTGACCTCTACCCCGCCGAGCCCAAGTGGTTCGGCGGGGATTTTTCTTCAGGATACCTGACTGGCTCCAAAATGCGCCACATGCAGGCAGGGCGAGAAGGTGAGTGAGCAAAGAAAAAGGGAGAACGCCCTGGCGGACGCCCTCCCTGCGTGGTTCTGATCAGCATCTAGAATTCGTCGCTGAGCTTGCCCCGTACCGAGTCAATGACACGCCGCTCGAGATCAGCCGGCAGCGCGGCATAGTCCCCCTCATCAATCACCAGATAGCCGGTCTGCCCATCGGTCAGGACGTACTGGGTGAAGTAGCTGTGCTGGGCCCGGGCATGGGCCTGATCGAGGGCCGCAATCCACGCGCTGTTGGTGTCAAACGCCGTTTGGAACTCTGCATGCGCTGCGTGTGCTGAAATGAACATGGCTGTCTCCTCCTGATGACGATGCGTCGCATCAGGGACCCTGCGATGGTGCCGACGGGCCGGGTCAGGGACCGCGCGCAAGCGCGGCCGTGCAGCGGCGATGGGGGCAACGATTTTGTCGGGCTCGTCCCGGCAAAATGGTGGGGCCCCGTCGTCCTTGACGCGGACCCAAAGGCGCCATCATGCTTGGCCACCTCTGCGAGAGAACCTTCCAACCTCTCGGGTAGCCGCAACGATCAGGATTGCTGTATGCCCCCTTGAAACGCGGCGCAAGCATGGCAAGATTGAGAGCGGAGGGGTCCAACGGCCAGATCGAAAGGACCCTGATATGGCCCGGTCAAAAACCAGTGCGCGCGATGCCCTTCTAAAGCTTCGGGCAGAGCGTGATGAACTTGTCAGCCGCGAGGCGCGTCTGCGCGAGGAGGCGGCCGCCGATCTCGGCAAAGTGCTGCTCGATTGCGGTGCTGAAGTGCTCGAACCGGCGCAGCTCAAGCAGCTGCTGCGTGTCTCGATGACACTTGGCATCGATACCGCGATCAAGCGGCTGTCTGCAACTTAAGCGACAATCCCGGCGGCGCGTGGGGCTCCATGCCCCCGCGCCGCCGATTGCGGCCCAAGCACAAAAAAGGCCCCGGCAGATCGCTCTGCCGGGGCCTTGTTCGAGAGGGGACCAGCCCCTCAATCCTCGTCGATGTCGGGCGCGCTGTCGCCGGAGGTCCCGCGGCCCTTGGTGAGAAAATCGACCTTGTCGGCGATGATCTCGCAGCCGTAGCGCTTGGTGCCGTCCTGGTCTTCCCACTGGGTGTAATGGATACGGCCCTCGACCGTGACCAGCTGGCCCTTGCTGCAGAACTTGGCGACGTTCTGGCCGAGGCCATTGAAGCAGGTGATCCGGTGGAATTCGTTGTCTTTGGCGGTGTAGCCGTTCTCATCCTTGTAGGTCTTGCCGTCCTTGCGGGCGGGCCGGTCGGTGACGACCGAGAGGCTGGTGATGCTGGTTCCGCCGGTGGTGGTGCGGGTTTCGGGATCGCGGGCGATGCGGCCGACGAGGATAACGAGATTGGTCATGGGTCTTCTCCTGAACGCGCAGGTCCGGGGCCATCCCGGCTGCGAACTGACCGTCAGAAGGGGGCGGCAGCCGCTCGCACCGAAGGGGAACCTCGATCAGGACGGGTGGTGCGGGCAGCCGTGCGTAGCACGGCAACACGGCCGGCCAGATCGGGGTTGCGAGGGGCTGCCGGTGCCTTCAGGGAGGGGTTCGCGAAGAGCCGGATGGCCCCGGGCCTAAGCCGGTCTGGAGTCCCGCCATTTCGTGGTATTTTGCGGCTTTGACTGGCCCTGAACTTGCCCCACTACCGGGCCTCGTCTCTGACCTCGGTGGTGCGTTTCGTGCCGCCCGCGACTTCAGATCTGCACATGGGAGCACGCCGCCGAAGCTCGTGTTTCCGGATCGCTACAATGGCCCCGGCCAAACGGCACCAATCAGCACGAGTTCCGGACACTGGCCCGGTTCAGGGTACCATAACAGGAACCGAAGACCGTCCCTTGGCGGCTTTGGCGAGCTTGAGATCGAAGCTCAGAAAGGCAATGCAGCCATCGGCCTTGGCAAGATGCAGCGCGTCGGCGAAGTCCATGCCACCCGCCATACCATCAAGTGCAAAGGCCAATGCCCCCGGATCTTCAACGGCAACGCCAGGCAGACCTGCCAGACCTGCAAGGGCAGTTCCAATGGCCTCACTTGAGAAGCCGTAGCCGCTGCGAAGCACCCACTCGGTTTCGAGGAGGACGGTCGTCGGGATGAAGATATCGCCAGCCTCGATGGCCCGGTGCGCGACCGCAGCCTGAGCGGCATCGTCCGCCGTCAGGAAGCGGACGATCACATTGGTATCAATCGCGCGCACGCCGCTCGGCCTCCTGCGCAATAGCTGCACTCATGTCGTCGATCGACAGCGCTGGTCCATCATGCCGCATCGATCCGAATAGCGCATCGATACTGGAAGCGGCGAACACCGGTGTGGATTTGAGTAGGACGCCCTCCGGCGTGTTCTCAACCGTGAGCCGCGTTCCTGCTCCCCACTGGAGCTGGTCGCGGATTGCCTTGGGCAGAATGACCTGGCCCTTGGTCGAGATGACAGTCGTCAACCGGTCATGAACGCCCACAACACACTCTCCAGATGTAAGACGAAGGTAAGATAGGCTGTCCGGTGCCCATCAGCAAGTGCAGATTGCCAGCGCCCCTGAGGACGCTGGCAAGAGCGGGGGGCCTTCAGCCCGGCGCTCCATTGGCTGGCGCCTTGGGGCACGTGCCCAGCGGCCCGCGACGGTCGACCACGGTAACCCGGCGCGCCTTGGCGTCGATCACGAGGCGTTCAAGTACGCCATTGCCGGGGAACGCAACAACGTAGCGCGGATCAAGGCTGAGCATGCGCTCGTTGCGATGGAACCCCGCGCGGCTGCCGAGCCGCAAGTCGAGCGCGAA